>JAJEDB010000016.1 GCA_022821725.1 Candidatus Poribacteria bacterium | reverse complement strand
TGTTTTTACCGCCTTATTCACCCGACTACAATCCGATTGAACACGACTTTGCAAATATCAAACGTCTCCGTGAATACAACACCGATATATCCATAGACGATGTCATAAACATGTATCATTAATTCTAAACTTTACTATAGTTCTCTTGTAGGAGGGCTCCGAATCCCGACACACTCTTGTACTCTACTCGCGATAGCAGAGCCATTCAATTGTCACAAATCTCTCTTGTGGGAGGGGTTTGTAACCCCGATTTGTGCCGAAAGTCACATATCTATTCTCGATAAGGCACTCAGAAACCGAAAACTGGATAGCCCTGCGATAGAAAAACGACTTGCATTCCAGTTAGATTTGTGCTAAACTTCTTAATGAAATGCGAGTTTGATAATTATTATAGTGAAGCTTAGAATTAAGTGGACCCCTATTTCTTAACAAACACCCGTTCGTAGTAGGGCAATTCATTGCCCGTCGCATTAAAGAGTGCCAACTATTTTTCGACCTTACTATAAAAATCCAAAAAATAAAAAATGTTACACTTTTCAGCAAATTATTTTTTTCCAACAGAGAATAGCAACAGAAAAAATACCCAGTAAACCCACGCCACCAGTGGTTTCTCAACCGAAACGCCCACGGAAATGCTAATTTAAAAATGTTATAAAAACGTAACATTTTTATCAAAATGCAAAAAGAATAATCACAAAAATGAAGACACGTTTCCTTGAAAACCTCCTCGGTTGCCCATTAGAAGGGACGCTCGCGGCAATCTCAGCGGACACGACTACCCTTGAAACTTTCCTGAATACACTTCCCACAGATACACTTGAAAACGACCTCACCCCCCAATGGGTGGTGCTTGCAGCGGGTAAAGGCACGCGTATTGACCCTACCGGACGCTTGAGCAAAACGTTGGACATCACCTTCGGGGCGCAGAACACACTCCAACGCTCGCGACGTTACCTCCCCGGCACGCGTCCCGATATTGTCGTCATTAACCCACAGATGGCGGCGCGTATTGAGAAAAACGGGGATCCCACGCAACTCCTGGGTCCCGATGCTATCCCGTGTATCCAGGAAGAGATGAACGGCACAGGGGGTGCCTTACAAGCAGCACTGCCCGCACTCCAAGCGTCCGACGCAGAATGGATCGGGGTCGCCTTCGGTGATGAACCCTTTTTGGATCGCGAGATTTTCGCACAGACCCTGCTCTCCCACTTCATTTCTGGGGCAGATGTCACGCTCTGCGGCAAGATCCCTGAAACAGTCGTAGATAAAGGGGGACTCTTTTTCGACGCTGACGGACAACTCACCGGCACCAAAGAGTGGTATGACATGACAGCGGCGGAAAAACAGGAGATGTGGGACCGATGGCATCGCGGTGAAGCGTATACCAATACAGGGATCACACTGATTCGGAAAAGCGTGCTGATAGAACGGATACATCGGTTGCAACCCCACACAAACCGAAACGATGAACGCCACCACGTTGATCTGATTCGACACTGTTATGAGGATGGATTGAAAACCAACGCTTTCATCTACCGCGGGGAAGTGCTGTCAGGTGTTAATCGATGGTCTAACGTGCTATCGGGTGAAGCCGCTCTGTTTGCTGAAATCCGAGAGTCTCTGGCGCGGAAAGGCGTTCGCGTTGACCCAGCGGCGCAGATAACAGTGGACAACGAAGCTATTGAGATTGGCACGGCATGCTATCTCCTCGGTAGGGTGCATCTCGGTGAAAAGGTTCGGATCGGGGATTACTGTCGGCTTGAAAACGTTACACTGCTCGGCGCGACAACAGTTGGGGATGCGGTCGGATTGCAGAACGTCACTGCAAACGATACAACCTTTGCAGCGAATCCGATACCTGAAAGGTTAGCGGCACCTGTCCGGGGACTTGCTACAGTTAGCACCATTGAAAATAGCACTTTCGATGCGGTGAATGTCGGGCACAACGTTCGGCTTTCATCCATTGCGGCGCGGGGGACGGTAATCCCCTCCGACACGCTCCTGTCACATCGGACACTCGGTGTGCCACCCGCGCACTCTCCACCGGCTGTGCCAAAGTCGCTTTTCGAGCAGATTGTAACAGTCGAATATATCCCTGGGGTTTTCACCTTCGGAGAGAAAAAAGGGTTGATAGATTGGGAGAACCTTCGGCAGCATGTCCAGTCCCATAGCGCGACGGAATTGATCCCACGTGCGACGGGAAATCCGCAGTTGCAACGAGCCGCGTGCGATGCCGTAAAAACACTTTTGGATCTTCGACGCGCCAACGGCGATTACCTCATCGAATCCCTCACACCCGAAGAACTCTGGGGCAGTATCTTCGAGATGGTTGCCCTCCACACAGGTAATCCGAACCCCTATCACCACGATAAACTGAAAGCCCGACAGACGGCACTCGCACTCCTTCCTGAGTTTTGGAAGGACAATTGGTTAACCCGGTTGAAGTTGGTCGTCGCAGGCAATATTATCGATTACAGCAGTGAACGGGTTGTGAAAAGACTGAAAACGAATCCTGACTACTTTTCTGAATCGCTGCGTGCAGCGGTTGATACCTCTTTTTCTATCGACTGTTATGAAACGTTCTCTGAAAAGGTGATTGACGCCGCACCTCAGCACATCCTTTGGCTTGCCGACAACGATGGAGAGGTGATTTTCGACATCGCCTTCGTCCAGGAACTCGTGAAGTGTGGACACCATATCGTTATTGTTGGGAAGGCAGACAACGCCAGCAACGATGCGACACTAACAGATCTGCAGGAAATCGTGCGGTATCCGCAATTCCGAGAAGTCCAAACAGCGATACAGGAGGGGATTGTGAAACTCATGTCGTCAGGCGCGAAGACGATCGGGACGAACCTCTATCAGGGGACGCCTGAATTTTTCAACGCCCTATTGGATGCAGACCTCGTTATTTCAAAAGGGCAAGGGAACTTCTTTACGACACCCGGTTGGGCAAAAGACACATTTTACTTACTCTTGTCCAAGGGTGTAACGGCAGAGCAAAGCACGGGCGTTATCGCGGATCGGAATTTATTGATTGACGGGCTGATTCTATCTTACGTCCCAGGTGGGACAAAACGGGTTGCCCCGCTTCGAGACATCTGTCAAAAGTCTCCAAGAGAAAGTCGAACGCTTGGAGAAGAGTCGGTTGGTAAAACCTAATTGGCATCAATCACTCGCTGTTACCTTGGAAATCGTAAATTCCCGTTTGCCTGAAGTGGGAAGTGGAATCTCTTTTACAAATTCTATTGTAACGATGACATCCGCACCGAGTGCCTCCTGAATCTTCTGGACCATATATCGGCGTGCGGCTTCTGTCCACTGTGTGTTAACGACCACCTTCAAGACGCAGTGTTTAAGGGTCTCTTGGATCAGTTGGAACTGCTCCAGACCAACCACGTTATAGAATTGTTGTGTGAAGTAACCTGCGTGTATCAATGTGCGTGTTCTCGTTCGGAAGGTAGCCGTGCTACGTCCAAGCAATTCCGCCAAAACAGGTAACGGACTGCCACATGGGCATGACGCATCGGAGAGACGGCCAATGTCGCCAATTCGATACCGAATAAACGGCATCGCGTAGTTATTGAGTTGTGTGATGAGAATGTCCCCCGGCTCGGTGTATGGGTCAGGACTGTCTATTTCAAGGTAGAGGTCGCGGCAGTTGATATGCAGGCGTCCCTCTTCACATTCCATTGCGATCAATCCGACCTCGCGTCCCCCGTATCGGTTATAAACTTTTGTGCTAAAAACAGTTTCCGCCAAATCACGATGGTGTGAATGCAGCATCTCCGCCGAAGAGATGATCCCTTTCAAGTCCCACCTCGGCTTCAGACCGTTCTCGAAAATGAACCGCGCGAACTGATAAAGCGATGACGGGTAAGCAAGAATTGTTTGTGGCGGCGATTTGTCCATCTGTTGGAAGGTCGTCCGCATCCTTAGGTCTGTGAGGTGAAAACCGTTGAGCCAATAGTGATTCCGCCAAAAATTATTGAGTTGATGCCGCCACTCTCGAGGGGATCCCATATCTGAGAGGGCACCCCAGATAATCAATTGACGTTCACCGAAATTCCAGCCTGCCCATTGGTCGAAATAGTATACGCTCAAGTTCCGTTGATTCCAGTAGTTTCTGTCCTGATAGAAGGTAAGGGGTTCTCCTGTTGAGCCACCCGTAGCATTTTTGATCCGGTGCTGCTGCGGAACCGCTTCGGAGCAGAGACGCGCCAACTGCTCACGAATGTGCCTTTTTTCAAGGGGTGGAATTTGTGAAATATCTGAGGGTTCTGCTTTGAACAATTCACGGTAGTAGGGTGTGGTCCGGTATGCATGCCGGAGGAGTTTCTCTAATTGTGATTGCTGGAACGCTGAGATGGCTGCGCGTGGGGCGTTCAGCAGGGCATCGATTCGAGATAGTTGTGAACCATACGTGACGCCTTTGCGATAGGTATTATAGGCGCGCCACGCAGCCTTTGAGATGAATTTTTTGGTGATGGAACGGATTGACATGTCTTTTTATGAATTGTTCTTGGGCATGGTTCCTCTATTCTCACTGCGAAGCAGTGGAAACGCTTTCTTCGGAAACCTGCTTAGAAGGAATTTCCTTTCCGGTGTAAGCACCCCAGTGAGGGGCAAGGTCTATAGCGGATCAATATGCGGTGAATATCCTGATGGGAACTGATCGCTCACGGAACGACCATCTTGAAAAAGTTGTCCGGCATCTGGATTTTCAGGCTCGATCGGTGCTGGGAAATCACGCCATTTATCGCCGTCAAGCGGACGTTCATAGCCATCCTCCCGGAACCGTTCAATCAAGCGTTCTCGATAGGTGTTGAGAATTCCACTGTATGCGGGATTACCCGCAAGACTGCGGTCATCAAGTCTCCCCTGTAGCCGTCTGAAGAGCCACTCTTTTCGATCGGCGGCAGAATAGATATATTTGTATTCCTCTGTCAAGAGCATATAGAGTCCTGTGCTTTCCTGTCCCAATTGCCCAACAATTGCATCTCGTTGTGCAGTCCCAGCAGCAATATCGGCAAGATCCGTCCCGCTCCGATCCGCTGGTAGCGGGAGGTCTGCTGCGCCGAGACTGGTTGGAAGAACATCCACCAGACTGGTCGGTGTGTCGCATTGCGCGTTTGCCGCGAAACGTTCAGGGTAGCGGACAAGTAGTGGAATCCGAGCCGCCGCGTCCAAGAAGGAACGTTTTCCGTAGCAGTCGTAGTCCCCGAGCAATTCGCCGTGATCGGACGTATACAGAATGAGCGTGTTGTCTAATTCGTTTTCTGATTCAAGGTAGTCAAGGATGCGTCCGACCTGATAGTCGATGAAAGAGATGGCGGCGTAGTAAGCCGCTCGCATTGTCCGCAGAAGGTTCATGTCCCGTCCTTGGTCCCGGTACTTATACCGATTTTGATGCCGGTTCCAGTAGGTATGCAAATGTTCATAATCTGCAGGAAGGAACGGCAATGGCATTTCGACCATGCGGTAGAGCCGGCTCCACGGCACCGGGGATTCAAACGGCGGGTGCGGTTTGATGAAACTGCTCCAGCAGAGAAACGGCCGCCCCGTATCGCGCCCAGAGAGGAATTCCAGTGTTTTATCGCCTACCCACTGCGTGTGATGTAAACGGGCGGGCAGTTGTGAGGGTTGTGGAATATAGTAGTATTCACTCCGCTCACCGTGTGGCGCCACGATATGGTCATAGCCGTTCTCACGTAGAAACTCGGTGAAATCATCAGGCCCCGGACCCTCTTCGGAATAGTCTCGCGTTTCAAACCCCCACATCTTACGTCCCTGCGGTGAAAAATGCATTTTACCGATACCGTGGGTCTGGTAACCTGCTGCGTTGAGCATTTCCATCACTGAGACACGTTCCTGCGGCATTGGCGAATTGTTTGTGCATCCAGTTTCGTGCGCCCACTGACCGAGCAGGAAACTGCAACGAGAGGCGACACACACAGGGGATGGACAATATGCTGACGTAAAACTCGTTCCCTCCCGAACGATACGGTTGAGTCCTGGGGTTTGAATGATCGGGTTTCCAAGCGCACCGACCGTATCAAAACGTTGCTGATCCGTCATCAGAAAGATAATATTCGGTTGTTTCGCCATGCGGGTTCCGGTCCTTTGAAAAAAGTAGTGCTGTTAGCAAATCAATTACAAATAACATATCAGATTTTCAGACAGAACGCAACGAAAAATTATTTGATCGTTCGATGGCTGTCTTTGATTTCCTGTTGACTTTTGATCGGATGTATGATAACATTTATAAGAAAAGGTAGAGGCTTTCATCATGGCTTATAGTAATTTTACCTTAGAGTCAGTGGTAGCAGCGTTTCAATTAGAAAGGATTGAAGCCGACAACATCTTTTCGGAAACAGAACCTGTGTTACCGAGCAGCCACCTTACCAACGCGTTGGCGAGAAACGTGTCGTTAGCGGTCGCTATAGGAACAGAGAAAGCACGTTCGGAAATGATTGTTGCTGAAATTCTTGTTGAACTCCGCGAACACTACGCTCGACGTATCAGTCTTTTTTCGGGAATTGATTTCAGTGTTGATGCCGAAAAAGGCTTAGTTGGGGTGTGTGATTTTTTAGTGAGTTTGTCACCGGTCCAATTTTCTTTAGAGGCACCTATTATCGTGCTGGTTGAGGCAAAAAACGCGGAGCCGAAACTTGGGTTAGGTCAGTGTGTTGCCGAGATGATTGCCGCCCAACGCTTCAATGCAGAAAGAGGGAATGACATTCCATACATTTATGGAGCTTCCACTACAGGCACGGAGTGGTATTTCCTCAAATTGGAAGGACAGAAACTCCAAATTGATATGGCAGATTATCAAATTGTGCAGTGCGACAAAATTCTGGGTATCCTCTCAAGTATGGTATCCCAAAAAGCGTGAATAGCAGACGGAAAAATCTGGCAATTCTGTCCCTTGGTGTGAGATGCAAAAATGGTATGAAAACAGAAAACTCCTGAACACCTTCATCGCTTTGATGTGTGTCAGCTTTATCGCTTACTTTTTCTTTCACTGGCGATGGGGGTTACCCCTGTTTCTGTGCAGCGGCACGGCAATTATGGTGAGGGGTGTCGTAAAAATTACGATGCGCATGCGGAATAGAAAAGGAAAAATTAAAAAATGAAGAGACGAACATTCATAAAACTGAGCGCGATTAGCGCAGCTGGCATGGTCCTACCCCTTCAATTGGAAGGGGACGCAGCGGCAGTGCCACAAATGAAGCCGAGCACACTGATAACCCCCAATGCTGATTTCTATATCCTACAGATTGGCGATCCTGTTGAACTGAACGCGGCGACATGGCGATTACCAATTACCGGTCTCACCGAAAAACGGATACCCCCACTGCGACTCGAAGACATCACCGCGATGGAATCCGTCACAGCGATGCGAACCTTGAAGTGTATCGGCGATCCGATCGGCACAGAACAGATGAGCAATGCCGTGTGGAAAGGCATTCGGTTGCGAGATCTGCTTGAAAAAGTCGGACCCACACCCGATGTCAAAGTGGTTGTCTTCCGGTGCGCTGATGGCTACCATACCGCGATTCCGCTGGAGGACGCAATGCAGGAAGAGACGCTTCTCGCTTATGAGATGAACGAGGAACCCTTACCGACTGAGCACGGCTTCCCCGTCCGATTGCTGAACCCCGGTCATTACGGCACGAAAAATCCGAAATGGATCATCAACATCCAGTTGGCGAAGGAACATGAAAGTTACTGGGAGAAACGGGGATGGGATCCGATCGCGAACGTAAAACTCGCCACAATGATTGGGACACCGAGTGAAGGCGAGGAAATTCCTGGCGGCAAGGTCTACACAGTCAGTGGCGCGGCGTTCGATGCCGGTAATCACGGCGGTATCAAGAAAGTAGAAGTGAGTATCGACTACGGACAGACGTGGGAAGAGGCAGAGATCTGGGCGAAAGATACCCCACTGGCGTGGGTGCTCTGGAAATGGGAATGGCAAGTTCCTGAAAAATCGGGATTTCCTGTTGAGATTTACGCCAGAGCCACCGGCAACAGTGGTGTTACGCAAGACGAAATCGGTCTCGAAGTAGAACCCGTCGGCGCGACAGGCTATCACATGATTGACGCCGAGATTGTGATGCCATAATGTAGGAGGGGTTTTCAACTCCGATGCCTGAATGCGCCTGAAACCGCTCCAACTCCTCACTGTTTACGTGCCAGTCCTACTGCTTGACTTTGCCCTGAGCAGCATCTTAACGAATACCTCCTTTTATACCAGTCACTTAGGACTCTCCTCAACCTTCCTTGGCATTTTAATGGCAATCACCAACGGGATTTTCGCCCTGCTCGCGATCCCCTGCGGGAGGCTCTCCGACCGGGTAGAGCGTCGGTATATTCTTTACGCCGCGTGTCTGATGCTCGGCGCTGCCTGCATTGGACTTACCTTTTGTCGAAATAGCGGACATCTCCTGAGTGTCTTTCCCGGAATCGGTATCAGTATGGCACTCTTCTGGCCCGCTTACGAAGCATGGCTTGCCGAGAGGGAAGGCGAAGGCGAATTAATCCAACGGATTATGCTCTTCAACTTATTTTGGAGCATCGGTATGACCTTGGGTCCGGCGTTCTCCAGTTATCTCTACGCCGCGGTCAATCCGTTTAGACCCTTCTATCTCGGCGGTGGGGCGTGTCTGCTCACGCTTTTGACAATTTATGCGTCCCGTATTGCCCAATCCGATCCCTCACATTCGACTGACCAGACAGATGCATCTGACGCAGAACCCCCTGAAATACTCTATCCCCCTCCACCCGTTCGAGCGACGTATCTCCATCTTGCACGGTGTGCGAATTTTGTCTCATGGTTTGCCTTGGGGGTCCTACGCCGGCTCGCACCGAAACTCATGTTAGAGATGGGGATCCGTCCCGCAATATACGGAAATCTGATGCTCGTCCTCGGTGGTGTGCAAACGGTGGCGTTCCTTGTCCTCGGGACCGGCTACTCGACGCGGTGGCACTATCAGTTTACGCCATTACTCATCGTTCAACTCCTGGCAATCCTGAGTTTCCTCGCAATCGGGTTAACACAACATACGATTCTCTGGGCTTTCGCGTTCGCAGTGATCGGTGTGTCTGTTGCGTTTACCTACTTCAGCAGTCTCTATTACGGTCTGGATCGGCATGTGGATAAGGGGAATAAAAGTGGATGGCACGAAGCCATCTTGGGTGTTGGAATCATGTTAGGTCCATTTCTTGGCGGTATCTCAGCAGACTCAGCATTGGGGGTTCAGAGTCCTTACCTACTTTGTGCGGTAGCCGTTCTTATCGCTATCCTCATAGAAATTTTGATACTGCTCAAGAATTCTCAACGTCAAGCACATTCGCCTTGATGTAGTCTTCATCGGGCGTAACACCCAGACCTGGACCGTCCGGGACTGTGACGACGTGATCATGGATGTGGATGCCACTCACCGCCATAGTTTCCAGAAAAGCAGGTGCGTTGAGTTCAGCCGGGAGAACAAGGTCCAAAGTTGAGAAAAGATGCACGCTCGCGATGAACCCGATTCCGGCTTCTGTCAATCCGCTGCCGAGCAGTTCGAGTGAATTGGCTTCAGCGATAGGCACACTCTTCAGACAGGCGTTTAACCCGCCAGATTTACACACTTTCAAAACGACAGCATCTGCACATTCCAAGCGTGCGATCTTCGCCAGATCGAAGTAGGTGAAACACCCCTCATCAATAGCGATTGGGATTGAGGCATCTTCGCGGACCCGCTTCATACCGAACCAATCCTGACTTGCGACGGGTTGTTCCATACAGTAAATTTCACGGACATCTGCGACCCGTTTCAACAATTCAAGTGCATTCGTTGGGGTGTAAGACTGATTCGCATCGATCCAGAGTTTGGCATCGGGTGCGGCTTCATGCACTGCGCGCAAACGCTCTTCATCTTCCGCGGGTGTGCCAGCCACCTTCACTTTGAAACAGGAACACGGCGCCAAGGCTTTCGCCTTTAATCCCATTATCTCTGGGGTGTCAATACTCAGCGCATAGCAAAGCCGTAGCGTATCGTGGCGTTTCCCGCCGAAGAGGGTATGTAGCGGCACCTCAAGGATTTTTCCTTGGAGGTCATGTAAAGCAATATCCACGGCGGCTTTCGCGAACGGATGTCCGTTGCTAACGGCGGGTTTCAACGTCTGATAAATCGATTCCTGGATCTGGTTGAGATTCAGAGGATCGCGTCCGAGGAGCAACGGGGCGATGTGATGTCGAACCGTGGTTGTGATGGATTCGGTGGTTTCGTAACTCCATGAAGGGAGGGCGCGTTGTTCACCCCAACCGACGTAACCATCATCTGTTGTGAGCTTGACGAAAACATGGTCGCCTGCGGATCCCGGATCACCAACGAAACCGGTTCCGATATTAAAGATGTCTTTCATCCCGACGGCAGTGGGATAAACGTCTACATGGGCTATTTTGGACATGTGCGATAGGTTACTCCAATTTTGGAAAGTATCTCTGTATTTTAGCATACATCTGAGCAATTTATCAAACATATAGGGCAGAATTTCCGTTGACACGTTCACGGCTATCCGCTATAGTAATAGGAACACTGATCCTCTCTGTCGTTATAAGGAAGTTATGCATGCTATTCATTATTTTTGTAATTTTCACGCCTATCGTCGTTTGGTTGATTTTGCACCTCATGTCCCGGCGGAAGGCCAGCGAAGAAGTAACTGAACCGGGAGCATTGCTGGAACTCTGCGCGATCTGCCAAAACGAATTTACGATGACCGAATTGCTTGAAAAAGAGGTCGGTGGATACGGCAGGGTCTACTGTTTCTGTGGGCAATGTATTGAAAATCTCTATAACGAATACCGGAACACAATAGACATCAAAACAGGAGAATGAACTATGTACGATTTAGTTACGTTTGGGGAGGCGATGATTCGTCTAACTTCACCAGAATTTATGCGCCTTGAAAATACAACATCGCTGTCAATCACGGCTGGCGGTGCGGAGATGAACGTCGCTGTGAACGCCGCACAACTCGGATTGCGAACGGCATGGGTATCACGACTCGTGGACAACTGGTCGGGTCGCTATATCCGCAACAAAGGACGTGAACTCGGTGTGGATATGTCGAACATCATTTGGGTTGATTTCGACGGGGTCGGCTTGGAGCGCAACGGGTTCTATCACCTTGAAATGGGTGCGGGACCACGTGCGAGCAGCGTCACTTATGATCGCGGGTACTCTGCGATTTCTAAAGTGCAACCCGGGGAGATCGATTGGGCATCTATTTTCAGTAACGCCCGTTGGTTCCACCTCAGTGGGATTACGCCTGCGTTGTCGGAATCGGCGGCAGCTGTCTCGGCAGAGGCACTCAAAGCCGCACGCGCGGCAGGGGTCAAAACGAGTTACGATTTGAACTTCCGTTCCAAATTGTGGAGTGCAGAGGAAGCACAAGCCGCGAATCAACCGATGATGGAGCATATCTCTGTTCTTATCGGGAACGAGGAGGATTTCGAGAAATCGCTCGGTTTCGCCGCGGAAGGGGCGACTGAGTCGTATAGCAGCCTTGAACCCGATAGTTACAAGGCGGTTGCCCAACGTGTTAAGGACGCTTTCCCCAACATCGAAATGATCGGCACGACGTTACGGGACGCCAAAACCGGGTGGCTGAATGATTGGCGGACACTCCTGTTTGATGGTTCAGAATTCTACCTATCCCGTATCTATGAGGATCTCGAACTGGTGGACCGAGTGGGGGGCGGTGATAGCTTCTCGTCAGGATTAATTTATAGCCTCTTGAACGGAAAGTCATCTCAGGAAGCCGTTGATTTTGCGGGTGGATATTCCGCCTTGGCGCATACGTTCCCGGGTGACTTCAACTGGGCAACGGCAGAAGAGGCAGAAAAAGCGATGGAAGCGGGGGGCGTGCGTATCAACCGCTAATTTAAAAAAACTATGGAAACCAAAATTCTTCTTTCTCCTATTTTTGAAAATACTGAATTCGATACTGCGGCGCGTCATGCGGCGTTGGCAGATTTGCAGAAACTTGGTGAGTTGAGTATCCACCCACCGGAATTTACCGCGGAACACGCCGAGGGGGTCGTTGGTGTGATCGCAGGGGGAGTACCTTTTCATGAAAGTTTCTACCAAGCTGCGGAATCGCTCCGAATCATTGCACGGTGGGGGGTCGGATATGAAACCGTTAACGTTGATTTGGCGACGGCGTCTGGTGTCATTGTCACGATTGCGCCTGAACACATGGTGACCGTCGCTGAATATGCGATTGCCCAGTGGTTCGCGACGATGAAGCGGGTTTATACGCTAAACAATGCCTCCCATAACGGGGATTTCGGGCTTATCAAGACCCATGAGGTGATGGGTTCTACGCTCGGCTTGTACGGTTTCGGTCGGATCGGTCAAGAGGTTGCGCGTCGTGCGCGTCCGCTTTTGGGTGAGCGGGGCAGGCTTTTGGTTTACGATATCCGTCCGGATATCGCTGAAATTGCCGCGCACTATGGGGCGGAGGCTGTTGATACGCCGCTGGCGCTCTTCCAAGAGAGCGATACGGTATCCCTACACCTATCGGGGGCGGACACTGTTGTCGGTTATGAGGAACTTTGCGCCATGAAACCGCATGCGTCTCTCATCAACCCCTCGCGTGGGAACCTCGTTGACGATGCAGCCGCCAATCGAGCCGTCAGTGAAAACCGGCTCTGGTATTATGTCGTGGACGATCCGGTTAACGGACCACGAGCCATTCACAAAGACCACCCGCGCATCATCTGTACAAATCACAACGCCGGCATGACTGTTGAATCCGGTATTCGGTTGGACCTCCGGACGATTGGACAAGTTACAGACGCGATTGAGGGGCGTGCACCCGCATACATGCTGAATCCAGAAGTCTTGGAGCATCCGAGGGTTAAGGCGTTTTGCAAGGACACTTCGCAACCCCTGAAGTTGTAACTTTAGTGCTTTTGGAGTAAGAAAAGGAATTCGCGGTTCGACCCTTCAGCGGCGTTTACCCACTCATGTGTCCAGCGCATACCCGCCATGACATTCTTTTTGTAGTCGAGTTCGAGGACGGCGAGAAGTTTTCCGTTGTCTTGCATGACTTCGTTGAGTTGTTGGGCAGTCGCGCGACCCCCGGAACTGTAAGAGAGCAAAAGCCAGTGGGCGTGCGTCTCTTGGATTAACTTCGCAATGGCCTGGACAGCGATGAAGTGTCCGTCAGCGTTGCGCCGGAATTCCTCAAATATCGAAGCGGCGAGGGGATCTGATGTATCCTTTCGCCGTTTTGCTTTGCCGAAAAGCGTGGGTTTGTCGAAAAGGACAACGCTTTTCCAGAGATGGTAGTAAGCCGCATACCTGACGCGAGACGGTGGCATCTTTTCGTTGTTTGAACCGTAAGGCGGATCGAAATAGGCGAGGTCAACGGAGACACGCGGCACGAGTTCAAAGATGTCGGTTTGATGGACCTGGTGCTCTCCTTCCGATCTGAAAACATCGGGTACTTCCAGCCTTAAGTCCTTATAGGCGCGGGGTGCCCACGCCTTGAGATACGCCGAGAAATGACCGAGCGTGCTGTCAACACGGTCGAGCGCGAGCATCAGACTTGTAAGTGCGACCGCTTTTTCGATAGGATCGAGTTTAAGGGTTTCGATTTCCTGTCGAATCGCATCTAACTTACGGGTATTGTGGCGTTGCCACGGTTTTTTGAGTCCATCTGCCTGAATAGCGCAGCCACCGTTAGCGTGTCCGCCGTAGTGTTCCGTGAACCAACCGTCCATAGGTGCCACTCCGTTGAGATGGTCGATAAGCGGTTGATACGCCGTTTTCGGTTTTGTGTTGAGCAGATAGCAGGTGCCGAGGACTTTTGACCACGGAGCAACGTCGTTGCAGATGACGGTATAGCCGAGTTTCGCAAGTGCCTGTGAGACGCGGGTTGTGCCTGAGAATCCATCCAGAATTGTTTTGGCGTTGACCTTTTTGACGAGTTCAAGGACATGTGGGATCAGTTTCAGCTTGGAGCCGATGTATTTGATGCCTTGTGTGGGCGGGGTATGGAAAGATGGAGGTTTCATGGGTTTATGGTGATGGTGTGTGCTGTCTGAATCGCGGATTGGCGCGGATTTTACGGATTTCGCGGATTTTGGGGTTTTCGGTATATTCAATATCTTGAGTGGGGTGTTGGGTTTCGCTGGATTTCAAAGTATTCGAGTCTCTTGGGAATGTGATTTTCCTCCGGTATAAGAAGTGTCACTTTCTCATGCTCGCTCAACCCAACCTACGAATTGCCATTATCCTTCCATTTTATCCTTTTCAGGATCATAAAGACGGAATTTTCCTCTTGATATCCGCCAATATCTATCACTGCCTTCGGGATAATCACTGCGGGTGGGAAAGTTGACACAATCCGAATAAACTTGATGGTCAACTCTACTCGGAATGAAGTCAGAATACTTCTCTGAAATGAGTCCACGGACTTCTTTTAGTGTAAAAGACTCTTTATCTCCTTGCATTAATTTCTCTACCGTTTCCAATATTACCTGATCAAGAGGCTTATCACCCGACCACCTCGGGGGAGGTGAAGTGCGTTGTTGCTGGGCTTTAGGAACGGCGAAACCTTCATCTCCAACCGTTGTTTCCGTACTGACAACGACTTCACCAGATTCCGTTTCAAGGATGGAAACATCTATGCAGCTAATATCTACACCGTGTGAAGTTCTGAGGAATCGGCAAACACGCGCTATTCGTGATGGAATTTCTTCTGCTATTATAAATAAACGTAAGGCTCGGTTAAGTGGAGGGAGTTCGTCGGTTTCAGGTATTTCAAACACCTCCTTAAAAGCATTATCGAAAGTTTTTCCTTCAAACTCGCCTTGAGTTTCAAAGTAAGCTTCAGCGATCTCACGAATCTCCGACTCCGAAAGTCCAACTGCCCATGCAGCATAGTCAAGTATTTGTGCTATTATGTCGCGCGGGGTCCGTCCCTTTTTCAGTTCAGCAATGACAAGGTTCCCTTGAAAATCAACGCCAAATAAGTCAGAATAGATAGTTCCGTCTTCATCAGTGGCACTTGTTTGTCTACCAATCCAAAGAATAGACTCATTTTCTACAAGAGCGTGTGGGCTGTTTTCGAGCCAGTCCTCCAGATGGCGTTCGAGCTCAAGGTTTGTTTCTTGGGCAATGACAAGTTCTGCTTTGGACATGTCGTCCCCTTCTGATTTTTCTAATCTGAAAATGGGCATTGTTTCTCCCTAAAATCTACAGAACTTACGCAGACATGCGATAAATCGCATTACTACAAACAGGTATACCTCGGAAAGGTATGTGTTTCTCAAAAGCAGTATGGTTTGTAGTAGCGCAATTCATTGCGCATCGTGAATATTAAGTATCACTGCTATAGTTATCTCGCAACTTATGTGTGGCGGATGGCATCAATAGGTGTCATTTTAGCGGCTTGGCTGGCGGGGTAGTAACCGAAGAAGATACCGATTGCTGTCCCCGCAGCAACGGAAATTAGCACGGCTTCCGGCGTAATCACAGAGGGCCAGGTGAGTCCTCCAAAAAACTGACCCACCGCCCATGCAAAGCCTTTCCCGACGACGGCACCGAAGGCGATACCCAGCAGACTCCCGATCAGACACAACAGCACAGATTCAGTGAGGAACTGCAAACGGATGTCAAGACTCTTTGCACCGACAGCTTTTCGCAGCCCGATTTCGGGGATCCGTTCTGTCACCGAGACAAGCATAATATTGAGGATACCGATACCCGCCACAATCAACGCGACAGACGCAATGACGACGAGCACCATCTCCATAATAAAGATAATCCTTCTTCCGCCTTCGATTCCTTTTTTTGCGTTCCACGTTCGGAAAAACGTATCGTCGTCCCCGTGATTGCGCATGATGACGGTTTTCACTTCTTTCAGTGCCTGTTCTACTAACTCGAGGCTCTTGGCGCGCGCCATGATAGCACCAACCCGATTACGCCCGCCAAAACGGGTTTGTGCAGTGGTAATCGGAATGAAGATCATATTGTCATCGCTTCTGCCTTCCTCCAACCCATCGCCACGGCTCTCCATAATGCCAATGACGGTAAAGCGTCTGTTGTTAATACCGACCTCCTCGCCAATGGGGTTCTGTCCCTTAAATTGCTCTCTCCAGACTTTTGCCCCGATGACACACACCTTATTCCAGAAATCCATATCGGTATCGGCAATGAACCTGCCGTATTCCGTCTGCCAGCGTCGGACGGCTTGATACTCATTTGTTGTCGCGCGGAGGTAAGTTTGTTGGTGTTTTCCCTCGACTTCAAAGTCTATGGGATGACTTCTCTCCACGGTGGCGACTTCAACGGAGGGGCATTCCGCAAGGATGTCGTGCAGATCTCGCATTTCCAGATAATGCGGACTGTTGTTACGTTGCCAACGGTTGTTCTTCTCGATATACCCGGGGCGATAAACCCCGAACATACTCGGTCCACCGATATTTTCAATTTGTGCCATCATCAGCTTTTCAGCACCCGCGCCAAAGGACATCATCGCGATGACACCCGCAATACCGATCGTAATCCCTAAAAGCGTGAGGATCGTGCGGAGTTTACTCCCGCGAAGCACTGAAAATGCCGAGATGAGATTCTCTAATATTTGCATGTTTATTTTCTCTATGTATGGCGGATGGCGTCAATGGGAGCCATTTTAGCGGCTTGACTGGCAGGATAGTAGCCGAAGAAGATGCCTACCGCAGCACCGGCACCCACGGAGATGAGAACGGCTTCGGGGGTCAGGACGGAGGGCCACGCCATTTCTTGTAAAAACTTACCGACTATCCATGAAAAACCTTGACCCACGATAGCACCGAACGCGATACCGAGGAGACTCCCGATCAGACACAACAACACCGATTCAGTGAGGAACTGTAAACGGATGTCAAAACTCTTTGCGCCGACGGCTTTCCGCAACCCTATTTCGGGGATCCGTTCCGTCACCGAGACGAGCATGATGTTTAGGATGCCGATACCGGCGACAATCAGAGATACGGAAGCGATAACGACAAGCACCGTCTCTATGATAAAGATCATCCTTTTCGCATGTGCGATACCCTTTTTCGCCGACCACGTTCGGAAGAAAGTATCATCGCCACCGTGGTTGCGCATGATAATGGTCTTTACCTCTTTAAGTGCCTGATCTACGAGGAGGGGACTCTTGGCACGCACCATGATATGACCAACGTGATCGTGTCCCCAAAACCGTTTCTGTGCGGTTGTAATCGGAATGAAGAGCATGTTGTCATCGCTTTTTCCGCGCTCCAATCCATCGCCTCGACTCTCCATGATCCCGATGACAGTGAAACGTTTTTTGTTTCCATGACTGTCGACGATAACTTCTTTACCAATTGGGTCCTGTCCTTTGAACTGCTCTTTCCAGATTTTAGAGCCGATGACGCAGACTTTCGTCCAAGTGTCCATATCGGTATCAGCGAGGAATCTGCCGAACTCTGTCTGCCACTCGCGAACGGCTTGGTATTCATTCGTCGTGGCGCGAAGATACGTTTGTTGAAATTTTCCATCAACGCCGAGACTGATGTAGTAACTCCCCTCGACAGTCGCAACCTCAACGGAGGGACATTCTGTCAAGACATCTTGGAGGTCTTGCATCTCTAAATGGTGTGGGCTGTTGTTGCGTTGCCAACGTCCGTTCTTTCGGACATACCCGGGGCGATAAACGCCAAACATATTGGGGCCACCGATCTGGTTAACCTCCGCCATGAGGAGTTTCTCGGCACCCGCACCAAAGGACATCATCGCAATTACACCCGCTATGCCGATCGTTATGCCTAAGAGTGTAAGGATCGTGCGGAGTTTACTTCTGCGAAGCACTGAAAACGCTGAGATAAGATTTTCGAGGATGTTCATGTTTATTCTACTGGGTGTAGTGTTTGTTCAGGACTGAAGTATGGGGCCAACCAAAACTTTTGATTGCATCAATTCCCAAGATATGCTAAATTTTTTAATATAAAAACTGGCAGGGACCTCGCGAACCCATACTGTTTTTTGATGTTAAGTATATCACAAAACATTTAGAGGTTTCAATTTTAATTATACCTTGCGGAGAAATCACGGGCGTTAGAACTATCGGAGGCGTCCCTTAAGTCCACTCTCCATTTCATTACAAGCTACGGATTTTGATGCTTCGCTTAATCCGAGACAGCAGCCTGCAACATCGGTGCAGGCGGATATCAGAGAAAACCTTTGATAAAAAAATGACTTCATTTCACGCTTCGCGAATCATTGAAAAACCTTTTGACGCGGGAAGCATACTATCGTGGCGCGAGTTGCAGGACGCAACGGTGCATCGAGCAGAATTAACCCATTTGGTGCGAAGCGGGGAACGCGCATGGGTTTCGCTACCATCTGCGCTGTTAGAAACACGGTACCAACTGAGTGCTGTGGAGCAATCCTTCAGTGAAGTGGAAAGCGCGACAGTGATTCAGGCGAAACTTCATCAGGCGCATGTCCAGAATAGCACTGAATTTGCGCAGCACCACCTAATTGCGCAACCGCAAGCGGATGCACCCTGCTATAATATCAGCGAGTATGTCCAGCGATGCATAGCCGGTGATCTCCCGGTCGCGGAACGGCTCCGCGGACGGACGGTCATACATCTTTACCAAACGGCAGCAGCAACGGAAGACCTTCTGAGCAGCAGCGGGGTTTCAGGGTTCGTGAAACGCGTGCTGGTCAATTATATAAAGACTTATGGCAGAAAGCACCTTATCGGTTTCACCTGTGAACCGCCGAAGTTTTTGTCCTTAGTCAGCGTGCTGGGAACCGGCATGACCTCAGTCCCGTGGAGTCCTACACTTTTAGAAACGGCTGAGGAGACGCTTGCAACGTATCTGCCCTTAGTTTTCTATGAAACATATAACTCTGCGGCAGTCAGGAACACATTTTGGAACGAATTGACGACGCGATTCGCAACCTGCTTTCTTAAAGGTGTGCGCGATTTCTGCCATCAGGAAAGACTACGGTTCGCTTTAAGTCTCCCTGCAAGTGCAAGGGCATTGGAGTTTGAGTTAGGGGCACTGCTATCAGAGGTGGACTGTCCTATCCTAAACGCCACCGAAATAGATACACCGAAGCGATTCGTCATTGCGAAATGGGTTTGTAGCGATACACAGCACACCGGTGTTTCACGGAAGGCATCCCAGAAAACGGATAGCCGGACTGTGCTTGAGGACGCGAGTCTCGGTTTTAATCTCTGGATAAATAAGGAGCAGACGACAGTCCCTGAATCCGTTACCCTAACGCAAAAATTGTCACGCGGTTATCCAAAGAGACCGCTCCTGATGGTCGCACCGACACAGAGTCTTTGGACGAAACCTGATGAGAAGCAGTGGAATGGATTGACGAAAGCGTGGGGATGGTTGTGTCAGAGCGTGTGGGAATTGGGCTACGACTTCAGGATTGTCTCGGAGCAGGAACTGCGTTCAGCAGAAATTGTGAGGACCGACAGCACAGGAAAACGGGGCAATCGGAGGGGTGGACTCAGCTTCCCGAAAGACCCAGCAGACAGCAAGCCGATTTATAACGTTATTCTGCTCCCGAGTTGCATTTCGCTTCAAGAAGAGACCGTCAAGCGTCTGAGCGCATTCACGAAAGCGAAGGGGAGATTGATAGCAGATGAACCGATTCCGTATTTGCTCAACGGTCGGATCGGACTTGAACCGTATCCACTGGAACACCTTATCTACGGACGGCGAACGACGATTTTACGGGGTCCGCAAAACGAGAAACTCGAGAAACTCGAAAAAAGTCTCCGAAAATGGGTGAAGTGTCCCGTATCGGTATACCTAAAACCCGGTAATGAAGAGACGCATCTCGTTCAGGTACACCACAGAGCAACGGAAAGATTTGAGACATTTTATCTCTTCAACAGAGGTGCTGAACCGATTGACGCTTTGATAGAGATACACCGTCAGGTATCCCATGTTACGGAATGGGATCTGTTTAAGGGAACGGAAGAGACTGTTGATTTTTGGCGCGCGAATGGGAGGACATACCTCAATAGCACGTTTACAGTTAAACAGGGACGGCTTTTTGAAGTTCTTTAATTATACCTTGCGGAAAAGTGAGGTGCGTTTATTTTTTCGTGGGCGTTCCACATATCCGCCTGTGTGTTTTTGCTTGGGGTGTTTTTGCTTGGGGTGTTTTTGCTTGGGTATTTCTGCGTATTGATAGGGTATTTCTGCGTATTGTTGCAGGTTACCATTTAACTTTATGAATCAAAGGAGCTATTATGACCGGTGGAGATCTTTTTGTCGAATGTTTGAAAGAACAGGGTGTGAGTGTTATTTTCGGTTTGCCGGGTAACCATTTAGACACTGTTTATGAATCTCTATACAACAATCAGGACAGCATCGCTCACTATGTCACACGACACGAAGGCGGCGCTGCATTTATGGCGGATGGTTACGCTCGCGCAACAGGCGATGTTGGCGTCTGTATGACCGTCCCGGGTCCTGGTTCAAATAACGCCTCTATCGGTATCGGTGAAGCGAATACAGCGTCTTCGCCGGTGCTTTGGATTACTGGGCAGAACCCCTCCTATTTAGCACAACGGGATCCGAAGAAGAGTTTCCACGGGTTGGATCAAAAAGCTGCCTTCAGCACGATGACGAAACATCTGGAAATTGTGCATCGGGTAGACCAGATTCCGGGTGCCATTAATCGGAGCTTCAGTGCGCTCCGTTCCGGTAGACCTGGACCTGTGCTGATTGAGCTAGCCAAAGATGCCTTGGATGCCGAAGCCGATTTTCCAATCCCGCCATGGAACAACGGTATTCAGACAACCGCAAGTCCACAGGACGTAGATGCCGCACTATCGTTGTTGAGCACTTCAGAACGTCCATTGATTGTTGCGGGTGGGGGTATTAATCATACACGTGGGACCGCAGAAATCCTTGAGTTCGCAGAACTGCTGGACGCGCCCATCGTGATGACAGGTTTTGGGAAAGGTTCAGTGCCTGAAGATTCGCCCTATTCGATCGGTGTTTTCCGAGATGGCATTTCCCAAGTAGCGATGGAAGCCTCCGACCTCATCGTGGCTGTCGGTACTCGGTTTAACTACCGCGATACCGGCAACTGGAGCCTCAAGATTCCGCAACCCTTGTTGCATATCGAAGCCGATCCAGAAGAAATTCACAAAGAATATCCTGCGACTGTCGGCATCGGTGCGAATCCGAAATTGGTTTTGCGTCAGTTGAACGCCGCCCTACGCGACGAGAAACCGAAAGGCGGTTGGGGTGAAGGGTTACGCGAATTACGGAGACGATGGACAGCAATCGAACGTCCTCGGATCCTCCAAGAGATGCGCGACGTGATGCCCCGGGACGCGATCTTGTCGGTTGACGTTAATGTTACCGGTTATGGCGCACTGCCACATTTCCCGTGTTATTATCCCGGGAGTTACATCTTCTCTGGTGTATCCGTTGCAATGGGAATCGGATTGACAGGTGCTATCGGAGCACAGGTTGCCTATCCAGAGCGGAAGGTCGTCGCATTGAGCGGAGACGGTGGATTTTTAATGACGTGCCCAGACCTCGCAACCGCGGTGCTGTATAACCTACCGGTTGTCACACTTGTGATGAACGATGACCAGTATACCTCGATTGAACGCGGGCAGCTCCGTCGCTTCGGCAAACGGATCGGTGTTGAACTTAGCAACCCGGACTTCGTGCAGTTCGCAGAATCGTTCGGTGCGGTTGGGTTACGCGTCGAAGATCCAAATGATTTTAAGCCGACGTTTGAAAAAGCACTCGCTTTGGATAAACCCGTGCTCCTCGAAGTCGTCAAGTAGTTGGTGGTGGGCGGGGAAACCCGCCCTTACGCGTTCGACATTTGCCAGACAGCAGACGTGACCGAAATACCACTGGTGGCGCAAACAACATCGGACAATGGAATAAAAAATATATAAATAATAAAGGAGTTGGATATGCCAAAGAAGATCGGTGTTCTGACGGGTGGCGGTGATACAAGTGCTCTTAACGCCACCCTTAAGGGCATTGCATTGAAAGCCGAGGAACTCGGCTTTGAACTCGTCGGATTTATGGAAGGCTGGCGTGGTGTTTTGAAGGGTGGACGCTACTTTACGCTAACACCTGATCTGATTAACGAAAACCGAGGCGGGACACTTTTAAAGAGTTCACGCACAAACCTGATTAAAGATAATAAATTAGATGAAGCCGTCAGTAATCTGAAAAAACTGGACATTAGCGGGCTGATCCCGATCGGTGGTGATGATACGTTGACCGTCGGAACCGCTCTGTCGGACCAATTCACGACTACTTTCGTCACAAAAACCATTGATAATGATGTGGGTATCAATCCACCCGAAGGGGATGCCGTTGATTACTCTAAGATGGTGAACTATTTCTGTCCCGGCTTCCCTTCATCTGCGAACAGCGTCATCAATTACGTCCAGGATCTGCGGACAACGACCTACTCCCACGATCGTGTGATTGTTGTTGAAGCGATGGGGAGAGATGCAGGGTGGTTGACCTTATCTGCCGCTTATGGACTCGCCGATCTTATCGTTGTTCCAGAAGTGCCGTATCAACCGGAGAGATTGGCGGAAGCGATTCGTGAAAAACACGCAGCACAAGGGAACGTCATCGTCGTTGTATCTGAGGGTATCCGAAATGACGATGGGGAACTGATGATTACTTCACAAGCGGAACTCGATGCTTTTGGGCATACGAAACCCGGGGGGTGTTCAGAAATTATCGTTGAGACGATGAAGAAACTCCTTCCCGAGATTTCGAGTTCTGCGTTCCGGGCATTGATACTCGGTTATCTCCAAAGGTGCGGTAGCCCGATTCCATTGGACAGAGACATCGCTATGAAGGCAGGTGCTATGGCGGTGCAAGCCCTCTCGGACGGGATGTTCAACGGTGTTGCGACGATTACTCGAACGGATGCCGGCATTGAACCGACCCTATTGCCGTTAGATCAAGTACTGAAGCGGGACGCATCGGGGCATGTGATTCGGAGAAGTCTGGATCTGCGGTTCTACGACGCCGAACGGTACCAGATAGCTCCAGCGGGAGTAGGATATTTCCGTCCGTTGTTTGGGGACTTGCCACACTCAGAATTGTCATTGGGTAATCGCTTGATTGAGATTAGGGAGATTGCGTAAGAATTAGAATTTTCAGTAAATGCAGGCGCGGTTTAAACCGCGCCTTTAATTTTTTAATGGATTGACCGCTACGGGTCAATCACTTTACGCAGTTCTACCTGTCCGTTGCGGATCGTGTTAATCACAACGCCCTTAACGGGATGTCGGTTGGCATTGTAATGAGACATGAACGTCGCCCCTTGGAAATCGGTGATGCTTGACAGCGCGTCGCGAACCGCAGATGGGGTGAGCGTCTGTGCCGTTTCAATTGCGGACGCTAACAGGGACATGGCATCGTAGCCTGAGGCTGCCGCGCTATCTGGAGGCGTTGTAAACAGGGCTGTATAAGCCTGGACGAAGTGGTCCGCACTCGGGAGTTCTGGACTAAAATCCGCAGTAAAGTAAGCCCCTTCCAACGGCGCGTTGTCTGCTAAGATGTTGAAAAGTTTTTCAGACTCATCCCAGCTCCCGGGCCCAAGGAAAGTCGCTTCAATGCCGATTTCTCTCGCCTGTGCCATTGCGAAGTGAATATCTGGAATAACGCCAGCAATATATAGCACATCAGGGGCTGCGGCTTTGATGTTTGTGAATTGCGTATCAAAGGTTTTATCGCCAATTCCATAGACTTCGCTGGCAACGATTTCCCCGCCGAGTTTCTGAAAATTCTCTTCAAATGCTTGCGTCAGGCTCTCTGTGTAGGCACTCTCGGTTTGACGGAGGGTCGCGGCGGTCGCTGCACTGAGTTCAGATGGATCGATTGCGAATTGTGCTATTACCGCGCCATGGGTTGATGTCGGAGGGACCACGAGAAAGACAAAATCGCCCGCAGCGGTCACATGATCGCCCGCGGAGCCGGGGATGATGGGACGCTGAAGGTGTTGAACGACGGGTCCAACCTGTATGGAATTGTTAGAGAATATGGGACCGAGAATCGCAACAACGTCCTTCTGCTCAATAAGTGTTTTTGCGATGCGGACGCTTTCTTCCGCATCTGGGACTGCACGTGCGCCTTGGTTGTCCATGACGATAAATTCAATTTGCTTTCCGAGAACGCCACCGCGGGCATTGATTTGGGTTCGCGCGAGTTCTGCACCTTGAGCAAAACCTGTGTAGTATCCTGATGGCTGGATCACACCGATTTTAATAGTGGAAGTAGCGGCTGGGGTGGCGATGTCGGTAGAAATTATCTGCTGCGTTCGCTCACATCCGGTAAAGGACACGATTAAAATTGCGATTAAGACTATAAAAATTTTGATTTTCATGATTGGTTCCTTGTTTAGAAGAAGAACTGTTCAGCAACGACGAACCGATCATCTGTTTCGGGTGATCGATAGATGAGACTTCTCGCTTCCATTTTGATTGAGAACCGGTGCGGTTGGATGAAGATTAATTTATTAATTCGGTAATTACCTTTGTGGGAGGGGTTTCCAACCCCGAATGCCCCCGGGCATCCCCCCTGCTGGCGAGGTTTCCTAACCTCGCCAAATTACGAAATATTTTCTGAAACTTCATGAAACCGCCCCTACCACTTGTGATCAGTAAAAGAATTAACGACCGACGGACATTCCCCAGCGTCCACCATCTACATGTATCGTTTGCCCTGTGATATAAGAGGCATCGTCGCTCAGGAGGAAAGCGATGGAAGATGCGATTTCTTCCGGTCCACAGCGGCGTTTCATGATACAAGAATTGATCGGTGTCTCCTCCAATTCCTTCTTACGTGCGGCAGGATCGGGGGCTCTCCCGAAGTGCATCTCTGTAACAACCCAGCCCGGTGCTACAGCGTTAACACGAATACCGTAGTCGACGAATTCATACGCCATTGTCTTCGTGAGAGAGACCAACGCGGATTTAATCGCATCGTAGACCCATCCCCCGGGTCTGCCCAGATAACCGCCCTCCGATGAGAGATTGACGATCGCCGCCCCTTCCTGTTTCAAAAGCGGTAACAGGTGCTGCGTGATGACGACCCACCCGCGAAGACCGATTGCCGTTTCGGGCTCCCAATTCGGAATCCATCCACCGTCTTCAATTTTACCGCCTCTCGCGATAGCGGCGTTATTGACGAGGATATGGAGTGCGGAAAACTTTTCGGCGACTTCCTGTGCGGCAGCTTGGACGCTTTCGTCATCAGCGAGATCGACCTCTACAAAAAGTGCCTTCCCACCTGCGTCTTGGATTTCAGAGACAGCCTGATTTGCCATATCGACGTTTTTATCGGCGATGATGACGTGCGCGCCTTCAGCGGCAAGACGGTTCGCCGTTGCTCTGCCGATGCCGGAGGCACCGCCAGTTATCAGAGCGACCTTATCTGTAAAACGGATTGTTCCCCATGGATTTGTTTGCATAATGTTGTGAGTCCTTTTATTGAGGGGTCAGCAGTCGGTTTCTCATCGGTAATCTGTGATCAGAGTCAGTTCCGGTGCGGTTAGAATGCAGATCGCATGAATCAACGGTATGAAGGTTCTCCGTGTGGCATTCACCGGGGCGATTACGCCGCAAAACCGCACCTACCGGGTCTGGGTTATACGCCTGCGGCGAATCCGCCATCAACGAGTAGAGAAGCACCGGTGACCCATTCCGCATCGTCGGAGGCGAAGAAGACCGCGGCGCGTCCGATGTCTCTCGGTAGACCGAAACGTGACAAGGCGGTTTTCTCTAACGCTTCTTCAACCTGTTCGGGGGTGAGGTAATCCTGAATCGCCGTCTCGATGTAGCCGGGACAGATGGCGTTGACGGTTATGCCGAATTGCCCGATTTCCAAAGCGGTATCTCGAACCATATTGACGACAGCGGCTTTCGCGGGGGCATACGCCGGTCCCGCACCACCCCCATACGCGTGAACGGAGGCGATTTGGATAATCCTTCCATATTTCGATTGTTTCAGGTGTGGAATGGCGAGCTTTGTCGCGACAAAAACCCCGCGGAGGTTGATGCCAACGACTCTGTCCCACTCCGCGATTGAGAGTTCCTGCGCACCGCCGGGGATATGGATACCGGCGTTATTGACGAGGACATCAAGCCCTCCGAAATGTTCAACGGTTTGCTGAATGACGTGTGCGACCTGCGCTTCGTCGGCGACATCGGCGTGGAGGAATAATCCGTCTGCGCCGAGCTTTTCGATCTCTGAGACGGTCGGGGTTGTGGTCTCGGTTTCGTGATATTTGCCACGGAGTGGGGTTTCCTGTCTATCGACAACAGCAACCCGCGCACCCTCGCGGGCAAATTCGAGGGCAATGCCGCGCCCGATCCCTGAACTCCCACCGGTTACAATGCAGATGCGGTCTTTGAGTAGCATAACACTCTACCTTAAGTTGAAACGACTTGCAGATGCCCAACTTTTTCATTGGAGGGTGTAATACGAATTTCAATATTGCGTTTTAACCGCTTCAAGAGTATAAGCAGTTGCGGCACGGTAAAGAGATGAAAATCTCCATCCTGTATTCGAGACACATCATCTGCATCAATTCCAAAGCGTGTCTTCGCTTTTGCAGGGGTTAGCTTTAGTTCCTCAAAAATGCTATAAACATGACAGGCAAGATACGACCTTAACTGTTCACGCTCAGCCTCCTCTTCAGAGAAACCCATATCCAGAAACACATTGCCAGAGCTTTCCTCAACTTTTATTTTTTCATGCATTTTCTGCCTCCATTTCTCTTGCCATTCTCAGGCGTTTTTTAATCAAGTCAATTTCCCTTTTGGGTGTGCGGATACCACGCGTGGATTTCTTCTGAAATACATGAAGCACATAGATGTTTTCGCCCAGTTTGACAGTATAAACAGCGCGATAGGTATTGGTATCGTAGCGGGCAGCGATCTCAAATACGCCTGAACCGACACCGCGTAGTGGCATTGCCTTTTGATGTTTCTTTCCCACTTGGGCAAATTGCAGGGCATCACCCACTATCTGTCTTGCAGGTTTAGGGAAACTCCGGAGTTGCTCACGCGAATCCGCAACCCATTTCACATCTTTCATCACTTGGTCCAAAATCCTATCCCTTTGATATTATACTTCATCTTCCAAAATCTTTACAACATTTTCAGTGATGCGTTCCTTACTTACATCTATCAACTCTCGGTATAAATGCTTTTCCCTTCGCCGTAGTAAGAGTCGTAGATATGCTGATAAACTGCTTCAGACTTTTGACCGAATAATTCGGGCGTGTAAGGTGCGGGCAGTTCATCATCAAGTATGTTGCCAACAGTCTCTTTGACTTCTGCTTTTGACTGTGTTCGTTTCCGCCAATCTAAGCCCAATTTCTCTTGCTTGAGCGTCTGAAGCAATTTCCTCACAGCAGTCTTTACTTCGTCTCTCTCAGGGACAGTTAGATGCGGTTCGCGTTGCGTCAGAAGATCGAACACCGCCAATTCCTCTTCGGTAAATTCTTCAGTCCTGGCGCGTTGATCCTCTTGATGGAGCTCATTAGCGAAGTTAAAAAGTCCCTCGACGAAATTATCAACACCCACAGTGCCTGCGTTGTATTCTGCGATCATCTGCTCAAATTTCTGTTGATAATCCATTCGGCTTCTGTTAAGACGAATCATGGCGGTGAGTTTGGAATTGATCGCGCCTCTGAGTCTCTCCGCCTCGACGCGTTTGTGCTCTGTATTGAATTGTTCGCTTAACTGCTCGAAGTCAATTTGGCTTAAATCTACCTGATTCATATCGTAACTGTCAGGCGGTATCTGAATGAGATAGCCTTCCGGTGCGATTGATCGGTCGAGTAAACGCTCGACTTCTGTCATGACACCGGAGATGTCAGTCGGTGGCGTTAAATTTCTGATTTTCTGTGCGATGATATTGATGAGTTGACAAATTCTGGTAAACTCGTGTGCATTGGGGTCAGGCAGGATCGCTTTGTAGAGTTTCGTGACATTCGTCGCGTGTTGTAGATAATTCCGTTTGGTTTCATCGTTAATCAGGATACGTTCCATTGCATCATTGATGTGGCTGATGTTTTGCAGAGCGTTATCCGTTTGGGCTGCCACTAAGTCAATACCGAGACCTTCGCAGAATTCGGTAATTTCAGCGATCGCTTTTCGGAGTTTTTCAACCAGTTTCGATTTGTCTGCAATCGGTGTTTCGCCTTCCGCATCAGTGCCCGTCGCGTAAATTGCTAACGCTTTTTCAAGATTACGGAAAATCCCGATGTAGTCAACAATTAAGCCGTTATTCTTATCTTCAAAGACGCGATTGGCTCTGGCAATCGTCTGCATCAAGGTATGGTTTCGCTGCGGCTTGTCCAGATAGATTGTGGAACAGGAAGGCACATCGAAGCCTGTAATCCACATCGCACAGACGAAGACAATTCGGAAGGGATTATCGGGATCTTTGAACTTGGTCTCTAAATCCTCTGTGTTCATACGGGCGCGATGGGGTGTGATGTCAACGCCTTTTTGTCTGAGGTCGTCAATCTCGTTTTGTCCCGGAGACACCACGACAGCCATATCAGTTTCTTCCATGTAGCGCGTCCTTTCCTCTGAGAGGATCCGTTCGCTACGGGGCTGTGTGTTTATTTCGGACTTCAGACGTTCAATGTCCTGTTTCCAATATTTCTGCACTTTGTCGAACATCTTGACAGCAGTGGCTTTGTCGATTGAAAGGACCATCGCTTTCCCTCGATAGCCTCTGCCCATAAAGTGAGCAACGATATCTTCGGCGATGGTTTCTAATCGTTCCTCTCGCGTGATGAGATGATACTCCCTGGCAAATTCGTGCTCCAGTTTTGCCTCCTGTGCCTCATCGAGCTCGGCATCCTCAAGAATTTGTTCGATGTCTTCGTTGAAGTCCTCATTTAGCAGTTGTAAGGTTGGGACCCGGTTTTCATAGTAGAGTGGCACGGTTGCGCTGTCCATGATGGATTGGTTGAAGTCGTAAACACTCACGTAGTCCCCGAATACCGATTTTGTCTTTTCCTCACCCGCCATGAGCGGCGTTCCAGTAAATGCGATGAATGCGGCGTTGGGGAGTGCGGTGCGCATGTTTAGAGCAAGCGTATCATATTGGCTCCGATGTGCTTCATCGGTGATGACGACGATGTCTGACCTTTCAGAGAGAACAGGATGCCGCTCGCCACTTCGGGTTTGAAACTTCTGGATAAGGGTGAAGATATAACGATGGTCTTCGCTGAGGAGTTGGCGTAGATGGACAATATTTTCCGCGTGTACTTCTTGCTGCGTCAAAACCCCACTTGTGCTGGCGAAGGTCTTGTAGATTTGGTTATCCAGTTCCTTGCGATCGGTTACAATCACAAATGTCCAGTTTCCTGGGAGTGTTCTGAGCACCTTCTGCGCAAAGAGAAGCATTGAGATGCTTTTCCCGCTCCCTTGCGTATGCCAAAAGACTCCAAGTTTGCCGTGATTATCTTCAATCCGCTTCAGGGATGCGATCGTATTGTTAACACCGAGATATTGATGGTTTTTGGCGAGAATTTTGATTAAGCCGCCTTGTGCTTCCATAAAGAGAATAAAGTTCTCAACGACATCAAGCAATCGCTTGGGTGTGCAGAGTGCCTGCAGAGTCGTCTCTAAAGAGACTATGGGCGGTTCATCCTCGCTGTGAACGCGTTTCCACTCAGCGAAGTGCTCCCAACTGGCGGTGAGACTCCCGACTTTGCTATCCGTGCCGTTGGAGAGAAGAATAAAGGCGTTATACCAGAAAATACGTGGGATAGTGTCTTTATAGTCCCGGAGATTGTCATTGTAGGCAGCATAGAGATTCACATCAATCCGTTTGAATTCCATTAGGATTAAGGGGATCCCATTGACGAAGCAGAGCAGGTCTGGACGTTTTGTATACATCTCACCTGTAACCCAAAATTGGGTCGCTGCGAAGAAATCATTATTCTCTGGATGTTTCCAGTCGATGACCCGAAGTACTTCAGTGTTCTCGTCTTCACCGTTTGGATTGCTGGTCGTGACCCGGACATCGTCTTTCAGGAGAACGTAGATTTCTCGGTTGGCTTCAACACCGCTCATCAAGGCGCGGGAACGGGTGAGCGCCTCGATTGCTTTGGCGATTGCTTCTGGGGTTGCGTCCGGATTGAGACGTTTTAGTGCGGCTTGAAGGCGAGGAATGAGGACAACTTCGGATTTTGTTTGCCTGCCGAGGGGACTATCACCCCGATCGAATTCACTATAACAGTTGAGCGTCTCCCACCCGGTTTCTGTGAGTAGATCAATGGTGGGTTGTTCGATGAGTTCATCTTCGCTGTATGGGTTCATTTGTTTGGATTGGATTTGTGAAAACGTTTGATGTGTGCAATCTGCGCTTTCAACGTTTCTGCTGAATCAACTTCAACGATTTTCCAGATGCCCCGTGATGCCAAAGCCTCTTCAAATTCAAAACGGTGGATGCCAGCTAACTCAGCGGCTCTTCCCAGTGTCACTTCGCCTTCTTGATAGCGTAGAATTGCAGCGTCTAACTGTGATTCCTCTTCAAGGGATTTACGCAGTTGCTCGCGTTCAACTTTAGGCAGCTTTTGAATCATTGTGCTCTACTCCTATCAATGCTCACGGTGTTCACGTCTCACTTCTGCGAGTGCTTCCTCAAAATGACGTATCACTTCTTCCTCTGGTGTATTGGCAAAAATATCATGGAAATGTGCCAGAGTTTCATCCCACTCTCTCTTAAACCGTCTGCGATTTTCCTCAACTTCGGTATGGAAGCCCGATATGAGATCTTCCCACTGCTGTGACACGGAGGATTCAGATTCCTGAATATCAGGAGCGAAAAAAACTTTGTCAGAAAAATTGTAATCTTTGACAACACACTTGAGTTCGTTAACAAGGGAGCTTGGTTTTTGGTCTCGTTGCCGGTCAGGATCCTCAAGGAAAATAATATAATCATCCTGTGTGAGGTAAAGTTGAATTGCTCTCCTCAAACTTTCTCTTAAAAGCGCGCCTTTTCTATGACACTTGCGGAGGGCACTTCTTCCAGTTGTCCGGATAGCCAGGTACGCAAGCTGCCGAAATTTCAAAAATGTATTCTCCAAAAACCTGACTGCCTCAGCCTCTCGGTCGGATTGCAAATTCCAGACTCTTACGCTTATCATAATTACCATTCACTTCAATTGCGCTAATATGTTCCCTAATTCACGGAGGGAATTGTTACGCCGTAATATTTGTCCATCAATGACTATGTGTTCAGCTACCTCGGGAGCTATCTTTTCATGATACCGTTTATCACGGATATTCCTTTGGGACATGTTTGGATTAAGTTCAAGTAGAACTCGTTCAGAAAACTCTTCCAAGTACTCTTTGGGACCATCGCCTCCTGGTACTGTTTCGACAATATGTTCCGTGTTTCCCTTCTGATAACGCTTGACCAATCCCGCAAAAGATTTGTTTACTAATACCTTACTACGACAATTGTCCTTGTACTGTGAGCGTTTACTGGCAAAATAACAAGCAACCCCAAGACAATCAATCAACAACCACGCTTCAAGTTCATGAACAGCTGGTGTAAAAAATACTCTGCCATTAAAATTGCTGTCGCTAATGATTCGTTCAATTCGATTGATATGTGAATTCGGTTCTTGTCGACGCTGATGGAGGGACATAGGACTATCGGTGTCAATGACGAAAATAACATATTCACCTTGACTTACGAAATTCTGAACTGCCTTTTTTAGTGTATCATCCACAGACCCAGGAGTTCTACCATTCCTCATAAATCTATGCCCCTCAACTGTTTGGATAGATACATGACCGAGTTGCAGATACGTCACTAACTTGTTTGCCAAACATCTGACTGCCTTGGCATCATTGTCGGATTCCAAAGCCCAGATTCTTATGGTTGGCATGTAGGTTCGTCCTCCATAAGATCTTGCAAAAGCCCACTATCAAAAATAGCACTGCCAACCCCGAAATCTACAATCCAACCGTCTAAGCCTTTTCGATTTGGGGCCTCTCGAACCTCTTCAACGTTGATGATTTCCGTGCCAAATCCGGGCCGGTTGCGCAAGAGCAAAACACCAAGGGTATTCGATAAACTCTTAGAACTAAACGTATCAAGAAGCTGTGAACTATGGGTAGTGATAATTACCTGCGTTCTTTCAGCAATCCGTTCAAGAACGTAGGCTATTTCCTTTAGCACGCCGGGGTGCAGATTCCGTTCCGGTTCCTCAATCGCGATGAGCGGCGGTAATTCAGGTTGATGGAGTAAAACGTAATATGCAATAAGTCGCAAGGTGCCATCAGATGCTCTTTCCATAGGTATTGGGTTTTTGTATCCTTCTAAAAGGCAAAGTTGCTGATTTCCATCAACAGGATTATAACCTATTCTGATATTGGTGGAAGCAGCAAGTGATTCACTAACGCTGTTGAAACGTTCTGGGTCCTCCTTGTACCAAGACAAAAGTGTGCTTAACAAAGTCAAGTGAAACATCTTGTTAAGTATTCCTGATACCACTTCAGACATCTCAGAGAAAACTGAAACTATATCACCAAGTTCTGCGGATTTGCGTAATTCATCTTGTTCTAATCCCTCAGGAAGGCTCCGCATCCGCCCCGGTTGAAAGTCATAAAACTCCCAAGCTTTAATAAACTTCTTTAAGACACTACCGATAATATTACTTTCTTCGCGAGCATCCATGAACCTTAAAGCGAGTTTATAGGAGGTATTTGTCGCTTGATTCTTGCCATCTCCATCCACAACTGCAAGTTTTTTGTTCGGAATTGATATAACCTTCACATCATTAACTGATAGTTCTTCGCCAAGCAAAAGTTGATCGGCTTCAGTTTTAAGGATCAGATCGTAAACAGTTAAGGCATCTTCCATCTCGGATTGTAATTGAAAGGTGATCTGACTCGCTTCGCCTGCCCAAAGAGAGTCTTGGATGAATTTAACTGAAGGCATGTTTTCATCAATCATCATCCAGCTGAGAAAACTCAAGGCATTCAAAATATTTGATTTACCACTCGCATTTGGACCGACAATAACGGTTAAAGGCTTTAATGAAAGTTCAACATCACGTAAACTCAGAAAGTTTTTGATATGAACTTGTTTTAAGAATGCTTTCCCTTCAGACATAGTTTTCACCTCTGTTTACTATTTTCACCAAGTATTTTAACCCAAGTTGCTACTTAGTAGGTTTTGGACGTTTCAACACACTTTTCAAGTATTTTCGCACTCCAGCGGAGTGCTATGTCTATAGAAAATGGTGTATTTAACCTCTCGCACTCCAGATGAAGATTAAGGATTTAAACGGGTAATTTCTCAACGTGCGATAAATCGCACTACTACGAGCCGGCCCGTTTGTAGTAGGGCAATTCATTGCCCGTCGATTACCCAATTTATTTATTAAACCTCATGCGGAGTGCTATGTGAATAGATAGGTGGCAACTTGCGTTATTTTAGCATAAGATTGGTTTTTATGCTAAAGAAAACCCGTGATTAGTGAGCAACAGCAGTCGATTGCCTGCTGTCAGTGTCAAGTTCGGATACGTCTATCTCGGCGGAGATCAATTTGAGGAGGAAGAGGTCAGCTGTAGCAGAAGGTCTTTTGCTGTGACAATCTGTACGTTCCGATAGTTTCCAACTGGTAGTAGAGGTCGGCGATCTCCAGTAACAATATGGGTGGCCGCAACAACTACTGGGAGCATTCACGATCCTCGTGAATGAGATCATCTACAAATTGCTCGCGATCGGTTTCAGTCATCGCGTCCCAATCTAAACCACGTGAGACGCATAACTGCCGAAATTGCGCTTCGGCATAGTCCATACGCGCAGCTCGCTCCGGATCTTCAACTCTCAGTCGCGCTCTCCACAACTGATCTTCAAGTGCCTCAACTAAAAACGCTTTCTGTTCGGACATGGGTTTCGCCTTTATATCGGGATTCAACCCTTCGGTGCAGCTCAATTTTCAAGGTTCAAGAGTGCCTGCGTAAACTCATCAATGTCTGGTGCGCGTGCAGCAACACGATGTAACTGATCCAGACGTTGCAGATCGTCAATCGCCCCAAGAAAAGGCTTGAGTTTCTCTGCGACATCGGTTTCAAATCGGACCTCCAGCACTGTGAGTATTGCTTCAACAGCGTGCTGTTTTTTGCCTTGTTCGATGCCTTGTTCGATGCCCTGTTTTTTGCCTTGTTCGATGCCTTGTTTTTTGCCTTGTTCGATGCCTTTCTCAGTAAAGTATTGGATGATAGAAGATTCTTGCACGATGACCTCCGATATTATGTCGCGAATGGTTTGTGAGTCGTGTGCTAACCCACCAAGAATCGTTCAGTCCGCAGCATCCATCTCTAACCTATTCTCTTAATTACCTTGTTGTAATTATACACTGTTGCTTTCTATCTGTCAATTGGTTTTGGGATCAATTATTCTTTACTCGTAGAAAAGCAGTGTTTACCGCTGATGTAGTACTAAATGTTGTTACTGTTGATGTCAGGTTCAGGTATCTCCATCTCCACTGAACGGATGTTATCTTGATCTCGCACAGTGGAGAAGTATCCTGCCCAACTTGGTTTGCTTTCCAATGCGGTGACTATAGTTTGTGTTCTATCGGGTATATCTTGTGGGATACGAAACAGAATAACTCCGAAAGGAGCTTTCTGTTTGTCTCGGAATATTAATTCACCGAAATCCTCTTTGTCGAATGTGATGAGGGTCCGCCCTTCAGTTGTGGCTCGGGCAAGCACTTCATGGTCACTAATGCCAGGCGTTTCCTCACTTATCCAAACGAGGTCGTGACCGCGTGAACGCAGCTCTTGGACCACTAAACGGGGGAAATTTTCATCTGCTAACAGGCGCACGCGTTACCTTTTCTTGATACGCGCGACATGCCTCAATATCCTCCCGCGCAAGACTTGGATAATTTTCGAGAACCTCTTCCTTGCTCCATCCCTGCTTCAGTAAGTCAAGTATGAACGCAACACCTAAACGGGTGCCTTTAATAACAGGTTTACCACCGAGGATTTTTTCGTCAGCGTGTAAACGATTTGTTAGTGGATACGGGATGTGTGTTCCACTCTTTACCGGTTGCATGCCGTTAGTGTCAATGTCAAGTTCGGATACGTCAATCTCGCCGGAGATGAGTTTGGGAAGGAGGAGGTCACGGGTCTCGCTAAGGTTCTTGTTCTGAAAGATTAAATTATGGATATTGTCGACTACCTCACAAGCGAAACTACTAAAACGCTTCATGATTTGCTCAGGTGGAATTATAACTGGATATTTAGCAAGCACTTTCCAATCGGCTCTTGGCATCTTTGAACCTTGCGAAGTTGTCGTTGCATACTTGATAAAGTGCTCACTCGAAACGTAGGAGAGGGTTATCGCAAAGTATTTGTTCACTTTAGGACGTATCACAATTGTGTCTGATGAACAAATTCCATCTAACGGGGCAACACCCACTTTATGAAAATACGGACGGATCTTACCGAATAGGATCTCATCTTTTTTGAATCTCAATTTTGCACTATTAATTAAGTCAACAAAGTCCCAATTTGAAAGCGCAATCGATTTTCGTGGTAGGTGTTCTAAACCGAAATACGGAGTTTCTGGCTCAACGTCCCCCGGTTTCACGTTTCGTCTGATAGATTCTGCCAAATTCCCAAGTTCACTTATTTTCCACCCGTGTGGTATCAGTCCTAATTCTGACTTTACCATCGGGACGTTCTCATGTCCGGGGAATCGGAAGTGGACGAACCATTCTCGGTAGAGGGTCTGTGCCATGTCCTCAAGGATTTTGATGCGGCGGGTATTGTTTTCGATGAGGTCGTCGTAGGTGGAGAGGATGGCGGCGATTTTGCGTTGGGTCTGTATCGGTGGACGAAAGATTATGGATGTTTTCAGATATTTAAAATGCCTTTGGTAACCAAAGTGTTCTAAAGGTAAGTTCTGTAATGCGTAATAAAAGTAACGGATGTCAAAGTCCTCTGTGGGTTGTATTAGCTGCGTTCCATCCGCTCCTACTGCAAAGGGAAAATCCACATATTTTAGAGTACATGTGTGGTCCCCAAATACAATAATAGGGAGCTGTCCGTCATAAACACGTTCTGTGTCATCTATGTAGCCTGCAATAAAATCTTGGCTTTGGTCGATAACAGGAATGGGACCATTGGGTAAATACTCAGATTTTTTTATTTTATGCTTTTTTTTTACCGTTTGAATACAATCCCCAACGAGGACTTTGCTGTTTTGCATAAGATTGTCCATGATTGATGTATCTTCGGTTGTATCAGACAGATTTTGTTTTGTCGGACGTTATGAAATCCTTTTCACTATAAAGGTTATGTCTGGTTCATGAGAACTCAAAACGGGATGTAGACCACTTGATCCCGGAGATCTTCTGGAACGCTGGCAAACAAGATGAGTTCGAGTGTATCAATAATCTCTCTATAAGAGAATCTGGGACGCAAAAGCAAAACACCCGGAATATGTCCACCTTTTTGAAGGTGTGCTTCCAAATGCATAGGCATCGTGCTCCGATTTGACGAAACGAGAATATACGCCTCACGTTCAAGAAATTCAAGAATCTCTTCGTCTTTTGTACCAAGTGGTGGGACACCGGCACCGCCAATGACGCGAATCTCAACCTCTGGGTGCCTGTATTCAAGACCCTTTTGGATAACATGCGAAGTGTCTTCGTCAAGAAGGAAACGGATCTGATTTTTGTTCATTATCACTTTTCACGGATGCCATCCTTTGGGTTTCCTGTTGTGCCTTTATTTTCATAAGACGCTTCACACCCGGTGGCGGGTTTTCTCGCTGTGCCGCATAAGCGGCTTCCGCCCGTTTACGCGCGGTTTCCATATAGGCGTCTATAGTGTTTTTGTTGAATAGATAGTAGGTAATCGTTGCATAGATCTGTTTTAGGGTCAGATGCGGGTAGTGTTGCTGGATTTCCTTCGGACTTGCACCCTCAAGGAATTTTTCAATTACGATTTCAATACCGACGCGTGTCCCTTTAATCCGAATCGTGTTTGGGTTGACAAACTCAAAGACACTTACAAGTTCCATGAGGAGCCTCCTCCCGAAATAAGTTTTTCGGTTTTGTTGATGTCTATTTTATCATGAAATAACGTGTTTGTCAAATATCGGTAATCCGATTACCCAAGATTTCAGGGGACATGCATACAAACTCCTGAAAAGATCGAAAAAACCTGTAAATCTCGGTTCAGACGATGGCCCCTTTGCATTACCGATCTTCCAAAATCTTTACAACGTTTTCGGCAATGCGTTCCTCTAATTGACGCGCCTCTGCGTTCAGGACTTCCAATTCCTCGTTGAGCTCACCAAATCGTTCCACGAAGTCAAAATCGTCGTCGGCTTGTTCGGCGACTCCGACATAACGCCCAGGGTTGAGACTCCATCCTTGCGCCTCAATTTCGGCAAGAGTCGCCACCTTGCAAAGTCCCGGAACATCAACGTATTCTGTCTCGGGGAATTTTGTGGCGAGGAAATCCGCACTGTCGTGTTGGTCTTCAGGGGTCTCTCCGCGATAGAGCCTCACAATGTTCGCAAGAAATTCGAGTTGAAAAGGTGTGAATTCCCGATGTGCGCGGCTCACCTGTTGATAGAGATGGCGTGCGTCTATAAACAAAACTTTATCGTGCCTATCGCTGTCCCGTTTGGATTTGTCAAAGAACCAGAGGGTGCAGGGCAAGGTGACGGTATAGAAGAAATTTGAAGCAATGCTGACGACGACATCAACAGCACCGGACTTGATAATCTCGGTTCGGACTTCCAGCTCAGAGCCACGGGCATCGGCAGCGGAGTTCGCCATCACAAACCCTGCACGTCCAGTCTCAGAAAGAGAACTGTAAAAGAGTTGAATCCAGATGTAATTGGCATTGTCAACGCGAGGGATGCCGAAGGGAAATCGAGGGTCGTCTTTGATACGTTCTCTATCCACGCGATCTACATTGAAAGGCGGATTTGCCATCACGAAGTCAAACCGACCAAGGCAGTTATGTGGATCTTCGTAGTAACTGTTGGCTTGTCTAACATCGCCTTCAAGTCCGTGAACTGCAAGGTTCATTTTACACAACCTGAGCGTCTCGGCGACGCGTTCCACGCCGTGAATACTGATGTCTCCCTTATTTCCGTTCTGTTTGTGGTTGCGAATAAACTCAGCACTCTGGACGAACATGCCGCCAGAGCCACACGCAGGGTCGAGGATACGTCCGTGAAAGGGTTGAAGGATTTCGACAATGAGTTTAACGAGAGAGGTAGGCGTGAAGAACTCACCACCGCGTTGTCCCTCACTCATGGCGAAGTTGCCGAGAAAGTATTCATAAACCTTTCCGAAAGCATCACCTTCAATGTCCATAGGAATCTGTTCCATGATGCGAAGGAGTTCAAGGAGCGTATTCTTCTCAAGGCGGTTGTAGGTCTTGGGAAGGATTCCCACAACCTGTGGATTTTCTGTTTCAATTGCCTTCATCGCATCGGTGACGGCTTGTCCGATGTTTTCGCTCTCTGGTAAACTGAGGAGGTATTGGAAACGGGCATTATCCGGTAGGTAAAACACGCCACGCGCTTGGTATTGTGTTCTTGGGTCAGTCCACCTGCGTCTGCTCGTAGAGACTTCGCTGTTGATTTCTTGCTCCGCTTGCGTAAATTTATGATCCGCGTATCTTAGGAAGATAAGCCCAAGCACAGGCGTTGAATATTCTGAAGCCCGAAGGCGTGAATTGGCTCTGAGTTCATCGGCGGCACTCCAGAGTCGGTTTTCGATGTCCGAAAGATTGGTGTTCATGATACTTTCTCCGATAAAACTCCATACAGGCGAGGTTAGATGAAGGTTAATTTTTAAATGCAGTAATTGCCTAACGAGTCCGGTGCGGTTAGGAAACCGCACCTACCGGGCCTGGCGGATATAGAAGTACCAAAATATTTTCTGAGACTCCGTGAGACCGCGCCAGTAGGGACAAAGTGAAGTTAGAAGTAGGATCTGCCGAGCGAGCTTCCGGATCCGAATGCGTTGTAAGGTGCGCCTGCAGGTAAAGTGTGAAGTCCCCACGTTTCGGTCGTTGCGTCATAACCGACACCCATCGAAACCGCAGGCTCCTGAATCAGATTGACTTGGAATGTGAAGTCCTGACGGACGTTGTTATAGGGCGAGTCTTCGCGCTTAATGCCGACACGGTTCCAAGAGATGCGGAGGTTCCAATCGTGGAGATTACGCGTCATACTAATGCGTTGTGAATAGAATTGTCCCTCAATCGGGTAATAGATAAGGCTCACATCAAATTCGAGGTCTTGGCTAAACCGGTAGCGTCCGGTAGCCGTAATCGATCGGGAGGCGCGTCTGGAGGTATGCCGTTTGCTAAAAGAGTTACCAATACTGACGTTCCAAGCGGGACGGGTGTATCGGATGTTCGTCCGGAACCCGACCATCTTAAACTGTTTCCCATCGTCGGGATGTGGGTTGGGATCGTGTGTGAATCGGACGGTCATATTTAGGTTCCGACTCGGCAGCGGGACGAATGTGAAATCGCTCTCAATGGGTTCATATTTCCGCCTATACAATGGGTCAAACTCCGTAAAATCGGCAGTGAGTCGGGTATCAAAATAGAAGATACGGTGCGCCGACTGGCTCCGTCGGGTCTTGATTTCAAAGTTTGTATTGAAGTTATAGGTGAGCCTTTTCCGTTCATAGAAATAGGTGCTGGGACCGAAAGGATAGAGGTTCTCATCTTCATCAACAGGGGGCTGATAATTGAATCGGAGCGAGGATTGGATTTCGTGTCTCAACTTTCGGAGTCCAGGGATATAACCCACGTTGAAGACACGGAAAAGCGTGTTTGTGGCGGATCCATTGAAGCTATAAACGCCCTTTACAATGTTCCGATTTTTCTGCTGGTCTTGGTCATGCCATATCATATTCGTGTTGACATCAAGGCTCATTTGGAGTTCCCGCAAGGGCGTAATCAGGAGCGTTGACTGCTTACGGACATCGAATCCGAGGTCCAGCGTCTGTAGATATACATCTCTCTCATCCCCCGTTTTCCCCTTATAGACCTCTCTAAAGAAGTTCCCGAGTTCAACGTCTAAGTCGAAGCTGGTGCTTTCAAGGGTTGGGACGGTGAAAAGTGAAAGAATCGGTGTTTCCGTTTTGAACTTTTCAGCGACGCTTTCCATCCGGTCATTGAGGCGTCCGAGAAGCGGTAGTGCACTCACACGCATCCGAGAGAAATTCACAGTAAATTGTGGCAGTTTCTGTAGCGAAGTTGTGCCTTCACCCGTGAAATCGTGAACGTGTCGGACTTCGAGTCTACCGGTAATATCACCGATGGTTTCCCGTGAGAACGTGAGGTTGCCATTCTCGTCGCGATCGTTGTCAGACACGGTAGACAAACCCGTTCCATAGGTGAGTATTCCGAAAGTGTTCAGCCTGGACTCTCCGGGGAGTTTCAGTTCTTCCTTAAAATTGCGGGCTTGCAACTCCGTTCTACCCGTGAAATTGATGGGGCGTCTACCTTCTGCCCGGCTATCCCATGGGGTATAAAAGGATTGCGTATGTCCCCATCGCATAATCCACCGTCTACCGATACGTGTTGCGTTCTGCCGCTCGTAGGAGTACCGATCTGCACCGTAAAAATAGATATCGCCTCGGTAGGTTCTCTTTTTATCGACTTTGATGAGTCGGAAGGACTTTTTGGTTTGAATAGGACGGCTGCTGTATTCACCCGCGTATAGCCTTTGTGCATCTGAGGCAACGGCACTCGGATCCTCCCACCTGCCACGAAAACCGTGTTTCCGATAAACTTTCAGTTCATCCTCCTCTTCTTCGGCATCTTCTTCGGTAGCAGCGTCTTCAGACGCCGTGTCATCATCGGACGGCTCGGAAGTCGTTTCACCTTCTACTTCACGCGCTGGCTCGTCCTGCTCTACGGTTTCGTCTTCATCAGGCTCGTCCACCTCGGTCTGCTCTACGGTTTGGTCTTCATCGGTATCGGGGGTATCGCCATCAGCCTCCTGCCTTTGGTTCTCAGTCTCGTTTTCTGTACCAGGACTGCTTTCTATTCCGGGCGGACTTCTGACTTCTGATTGTTGATCACTGACCGCTTCTTCCATTGCGTCTTGGGATTCACCCTCCTCTATATCTTGTGAGTCGCCATCTTCTTCGGTTTCTTCCGGTTTAGGGTTCATCACGTCATCGTAGAAAGTATCCCACTCTGCTTCAAACTGTTCAGCGAGTGCCTCGAAGGTCGGGGTCGCCTCTTTTTCAATCAATTGGAAAATATAAAGACCTTCAGGCATAGTGATAGGTCTCCGTTCAATAACGTCTCCCGGATTCTCTAATCGCCTCACTGCGGAGCGCCACGAGGATTCCATCTCGTTTAAGAGCAAGCCGTTACCTTCATTCGGTTCGGATAGGGTCGGTTCGGCGAGGTCTGCGAATTGCTCAGGAACGTGTATCAGTTGTTCAAACGGCTCGCCTTCGTGGGCACGTTTAAGCATGTCATCTGCCAATTCGCGCAGGACGAATTCCGTCTCTTCACTGGCGGTAATAGCAATGTCAATGCGACGGAGTTTAATTTCACGTTCACCATAGACATCAAGCACCCGTTCTGCTTTAAGGATGTGGAAGGCAGATTCCGTTTGGACGATAGGACTAATTTCCCCCTCTTGTAGTGCGAACAAGGCTTCCTCTAAAATTGGATCGAGTTTGGGATTGCCCTCCTCGTCAATTTCTCCGGGGACGAGGAATCCCATGTCGCCGCCATCGTAACGGGTGTCGAAATGGTCAGAATTGTTCTGTGCGATTTGTGAGAAGTCAGCCCCTTCTTCTTGAAGCTGCCCAAGCACTTCTTCTGCCTTGTCGCTTGCCCGCGTGACATCCTCTTCAGTGATTTTATATTCAATAAAAATCTGACGCAGCCAATAACGGTCGTATTCCCCGTCAAGCCGATCCTGCAATTCATCTGCTTTTTCTTTTAGCTTCGTGCGTTGGTTCGGTGTTACATCGGGTGGAATCGGGATATAGATTTCTTGAAACTGTGTATCATTGAATCGGTATTTGCCTTCAAACCCGAATCCTTGTCCGCGCTTTGAGCTCCTATCGTAGAGGAGCGCCCCATCGTAACGGCGTTTCCGTGCCACGGGTAAAATGATGCTGATGTTGGGACCTTGATAACTATCCGTTCCAATTTTTACGATAATCTTTGCGATCTTACCTTTCCGTATGTCCCGCCGAATAACAGGAAAATAGAAGAGGGGAAACCCACCGATACGTAAAACGATATTTTTCGCGATCATCTCCTCATCTTTTTGGACAATCACTTCGGACACGCTAAAATGGTAGTGCGGATGCTTCAGTGTGCAGGTTGTGAGGGAGGCACCCCGAATATAGGAGCGATTTTCCTGTATTTTAAAGATTTCACTGCCCCCGAAGTACCACGGGTCGCTGAAAGTGAACCCGTTTCGGGCAATCCCTTTCTTGTTGTCAAGGTTAAAGATGAGTTCATCGGAGTAAGTTTCTTCGTTCCCAATCTTTAGGTGGACGTTTCCGGAGGCTCGCATCAGGTTGTCGTCGAAATCCGCCCAGATATGGTCTGCTCGGAGAATGACATCCTCAAATTTGATCAGCGCGTTTCCGTGAATTTGGACGAAATGATCGACCATAACCATATCGTCGCCATCGCCGATGATCATGCCTTCTCCAGGGACATCTGTTTCTGGGTTCAATCGTTCCGAGCCGGATCCCTCTTCCTGTGTCTGATCTGTAGATTCTTCAGACGCGGGGGGTTCAACGGGTTGTGCCTCTTGGGCAATAATGGATTGTATTGGGAAACCAAGGAGACAGGCAATGACGAGTAGTATATGGAGAGCAGTCCGGGAAGCCATAAATTAAAAATCTTTCAATTCAATTTTAATGTAAGCGTTTTCAAGGAGTTTGTTGGTGTATGCGTCCCACTCCTCTTGGAACCGCTGCTGGCGGAGTATCGAAGTAATCTGTTGTTTCTCTACTTCACTGAGGCTTGGACTATTCCGTTCGTCGACTTTAAAGATATGAAGACCGGATTCGGTTTCGTGGGGCTGACTGTAAGTGTCGGGTTCGAGGCCTTCAATGATTGTCCGAGTTTTAGGATTGAGTTCAGTTAAGGAGCGGATCCCGAGGTCACCGCCGTTCTCTCGCGTCTCGGTATCATCGGAATGTGCTGCTGCGATAGCATTAAAATCTTCGCCGTTTTCCAGTTTTTTGAAGACTTCAACAATGCGCTCGCGCGCTTCCTGCATAGCAGCTGCACTCGGGGTGAGAGGAACAATGAGATACCGAAATGCGATCATCTTATCGGTTTTCATTTCGACAGTGAAAACATAGAGTCCCTCGTTTCCTTCGACCGGCTCGCTGAATTTACCAGCCTCCAAGTTTGTGAGTACATCCTGGAATATCTTTGGGAACCTTTTGAGCTCCTCTGTGGTAGCTTCTATGAGAATTCCTGCCTGTGAGCTTGGATTCTCCTGAGAGGTGTAGCGTCGTGCAACCTCTTCAAACGTCGCGCTACCTGTTATGATTTCAGTGAGAGCATTTTTTACAACTTCAGATGCGGCATCCCGATCGGCTTGATTCGGTTCAAAGGCGACAAAAATGTGTCGTAAATGCACTTTATCTGTTTTAGTGGGGAGTTGGTCCCGATTTTCCTCAAAAAATTCTTGGATCTCGCGCTCGCGGACTTGCAATCGAGGCACAATCCTTCCCATCACAAGTTTCTCTGCTTTGAGATTTCGCTCCGACTGCTCTCGAAACGCTACGAGTGTCATACCCTCTCTGTTTAATTGCTTTTTAAATTCTTCGTCCGTTTCAATTTTGTATCTCTTCTTAAAGTCTTGGATGTATTGCTCAATTTCTACATCGCTGACGGTAACCTTCAGCGTTAAGGCGGCTTCCAAAAGGAGCATCTGTCTGATAAGTCGGTCCAGCAATTCGGATCTTTGTCGCTCTGCCTCGTTGAGTGCTTCCCGTTCGCTGAAACGATAAACCTGTTGGAGTTCCATGGCACGCTGATTCACCAAGACATCGAGTTCCCGCTTGGTCACGACATCGTCGTTAACGTAAGCGATGATTTTGTCAAAGGTGCGAGCCGCACTACTCCGCGCACTACTGCTAATAAGGAGTAGGATAAGCATGAGATAGGCAGTTATTCTACAAGCCATTATGGATGCCTCCATTATCGGTCTTCGGTTGGGAGAATGGATTTGGTTGGAAGGTTGGAAGGTTGGGGGCACCCATCCTTCCATTCTTCCTATCTTCCATCCGCGGGTTATTCTTCAGGTTCTGCCTCTACCGGAGTTTCTTCGGATTGTTCTTCTTCCGATGCCTCCTCGGCTTCTTCAGATTCTCCCTCTGGGATGCGATCTATATACGTTTTGACTTCGGCGCGTTCTCGGAGTTCGGCAACCCAGCTGTCCATAAGTGCCTGTCGTTTCTCACGTTCCGCTTTTCGGATGACACTCTTACGAACGTCTTCCTCCTCAAACGGTTTTTGGTATTCATCGCGAGCTTCGTCTTTTCGGAAGATCATGTAGTATTTCTCTCCCTGAACGTCGACTTCAATGACACCCTCGTGCATCTGACCGATCTCTGCAGCAAACGCCGCATCCAAGAAAGGCTCGGTTCCCGAAGGGAAGGCACTCCGACTAATATAGTCGGTGTCCCCTGGCGTAGAAGGATTCGCACCGGGACCGACGAGTTCACCGCGGTCGGAAAGTTCCTGAGCGACTTCAAGGATGTCTTGGCCTCCCGTGATTTGCGCGTAAACTTCATCAGCCCGCTCTTTATTCATGAGCGTGACACAAGAAAGCCTGACCTGCGCAGGACGCACATACTCTGCTTTGTTCGCTTCGTAGTACTGAATGTAGTCGTCTTCAGTCAAAACGAGTTTGTCATCGATCTCTTGCGCCGTAATTTTCTTAACCATCAACTCGTGAAGATAATCCTGAACCTTCTTGAGGATCTCTGGGTCTTCGTTGAGTTTTTCGTCTCGGGCAAGACTCAGAATGAGGCGACTCTCCGCCATGAGGAGCATATAGGTTTCCAACCCCTCTTTATCCTGATATTGACGCTGCTTGTATTCCGGGAGTTCACTAATTTCCTGCATCATCTCTTCAAGGGTGATGCGCTGTTTACCATTCCAGTCAAATTCAGCGACGACGGTTCCATCAGCACCGATCGCCTTATCGCCGCAGCTATAAAAGACAGGGTGCGTAACAAGGATCCCGATTAAAAGTAAAGGGGCAATTCGCGACGAAAAAATTCTGCCCATGAAGCGGGCAACTCCTGTGAGCATTTATCTAACTCCTTTTCTCAACCCAGCACTTTGGCTGGGGACGTTGCTTCCACAAAATGGGAAAAGACTACTGATCTGATTCCTCGGTTTCCGCTGCTTCAGGGTTCGGCGGTTCTGGAATATTTTCCGGATAGGTTTTTAACTTACCTTTTTCCGTAATTTCGGAGACCCATTCATTGATGCGTGCGCGTTTCTTTTCACGCTCAACGGTTCTTCGGACATCATCTTTGACCTCATCGAATTCCTGCTGACGGTCGGGGTGATGCTCTTCTTTACGGAAGATGAGGTAGAAGCTTTCATCGTTGACATCTACCTCAAAAAGGGTATCCGTCATTTCGCCGACCTCTTGCGCAAAGACCGCGTCAATGAATTCCGCCCAACGCGGTGATGCGGATTTGGTAAACATGTAGGTGTTCCCTGGATCGTCTTGATTGGTGCCAGGTCCGTTGGCGAGTTTACCCGCTTCGCCGAGTTCTTTTGCCATCTCAATGATGTCTTTGCCTGCGTTGATGGCATCAAGGGTCTCATTGCCAAGATCTTCATCGTCAACCGTAATGCAGGTTGCACGAACTTTGGCTTCCTCAATGTAATCGCTCAAATTCGCTTGATACTTCGCCATGAGATCCTCATCGGAAATGGCGATCTTCGCGTCCACTTCAGCCTCAGTCAATTTTTCAACCATCAGCTGATGGGTATAATCCTCAAGCTTCTTAACGTGTTCATCAAGCGAATCGAATCCGTCGTCGGCAGCGCGAAGAATCTGGAGGCGTTCATCTATCAATTCCTCAAGATACTCGGCTTTGTCTTCCCGAGTCTCGTAGTTCTGCTGACGATAAACGGGCAATTCTGCGATGGCAGCGTTCAAATCAGCCAATGAGATTTGATGCGACTCGCCATTCCATTTGTACTCTGCCAAAATTATCTTGCTTTCGTCCATAGCTTCCATGGGTTGTTCATGACCATCGGATTGAACAAATCGCCATGTCAATAGACAGGTCAGAGTAACAATTACAAAGATAGCAATCGTTTTTCTCATATTTTAAATGTTCCTTGCGGTTCGATCAGGTCGGTTTGGGAAATGAAGGGTTCCATTCCGTATATCCAGCCTGTCCGTTGGTTAGGCTTACGCGCTTTGGAGAATGCACGTAGCATATCTTCTTTAGTTGACCTTTCGTTTTTACGATTACGCAACAAACACCCGAAGCGTTTGTTGCAATTCCGTCAATATATTCGCACCAGTCACTCCCGGCATGCGAATCTTAAGTTGTGCCGGCGGCTGTAACTGGAGGTTCTTATTTTGGTGAACTATTTCAACGAATTTCTTCACATTAATTCGTGGTTTCCTTTCATCAAAGGTAACCTTCACCTGTTCTTTTCCAGCAACAATGGCTGTAATACCGAGATGTTGGCTGAGTTGTTTGATGTCGGCAACCTCCAGCAACATCTCAGCAGGTTCAGGGATCGCACCGTATCGGTCCTTCAACTCCTCACGGAGTTCATTAAGTGCCTCTCGATCTTTCAATCCAGCAATTTTCTTATAAATAGAGACTTTTTGACGGCTATCCGGGACGTAGTCATCCGGCAAATAGGCTTCAACGGGTAGGTTGATACGCGTTTCTACGGTTTCCGCAACCTTTTCACCCTTGAGCGCCATCACCGCTTCCTCGAGGAGTCTACAATACAGTTCATAACCCACAGTGACGATATGCCCATGCTGTTCCGCACCGAGGATATTTCCGGTACCGCGAATCTCTAAATCTCGGAGGGCTATTTTGAAACCTGAGCCGAGATCTGTAAATTCTTCGATAACGCGCAGCCGCTTTTGTGCCCCCTCTGTAATTGCTCGGTCTTGTGGATAGAAGAGATACCCGTAAGCTTGCGTGGTCGCACGTCCGACGCGTCCTCGTAACTGATAGAGTTGTGCCAAACCGAGGGCGTCCGCCCGGTTAATGAGAATCGTGTTAACGTTGGGGATATCCAGTCCCGACTCAATGATCATTGTGCAAACAAGTACATCATGTTTATGCCGCACAAACTCCAGCATAATGGTTTCTAATTCACGTTCAGGCATCTGTCCATGCGCGACGGCAATGCGGGCATCCGGGACCAGTTCTTGAATAATTAAAGCGATACTCTGGATGTCCTGAACGCGGTTATGGACAAAAAACACTTGCCCGCCGCGCCCTAATTCCGTCGTGATGGCTTCCCGAATTACGTCACTGTCATAAGGCATGACATACGTTTGGATCGGCAATCGATCGGCTGGTGGTGTGTTAATGACACTAAAGTCTCGGATACCGACAAGCGACATGTGGAGGGTGCGTGGGATCGGCGTAGCGGTCAATGTAAGGACATCAACGGTTTCTTTGAATTGTTTTATTTTCTCTTTATGCTTAACGCCGAAACGATGTTCTTCGTCAACTATTAAGAGTCCGAGGTTGTCGAAGGCGACCGTCTTTGAAAGTAGGCTGTGTGTCCCAATAACAACATCAATTGTGCCTTTCGCCAACCCTTCTTTAATCTGTTTTATCTCCTTCGGTGTGCGGAACCGGTTTAACATTTCGATGTTGACAGGAAAGGGTTGAAAACGTCTTTCAAAAGTGTCGTAATGTTGGAGGGCGAGAATGGTTGTAGGGACAAGAACCGCCACCTGTTTCTCGGACATGACGGCTTTGAAAGTGGCACGCAGTGCTATCTCGGTTTTTCCATAGCCGACATCTCCACAGACGAGCCTGTCCATCGGACGTTCATCTTCCATATCTGCCTTGACATCTTCAATGGCTTGGAGTTGATCGTCAGTCTCCTGATACGGAAAAAGTGCTTCAAATTCAGTTTGCCACGGCACTTCAGCGGGGAAACTGAAGCCTTTGCGCGCTTGACGAAAAGCGTACAACTTGAGGAGTTCCCCCGCCATCTGTTCGATTGACGCTTTAACACGTCCCTTTCGGCGACCCCACGCAGCCCCGCCAAGACGATCCACACGCGGTTTATAGGAATTGTCTTTGCTACCGACATATTTCTGAACGAGATCGACTTGGTAGGTCGGCACATAAAGAATGTCATCCGAGCTGTATCTGAGCATCAGAAAATCTTGAGACTTTCCGTCAATCGCCAATCGACGTATCCCATCATAGACAGCGATGCCGTGTGAGACGTGTACGACATAATCCCCAACCTTTAGATCGATGAGGCTGAGAATCGGCGTTCCGTCTGTGGAAGGGCGCGGTCGAATCGGACGGCGGTGCTGACGACTGCCAAAGAGTTCATCTTCGGAAATAACCACGAGATTCAGGGATTCATTGAGGAACCCCTCACTAATTGTCCCCACGCTGGTTTGAATAGCTGGAGGAAATAATTCGCGTTCTGCTAAAATTTCAGATACACGTTTTGACTGTTGCGGTGTTTCACAGAAAACATGGATGTGGATCCCTTGCTCCGTCCAAGTTTTCATCTGATTGATAATCGTTTGATAGTTGCCAGCGGGGAGTGCCAACGGCTGCATCTCGAAATGCAAGGGCGGCATCTGAGTGTCCATAACCTCACGCGGTGGTGCTAAGGACGATGAAATAACCGAATGCTTTTCAAATTCAGCAGTGAGTGTTTCAAAGGAGGCAAGAAGTTGATCGGGTGGAACCATGAGATCGGATGCCTCCAACTTCTTTTGATACAATTCCTGCATCTGTTCGTGCATCTGTGAGACTTCGCGCTTCTGCCACTGTGGTTCAATGCGACAGACAATTGTATCATCCGGCAAATAATCGGGGAGCAACTCGGTTTCTGGAACCAGCATCGGCAAAAAGCCCTCTATACCATCCATGTAGACGGGAACGCCGATTCCCGACGCTCCTTGAAGTTGATATTGAGAAGATGCCCCTTCTGTTAGAGAGTGTGTTATCTCCCGAACCGTGTTTATCAATTGAGGCGTTGCGTGTTCTTGGAGGAGCACCTCCGTTTGGGTTTGCCAATGGTCGACGGATACATCAGCTGAAAGAACTTCCCGTAAGGGTGTAAGTGTGACCGATTTGACCGATTCCGTTGAACGTTGCGATATCGGATCGAAAGCACGGAGCGTATCGACTTCATCGCCAAAGAACTCGACCCGTATAGGCGTATCGGTAGTAAGTGGATAGACATCTAAGATGTCGCCTCTACGCGCAAATTCACCCTTCACTTCTACCAGTTCAACGTTTTGGTAGCCCCCGCGGATCAGCATCGCCGCGACATCGTCTGGATCTATTTCATCTCCGAGGTTGAGGACGCAACATGCCTCGGCAAATCGGTGGCGTGGCGGGAGTCTGTAAAGCATCGCTTGACTTGATGTCACAATGATACTGCGTTCTTGATACAGTAAGTGTTCCAGACATCGGATTCTATCCGCAACGGTTTCTTTCGGCGGCGCGATGCCATCAAAAATTTTTCGGTGCCAGCCTGGAAACAGATGTATTTTGGACTGAGCCTCGAGCCTCGTTGTCGTTTCTGAAGCAGGATATGCCGTATATGCCCAGATTTCTTCTAAAACTTGCTCGGCTTCACGGTGTGAAGGAAGGATAATCAGAAAGGATTTTTTAGGAAAATCGTCAATGAGGGTCGCCAAAAGATACGCCGTTGAGGCGTTTGCCAATCCTCTGAGCCATGGGAGTTTCTGGTTTCCATCTTTGAGGTGTGCCACCAGCGTTCGATAATTTTCCGTTTTGCGTAGAAGCTCTATCACTGTTTTTAATTATACCTATCGGTTCGGTGAGGTGAGTTAAGATATTTTCGTTAACCGCATCGTTAAAAAATCTTCAGTCCGAGGACTTCGTAAATTCGACATCGGTTAAAGTGATTTTCACCGTCAACTGTCCTATTTTACTCTCCGCTTTGACAGGTAACCGACGCGCATCGTCCGTAAGCCAGAAGCGGTCGCCTGCTGAGGTTTGCAAGACGAGCGTTTTGACCCTGCCCAATGCCTTACTTTTTATCATCTCCCTACGCTCAACAGTGAGGGTAACCTTCTGGACTTTCCCCTTGGTGATAATCGGGAAGAAATACGTTTTACCGAGTTCAAATTCTTTAGAACGCAGAAAGTAGAGCGTTGACAGTTCATCCTGTGTACCAACGGGTATTTCTATGACCTTTGTCTCGCGCCTTTCAGGCGATTTCGGTTTCGGGCGTGAGAGTTTTACATATTCCGCAGTTTCCTCTCGAAAATCGATTGTGACGGTGGCGCTGTATTTTTGATCTTGCAAGCGATTCCGAAAATAGACCGGTGAGAGGGTTATCGGATTTAAATACGTTTCCTCGTGTCTCTGGAAACTATAGACTCTGAAAAGTGAACGGGTTTTCATTTCAGAGTGGATGTAATAAACGTCCTCTCCGTTCATTGATGTTTTTTCGACAATCCAGTCTGTCCGTCGGGCGGCTGGTATTTTTTTCCAACTAATATCATACGTTAATTTTTCTCCAACCCTCAGGGGATTCGGGGTGATGTCGGGGCTTTCAACAAGTGAACGGGAGGCACCGTTTACAGCAAGCGTCCCTACGAGCAGAATGATGAAGATGCAGTGCTTGGCATATTTTTTAATTTTACCTTGCGGTTCGATGAAGCCGGTTTTTAATTTCATGTTCCGTATGTCCGCCCTCCATTACATTACGGGAAACCTAATTTTTAGTGTTAGAACCTATGTGTGAAGATTAGAGAACTGCTCCCATTATGCCTTTGTTGCACTTGGACGGAAAATCTTCGATTATTATAGGCTTCGGCTGTCTTCGGGGCATCGAAAATATTCCATACGTGGATGCCAATGCCTGTTGCGAGAAGGATCCCACTGAGAAAGGCGTGGTTCTTCATACGAGTGCGTCCCTGTTCGTAAGTTAAGAATTCACCCGTTCGGATGTCTTGAAATCCTGTTTCAAATACACCTTGATCGTTGTAATGCAGGGCGCGTGCGATATTATAGCCAGCAAGAGCAAAGGTCCCTAACTCAGCAGTCAGGAAAAACGTGGCTTTTGTATAATTGCCAGCGTAAGCTTGTCCCAGGCCGGGCATAAAAGTTGACAACCGTGATGCTTTTTTCGGATCAAGCGCTGGATAGTAGCGTTCTGCGTGTTCCCGAAACAGTGGATACTCCGATTCAGATTCGGGAGTCCCCAAATAGTTTCGGAAAAGGGATTGCGTTTTACGGTTTTTAGCATCAGAATTTTCATCAACGGACGCGGTTTCAGCGTTTACCCACACAGAACCGGAGATGAAAAGTAGCAAAAACACAAGCAGGATAGATAATGGTGCTCCCTTTGCCGCTCCAACTTTTTTTAACATGAAATGCACTCCTTATTGAAGCACTTTAAGAGATGGTGCCAATTGGACGTTTTCTGGTTCGGTTTGGTATGCCCAATCAAAGATGACAGCATCGTCGGAAAGTTTGCGAACTTGAATCTTGGCGAAGTTCCCATCAGGTGTATTGATAGCATAGACATGCCCCTCAATGAGCTCAACAAATAGCGTTGTGTACCCAAATTCCGGAACAACATCAACGCCATCAAAGTATTCATGATACCCCAAATCTTGCATGAACGTATCGTTGTCGGAATAGAGATAACGGACGTTCACTTCAGTATCAAGCCCGAAATAGACATCGGTCGCCGGGGTGTCCCACGGAATGCTCCCCTTCTCCGGTTGTGAAAAATCGAATCCACTTCTTCCGGGGAAAAGGGTGTAATCGTCAAGGACGACGTTCTGCCCTTCTGGTCGCGGCGTATCCCAAGCATCTTCGGGACTCAACTTGCTCTCGTTCCCATCAATGTCATAAGCGGAAACTGCGTAGTAGTAAGTCTCCCCATTTCTCACTGTCGTATCTGTATAACGCGTGGTATTCTCCGATACTTCTACTAAGGCACTAAAATCTGTGTCGTTGCGTCCACGCCACACCGTGTAGCCTGCCAAGTCATATTCGCCATTCGGATACCATTCGATGGTAACCTGTTCATCGCCTGTAATGGTTCTGACGCCGCGGGGCGTAGCGGGGGGTTCATCATCTGTATTGTTGGGGCTGGTATCAACGTAACATCCACCGATATTACCAAGTAACATAACGAAGAATAGCGTTGTGAGTATTCCGTTAATTTTGACTAACATGTTCTATTTCCTCCAGAGTTTGAATTGCGTTGAACTCTGTAACGGCTATTCTCCAAAATACGTTGACAGGTCTTTATAAAATATTATCACAAAAGACTTGGGAATGCAAATCAAAATTTCCCGAAATCTGAACTGTCATTTATGTAATTTGTGTGATTTATCCTGATTGGAACAGTCCGTGAGGGAGTTGTCTGAATCAGGATTCTCAGGATTTGTAAGATTATTGACACGCCACTCCGATTGTGATATGATAGAAAGAAAAATTGAACCTCAACATAAAGGACAAAAAATGAAAACACTTTTGATTCTACGACACGCCAAATCCAGTTGGAATTATCCAGAACTCTCTGACTATGATCGACCTCTCAATAAACGAGGTAAACGGGACGCACCGCGCATGGGAAAATTTCTGAGCGAACAAAAATTAACGCCCGACAGGATCCTCACTTCATCCGCAAAACGGGCAAGGAGAACCGCGAGTAAAGTCGCAAAAGCGTGCGGTTATGAGGGGAAAGTCAAAAAAATAGATACATTTTATGATGCCGTCGTTGGGGTTTACTTCGAGACCTTACAGGCATTGCCGAAAAAATACGAGCGTGTCATGGTCGTCGGACACAATCCGACAATGGAACAACTCGTAGGCTATTTGACTGGGCAGATCCGCCGGATGCCAACCGCAGCACTTGCCCATATTGAACTCCCGATCCAACACTGGAAAGCATTGGACGTGAATACAGAAGGAACCTTAGCCAACTTATGGACTCCCAAAACGCTTTTCACCGATTGAGCCAATGGCTATCAATGGTGCTGCTTCTCCTGTTTGCAGGCTTTGGCACGCTTTGTAGATCTTCCTTGGCTGAAATTCCGGTTTCAGTAGCTAAAGATGGACAATTCCTCCCATGGGTCGTGGACGATGGTGAGGGAGGTGTTATTGTTATGTGGGAAGATTACCGAACCGGTAAGGATTGGGACGTCTACGCCCAGCGTGTTGATAGCAGTGGCACACCGCGTTGGGAAGAAAATGGGACCGCTATCTGTAGGGCGGATCGGAATCAACGTCGCTTACGAATGATTCGGCACGAACAGCACGCCATCGTTGTTTGGAACGACAGGCGCGACAGAAGTAATTGGGATATCTATGCGCAAGCCGTGAGTCTTGAGGGGGATGTGCTTTGGCAAACAGATGGTATACCCATCTGTGTGAACGGTGCGGATCAATCCACACAAGCGATTCTGAGTGATGGTGAAGGTGGGGCTGTCTGTGTTTGGGAAGATGAACGTCGAAGTTCCGAATTCCAGGATTTGTACATCCAACGGATCACTGCGAAGGGCGAGACGCTGTGGGAACCTAACGGAATTCCCGTGTTTCCATCGGAATCCCTCCAGAGCGATCCGATTCTGCTCGCCGACGGGACGGGCGGTTTCTATATTGTTTGGTGGGATGTCATCGGGTATGACGCTTGGCACATCATGGCATATCGACTGAGTTTAGACGCGGAACCCTTATGGGACGCGCCGCGCCTCATTTCACCATCAGAAGGGATGCAGGGAGAACCGCGGGTGATTGCTGATGGGGCAGGTGGATTCATCGTCTTGTGGCAGATTTACGAGAATTTCATCAACGATCAGCTTTACGCCCAACGGATTGCACCCGATGGTAGCAAATTGTGGGCGGACACAGGGGTCCCCATTTGCACCGCACCCGGTATCCAGAAACATGCCTCGGTTGTGAGCGACGGAGCAGGCGGTTTCATCGTCGTCTGGAGAGATGAACGCGATGTCTATTCCGATTTATACATGCAGCGCATCCGTGCCGATGGCACCCTCGTTTGGGAGAAGGATGGTATCCCGTTTTGCACAGCCGGTGGACATCAAGACAAGCCCTTCATCGTGCGAACTGCAGAAAACCATTTTTCTGTGGTGTGGTTAGATTATCGAGAGGACTTCGGAGAAGAGAGCAGTGACGCTATCTACCGCCAGCAAATTGATTTAGAAGGCAAACCCCTGTGGGACAGAAACGGGATCGCTGTTTCTACAAGTGAGGGGAAACATTATCCGCCATTTGTGGTGACCGTTGGAGAGGGACGCTGGTGTGTCGTCTGGAGCAACACCCAGAAAGACAATGGCGATATCTATCTTGAACGGTTTTAGGCGGATTCTCTGCTCATTTCAATCAGATGCGCGCCTTCGAGACCGGAACGGACATCTTCATCATAACTCGTCACGACGACCTGATGCTCTTCAGCGAGTTGACGGATAAAATCCACCATCAACGCCTTTCGTTCTTCATCTAAATGGAGCGTCGGGTCATCGAAGACAAAGAAGCCGGGATTGCCTAATACCTTGGCAAGGGCAACCTTGAAACAGAGATAGAGGAACATCTTCTCACTGCCGCTGAGCAGCATCAAACTCCGATCGACACCATCTATCGTGAGCGAAGGGAGTAAATGTTGGCGTTGTAGGTCAACGCGGGTGTGTCCCCCACTCCCGCGAGCAGTAGATCCACTCCCGCGAGAACTTGAGAAGAGTTGCATCTTTTCAAGCCAGTGATGCAATTCCTCTTCAGCGGGTTTGAGGATCTGACGTTGGAGGGTTTCAATAGTTTTGTCGACGCCTGCACAGGCGAGTTCTAAACTCAGGAGCGTCTTTTCAATTTTAGACGCATCTCTGTTAACTCGCTGGAGTGCCCCCAGCCTATCTAAACGGACAGCCTCTTGCTGCTTGAGACGGTCCAAACGTTTCCGCTCCTGATCGATTTGGGCTTTCAACTTCGGTTTGTCTAATCCTACCGCGGATTCAGAAGACAACGCCTCCCCTTCCTGGATTCCCCTTTCTGCTAACCGAGAAGACAACGTGCTGAGTTCACTCTGAATTTCCTTAAGTTCGCCGGTGTGTTGTTCAAACCGTGATAAACGTCCCCGCAAGGTTTGAAGTCGTTGTTCAAGCGCACGGCGACTCTCCAAATTCTCGGTTTCTGTCTCCAATGATTGTTTGTGGGTCTCCAATTCGGTGCACCGGTGCGATTTTTCGGTTTCCTTTTCATCAATAATCTGTTGTAGAACTTCACGCTCAACCGGCTGGTAACAGGTCGGGCAGTGCTGTTCATCGCTCTCAATCAGGGTTCGGAGGGTGTTACAGACATTCGTCAATGCCGCAATCTGCGATTCAAGGCTCCCAATCTGTTGTATCAGTGCCTCCCGTTTTTTTTCTAATCCAGCAGCACCCTGAATACTATCTTCGATTTTCGTTATCATTTCTCGCAACGGATCAATACCTTTGAATCCGATCAACGCCTCGTGTTGCTCGTGTGTAAGCACGTCCAGACGTTTTTGTAAACGCTCCTGTTGCTGTAGCCATTCTGCGATGAGCGCCGTATCCCCCGTTTCGGCACTGTAGGCGGCTTCTAAGCCTTTCAACTTTTCTTCAATACGTTCGATTTCGGTTTGATCCACGTTTTGGGCATTAAACCGCAAACTATTTTGATGTGCGCGAATTCTGCCTTGCTCACGTTTCGCGATCCGACGTGTGTCAATGAACCGTTCCCGGACTTCAATGAGCCTGTCGATACCGAGAAGTGTATGGAGAATATCGCGTCGACTCGTGGATTGTCGGGCGAGAAACTCAAAAATCTCGCCTTCGCGGAGGAAGGTAGTGAGGGCAAGCTGCTCGTGCATGATGCCAAATCGCTCTTGTAACAATGTTTCCGTCACCCGCACACGATTCTCATCAAAGACGATCTGCCATGCCCCGTTTTTTTCTGAACGGAGTTGGATGCGTTTCCTGGTCGCTCGGTAGAGTTGATAACGTTCACCCGCTGCGATGAATTGCAAACCCGCTGTGCCGCTATAGGCTTTCGCATTTTTTATCGCCGAGGTATCCACGCGTGGGACGATCGGTTTTCCGGTTAATGTAAAAAAGATGGCATTGACAAGCGTGCTTTTCCCACTGAAGTTGGGACCGAAAATAAGATTGATGCCGTCGTGCAGCTCAAAATCGCGCTGTTCAAAACAGCCGAAAGTCTTAAGACGGATCCGCTCTAACTGCATATCAGTCGTCTCTCTTTTGGTGGATAAGATCGTAAAGCATTTGCGCTCGCACTTTTTCGCGTCCATTGGTCAACGTCAGTTCAAATGCGCGCACAATCGCTTCAAGCTCGGTGGGACCGAGGCCTCTATACTTCTCTTCCCGCTGAATCAATGCCTCAATTTCTTTTCTGTAGATATGTTGTGTTTCGTTTTCAAGTGAGATGTCCATTTTTAATTATACCTTGCGGTTAAATGACGTGCGTCTGAACTTTGCCATGCGTTTCTTAGATCCGCATGCCATTCCATTACGTGCTAACGTTTTCAGTATCTTGGAACGCAGTTGTTTTCAGATTTTCGCTTTAATCTGCATCAAGCGTTCAGCGGCTTCGGCGAGGATGTCGTCTACCATACTAAACATGAACCGAAATTTCGTCTTTCCGAGGTGTGGACGGCTGTAGAAACTCGAACCCGGCACACCGCCGACGCCGATCTCTTTCACCAACCAATGGGCAAAGGCTGTATCGTCAGAAAACCCAAAATCCGTGATGTCGGTCATGATATAATACGCACCCTCCGGCTCGTGACAACGGAATCCGGCTTTCGTGAGGTTCTCAACGAGATATTTACGGTTCTTGTCATATTTCGCAATCAAGGTTGCATGGTAACTCGACGGCAAATTCAGGGCAACAACGCCAGCGCGCTGAAGCGGATGCGGGGCACCGACGGTCAGGAAGTCATGCATCTTACGGATGGCATCGGTCAAAATCTCCGGGGCGGTGACGTAACCTAATCGCCATCCTGTCATGGAATACGCCTTGCTCAATCCTGAGACGGTAATCGTCCGATCCCGCATTTGCGGCAGTGAACCGATACTGAGATGGGGCTTCTCATCATAGATCATGTGCTCATATATTTCATCGGTGATAGCGAGGCAGTCGTATTCACAACAAAGGTCGGCGATCTCTTGCAGTTCAGATTGGGTGAAAACCTTGCCGAGTGGGTTATTCGGAGTATTTATGATGATCGCTTTTGTGTTGGCAGAAAAAGCGTCTCGGAGTTCGGTTGGATCGTAGGTAAAACGGATAGTCCCGTCAGATACGGGGGTCTCTTGTAATGCCACATAGACCGGTTTCGCTCCAGAGATGATGGTATCCGGTCCGTAGTTCTCATAAAAGGGTTCAAAGATGATAATTTCGTCGTCGGGATTGATGATTGCGAGAAGTGAGGAGAGCATGCCTTCCGTTGAACCGCAGGTGACGGTCACATTTCTGTCCGGATCAGTGGGAATGCAGTTAAACGTCGTCATTTTATGAGCGATTGCTTCACGGAACGCCGGGGCTCCCCACGTGATGCTGTATTGGTTATAGCCTTCTTGGATTGCTTCAATTGCGGCGGCTTTGACTTCAGGAGGGGGTTGATACGCCGGCGTGCCTTGAGAGAGGTTGATTGCGTCATAGCGTAGACAGAGTTGCGTCATCCCGCGGATGACGGATTCGGTGAAACGGGTGGATTTGTCTGAAAGTTGAGATTGAACAGAAATGTGTATACCTCAAAAGAGTGAGGCGACGAAGATTGCCGCCTCGTTTCCGTTAGCGAAGTCTCTTGATTTTGCCCCAAGACGTGGCGAGTTTATCTTTCGGATTTACAGCCAAAAATTCTTCAGCTCCCATATCCATACTCTGTTCCATTTCGTCATCAGAGAGGGCGCGATTCCAGAGCCGAACCTCGTCAACCATACCGGGCCACGCTTCACCAGCCCAAGTGCCGATCTGAATTTGGCTTGTAGCACCTGCGGGTGCGACAGGGTTGTTAGAATCCTGATCGTGCGTAACTTTGCCGTTGACGTAAATCTTGACTTTGCCTTTGTTGTCGCTCGTATGGGTATAGGACAGATAATACCATTTCCCGGTATCAAGACCCGTCTTGTTATCGTTGATGTCCAAGAACCCGCCGCCAGCACCGTTCGTCCAGACTTTGATGCCGTTTCCGGGATTCATCCCATAGCCGAATCCGATGTGTCTTCCACCACCCCCCATGCGGGTGCCAAAAACGATGGCGTGTGCGCTTGGGAGTCGGTCGAGATTAATCCATGCGGCTTGTGTAATTTCATCTTCGATGTGGAAAGCCCCGTCGTCCTCAATAGCGACGAAATCGCTGGACGCGCTGAATTGAAGTGCCTTTCCGAATTTGCCGTCAACCCATTTAGGACCGCCGTTGAGTTCACCTTCAAAGCCGTTTTCTGAGAAGTCCTCGACCGTATTACCCTTACCTTCATCGAGTGGCATGTAAAGAACGAGACCTTCCAGCAAATCGGCAGCGGCATACGTGCTGCAAACCAAGGCAATAACTAAGACAATAAACAGTTGTTTCACGTGTTCCCTCCATAGTGGATAATTATATACATATAATAATACCACAAAATAGAGCACCTGTCAAGAGCGTTTTAGTGTGGCATCAGAGCCATTCAATTGTCACAAATCTCTCTTGTGGGAGGGGTTTGTAACCCCGATTTGTGCGTAAATAGGTTTACTGGAACAATTGCCAACTTCTGCCGGGCAGATCGGCGCGAAAAACCTCTACGTTTCCCCTGTCTGCCATCGTGACGTAACAGGTGCGTCCATCTGGACCCCCGAAAGCGATATTGGAGCATAACTTACCCGTTAGTTCGACTTCCAACAGCACCTCACCTGCGGGAGAGAGTTTCGCCACTGTGCCTTTGCCGTGCCGGGTGATATAGAGATTGCCTTCAATATCGCACCGCATGCCGTCCATGTTGAAATCCGGGAACTGAATCAGGAGACGTTTATTGCGAACCTCTCCCTCCGGGGATAGGTCATACGCCCAGACGTTCCGTTGCGCGGATTCATTGACGTAAAGCACTTTTTCGTCGGGACTGACTTCAATGCCGTTTGTTGTGCCCATATCCGTTTCCAGTAAGGTCACGGTTCCATCCGTATCGACCCGCCAGATTTGTCCGGTTGACGCGCCCCAATTTGGGTCACTCGCATAGAGGATATCGTTCGCGCCTATGGCGAGATCGTTCGGTTGATTCATTGTCGGTTCGTGGGCATGCACAGTGATGTCCCGTGTGTCCATATCCACTTTCAGGACGTTGTGATTTGTGTAATCGGCGATGAACATGAAGCCTTCCCTGTTGAAACGGATGCCGTTGCCGATGCTTCCCGTTGGGAGTTCAACAAAAACGCTGGCTGTGCCGTCGGGTGTCACCTTGCCGATGGTATGCTGCCGCTCGTAGTTAACAGCGTATAGGTTTCCCTCTGCATCACAGCCGGGTCCCTCGATTCCCGATGTAAATCCGTTAACGGGTGTAAATTCTTGACTGACAAACAGTTCTTCGTTCATTTTTTGATTCCTTGAATTCAATTTGCGGTGCAAAGCACAAATACACCGGTATAGGCATGCGCGAAGTTGCGTCCACCGATGGGTGCGAACTCCGAATTCCCGAAAAATCCGATAACAGGGAGTCCTGGAAACTTCTCTTGGATCACGCCGATGTCGTGATTTGCTACGCCATATAACCCCTTGCCCCGGCCTAAGCAGTTGAAATAAAGCCCGAATGCTGGGGGATGCTCCCGTGTTTTTTCCGCTAACCGCGTGAGAATCACTTGTATTTCTTCTGCAGCGGCGTTTGGGTTTCGCAGATGAAACTGCACCAATTGTCCTTCCGTTACCTCCTCGGATACAGCCAGCGCATCGTGCTCCTCGTTAATACCGACAAGATTACGAATCAGAAAATCTCCGCGGATCGGATTCCTATTTTCAGGGTCCATGGCAATGCCGACAAAAACCGTGCCACCTGAACGACGAATGTCCTCCTGCGTTAGCAGTTGTAAGGTTCCCTTAAAGTTTTCCAATGCCGGTTCACCGTCCAACTCAAAGATAACGCGTCCCTCTGCTCTTGTAACCTCACGGGGTCTACCGACGGGTTGACAACCTTGGGCAACGCCGATCTCCGTATTGAAATCACCCGTTAAGAGGATACCCGTCAGTCCTCCTTCCGTTGCCTCTTCGCCTCTCCAATGATACATCTGCGCGCCTGTTGCGTCGCCAGAGACAGCGGCACCCACGAGGGGCAATTCTGTTCCGTCGTCACCGATGTGTTTCACGAGTTCTGCTGGGTTCACCGTCCGAACATCCGGAAAAATCACGAGAAGGGAGTCATCGTCGCGTCCAGATTGAATGTCTTTTTGTATCTGTTCGCCGACTTCAGCTGCTGTGCCTCGCGCGCTAAAGGAGGCTGCCGAGAGTTGGTCACTACGGATAACCATTACGGCGAGAGTCGGTTCTTCTTCAAACTCCCCGGCTGACGTCAGGACGCTCATCCCGCTACATCCGATAAGTTCATCACAATTGGCGTTAGCGTGAACCGCTTGATACAGGTGCTCATATTCCGTTTGATAGTTAAGGGTTGCAAATACGATTGCAAGATCGGCTTTAGCGATGCCTGCGTTTCCCATTGCCATCAGTGTCGCGCGCTCCGCGGCTTCCGAAGTTGAGAGGCTTTGCGAATGTCCCACACCTACATGAATCATCTTTCTCACCTACCTTTTTGCGGTAATAATACAGTATCCACGCGAAAAGGTCAACAATTATAATGAGTCACTTACCCCCATTTTTTTTCGAGGGTAGATTGTAGTTGATTTTGTCAGGTTTGTATGTGAGAAAGTCAGTTTCCGAGGGGTTTCCAAAGCGGATCCCCTCTGGGGTGTCTCTCCGCGAAAAAGGAGAGAAGAAAGTG
>JAJEDB010000130.1 GCA_022821725.1 Candidatus Poribacteria bacterium | reverse complement strand
AGACCCGGATGAGCAATAAGTTCGGGGCGTGTCTGCTCGGTGTTTTCCTGAATCAGTGTCTCGGACGCCCTTTGATGAAACTCAAAGACCTCATCCTCGCATAAACACAGGTCTATAAAAAATCTAATTAGCACAAGGCGTGAAATTTACCTTGCGGAAAAATAAAGGTGGTCTATAGAACGAACGCCTTTTTCACGAGCCGCCTGCGTGTTTTTGATAGGGGTTTTTGCTTGGGTGTTTCTGCGTATTGTTGCAGGCTGCCATTTAGAAAATCACTCAGCTTTAAACTTACCTTGTCAAGGAATAAAGGCGATTCGTAGAACGACTGCTTTCCTCATGCACCGCCTGCGCTGTTCCTGAACTATGTGTTATTTATCTCTGCTTAAGTCGCCCCCATATTAGGGTTAATCTTATCTCTGGGGAGACGTTCAGTCCGGAGATGGTGAAGGCATCCGCCCATGCCGCGCCGACCCATTCGTTTGCGATGTTAATGCCTTCCATAACGAATCCGAGAATTTCGATTTTATCGAAGTTCGCGTCTTGGAAGGCTGTGCGGAGTTCGCCATCTGCGAACACTATAAAATGTCCAGCATTAAATCGGAGTTCCATCTTTGAGAGGGCATCCGTTTCCCAGCGGGTGCGGGGTTCTCTGGAGAGCCGAGTTCGGAAGGGATGGCTGCTCCCTTTACCGTCGAAACGCCTCGCTCTGATTTCATCTGGGAAAAACACGTAGAAGAAGGGATCCTCTTCCGAGGTGTCGGGGAAATGGCGTCCTACACAAAAACCGAAACGTGTTTTGTCGCCACCGAAGTCGTTTATCGTGATTATGAAGTTCCTGTAAGGGGGTGGAAGCGCGATGAATTGGTAGAGTTCGTATTGTACATCCCAGTCTCGGTTGACCTCTGCGTGTAAGAATCCGTCGTCGATTTTCCAGATGGCATCGTTGCCGATGACGCGCCACGCTTCCGGCTTTTCGGCATCGAAATCGTCGTGCCACGTCTCAGCAGAAACGAAAGAGGGGTAGTGAATGAGCGTATAAAAGAGTATCAGAAGCGTTATGTTTTTGTTTGGCATGGGATTAATTGATTTTGATGCAGTCATACCACTGCTGTGTTTTCTTTCCTTTTCGGCTGAGGACCCCAGGTTTGCGTTCGACTGGGGGTCCAAAGTCTCCATCTTTCTGTTTCAGGACGTTCCAATCAGGCGGGAACCACGTTCTGAGGGTTTTGCAGTTGACTTCAACGGTTTCACCCTCCCATCCGCCGATCTTGTAATACATCGGGCAGACCCATCGCTCTGCGCCGCGAGCATACCGCCGCCACCCCATGACGGAGGCTTGCGCTCGGATAATGTTCCCGTCCCGCCAGTGTCGTTCGACACCACTCCATGGATAGCCGGTTGTTCCGCCGCCTACACTAATTTCACTCCAGCCTAAATCGTCATGGAGCGTAATATAGGAGAAGTTTGTGCCCCACGGCGTATCGTCCGTGCTGAAATACCACCGCTGCCCACGATACCAACGGAGCGCGCCTCGGATGCTTGAACGGGAAACTGTTGCATTTTCGATGGTTTCTACGATGTCGAACCGCCCTCTATTGTTATAGGGGTTGTGAACACCGGCACAGAGCGTGAGTGAGTTGACTTCAGGTCCGAACCACGTGCCGTTTGATCCCGGGGTTCTGTAATAGAATCCTGAATTCGCGGGTTGTGCACGCTCCCCCGGGTTCAATCTTGCTCTGGCGTAAGTGCTCCAAAATGCGATGAGGAGAACTATCACGAGTAGAAATGCATTGAAAATCAAATCCAAATTTTTATACATTTTTTAATAGTTTTCAGTTGTCGGTTTTCAGTTTTCAGTTTTCAGATGTGCCCAGGTGGTTGTTAATTTCCGTTTTGGTGAAACCGCGAGTCCGTCAATCATAAATGTGTCTACCCACGCGCTTCCTATGTTAGTGTCCTCTGTGACAAATCCGGCGAGGACGAAGGCAATGGTATCAATGTGATGGAAGTTTGCGTCTCTGAAGTCGAGGCGTGATTCGCCATCCGCATTCAATTGGAATCTACCATCCTTGAAGTGGAGTTCCATCTGTTGGAGTGCGTCGGTGCCCCAGCGTCGTTCGGGTCCGACAAACACACCTCCGTTTCGTGAGGCTTGCATATCGTTCGTGAAAAAGAGATAGTAGCCGAATTCCTCTATTTCGGTCACGGCATTCTGAAAGTGCTTTGCGAGTGCGATACCGAATCGGGCGCGCGTTGCGCCAACGGTTTCAAGGGTGATTGTAAAATCATTATAAGGACCGGGATAGGCGATGAGTTGGTAGCGTTCAAAGATAACACTCCATTGGTTCTGTGCCTGAATTTCCGCCCTTAAAAATCCATCTTCGATCGTCCAGACGGCATCGTTTCCGAGGTGCTGCCAATCCTCTACTGCCTCTTGCTCAAAGTGGTCTGCCCAAAAAGCGGCGTTTGTGCTCCCTTGCGAAAGGAGGAAACTACAAATGACGATGAGTGCTTTCAGCATGTAGGCGATGTTTTTCATGGGTTTCGACATTCGGGGTTACAAACCCCTCCCACAAGAGGTTGGAATCTCGTCCAGTGAATTATAATTGGATTATTTCAGTGGTAGACAGTCGTACCAATTATCTGTGCCTTTTTCGCGGCGGCTGAGTTGGTTAGATCCGGGACGAAATATCGGATCTGTCAAGTGTCCCTCGGTGTGGCTTAGGACTTTCAGGTTAAGCCATCCCGTCCCAGTCGCACAGATGTAGTCCAGCGTTCCGACTTTAATGTACTTCGGTGTGAGATATTTTTTACCAGCATGTTCATGAGGGTAGTAGCCGACTATATCTGCCTTAGATTTTACGAGGTCTCCTTCACGCCAATGTTCCTCGAACCCGCTCCAAGGAAACCCTGTAGTGCTGTTCGTAGCGTCGATATCCATCCAACCGATCTCGGATGCAAGGGTGACATGGACGGTGTCTGTGCCCCAAGGCGTGTCGTCAGTTGCGAAACGCCACTCCTGTTTCCGATACCACCATACTTTTCCGGGTCTTGAGGAGGGCCAGACTTGTGCCTCTTCTCTGGTATAGATGATGTCAAAGAACCCTGCGTCGTTAAAGGGATGGGCAGTCTTATGACACAGCACGCGACTGTCGATTTCCGGTCCGAACCAGCGATTTTCGTCTTCGGATTCAATGAATTTGCCTGGGTTTCGGTAGTAGTCGCCAGCGGCTTTCGGGACGGCAATCTCCTGCGTGATGATTCTCTCCCCGTCATTATATACGCCGTGCAAGCCAGCATTCACAGGGAGAATGAGAAATAGGAGAGTAACGATTGCTGTTAATGCGAGTGTAAAGGCATGTTTCTGTGTCATTTCGTAAAGGGGGTGCCGTCTCGCCTGCCGATGTAGATACGATATTCGGAACCAGCGGCAGGAATTTCAACCCGTTTGTGAAGAAGCGTCCGTTGATAACGTTCCGTCTCTGTTTCAAATATCGCATGAACAGCACGGATGTGGAGTTGATAGCGCGCCTGTGTTAGGTTGTGGAATTTAAATTTGCCGTGCACGTCCGTTTCCACTTCAAACCGATCCAGCGTCATTGCCATGTCATAGGGCTGTAATTCCCAAGGATACCATGAACGCGAAACGACAGCATTGTGGATAGGTTTACCTGTATCTGCCCAGAAAATTTGTCCATGCAGTGTTCTTGTGGGCTGATCCGCTACAACAAGCACCTGTTCGGTATTCATTGCGGCATCTACATCAATTCGAGCCGCCGAAATGCCATTTCCAACGATATAGAGCGTATATTTTTCCGCAAAAAGCCCGTCAACCACAAAATCGAATTCTGTCACAGGGAAGTGTCTTGACAAAATCGGTCTGTATAATACCAACGGATTCAGGCTTGGCTCCATCTGTGCCGCCATAGGAAACACCTTCACAGCATACTGTCCATCAGCGGGTATATTCTGCGGGAGGATCACACGTCCTTTAATACTCACCCCCTTCTTTAGGGGTAGAATTGACGGCATCTTACCGAGGTCTACGTTCTCGTAGACTCTCGAAAAGTATCCTTTTTTGCTGACTTCAAGTGAAAGCAGTCGTGGTTCGATCTCTAAGACCTCCAGCTGAAAGTTGCCTGCCTCGTTTGTTTGTGCCGCTGAGAGGAGGGCCCCGTGCCCGTGAGATGTTTCCGCGTGCCGAGTTGCGTGGATATGTGCGCCCGCTATGGGTCGTTCCTGCGCATCAACAACTGTGCCGCGTAAGGTCTTCAATTGTGGTAGACGAACAGAAATCCGTGCCTGTTTTTGTGGATGAATAGACGCTATAAAGGCTATGATACGTCCGCTCCGAGAAATTGTCAAGGTGTATTCGATTGGATAGAGCTCAGAAAAATGGAAATTGCCGGTGGGATCGGTCTTCACAGCGTGTTCAATCGGTGCAGCGGCGCGAAAGAAGCCTGCCGACTTGTCGTGCATCTTCAGATTCACAACGAGTCCACCGACATTTTTCTCACCAGAAACGCTGCCTTGCAGCGGTAGCGTTCGCCTCAACGCAATCACCCCCAAATTATATTCGCTTTTAGTGGGCAGCATTTCCTTTCGTAAGCACTTCGCCTGATACTGTGGGTGGAGTGCCATGAGTGAGAAGGCGTGATAGGCTTGGCTTTCGCTCGGAATAGTGAGCGAAAAGGAGCCGTTCGTGTCCGTTACGGTTGCGTGTGCGAACGCCTGATCGGGATAGACCTGCGCAATTTTTTCAGGCGCGACGCGGACGAGGACATCCGGAATAGGGTGTCCATCTTGGGTATCAACGAATGTGCCGTAGAAAGTGGTGTTATCTGGTGATGTTTGGCAGATGCCAGCGCCAGTCCAGAGAAAGAGCAGCAGTAAAATCGAGTGGGTGATACGCGTGTTGTTCATAATATTAATTAACAAAAAACAAGCCTCCTGGCAACAGAGGCTTGTTTTTTTAAAGGAACTATTTTTGCGTTGCTTTGAGTGAGATACCCCCGACGAGATTTGAACTCGTGTCGCCGCCGTGAAAGGGCGGTGTCCTTGGCCAGGCTAGACGACGGGGGCAACAGAATGTGAGTCGTACATTTCAATTCCAAACTTTTCAATTCCAAACTGGTTCGATTAGAAATAGAAAGAAAGTACATGAGCCGTACAGGGATCGAACCTGTGACCACCTGATTAAAAGTCAGATGCTCTACCAGCTGAGCTAACGGCTCAAACTCACAACATTTAATAATACTATATTTTAAGGCGGATGTCAAATTAAAATTCAGAAATTTTAGTAACGTCAGGTGTCGGGATTCAGAGATCCGTCCTACCTCAATTTTGACTTACCACAGGGGTTGTCCGAGTTGCACGATCTGATCCCTGTCGGGTCCGATAGAGATAATTGGGATTGGCACGTCAAGATAATCCGCGACATACGCGATGTAATCTTTTGTGCGTTGCGGAATGTCTGCGGCAGTGCGTGCTTCGGTCAAGGGCTGCTGCCATCCGGGTAGCGTTTCGTAGACGGGTTCGCATTCCTCTAAGATCTGTAGGCTACTCGGGAAAGTCGTTGTCTGTTTCCCGTTGCGGCGGTAGGCGACACAAACTTGGAGATCTTCAAGCGTATCAAAGACATCCAGTTTCGTCAGTGCGATGGCGGTTAATCCGTTAATCTGCGTGGCATATCGGAGTGCGACGAGGTCTAACCAACCGCAGCGTCTTGGACGTTGCGTTGTGGCACCATACTCTTTGCCGATTTCCCGAATTTTCTCATCTAAGTCAGGCGGCATCTCGGTGGGGAATGGACCCCCGCCGACGCGTGTGACGTAGGCTTTAGAAACACCGAGTATCTCTTCGAGTGCTTTCGGTCCTATACCGAGTCCGGTACAAACGGCACCAGCGGTGCAGTTGGAAGAAGTAACGTAGGGATAGGTCCCGAAATCTATATCGAGCATCGTCCCCTGTGCCCCCTCAAAGAGGATGCGTTTCTCGGAAGCGAGGGTGTCGTGCATGAAAGCGACGGTATCGGTCACATAGGGTGCGATCCGCTGTGCGTAACCGTGATAAGTTTCGAGCAGGATGTCTCGTTCCGGTCCACCTATTTGGAGAGCGTCCGCTTTGGTTTCGAGGTTGTAATCCAACTTCTTTTGGAACTGGTCAAACTCGAGGAGGTCACCGACGCGAATGCCCGCATGTCGGTTCATCTTATCGGAGTAAGTAGGACCGATCCCACGGGAGGTCGTGCCGATTTTGGTAGCACTCCCCATCTGTTCCCACTGTTCAACAACCTTATGGTATGGCATGATGAGATGTGCGCGATCGCTGATTTTCAGGTTATCGCTACTGACTTCAATATCTTGCGCCTGTAGGCGATCCATCTCACCGAAAAGTGTCTCCAAATTAATGACGACCCCGTTGCCAATAATGTTGACGGTATCGGGACGCAAGATGCCGGATGGAATCAAGTGGAGAATAAACGTTTTTTCTCCGAGAACGATGGTATGCCCTGCGTTATCGCCGCCTTGATAGCGTGCGACCACATCCGCATCTGCGGCGAAGACATCGGTCAACTTCCCTTTACTTTCATCGCCCCATTGTGCGCCTAAGATAACAATATTCGACATACGAAACCTCTTCCTACCTACAAATGTTTGTAGGCGCGGTGCCTGCCCGCGCGTGTTTTAGAGCCCACGCGTATTTTTGAAATTAGCGTCAATTGATGATTTAACGGTACGCTGTTGCTGGCGGAGACGGAATGGGCGTGTAGCATTCCAAAGGGGTTTCCAAAAAGGATTGAAACCCAGCCAGCGAGAGATGGAGACCTAACGTTAAATTTGATAAATGCCTGAAGACCCCAACAATTCTAACGCTTGGAGAATTGGAAGCGTGCCCGTGCGCCTTTCTGTCCGTACTTCTTCCGCTCCACCATTCTCGGATCGCGCGTTAAAAATCCTGCCTTTTTCAATGAAGGCTTCAAGGATTCATCCGCTTTGACGAGTGCGCGTGCGAGTCCGTGTGAGATTGCGCCAGCCTGTCCAGTCTTTCCGCCACCTTTTACGTTGACGTGGATGGCATATTCGCCGAGTTTCCCAACGTGCTCAATGGGGCGTTGTGCTGCCTGCCAGTGGTCTGCGCGTTCGAAGTACTCTTGAATCGTTTTTTTGTTAACGGTAACCCCGACTTCACCGCCGGGAATGATTCGGACACGTGCGACTGAGGTTTTGCGTCTGCCGGTTCCCCAGAATTGTTCAATAGCCATACTGTTCGTACTCTCCGTAGTTGTCGGAGTGCCTTCGTTGACGACTCCTCAACTTAACTTAAAGTGTTAAGACTTCCGGTGCCTGTGCTTGGTGCGGGTGTGTGGGTCCGGTGTAAACCCTGAGCCCCTTCATCAGTTGTCGACCGAGATGATTTTTTGGGAGCATTCCCTTAACGGCGTTGGTGATAATCACTTCTGGCTTGCGAGCCATCTGTTCATCAAAAGTCCGATATTTATCACCGCCGGGATAGCCGCTATGCCGAAAATAGGTTTTCTGTTCCCTTTTATTGCCTGTGACGACGACTTTCTCCGCATTCACAACAGCAACGCGAAAACCTAAATCGGCGTGAGGTGTATACCGTGGATCATTCTTTCCGCGCAGTACCTGTGCGATCCGGGATGCTAAACGCCCGAGCACCTGTCCATCGGCATCCACTACAAACCATCTAATATCTTTTTCCGTTTTCGGGAAATAGGTTTTCGTTTTCAGTACCATGATTTCCTGTCCCTTCAACCGAATTTAGCCGGGTGAGCGGTTAAATTTGGCATTGCTTTACACTGCTTTTTGTAGTTTGTTGTTCGGGTGCGCCTTTCCGAGAAAGGTATTTTCACGATTGCGAACACAACCGCATAATATTATACGATAAAACGGAGCGTTTGTCAAATTTTTTACAATTCGTCTGTTTTGCACATTGTCTTTCTTTTATGTTATCTTTTATGTTATACTATGCAGTAAGTGATCTGAACAAACTGAAGAAAAAATAAGACAGAAGGAATTAAATAAGAATGCGAATTATTCTTTACACAGGCAAAGGGGGTGTCGGCAAAACAACGATTGCCGCGGCTACGGGTATCAAGCTCGCAGAACTCGGTTACAAAACCATTGTTATTTCGCTGGACGTGGCACATTCGCTCCGCGATGCTTTTGACAACCACGAAAAACTTGTTCGTCAGCGTGAAGAAAAACAGATCCAAATCAGAGAAAACCTCTGGATACAGGAAATCAACGTTCAGGAAGCAATTGTTGAATACTGGAACGATGTATATGGCTATATCCGTTCGTTGCTGAATCGTTCTGGACTTGACAGTCTCGTTGCAGAGGAAATAGCGGTATTTCCCGGAATGGAGGAGATTTGCGCACTTCTGTATATCAATCAATATGTCCGCGAAAAAAGTTATGATGTGATTATTCTTGATTGTGCACCGACCGGTGAGTCGCTCAGGTTTGTCAGTATCCCCACGACGCTGGAGTGGTACATGCGCCACATTTTCAAATTGGAACGCAACCTTGCGAAAGTTGCGGGTCCAGTCATCGAACGGGTGAGTTCTGTTCCGATTCCACGAGATAATTACTTTCAGAATATTCAAGATTTATTCGATAAATTGGAAGGGATTGATGGTGTCCTGACGGATCCGAAGATCACGACGGTCCGTTTAGTGACGAATCCTGAAAAAATTGTTATCAAAGAGACGCAGCGGGCATTTATGTATTTTTGCCTGTACGGATTGTGTATTGATGCCGTGATTATCAATCGCATCTTTCCTGATAGCGTAGATTCGGCATACTTTGAGGCTTGGAAGCGGTCACAACAGCGCTATATTACGGAGGCAACGGACTATTTTTCGGATGTCCCGATTTGGAAGGTGAACCTCTTCACGGAAGAGATTGTAGGGGAACACGGACTGCATCGGTTGGCGGACACACTCTATTCAGGGATTAACCCGGCAGATCAGTTCTCTGAAGAACGTCCGTATCAATTCCAAAAAATGGGAGATACATATCAGTTGTCTATGCGTCTTCCGTTTCTGAGCAAAGAGGAAATTGGATTGACAAAACACGGCGATGAGTTAATTATCACAGTGGGTGGTTTCAAGCAACATATCGCACTGCCGCGGACGCTCTCGAACAAAAAAACGAGTGGCGCGAAACTCACCGGCAACCAACTCGTGATTAAGTTTGAAGGAGAGAGCCGGATCTGAAATGTATGTGTACCAAAACGGACAAAGCGGTTTTTGCTGTAACAGGGACGACGCTTTTAACGTTCTTAATAGCCAGTCGCATCGGGACTATCTGGCTACTTTATCCAAACGTGCTGATTGCAGTCTCCTTATGCGTTTATTGTATTTGGCAGCTTGACGAAGATGTTTCGCTCCTTTTAAGTAGTTTCATTTTTGGGAGTGCGGCGACGCTGACATACGTGCCGATGGACTGGTTGTTCTCGCGAAAAGCGGGTTTAATTTTCTACCTACGCCCAGACTTTCTGGCACATCTAACGACTCCGATCGGAATAATCCTGAATTGGATAGTGTTCGCGACGCTGGCGGCATACTGCTATCAGCGGCTTACAATGATTTTCCGAACCCGTTTTGCGTCCGAGGCTGACAACTCGAGAATTGGGTTCATGGGTACTGCCATGCTGGCGGCGGGTGTCACCGGTATCGCTGCGGGGGTGGGAAGTCACACAATTTACGCGCTTGGGGAATCGCAATTGTGGGTGTGGAACGCAACACAGGTGGATCGGATACCCGAGATTGCGTCCGTACCGGTTTTTATGCCGATTTCTTTTCTGGTGGCTTTTCTGCTGTGTCCTTACTTTTTCGGAGTAGCCGGTGGTTTTCTGAGAGAACAACACGCGGGTATCGCTGGGATCCGGTGTGGTATCTTTATCGGTGCCCTACAGTTCTTCAGCTTTCTTCTGTTTTATGTCTGGAAATAGTTATCAGTTTCAGTTAAGAGGGATTTGGAGTTCCTGAATGCCTCTGGTTCCTATTAGATGGCCGAAAACTGATGGCTCTTAAATAAGGAAAGTTATAGGCATGCACATTCGTTCAACAACGATTTTAGCGGTTCGCCGTGATGGCGAGGTAGCGGTGGGTGGTGATGGTCAAGTCACTTTAGGGGATACGGCGATTAAACACGGTGCCCGCAAAGTCCGCAAAATTCATAACGACAAGGTGCTGATCGGTTTCGCGGGTTCCGCCTCGGATGCGATCACCCTCTATGAGAATTTAGAGAAGAAGTTGGAGCAGTATCGCGGGAATCTTCAGAAATCAGCGGTGGAACTTGCTCGGGAATGGCGTAGCGATAGAGTTTTGAGACAGGTAGACGCCCTATTAATCGCCGCGGACAGTAGCGACAGTTATCTCATCTCCGGGAGCGGGGACGTAATTTCGCCTGACGACGATGTTCTGGCAATCGGCTCCGGGGGTTCTATTGCCCTGGCGGCAGCAAAGGCACTGGTTAAATACTCAGACTTAACCGCAAAAGAGATTATTTCAGAGGCACTTCAACTGACGAGTGAAATCTGTATTTATACGAATGCGAAAATTGAAATTGAGACGATAGGGATTTAAGATGTCTAATGTGATGCTATCCGAGTAGCATCGCATTATTTATGGACGACCATCTCATAATAGAGGGTTGTGGGGAAGAATACCGGGCTTTATCCAAACAAAACAGTTATGAAATGGCGAGAGGATCGTTAATTTTACGGAGGTTTACCTTTGGAAAGACCAAAAGTAAAGCGCGCGGAGAACACTTTAGCAGCAGCACTTACCCCTCGGCAGATCGTTGAGGAATTAGATAAGTATATCATTGGGCAGTTTGAAGCGAAACGTTGTGTTGCGATTGCCCTTCGCAACCGTGCGCGGCGGCAGATGTTGGCAGAAGATATGCAGGACGAAGTATCGCCGAAAAATATAATTATGATAGGTTCAACAGGCGTGGGAAAAACTGAAATTGCACGTAGGCTCGCGCGCCTCGTTGACGCGCCTTTCATCAAAGTCGAGGCATCAAAGTATACCGAAATCGGTTACGTGGGTCGAGATGTGGAATCCATGATACGTGACCTCACGGAAACGGCTATTAGTCGCGTCAAAGCCGAACAAACGGAAGCGGTTGAAGAAAAAGCACGGGAATCGACTGAAGAACGGCTGCTGGATTGCATTTTTCCGGTTCCCCGTTCGCTCCAGCGCCGGTCTCGTTTAAAAGAGGAGGATGCACTTGACGAGCCGGAGGAGGATGATGATGGTGTCCTACAACTTCCATTTGACCTCGGTCCCGATGTAGGGGATGAAGCCGAGGAAGCCAGAGAGAAGGAGCGTGAACGTTATCTAAAAACGAGAGAGAAATTTAGAGAGTGGCTACGAGAAGGTAGACTTGAGGAGAAACCGGTTGAAATCAATGTGAGGCATCAAAGCATGCCCTTTGTAGAAATCTTCTCGCCCGGTGGTATTGAGGAAATGGACATCAATTTCAAGGATATGTTCAGTAATATCCTACCGAATCAGACGAAGAAACGAAGAGTTCCAGTCTCTGAAGCGCGAACTATCTTGATGCAGGAGGAATCCGAAAAACTTATTGATATGGATGCCGTCATCACTGAAGCGATTCAACGGGTTGAAGACTCCGGCATCGTTTTTTTGGATGAGATTGATAAGATTGCAGGCAGGGAATCCCGGCATGGACCTGACATTTCACGTGAAGGTGTGCAACGGGATATCCTTCCTATTATCGAAGGTAGCACGGTGACCTCGAAATACGGGGCGGTCCGCACGCATCACATTCTGTTCGTCGCCGCTGGTGCGTTCCACGTCTCAAGCCCATCTGACCTTATCCCGGAACTACAGGGAAGGTTTCCGATCCGAGTAGAACTCAAAAGCCTGAATAAGGATGACTTTAAATCTATTCTGACGGAACCGAAGAACGCGTTGGTGAAACAGTATGCTGCATTGCTAAGTACCGAAGGTGTTGAGGCGACTATTACCGATGATGCGATCGACGAGATCGCTGCGCTTGCCTTCCAAGTCAATGAATCGGTTGAGGACATCGGTGCACGCCGTCTGCATACGATTATGGAAAAGCTTTTCGAGAACCTCTTTTTTGACGCACCTAACCTCGAAAAAAAGCACATCACTATTGATGCGGGATATGTCAAGGCGGAATTGTCGGAAATCGTCAAAGATCAGGATCTGAGCAGGTATATCCTTTAATAGCCAGCAGTCTTCAGTTGTCAGTTATCAGTTAAAAGAGGATGTTGTTAAACGAATATCTTCTAACCGAAAACTGAAAGGGTTTTCGCAGAAAACCTGTACTGACAACTGACAACTATTGAACCGTGAAATACTACCGAATTCTTATCCTCCTGTTCGCCTATACCCTGTTCCTACCGGGCAGTTTCGCCCAAGATATGACGCAATGGCGTGTATTTGAAGGCGATACGGTATCCGTCGGCGCAACAGCGATAAACGCTATAACTTTCTCTCCTGATGGCACACAACTCGCTATCGCAGGTGCAAACGGTATTACCGTATATGACACCTATACCGGTGAAACCCTTGCGCTGCTACCGTCGTCAATGGGGCACGTGACGACCCTGGCATTCTCTCCCGACAACCGCATCGTTGCAAGTGCAGATGAAGATTCCACGATCCACCTCTGGAATGCACAAACCCGTGAACACATAACAGACTTTACAAGCCACACTGATCCGGTTGTGGCGTTGGCATTCTCACCCGATAGCAAGACACTCGCCAGTGGAAGTTTCAAGGAGATTCGTTTGTGGGATTTAACCTTGGGAGAGATGCGCCGTGCGACAGTCCTTCACGGACATCGGGATATGGTTACCACGTTAGCGTTCTCACCCGATAGCAAGACGCTGGCGAGCGCGAGCTTTTACGGCACAATCTCATTATGGGATTTGGAAACTTTTCAACTCCGACACAATCTCTCCGCACATACCGACTCAATTCTGGCACTCGCCTTTTCGCCGGACAATCAAACCTTAGCGAGCGGCGGATATTGGAGTTCGGAGGCGGAGAGCACAATTCGTATGTGGCATATACATACCGGACATCTCCTCGCCACCTTTGAAGATCACACCACGCCGGTTCTTGCCTTAGCGTTTGCGTCGGATGTCTACGGGGTTAATGGGAGCCCCCTTGTGAGTGCGGGTTGGGATAACACAATCCGTATGTGGGATTTATCCACCGGACAGTTACAGGCAATATTTGAAGCGTATACCGCTCCAGTTTTTGACTTAGCGTTCCTACCGGATACCGATGGCTCTGATGGCACAGTCCTCGCAAGCGCGAGTCTTGATGGCATAATCCAATTGAGACCTTTAACCAGTTCTCTGGTGCGGCTCCCATGGGATGTTAATAACGATGGTATCGTGAATATTTTGGATCTGACGTTTGTTGCGTCGCGTTTTGGGGAGGATTCACCGGACCTCAACGGGGACGGGATCGTCAATATTTTGGATCTGACGCTCATTGCCCGGCGCATTGGAGAATGAAAAGGAGCAAAGGATGGGTGTGTAAAGTTTTTGTCAAAGAGATAAGGTGAAAAAGTCTGTTGAGGAAAAGTGTGAAAGTTGGTATCCTTTCCTAAAAAAGTTATGATGAGTTTCATAGGAGAGAATACCAATGTTTAGTGTATCATTAGCAC
>JAJEDB010000037.1 GCA_022821725.1 Candidatus Poribacteria bacterium | reverse complement strand
CATCATAGAACGCTTCTTTCATCGCTTGAAACAGTATCGGCGGGTGGCAACGCGCTACGATAAGTTAGGCACCCGGTATCTCGGATTCGTCTATCTCGCAGCAATACTCATAACTGCTAAGAAAATGTAAACACTACGTAGAACAGGCGGTAAAAGTTGGTGATTGGTTAATTAATTCAAAAGCAGAATCAGACGAAGGTTACTATTGGCCAGATGCAAGTGGCAATATTTGGTGTGGTTATGCGCGAGGACAATCGGGAATTGCACTATATCTGCTCTACTTAAATTTAGCAAGCGGTCAGTTCCGATTTAAAGATGCTGGGAAGCGCGCGTTGTCTTATGATTTGGCCCAGATTCAAGAAACGGAGTACGGATTAAGAATACCTCGTGCTTCTGCTAATTCCAAGTCCTCTCCTCACAAAAATATCAATCCCCCTTATTGGTCAGACGGAACTGCGGGTGTTTGCACTTCGCTTGTTCGTTACTGGTTTGTCTTCAGGGAAGACATGCATAGAAGTCTGTTAGAACGTTTAATGCCTGACACATTTCGGGAAATCACTGCGTTTCCAACGTTGTTTACAGGACTAGCAGGGCTTGGAAATTTACAGTTGGATGTTTCTGATTTTACCGGGGACACTAAGTACATCTCAGAAGCGATGCAGATTGCTGAGGGAATCCTTAGGTTTCAGATAGAGAGACCCGACGGTATTGCTTTTCCGGGCGAACAACTTTTACGGATTTCCACCGATTTTGGAAGCGGATCTTCTGGTATTGCTCTGTTTCTGTCCCGGTTAGCAAACCAGGATCAGAAAATCAAAAACTTTAATTTTTTGCTTGATGATTTGTTATGTCCAGAAAAATAGAATCTAAGATGAGGGCATTCACATAAATATAGATATAGTAAGTGTTGGGCAAGCGACAATGCATCTACAACGAGTTAGTTACTAATGACGATTTGTACGCAAAGATGTGGGATTCTCAAGCTTCATAGGATACCTAAAGTCAATTTACTCCCGCAACCTAACAGAAAGGAATCAAAAGATGAAAACTGTTCTTCTTACCCGGCACTCTGAAACGGAACAGCAAGGATCCAGTCTGTATAATGTTTTTAGTCGAATAGAACAGATTACGGAACAGAATTACAAGGTCCTCAAGGTTGAAGGTAATCCATGGAGCAATCTTAAACAAGAAAATTGGGTTCTTGAAGATGCTCTAGAGGCGGATTTGGCGATCACAGCGATTCCTACCTTCATTGAAGAAATGAGAACAAACGGGTGGCAAGGAAAAACGATATTCAAAGCAATGGGAGGCTTACCACGCGGGGCTATTGATCTTCGCGAAGTGTTGCCTTATTTGTATCAAAGTGATGTGATTTGGTGTACGTCCACAGCGGACGTGGAAATCTATTCTCGATTAGTTTCTCAGGATGGGACGCAGCCTCAACCGATTTGCCTCCCGTACAGCGTGAATCCTGAAACCTATCAGCCTTTAAAAAACAGAGAAAGCCGTGAGGAATTGCGAAAGATCTGGGGCTTCAAACACGGCGATTTTGTTCTTGTGTATGCGGGACGGGTGACAGTTGAAAAAAACATCCACTCAATATTGGAAGTTGTTTATGAACTAACCCGCTTAGGGTACCCCGTGAAACTATTAATTGTGGGACAGGTTGAGAATGCCTCTTTTAGTGAATTTCATATGTATCCGGTTGATTTAGACCAAAAAATAGATATCCTTATTGAATCACTACAGATTTCAGATAGGGTTGTCATACAGGAATGGCAAACTCCTGTTGAACTTAACGCCGTGTTCAATGCTGCGGATGCTTTTATTAATCTGACACTTCATCACGATGAAAATTTTGGTTTGTCCCAAATCGAAGCGATGAGTGCGGGATTACCTGTTATCGGAACAGCATGGGGGGGCTTAAAGGACACAATTGTTAATGAAGAGGTTGGATTTTCATCCGACACATGGGTTACAGCAAATGGTATTAGGTTTGACGGTCCTATTGTCATAAACGCGATAAAGTCCTTGATTGAAAATGGCCAGATGCGTCGGAAACAAGGACAACGTGGTAGAGAACGGGCATTGGCCAATTATAGTGATGCCCTTTATAGTAAACGTGTAATACAACTCATAGAAAACGTCATAAATTCCCCAATAAAAGAAACAGTGGCGACATTCACACCATTTGGGCACCGATTCCATCAAAGATTCACACGGAAAGAATTTCCCTTGAAATATGAAAGAAGAACACATGCTGTACGGCCTACCTACGATGGACTTTCAGATGCCGACTACCTTGAATTGATTGAACCATATACTTCTCAAAGGGAGTTGAAATTAAAACCAGAAAGCCTTTTGTTTCGCGCCATGAAAGGCAAGCAGAACGGAGCGTTTTTCATCTCGGAAGATCTGCTATATCCTATTCGCATTCCTATTTGCTTGGAAGAGATAGATGTGATAAGCCAATTAAGTCGTTGGCAGGTTGTTCACAGAAGTGTTCTTAACCACTCCAACGATATATTGATTGGACTGATACAGAAAGGAATCGTTGGTATTTCCGAAGATAAGCAGATGAAAGGAACTTGTTAATCACTATTTTTCAACCACAGGTTATTTCAAGCAACACGACAGTTAAAAAAGAGTTGCTTCCGTGAAAACCGAGCATCCATCAATATTGATCGTATCCTCAACGATACTTATTGGCAGAATGTCCCACAAGTTATCGGTTTCACTTATGAACGCACCGAACCGGTTCGGATGGGCATCAACGTTGACTGGGAACATCAGCGCACCGGTGAATATTCGTGGGGGTACAACTTAGGCGTTAATGAATTTCATGAGAGCAATGGACACCTAGTTGATATTTTATTATCCTCACGAAAACGAAAATCCGATTAGCAGCATCTGCGAAACGAAAACAGGAGAAAGGGAATCCTGTTTGAATCTAATTCGTTTTGTCAAAGGTGTTGCCAAATACGAGACCCGAGTTAACATTGGTTAACGTTGAGGGTTCGTAGTTACGCATTCATTGCGCGTTAGAACATGCGATAAATCGTACTATTGCGAACCTAATGAGTAATACATCGTCTTTGGATAAGATTGAAAAAGGGTGAAGTTTATTTCTGGAGATCTACAGAAAAAATAGGAAATGGTAAGGAAATTGGGCATTTCTTTTATAAATTAACTTGACAAAATCATTTTTAGGTTGTATAATACTATTATTACGTATTTACAAATAGTATTTTTATTGCGTAATTCGCAACATTGGCGTTGATGTTTTGGCGTATCAGTCAGAAGAATTCATCTCAAACCTGTTAGAAAAGGATCCTATCAGATGCAAACCAAGAGATTACACTATTTAGAGCTTGAAGTGATGAAAGTGGTCTGGAAACTCGAACGTGCCACGGTCAATGATGTCCTAGACCGAATTGACCGTAAACTCGCCTACACCACCATTGCCACGACTATGAGAAGTTTAGAAAAGAAAGGCTTCCTGTCCCATCAAGTTAATAGTAGGACGTTTGTGTACCAGCCTTTGGTGCAAGAGACGGAGATTACGCATTCCATGCTCAGAGATTTGCTAGAACGTCTTTTTGACAATTCAGCTGAAAAACTGGTTAACACCTTGCTTGAAGTGAAACAAACGAGCCCTAATGAACACAGCCGCTTACAACAGTTGATTAACAACTACCAACATGAAGGAGAAGAAACTGATGAGTAAGCAACTTTTGATTTCATTACTTAATTGCTCATGGCAGTGGGTGCTACTCGGTGGTATCACCTGGTTCATGACCCGTCGTTTGCGTCTCTCGAACACTACTGCCTATCTCCTATGGCTATTTTCCTTAATCAGCCTACCCATTTTATTTGGTTTAAATCAGTTTGTGCCAGCACTCTCAATAGGAGGGACAGTGCCAGAGTTAACGCAAGAACAGCCTATAAATGTACCAGGTTTGGCACCTGCTGTTAGGGACTTGCCTGAAACCTTATCAACTGACAGTGAGACACAATCCAAAAATCAACTGCTCACTAAAGTTGGTTTTTTCGTCAATTGGACAAAAATGGATGTGATCCTCTGTCTCTGGGCATTTGGTTCACTCGCCATGCTAATGCGTTTCGCGTTCGGTTTATATCAAGTCCATAAACACCGGCGTGCTGCGACAGTAGCTGGTGATTCATATCAGTCAATCTGTCAAAGATTAGTTCAGGAGTTGAACATAGGTCGCCGAATTAGGGTGTACTTCTCTGATAGAGTGGTTTCCCCGATCTCGTTTGGATTGCTAATGCCTTGCATTCTGATTCCAAGAGGCCTAAACTTAGAACGGTTTAAACTGGTAGCGGCGCATGAATTGGCACATGTGCGACGATTGGATTGGCTAACGAATTTATTTTCGCACCTAGTTGGGGTTTTTTTCTTTTTCCATCCACTTTACCATTTCCTGAACCGTCAGTTGATTGATCTGCGGGAGCAGATTTGTGACGATTGGGTCATTCAGTTGACCGGTGTGCGCAAAAATTACGCGCAGTGTTTGTTGGACCTGACTTCCTACAAAAACATGTTTGTACCTCTAGCGTTGACCCTGAATCAGTCGTCGCGATTGGAATCCCGTATTGATTCTATCCTGAAAAACAGTCGACGGTTAGATCTGCAACCGAAGCGACGCTTACTGATAATGGCAGCAACCTTGTTTCTAACCTGTCTGCCCTTGTTAGCGATGGCACAGTTGGTTCCTCTGGGAACTTTCCAAGTCTCGCTGTTCACTCAGACACTCCAGAAACCCCAAAAAGGGATTGATGAAACTGAGGGACGGAACAGTAAACAGAAAAAAACTGATCAAATTGAGAAAGCCTATAGAGTCAAGCCTGGTGGCAGTTTAAAAGTTATCTCAGAGTTTGGCGCGCTTGACGTGCAAACTACCGACCAAGATAAGGTTGAGATTTTTATCTCCAAAGAATCAGAGTTCAAGTTGGATAAATGGACTCGGGCGGCCCTCACAGATTTTGAGGTGGTGTTTGAACACAAAGGCTCTGATGTCCATATTAATGGAATATTCAAACACGGACTGGAATACTGGCAGAAGAAGCGATTGAAGGGATTGAAGATTCATTTTCAGGTGAAGGTGCCTCAGCAGTACAATATTGATTTGAAGACTGCAAGTGGAGGTATTTCCGTCGCGGACCTTGGTGGTGAGGTTCGTGCGCAAACTGCGGGTGGTAGTTTGCGTTTTGGCAACATCAGGGGCACCGTGTGGGGGCGCACTTCAGGTGGAAGTGTTGAAGTTCACGAGGTAGCGGGCACAGTCAGGGTACAAACTTCAGGTGGGAGCCTCCGCTTAAGGAAGATTCGGGGCTTTATCTGGGGAAATACCTCTGGTGGGAGCATCGAACTAGAGGAATGCAATGAGGGTGCTGAAGTCCAAACCTCCGGCGGCAATATTACGCTGGAAAATGTCACAGGAGCTGTGAGTGCGAAAACCTCAGGTGGTTCTATCGGTGCCACTGTGACAAGGCAACCCCAGCACGATTCTAGCTTGAACTTACACACATCAGGCGGCGGGATCGTTGTCACCCTCATTCCCGATATTGCTGCTGACTTGGATGCCCGAGCTGGTTGGGGGCATGTTTCAAGCGATTTTCCCGTAGTATCGATGATCGAAGAAAAAGTTTCCAAAAGTCGGTTAAAAGGTTCTATTAATGGCGGTGGACCTTTGCTGAAATTGAGAACCTCTGGCGGAAACATCCGTTTGAAGATGGGAAAAAAGTAAGTCAGGATGAATTATCTCCGCCCACTACAAATTGGTTGGGCTGAAGTAGGAATAAATCATTGGCATTTTGGGAATGGATACATGAAAGTAGATTTGTTAATCACTATTGCTTTTATATTTGTCACAGGTTTTCAACCCGTGGTGATTTCAAGCGACACCACAATCAAAAAGGAACTCCCCGCAGTCAAAATTGATCAGCTTCCCACTATTAATGGTGTCCTTGACGATGTTTGCTGGCAAGACGCCCCGCAAGCTATTAATTTCACTGATGAACGCACCGGAAAACCTGCGAAGAATCAATCTGTAGCCAGGCTGGTCTACACGGATGAAGCCATCTATGTTGGGGTTCACCTCTACGATGATATACCCGACAGAATTGTGGCGCGCCAAACCAAGGACCAGACCCGGATCCGTGGAGAGGATTCGGTCTCGTTCAGCCTTGACCCATTTCACACACACCAGTTTGCTGATAGAAATTTCTTCGTAGTGAATCCACTTGGCACCAAATTTGCTCATCTCGCCACTGGACGTGCGGAAAAGAGCGAATGGATCGGACTCTGGAAAGCTGCAGCACGGATTATGGATGATGGCTGGGTTGTGGAGATGGAAATTCCGTGGCAGATGCTGGATTATCCCGATACAACAGAACCGATTCGGATGGGCATCAACTTTGACCGGGGACAACAGCGCAACGGTGAACGTTCGTGGTGGTGTAACTTGGGTGTTAACGAATTCCGGGAAAATGATGGACACTGGATTGATGTACTACCCCCGCCTCGAAAGCGCGAATTAAAATTGTTACCCTATTTGATTGGCGGCATCCGCGAAACGAAAAAAAAAGAAAGGGAACCTCCAGTTCGAGTGGGGGCAAACCTTCGCTATGAAGTTACACCACAATTGCGACTCGTTGGTGCAGCTAATCCCGATTTTGAAAATATTGAACAAGCTGTAGAAGGCATTGATTTCTCCTATGGTGAACGATACGTGCCTGATCGGCGCCCTTTCTTTTCCGAGGGTGGAAACATCTTCGGCGATTATTTCCATTCCCGGCGGGTAATAGATATGACTGGCGGCCTCAAACTCTTCGGGAAAATTGGTAAAAACACCTCCATCGGCACCTTAGGCACTTATCACCCGAACAATCGGAATGGTATCCTCCGAGTTTCCCAAGCCCTAACAGATACATCTAATATCAGTGCGGCTTTTCTATCCCACAATCACCGCGATACCGAAACAAACAATGTAGGTTATCTTTCAGGAAATATACGTTACGGTAAGTTTTCAGCACAATCTAATCTTGCCCAGAGTCGGGCAAACAAACATATCCAAAGTTGGGCAGATGGATTGAATGGAAGCAACGGATACATTAGTTTACGTTACGAGGGTGGTCTCGTTCAACCCTACTTCTCCGCATTTTTTGTCGATCCGGATTTCGTCAATAAATTGGGCTACCAACCCTTCACAGGCTACCGCGGCGTAAGCTTAGGTGGACAGCTTCGGAACGAATGGCGCGAGGGAGTTGTCCGCAGTGCTTACCTCTCTATCCAGTCTGAAGCTTCTAACACTTACGCCGGCGGGGTTTTCCGACGTAACCTTTCCGTTTATTCAAGCCTCTTGACTCATAGCGACTACTCACTTTCTGTGAGTTGGTCCGGCGGACAGTTTAAGGAATTTACTGACAGTGTTTTTAGAGTTGGCTTCGGAGCCCGTGCCTCCGACCGATTCAACAACGTCCGTTTTAGTTACACCTGGGGTGAACAGGCAGGTGAGGATATCTATCGCATTAGCGGCGATGTGAATCTCCGCGCTTACGGCTTCACTGCTGGACTGTCCTCCCAAATCCAATGGCATTTTAAAAGACGCTATCAACAGATTCTAACCCTGACGTACGACTTCAGCCCTGCTTTAAGCCTCGGCAGTCGCTTAATATGGCAAGTAGAAGGGATTAATATCTACTTCGCGCTGCGCCGCTCTGGCTATGCCGGTACCGACTTTTTCATTATCCTTGGGGATCCGAATGCTATTGCGTTTAATCGACGTTTGGTAGCCAAAGTGCTACGGGCGTTTTAGGAGTATTAGTCGAAAAGCGTTTTAATGGACTCCCGGACTCATCCTTACGGGACAGCAAAACTGGTATCATATTTGGAGGAAATATTATGGCAAATGGTAAAGTTGAACTGGATCGTAGCAATGATAGCAAACTCATCAAACAGTTTCAGGACGGCGATACCGAGGCTTTCAATCCACTTGTTCTCAAATATCAGCAAAAAATCTATAACCTCATTTATCTACGAGTTCATGATCGGGAAACAGCAAAAGACCTCTGCCAAGATGTGTTCCTGAAAGCATTTAAGGGGTTGTCTAATTTTAAAGGTGAGTGCACGTTTTATAGTTGGATTTACCGGATTGCTGAGAATTGTACTATTGACTTTCTGCGAAAACAAAAACACAGAATGGTTTTATCGCTTGAAGAATTATCCGCTAATACAGAAGATAGGCTCCAAATGACGGATATGTATCCATCGTCGTGTCAAATCCTCGAAAATAAAGAACTTGGGTACATCATTCGCAAAGCGGTCAATCGCCTTCCGTCTCATCAACAATGTGTTTTTAATTTACGCTATCGGGAGCAACTCTCGATTAAAGAGATTGCCCTACGCTTGAGTCGGACAGAGGGCACTATTAAAAGACACTTATACAATGCACACCAGAAACTACGAAGTATGCTACTTCCTTACTTACGAAATGAAAAAATTGAATGGTTATGAAGAAATTTGTATGAAGGTAATTGATAAATAAAGTTGCAATGTGTCAGGATAACGTCTATCCTTTAATGAAATAGGACTTACGCAGCTGTCCCGTTTTTATGCTGTTTTTGGTTCGTAGTAGCGCAATTTATTGCGCATTCTTCGGAAATATTGCCTCAATTTTGGCATAGAAGCCAATTTTGCGTAAGTCCTAATGAAAGTAAAAACATTCAAATGACTCGCGTCCACGCGAGAATTTTAATTTTATACAAAGTAAACAGAAAACCATGTGGGACAAAGTCAAATTAACCCGCCCTTCATTTCGGGACCTACTCTGGCTGTTCGGACAGGTGTTGAAAGCATCCCCTTTTATTGCCGCAGTATGGATAACCCTTGTCCTCATCAACGCAGGTGCTGGCGCAGCCCAGCTCCTCGTGCTCCGAGAAACCGTTAACACCCTCGTCGATGCAGACCTCCTGAGCAGTGCGGTTCCATGGCTGACTGCACTCTGTCTCCTCTTTTTGATAGAGCAAGCGATCTCAACACTCCTCCCACTTTTACGCGAGCAACTCCGCATTAGAGCCGGTTTCGCTTTGCAGCGGGATGCCTTGCAAAAAACAGGCAAACTGCCATTGGAAACATTCGATGACGAGGAATCGCATAACCTCATCAATCGTGTCGTGACTGGCGGGGATTCCAGCGTTGTCCAATTGATGCAAAACGGCTTAAACTTTATTGAATACCTCCCTGTCCTACTCACCAGTGCCGTTGTTTTAGGATTGATTTCGCTTTGGATTCCCTTGATTATCATCGGCGGTGCAATATTGCTGCGGGTTTTTGAAATTCAGATGGGAGCCCGAGTGCGGCACTTTGAGGTGGAAAATACACGCAACAAACGACTTGCGGATTACTACGTCCAACTTCTCACAGAACGACGCAGTGCCGCCGAAATTCGTTTATGGTCTATCGGTGAAACCCTTCTCCAACGCTGGCGGACGATCCTCGCCCAATATCTTCAGGAGCGCTTGCATATCGATTTTCGAAATGCCTCCCAAGGTATTTTCCAAGTGTTTATTTTCGTTGCCATCATCGCTGGTGCATTACTGGTGACATCGCTTTCACAGGGAAGGGTCGAAGCCGGACTCGCCGCTTTGGTGTTAGAGGCACTCCGGAATATCACTGCAGGTATGAACTCCATGCAGTATTTCGTCATCGGTTTTGTCCAACATGCTGGCTACGGAGAGGACCTTCGCCGTCTGTTAGAAAAGAAAGAGGAGGAAGCCGCTCCCGAAACACAAACGCCTTCTCCGCACCCGATGCGTGAAGGTATTCGCTTGCATAGCGTCGCGTATCGTTACCCGGGTGCGGACACAGATGCGCTCTCTGACATTAACGTTCACATCCGTCCGGGCGAAATTCTCGCTATCGTCGGTGAAAACGGCGCAGGAAAAACGACTTTGGTGCACCTCTTAGCAGGCTTGCGTTCTCCAACAGCAGGACATGTCACAATAGACGGTATATAGTAAAGTTTAGAATTAATGATACATGTTTATGACATCGTCTATGGATATATCGGTGTTGTATTCACGGAGACGTTTGATATTTGCAAAGTCGTGTTCAATCGGATTGTAGTCGGGTGAATAAGGCGGTAAAAACA
>JAJEDB010000044.1 GCA_022821725.1 Candidatus Poribacteria bacterium | reverse complement strand
AAGTGCCAAGACACAGTTAGACGTTGCCGTCGCGCAACATAAAATCGCTGCTGAACAACTTCAACTTATCGATAACGGTGCGCGGACTGAGGATATTCAAGCCATGGCGGCACAAGTTGAGCAGGCGGAAGCCTCCTTACGGCTCGCACAGACCCAAGCATCCACGAAGACCTGGGAGAAAGACATTGAACTGGCGCGTTCGCAAGTCGAAACCGCACGGGCTGGACTCATCTCTGCGGAGGCTTTAGAGACTGCGAAAAGTTGGGAGGCCGAAATAACGTCAGCGAAAACCGCACGCACGCAAGCAGCGGTTGCGCTGAAGCTCGCGCAAAAACGTCTCAACGATGCTACGATTCGCGCCCCGATCTCCGGTGTCATCTCCAGACGCTCCTTGGATTTAGGGGGTATGGCACTTCCTGCTTCACCCCTTTTTGACATTGTTAATATTGATACCGTCAAAGCAACCGTTGAGGTTATTGAAGTCCAGTTAAGCCAATTGGCACTCAATCAACAAGCATCCATAGAGATTGATGGTATAGATACCCAGATGTCCGGTAGTGTTGCTTTTATTAGTCCAACGCTAACACCAGCGCGTCGGACGGCTACGGTTGAAGTCGATATTGACAATCCAGACGGCACTCTTAAACCCGGAATGTTCGCAAAGGTGACCGTCCCTATCAAAGTGCATAGCGATGCGATTCTCATCTCGCGTGCTGCGCTCATTGAGGATGTGAATGCCAACACACAGAGCGTTTTCGTGATTGAGAATGGGGTCAGCCAGCGGCGTGTTGTAGAGATAGGTCTTTTGCGTGCCGGTGAAGCTGAAGTCTTGAGTGGTCTTACCGAAGGCGAAGCGGTTGTCACTGCTGGACAACATTCTCTGAAGGATGGAGAGAGCGTTCGGGTTGTCAACCTATAGATGGTTATATCCAAGTTATTCAATCCTCCCGTAGTGTCATTTATGGTGGATTTTAGAATTACTTGGCCATCCTTTTATGCTGCGAAATCTCTGGAATAATGAACCATTTTCAACTAAAATATGTCTTAAATCAAAAGGAGGATTGCTATGCGAATCACAATTCTTGTATGCGGAATGTTACTGTGTAGCACCGTTGGGATAGTCTCCGCCGGTGTATGGACGGATCCCTTTGATGGTACCGAACTCGTTGAGGGATGGGAATTCCGTGACTATCGCGACAAAGTTACGACATTTGAAGTCAAAGATGGCTTTCTACAGATGACGAATCCGAAGGGCGGTTGGGGACACGTCACGCCTGACAAACCGATGCTTGAACGGGAAATCCCGAAAAGTGCCGCGAAAAACATAACGGTGAGTGGAATTTTTTCGACCGAACCCGATAAACCCGCTGATTCATGGATCGGTATTTTCCTCTACAGCGATGAAGACTTGAACTACGCCTGTTTGCTGTTCGGTGGCGAAGCCAATCAGCCACAAAAGACACTTATCGGCAGCATGGTTCAAGGGGGTTGGCAAGATAAAGGACACTTCCAGACCGGGTTTGATGTCCCGCTTCATCTTAAGATCGTTAAAGAGGACGATCTGTTTTCAGGCTACTACCGCGAAAGCGAAAAAGATGACTGGACGCTTTCTGGTAACAAAACGTGGAACCACAAGTTTGACGTAGAGCGCGTCGGTGTCGGTTTCATGAACAGTTGGGGAGGCCAAACAGTCACTTTTCTGGTTGACACACTTTCCATCGAAGGCGAAGGGATTGAACCCTTGGAAGTTGCTCCAAATGGCAAGTTAGCGACAACATGGAGCACGCTTAAAACGAGTCGATAATCTTGGGTAGACTGGGTTTCCCGTAGAAAGGGAAGGAAATCCGTCTAACACACCGACAGATTTAAAATGGGGTAGTGAACACACTACCCCGATACCACTTCTTAATCAAAACCGAACCGTTTCAAAAGGCAACGCTTAAAGGATAAGGAGAAATTCTACCGCCATGTCCATCCCCAAAATGTCCGTAAACAATCCCGTCTTGGCGAATATGTTAATGATTATCATCATCGCTTTCGGGGTGTATGCATGGATAAACCTACCCCGAGAACTGACTCCAGAAATCGCATTGCAGAGCGCGACTGTAACAACGCTGTATCCGGGGGCTTCGCCGGAAGAAGTTGAAAAGCTCGTCACCTCTCCTATTGAAGACGCTATTGAGGAAAATGTCAGTAAAATCAATCTGCTATTCTCTAACTCTTCTGAAGGTAGATCCGTTATCTCCATCGATTTTGAAGAGCTGAGTGACCGAGATTTCGACAAGGAACTCGAGAATCTTCGCACGGCTGTAGAACAGGTGAGCGAACTACCAGAAGAGATTTTGGACAACCCAAAAGTTGAGGAGTTAGACATTTCCTCCGGCTTCCCGATGCTAACGATTGCTGTAGGCGGGAAAATTTCGGAAACGCAGATGCGAGACATTGCCGAAAATCTCAAAGACGAAATCCTGGACATCAAAAACGTTGCGTCTGTCCGGATAGCGGGGCTGCGTGAACGGGAAATTTGGATTGAGGTGAACCCCGATCGGTTGAAAGCGTATCAGATTCCGATTGCGAGGGTTATCACTGCAGTCGGTGCGAGCAACTTAAACCTGCCAGCTGGCACCATGGAACTTGGGAATACAGAATTCATGGTCCGGACGATGGGTGAATTCGCCAATCCAGAAACGATCGGTGAAACCATTATCTCTGTTCAACCGACGGGTACACCGCTCCGTCTGAAGGATGTCGCGACGGTTTCGGATACCTACGAGGAAGCAAGAACCCTTTCCCGGATTAATGCGGAACCCTCTATCAGCCTAAGTGTGCAGAAAAAGACCGAAGGAAACACAATCGCGTTAGTCGCCCAACTCCGGGAATTGGTTGAAAAACGGAGAGCAGACCTTCCTGAAGGTGCCGAATTGACAGCAGTGAACGATTATTCGGTTATTCTCAAGGAACGGTTGGGGATCCTTGAAACAAATGCGTTCTTCGGTTTGCTCCTCGTTGTGTTTATGCTCTTCCTTTTTATCGGTTGGCGGAATGCCGTGTTCGCGGCACTCGGTATACCCGTTGCGTTCATGGCAACCTTCTGGTTTATGTCCGTGGGTGGCTACTCACTCAGCGGCGTTTCCCTGTTTGGATTGATTTTAGTCGTCGGGATTGTTGTTGACGACGCGATCGTGGTGATAGAGAACATCTACCGACATATTGAAAGAGGCGAACCTCCAAAAATCGCTGCCATTCGGGGGGCAGAAGAGGTTGGATGGCCCGTCTTAGCCGCCAGTTTGACGACCATCTGCGCCTTTGGTCCGCTGATGTTTATGTCTGGTGTCCCGGGACAGTTTATGCGAGTCGTTCCTATTATGGCGATTCTGGTATTGATTGCTTCTCTCTTTGAAGTGTTCGTGATTTTACCGGCACACGTTTCTGAGTGGGGAAAAGCGAGAACCCAGACAGGACGGAGTAGACTTGAGAACCTCCGCACCCGATCTCCGAATACCTTTGCTCTAAGCACCTACATCACAGGCTTTTTCGCATCGTTCGGTCTGTTTTTTGACTTTATCAGGAGCCGATATATCCGAATCTTGAAAATAACGATTCGACATCGGTATGCTTTTGTAGGTAGTGTCTTCTTTATCGGCTTGATCGCGTGTGTCGGAGCATTCTTAGTCCTCGACAGGGAACTCTTCCCAGGCGAAGATTTTCCGCAATTCTATGTCAAAGCCGAGATGCCGCCTTCCTACGGGATGCAAGAAACAACAGCAGTCATCGCCCAACTTGAAGAAGCCGCTAAAACACTTCCCGAAAGTGAAGTCGCCGCAATTGTGAGCAACATCGGTTTACATACGCCGACCTCGGGTATGATGGAAGGTGTTACCTATGGCTCAAATTTCGGGGAGGTTATCGTTGAACTCACACCCAAACAGGAACGCACTCGCGGTGTAGATGACATCATCGCAGAACTGCGGACGAAAACCACAACCATTAGCGGAATTGAGGAACTGAATTTCATCACACAGGAAGGCGGTCCGCCGCAAGGTGAGGATGTTGAAGTCAAGGTAAAGGGACCGAGATTTGAGCAACTGACGGCACTCGCGGATACCCTTAAAGCATCGCTCATGGAAATGGACGGTGTCTACGACATTCGAGATGACTTTCGCACGGGTAAATCCGAACTCCGTATCTATCTGAAACCGGAGAAGGCACATCAGTATGGGTTAACCACATTCCAAGTCGCGCAAACAGTGCGCACTGCGATTGAGGGGGCTAAAGCGACAACGTATCGTGAAGCAGACGAGGCGATTGATGTCATCGTCAAATACGAGGAAGATACACTTGGAAATCTTGCTGAACTGAATAACTTGTTGATTGCAACACCGACTGGGGCTATCGTTCCGCTCAAGGATGTCGCCGATATCACAGAGGAAAAAGGATACTCCGATATCCGTCGATTTGATGGTGAACGCTCGATTACAGTTTACGCTTCTGTAGATAGGGCAAAAACGACACCCTTCGATGCGAATCAGGTGCTCATCCGTAAATTTGCTGATGTCGAATCCCTGTATCCGGGATACCAACTCGATTTTCGCGGGCTTTTCGATGAGATTATAGAGTCCTTTTCCGAGTTGTGGAAATTGTTTATCGTCGGGCTGTTGTTAATCTATGTTGTATTGGGCGCGCAATTCAAATCGTTTATCCAACCGATTGTCATTATGCTCGCTGTTCCGTTCGGAATGATAGGGGCGATGGTCGGGCTTCTCCTTGCCAATGCGACGCTTAGCATGGTCGCGATGTTTGGGATCGTTGCCCTCTCCGGTATTGTCGTTAATGATTCAATTGTGCTTATCGACTTCATCAACAAATTCCGCGAACGCGGTTTCAATAAGTGGTACGCAATCCTGAAAGGCGGGTATGTCCGATTACGTCCGATTGTTCTCACCTCACTGACGACAATTATCGGACTTATGCCGATGGCGATAGGTCTTGGCGGTAAATCGCCTATATGGATGCCGATGGCGTATACAATTATCTTCGGGCTTTCGCTCGCAACCACGATGACGCTATTTGTGATGCCTGCGCTTTACGCAATCACAACGGACATACGAGGGCTCGTCCTGAAAAATCCGGAAGAACGTTTCCGAACCGTTTCAGAGGAAGATCTGTTAGGTGTCGCTGTCCCGGCTGATGATTGATGAGGGTAACAAGGCGAGGTTTGCTGACCTCGCCTTATACACTTTTTGACTTTACAGCCAAAATATCTGTAGATTAATACCAAATTCCAATCTCACACAGTAAAATCCGACCCCATGTCCATCCCCAAACTATCCGTAAACAACCCTGTTTTAGCGAATCTCCTGATGATTATCATCATCGTTTTCGGGGTGTACGCATGGATGAACCTACCGCGGGAACTCACCCCAGAAGTCTCAGTACAGAGCGCAGTTGTGACAACGTTATATCCGGGAGCATCCCCAGAAGAAGTTGAAAAGCTTGTCACTGCTCCTATTGAAGATGCTATTGAGGAGAACGTCAACAAAGTTGAATTATTGTTTTCTACCTCTTCAGAAGGGCGTTCTGTTATCTTTGTCGATTTTGAGGAGATAAGCGATCGGGATTTTGACAAGGAACTTGAAAACCTACGCACCGCTGTTGAGCAGGTAAATGAGTTGCCAGAGGAGATTTTAGATGATCCGAGGGTCGAAGAATTTGATATCTCATTTGGTTTTCCTATTTTGACGATTGTTGTAGGTGGAAATATTACGGAAACGCAGATGCGGAATATTGCTGAAAATCTCAAAGATGAAATCTCGGACATCAAAAACATCGCCTCTGTCCGAATGGCAGGTCTCCGTGAGAGGGAAATATGGATTGAGGTGAACCCGGATCGATTGAAGGCGTATCAACTCCCAATTTCAGCGGTCATTACCGCGCTGGGAACAAACAACTTGAATCTCCCCGCCGGCACAATGGAACTGGGAGGCACAGAATTCATGATCCGAACGATGGGAGAATTCACCGATTTGGACACTATTGGCGAAACTCTCATCACAGTTCAGTCGATAGGTACGCTTCTCCGTCTGAAAGATGTCGCAACGATCTCTGACACCTACGAGGAGGTGCGAACGCTATCGCGACTTGATGGACAACCTTCGATTAGCCTGAGTGTGCAAAAGAAGACTGAGGGAAACACAATTGCATTAGTTGCTAAACTTCGAGAATTAGTCGACAATCGGAGAATGGATCTCCCTGAGGGTGCTGAGTTGACGGTTGTTAATGACTATTCCGTTGTTCTCAAAGAACGATTGGGAATTCTTGAAACAAATGCGTTTTTCGGTTTGGTGCTTGTTGGGCTAATGCTCCTTCTCTTTATTGGATGGCGGAATGCCCTATTTGCGGCACTCGGCATACCGGTGGCATTCATGGCAACATTTTGGTTTATGTCCATTGCGGGTTATACGCTCAGCGGTGTCTCCCTGTTCGGGCTTATCTTAGTCGTTGGCATCGTTGTTGACGATGCTATCGTTGTCATAGAAAACATCTACCGGCATATTGAAAGAGGCGAGCCGCCAAAAGTTGCTGCCATTCGGGGTGCTGAAGAGGTTGGATGGCCCGTCTTAGCCGCCAGTTTGACGACAATCTGCGCGTTTGGTCCGCTGATGTTTATGTCTGGTGTTACTGGACAGTTTATGCGGATCGTGCCGGTTATGGCGATTCTGGTGTTGATAGCATCTCTTTTTGAAGTCTTCGTAATTTTACCGGCACACGTCGCTGAATGGGGAAGAACCAAAATTCGCACAGGACGCAGCAGGCTTGAAAATCTCCGAACTGAGTCTCCCAGCGGTTTCACTCTCGGTGTCCGCATTGTCGGCTTTTTCGTGTGGTTTGCCATGTTTTTTGAATTAATTCGGAACCGATATGTTAGAATCCTGAAAATAACCATTCGACACCGATATGCGTTTGTAGGGAGTGTCCTCTTCTTCGGATTGGTTGCATGCATCGGGGCATTTTTTATTCTTGACAGGGAACTCTTCCCTGGTGAAGAGTTCCCACAGTTTTATGTCCAAGCCGAGATGCCTCCTTCCTACGGAATACAAGAAACGACAGAAGTAATTGTCCAAATTGAAGAGATGGCTAAAGGACTGCCATCAACTGAAGTGGATGCGGTCGTCAGCAATGTCGGTTTACACACATTTATGTCAGGTTTGGTAAGAAGAAGTGTTACCTACAGCTCAAATTTAGGAGAGGTAATCGTCGAGCTCACACCAAAGCAAGAACGCACCCGTGGTGTGGATGAGATCATCGCAGAACTACGGACGAAAACCACAACCATTAGTGGAATTGAGCGGTTGAGTTTCGTCACACAGGACGGCGGGGCACCACAAGTAGCAGATGTGAGAGTCAAAGTAAAAGGACCGAGATTTGAGAATCTGACTGAACTCACTGGCGTTTTTAAGACAGCCCTATCTCAGATAGATGGCGTTTACGATATTCGAGATGACTTCAGCATCGGAAAATCTGAACTGCACATCTCCTTGAATCAGGAGAAAGCATATCAATATGGATTAACGGCGTTTCAGGTTGCACAAACCATTCGGACAGCGATTGACGGGGCTAAAGCGACCACCTATCGTGAAGCAGATGAAGCGATTGATGTCATCGTCAAATATGAGGAAGATGCCCTTACAAATCTTGCTGAACTGAATAACCTCTTGATTGCAACCCCCACCGGTGCTATTGTTCCACTCAAGGATGTTGCGGACATCGTGGAGGAAAAGGGATATGCAGATGTCCATCGATTCGAGGGAGAACGGGCAATTACGGTTTATGCCTCGGTAAATAGTGAAAGGACGACTGCCTTTAAAGTGAATCAATCGCTCATCAGCGCATTTGCTAATATAGAATCTTTGTATCCGGGATATCAACTCGATTTTCGAGGGGTTTTTGATGAAATTACAGAATCCTTTTCCGAATTGTGGAAATTGTTCATTGTTGGGCTATTGCTCATCTATGTCGTATTGGGCGCGCAATTCAAGTCTTTTATACAACCCATTATCATTCTGTTTGCCGTTCCGTTCGGTATGATCGGGGCGATGATTGGCCTCCTCATTTCCAATGCGACGCTTAGTATCGTCGCAATGTTTGGCATTGTTGCACTCGCCGGGATTGTGGTGAACGATTCAATTGTTCTTATCGACTTCATTAACACATACCGAGAAAAGGGGTATAATAAGTGGTATGCTATTCTGAAAGGCAGTAGTCTCCGATTGCGTCCAATTGTTCTCACCACGGTGACGACGATTTTCGGACTCATTCCGATGGCAATCGGGTTAGGGGGTAAGTCGCCTATCTGGATGCCGATGGCCTATACGATCATTTTCGGACTCGCTGTTGCAACATTGATGACGCTGTTCGTGATGCCCGGATTATATGCCATCACAACTGATGTCCGAAGGATAATCCTGAAAAATCCAGAGGCACGCTTCCGTCCCGTCTCGGATGAGGAACTGCTGAGTGCCTCAATCCCTGCTGATGATTGACAAAAAGTGTAGAGTGGGATTTCCGAACGCCGCTCTACTTAAAAAAAGGATAAGGAATTAACATGAAAATTACCTTTATCGGGGTTGGTGGTATCACCAGAAGTTATCGCCAAAGCCTCGGACAACTCGAACGCCCCATTGCGGCGGTCTGTGATATAAATGCTGAACGCGTCGCATCTATCGCTGATGAAGAAAATGCGACGGCATATACCGACCACAATGAAATGCTACAGGCAGAGAAACCCGATGTCGTATTCATCTGCATCCCACCCGGAGCACACACGACACAGGTTGCCGATGCAGCAGCATCTGGCGCAGCGGTCTTTGTCGCCAAACCCGTCGCACAGGATCTGGAAACCGCGCAACACGCTCGCGATGCGATTGCCACCGCAGGCGTTATCAACCAAGTCGGTTATATGGCGCGCTATAGCGACATCACAGCGAAAGCGAAGGAATTAGTCGGCGATCGGAAACTCACAATGGGGATCGGACGGTTTCTCACGAGGATGGGTGCGGGGCATCCCTGGTGGGGAAAATACGAGGTATCGCGCGGACAGATGGTCGAGCAGACGACCCACGTTTTCGACCTTATCCGCTACTTCCTCGGCGATGTCGCAAATGTCCACGCCTACGGTATCAAGGGGGTTTCTGAGGGGATCGCTGATTTTGAGGAGTGCACCGTTTGCAATATGCAGTTTGAGAGTGGCGCGGTAGGCAGTATCACCAGTACCTGTGTCGCCCGCGCACACGACCATTTCGCAACCGAATTGGTCGGTGATGATTTCTATCTCAAACTCACACTTGACCTCGGATTGCGCGGACAAATCAGCGGTGAGGAAGTCGACTACACCGGCACGGAAGCCGGGTACTTCCGACAGGTTGAGCAGTTCATTAGAGCCGTTGAAGCCAACGACCAAGGATTGGTCATTGCGCCTTACGCCGATGCCGTCAAGTCTCTCGCTGCCACACTCGCCGCGAACCGTTCGTTGGAATCAGGACAGGTTGAACAGGTTGCTGTCTGACTTATCCGAGCAGGCGCGTTTGCGAAGCGCGCCTGCTACATGGAAGTTAGAAAAACGTCAGATACGGTTTTTCATTTATCTCCCGCCATAATAGGACTGCAAGCTCGCGGGCGTGGTAATCTCCCCACATGGAAGCCTCACCACATGGAATCTTCCTGCCCTCTGGCACGTGATCCCAGCCATTCGGACGGTGATACACTGAATGCAACAGCAACCCCTGATGCGTCTCAGATTCAGAAAGATACGGTTCAGCGAAGAGCGTTTTCGCCACCGTTAAACCTGCTTGGTAATAGGAATCTCCAGCCTCCGACTCACCATGCTTTCTGAGATAGTTGCCGAGTCGAATCAAGCCTTGTGCCGCAATCGCCGCGGCGGAACTATCCACAGGTTCAAGATCGTTATAGGGATCCGCGGGAACTGCCAAATAATCGCCGAGTTCAATTAAACCAGGCGCACCGGTATCCCAATACGGAATCCCATCTTGTGCTGTGTTCTCAATATAGAAATCCGCAGTGGCTTCCGCGGCTTTGCACATGTGTGCTGTTGTCAGTTCATACCCACCGTAAGGTTCAAGCATATCTGTGGGTAACGTGTCAAAAAACTCAAGTTGCTCAGCGTAACCCGTAATAATCCATGCCAGCCCGCGGGTCCACGTCGTAAAGGGTGAATACCCCTGCTGAGTGCTTGGACAGCGATAGTTCCCATCGTTCGTATTAAAGATAGATTCATGCACCACCCGTCCACGCAGATCGAACGCATCACGTCCTTCGCCGTAGTAAACGTTATAGGTCGCTGTCGTCTGCGAATGGTGAAGCAACCGTTCCAGGAGACTGATAGCGGCATCTCCCTCACTCATCAGCACGGCACCGAGGGTATGCCCAAGCCCTAAAGCTCGCAAAGACCGGATAGTGTCTGAGAAGAGTGAATGCGGTCCGTTGAAGGAAGCGATATATCCTGTTCCATCACTAATACGGGTCCAGCGACTCGCCTGCACGGCAGCGGAGGCTTTCAGGGCGAGTTCATAGAAATCCATCTCGCTATCGTTCCACGGAATCACGTCCTCACGCATTAAACGCCGAAGGTTACCATAGGTAGAGACGTTATTGAACCCGTGGTCGTGGACACCGATATGTGTCACGTGGGGTGCCATTTTCTCAACCGTGTTCCGTCTACCGATCTCAAGGAACTGCGCATCTCCGGTGGCATCAAATTGAAGGATAGCGGAGCCGAATTGAAACCCTTGGGTCCACTCGGTCCAGCCGCGTGTCGTGTAGGTCCCAGCGACCGTAAACACAGGTGTTCCGTTTTCAGGGAGCCATGTGTCTTCTATGGCTAAAATCTTTTGACCTGAGCATTCAAAAAGCCTCTCAATCTGAGGCTTCAGATCAATGGGACGCAATGAATCGTTTATCTGCATATTTTTAATTTTCCTTACGGTATATTTGCGGCATCAGCATCTATATATCGCTCACATATCACTTGGATGAGATTGGTTGTGGATTTACCGGGAACGTTCAAGCCGACGATAACCTGACCTCCGTTTGCCTCAACGACCTCCCTTTCAATGAGTTGTTCCAATTGATAGTCACCACCTTTAACGTGGATATTCGGTTTGAGTTCGGAGAGCAAGGAAATTGGCGTTAATTCTGGGAAGATGACAACGTAATCAACGCATTCCAACCCGGCGAGCATCTCTGCGCGCTCATCTTCAGGAACGAGTGGACGATTTTCACCCTTGAGGTGTCGGACCGAACTATCGCTGTTGACCGCTACCACGAGCATATCCCCAAGCTGGCGCGCTGCCTGAAGGTAACGGAGATGACCCAAGTGCAATACATCAAAACAACCGTTGGTCGTGACAACAACGTTGCCCTCTGTTTTCGCTTGCTTAAGGATAGAGGCAAGTTCGCTGCGATGATAAATTTTGTGGTTTAACATTTTTTTATTCCGATTAAGAGTCGTCTTCTGCTGCGTAATGCGGATTTTAAAACGTTAATAGTCTAACACGCATCAGACCGCTTGGCAAGTTTTTCCTATATTGCTGAATTCCTGACCTCGTGCTACAATGCAGTGGAAATTGCAATAAAAAAAATATACCAAATCAGGAGGAAAGAGATGACAGATCCAAAAGAACAGACACATCGTGGGTTACCTATTTGCACGCTCGGTGCCCCCGGACACGGCAAAACAACATTGACAGCGGCGATAGCGAAAGTTGTTGCGAGAATCGGCGCGATCCACACAAACGGAGATAGCGATTTTGAAGCACAAATCCCAATCAGTCACCCAATCCGAGAAGGGGTCGGCATTACCTACCGTGCGATCGCGTATGAAACCGGTGGTAAACTTTACATCCACATTGATTGCGAGACACACATTGATGTTGTCAAAATGCTCGTCAGCGGTTCTCCCGCAATTCATAGCGCTATATGGATCGTAAATGCGGTTGAAGGGGTCACACCTGACTCCGAGGCGCACCTGCGTCTTGCCAATCATACACATCTCCCGACAGTGTTATCCTTTCTGAATACAGACGGCATTCCAGATGACGATGAACTGATTGACATTTGCCAACAAGAGATGAGAGAACTGCTGAACGGGTGTGGTTGGGATGAGGATACGGCTCCAATAATTGTTGGGGACGCGCGCAAAGCATTGGACTACAGGGGAGACAGCATCACCTCTGCGCAGTGGCAACCGATTGTTGACCTTATCTTCGCCATGAATCGGGCAATGCCTGCCCCTGTGGACACAGCACGCTTACCGCTTATCATGCCAATCCATGAAATCGCTGCGGAAATGAAGGAGCGTGTGTCCGTCCGTGGCGATATTGTGCAGGGACAACTCGCTGTAGGACAAGCGATAGATATTGTGGGCAAAGGGGATAGAATTAAGACGCGGGTTCTCAGCATAACGGAGGATGAAGTGTGCGTTGAATCTGAACCCGACTGGCTGTCTATTGGACAGGTGCTTTGTACACCGAAGACCGTCAAATCACATTCCGAATTTACCGCACTCATCTATCTGCTGACACATGAAGAGAGCGGCACACACATCCCGCTCGTAGAAAACGATAGACCTGACATCCATTTATGGGGTATTGACATGCCAGCGCATCTAAAACTTCCGCCAAGTCTCTCCCTGCTTACACCCGGGGCTTATGCGCATGTCTCTCTTACGCTTGACTTACCTTTGGTGATGGAGGTTGGCACGCGGTTTGAAGTGAAAAAGATGGGATCGCGCATAGGAATTGGCGTTGTGACGGGTGTGGTGTGATGTTTTTCTAACGTGCAGCAGCAATCGCATCTGACAGCGCGAGGTCACCGGTATACAACGCACGTCCGATAATCGCGCCGCTGGCACCGATCTGCTTCAAAGCGGCTACGTCAGCAAGCGACGTGACACCCCCCGAAGCAATGACATCCGCAGGGACGGCATTGATAATATCAGCCGTTGCGTCAACATTGGGACCCTTGAGCATCCCATCGCTTTTGATGTCGGTGTAGATGAGCGTTTGGACCTCCGGCATCTCTACAGCAAATTCGACGGCAGATTTCTGGGAGACCTCTAACCATCCGTCCGTGGCGACCCTTCCATCTCTCGCATCAATGCCGACAGCCACACGCGCACCGTATTCGGCACACGCCTGGTGCACGAGACTCGGTTGTTTGAGGGCAACCGTTCCTAAAATGGCGCGATCCACGCCTAACGCCAGAACCGCTTCTAATTGTTCCATACTGCGGATACCGCCCCCAAGCTGGACAGGAATATCAAGCGTAGAAACAATTTCGCTGACGATGTGGAGATTCGCCGATTCACCCTGAAACGCGCCGTCCAGATCCACGAGGTGCAAGTATTCCGCACCCTCGGCTTGCCACCGCAGTGCCATTTCTATAGGTGCATCCGAGAAGATCGTCTCCTGTGAAGCGATCCCCTGCACTAAATTCACACATTTTCCACCGCGAAGATCAATGGCGGGTAGTATATACAAAGTCTTTCCTTCCGTAGTTGACGGCACAACGGCGGGTGCCTACTACTATTCATCTCGGAAAATGCCGAGTAATTTCAATTGGACGATTGAGATAACCGCAATAATGAAAAACAGCACCCATCCGATCGTCGCCGCATAGCCGAGACGCATGAACTGAAATCCATTTTTGTAGAGATACATGACGATCGTCGAGCCGGCATCCGCAGGTTCACCCCCGTTTGTCAAAATGAACGGAAGGTCGAAGAGTTGGAGCGAGCCTATCATCGAAACCACGAAAACGAAGGCTATCACGGGGCGCAAGGAGGGGAGCGTGACATGGATGAACGCCTGCCACCAGTTGGCACCATCAACGGCTGCCGCTTCATACAACTCCTGCCGAATCCCTTGTAATCCTGCTAAAAAATAGATCATATTGAATCCCGCCCACTGCCAAACGCCTGTCAGGATGACCGCTGGCATCACATATTTTTCCTCGTTTAACCAACCGATCTCCTTGCCGAAGAGGACGAATTCCTGATTTACTAAACCCGCCCGCTGGTCGTAGACGAGGTTAAAGATAATCGCGACAAAAACGCCTGCAACAAGGACGGGGGCGAAAAAGGCGAGACGTAGGAAGTTCTTCCCTTTGACGAATTTGGAGTTGAGCAGAATCGCTAACAGCAGCGCAATCGGTAGTTGGAGGGTAAGCGTGCCTACTGCGAAGTAGGCGGTGTTCCGTAACGATTTCCAGAAGATTGGGTCGCGGAACAGGTCTGTGAAGTTACCGATGCCAACAAATATCCGACTTTGGAATCCACGCATTTCATAGAGACTCATCACGAGCGACGAAATAAGCGGATAACCCATAAAAATGACGAAAAGCAGATAAAATGGAGCGATAAAAAGATAGGGCGCGATTTTCTGTTGTTGATTCCAAAGCCGGTTTTTAATTATTCCTTGCGGTTCGTTATGGGGGATTGGGGTTTTCAAGGGCTTCTCCGTATATCCGCCTTCCACTTCGTTTCAGGCTACTGCTTTGTCAAGTTTCAACGGATAGGTCTATCTGTTTGTAGTAGGGCAATTCATTGCCCGTTTGGAATGTGCGATAAATCGCACTACTACGAACTGTCCCTCAACTCAGGGTTGACAGACGACTATATTCTAAAGGTCTTTTGCGGAATTTACAGGTCTCCCCATCTCCCTCTGTCCTTGGCAATCAGGGCTCGCACTTTTTCTGCCAAATCGGTTAATGCCTCTCTCGGGGTCTGTTTCTCGGTGACAGCGGCGAAAATCGCATCGTTGAGGAGATCCGCCCCTTCCGACCAGTAGGGATTCTGATACCGTGCCGGCATATCGGGTGCCAATTTGATAAATAACTCTCCCAGCCGCTGTCCCCCTAAGTAAACATCAGGTTCCTTAAAGATGGGGGCATCCCATGCGGATTTGAGCGGCGGAATAATGCGTGTCGTCTCATAGCGATTGACAAGACCGGGCCTGTCAAAATAAGTAAACTTGAGCACTTCCCACGCCAGATCCGGGTTTTCACACTGCTTCGTAATCCCGATCATGGTTCCCCCGCGCGTCGTGGTGCGCCGACCCCCGGGGTGCCACGCAGGCATGCTGATCGCTTTCCATTTACCGGACATCTGCGGCACCTGACTCTTGAGAATGCCGACATACCAATCCGGCGCAAGGATAGAGAGAATCTTGCCATCTTGCATCGCGGCGAAATTACTCGGATCCCCGTGCCATGTGCCGTATACTGGAGTAGCGATTTTATGTTCATTGAACAACGCCGTGAAGAATTCCAGCGTCTCGATCGCGAGTTCACTGTCTATAATGACGTTGCCTGCTTCGTCGAAAAATCCGCCGCCCTGTTGGAGGAGTAAACTGAAATAGTCGCTCTCCGTGCGCCGATCCAACACGATTGCGTACTGGTCAATCTTACCATCGCCATCGAGATCACGAGTCGCTTGCTTCCCGGCAGCGATGAAGTCGTCCCACGTTTCAATTTCTGTCATCTCAATGCCAGCGGCTTTAAAGAGGTCATCTCGGTAGAGCAGGATGACGGGATGTAGATCGTGCGGGATGCCGTAAATCCGACCGCGGTAGGACCAAGGGGTGAAGCGACTGACGACCAATTTTTCCATCCATCCTTCGCTTTCTAAACGGGGACGCAGATCAACAAAGCCTACCTCGTCAATGGCTCCCTTAAGAAACCGACCGATGGATGTAATCTCAACCTCAACGAGATCCGGGGCACCAAAGTTGGATAACATCGCAGCGAGGAGTTTATCGTGCATGGTGTTACCGAAATTGATGAGTTGGACGTTGATGCCTGGGTTCTGCGCCTCAAAGATCGGGACGCGTGCTTGGTATTCTTCGTAGTGGGTGTTCGCGAAAATCCAGAATTCGAGATTCTCACCTTCTTCCTCCGTCCGTCCGAAGATGAAAAGTGTAGAAATCAGGAACAGAACCAACATGACCATCGGTCCTTTGCCGAGTGGAAAACTCTCAGAATCAATAGGAAGGCGAAACATAGATAACTCCGATCAGAAAAAATTCGCTTGACTTTTGCACGCGTAACGATTAAAATTTATCAGAATACAGTCTTTTTAGCAACAAACTTTTTGTTCCGAGAGGAAGGGGCCGCAAGTGTGGGAAATCCGCGGAAATCCCAAGCAAAAACACTCGCTCCTACGAAGAAGGAGTTCTGTCTGCAAAATATATCAAAAAGGAGGATAACCCTATATGCCCACATACGAGTATAAGTGTCTCGCATGCGACAACCGATTTGAGCGGTTTCAGGGCATTACCGCCCCCGCTATCGAGGAATGCCCGGAGTGCAATGGCAAAGTGAAACGACTCATCGGCGCCGGTGCCGGATTGATTTTCAAAGGCTCTGGATTCTACATTACGGACTACCGCAGTGACGGCTACAAAGAATCAGCGAAGAAGGATAAAAACGAGTCGTCAGGTAAAAGCACTTCATCGGACAAAAGCGAGAAAAAAGAAAAGAAAACCGATACGAGTAGCGAATCAAAGAGCACGTCCACCGATTAGCAGCTGAACTCGTAATCTCAAGCAATACCTTAACCGTGTTCTGCTTTTAGACGATGTGCCTTCCGAATTAAGTCGTTATCCTTCGCAAACTTCTGTGTCGCCTTTACCAACCCATCTACATGTGATACCATGTCCTTCTCGACTTGCACAATCCGGTCAATCAAATACGGCTGATCGCCCTGTTCTATTGCCTTCCGCATGATAGAGAGGAGATACATATAGATGGCATCCGCCTCACTGCCTTCAATTGCGATTGCGATTGCGAAGGCTTCATCGAGCGAAATCTCTCCACTCTCGACCTTTTGTTCATGGGCATCCAGAGCGTCCGTAATTTGCTGAACTGGAACATCCGATAACTCCGTCACAGGCGAATCAACGCCAAATGCATTAATGCACAAAGTACGTCCGAAATCCACGAGAATGTAGTGCTGCCACTCTTCTGTGCTCATCTGTTCCCAAAATCGCGCGATCCGTTCGTCAACGCTCCCTAAACGCAGAGAGAGAGAAGCATAGAGTTTCGCTTGCCGCAGTTCGATGTCTTGACAAAGATCAAAAAGTTCTCCGAGTGTCAAATGTCTCTCCTTCCAAAGTAGCAGGTATATGCTGCTGTGCCGTAACGCGTTCTAAATATGAAGAGGCAAGGTGATTGCGGTCCCCGATTGCATACTCAGCGTGACCGCTTCTGTAAATTCCATATATTTCACACCCGTCTCAAAGTCAGTGTGCGTGATAACTTCCTCGCCACGGATAGCGTTCACAAATTCTTCCTCGACTCGCCACGCGCCCGCCTCTGAATCAGGAATATCAATCTCGGTGAGTTCAGTATCCGCTTTTTGTCCGCCGTAAAGTTGGTTCCCCGAAAAACGTAAAGTCCCGTTGCTACCGAAGACATAAACCTCCGGTGCCCCCGCTAACCCCGCGACATTAGAAACCTGTATGTGCAGTTGCGCGCCACATTCAAGATCCCCAACGACATCGATATGTTCAGGAATCCGCACAGCGCGCATCACACCCTCGGCATCCGGACGCATCTTGACAAAGGTTTTGCCCATCGCCATAATCCGCGTCGCTTCTCCGACCCAACGGATCAACGCCTCGTACCAGATCCCCATACTCATGATGTTAAGACCACTGAGGTCAAAATCCTGTCGCCACTGGAGCGGTGCCTCGCTGTCCAAAAACGCGCCGCCTGCGCGTGCTTCCACTGCAAGCACATCCCCGATATATCCCTCGGCGATGAGGCGTTTTATGGTATTATCTGCCCGCAACGTCATCGGCGACGGAACGATCTGTGCGATGAGATGTGTTTTCTGACGCGCGACCTCTCGCATTTTATGCGCTTCTCTGGCGTTCATCGCCATTCGCGCCTCACACATCACGTGTTTATCCGCCTCAAGTGCCGCGATTGTAGCCCGACAGTGCATATAGGGCCATGTCCCGATGACAATCGCATCGGTATCCGCATCGGCGATCGCATCCTGCCAATTGCCGTAAGTCTTGGGAATACCAAATTCATCTGCCACCCGCTGTGAGGATTCCAGGCTCCGATTACAGACCCCGACGATCTCAACGCCTTCGATGGCTTGGAGTCCCGGAATATGTCGTGATTTTGTGTTGCCACCTGCACCGATAACCCCGACTTTGATTGTGTCTTGTGCCACTTATTTTTGCTCCTTCCATTTTTTGAATAACACTCTCTACTCTATCAGCAATTGGGAAAGATGTCAAGGGGTAATTTTGGGGTGGGGTCTGTCAATATTTTATGGTAAACTTGAAAAATAAGCAGACCTCACTCAATTTCTACGATCTGAATATTGTTTCCGCAAGTATCATTGAAAACAGCAAAAATTGTTGTTCCTATCTTAGTAGGCTCTACACTGAATTCGACCAACAGATCGCTTTCCTGACATCCCCGTTTTTCAAGGTAAGGTGAGGTTAGATGAAGATTAATTTATTAATTCGGTAATTTTCTAACGAAACCGGTGCGGTTGGGAAACCGCACCTACCGGACCTGGGGAATATATCAAATTACCGAGAGAAAAAGATGTTGTATTTGTAGATTAGGAAACCGCACCTACCTTGGTTAGGCAGGTTTTCTAATTACCACATCACCGTGCCACCGGTGTTAATGTCTTGACCCGTCATGTTCGCCGAATCCTCTGACGCCAGGAAGACCGCCAATGCCGCGGCATCCTCCGAGCCTGAGCCTTTATCGCTATACCCCTCATCCGAACACCATCTACCGGCGATCACGCTTTTCGGGTTCGTGCGTCCGTATCGCTCCCGTAAGGCGTCTTCATCAAAGGGTTTGTTCATGTATTCGGCTCTACCTCTGGCGAGTTCAAGACTGCGCTCCATGTGCCCGCCCGGACAGATGGCATTGACGGTGATATTGTAACGCCCCACATCCGCAGCGAGTGTGCGTGTGAAACCGATGACCCCCATCTTTGAGGTCGCATACGGTGCTCTATGCGAAAGCGGCTGTTTGCCAGTACCTGAACTGAAGTTTATGATTTTCCCGTATTGCTTGCGGATCATCTCCCGGAGGACGGCTTTAGAACAGATAAACAGCGAGTCGAGGTTGACCTCAAGCGTGTGTCTCCATTCCTCCAAAGTCATGTCCCAGACATCCTTTGTGGGGCCTGCGATACCGACGACGTTGGCGAGTATATCGACAGTGCCGAATTTCTCGATGGTTGCGGCGACCATCTCAGCGACGGGTGCCTCTTGTGAAACATCGGTCTCAAAACAGATGACGTCCCCACCCGCGGCTCTAATCTCTGAACCGACCTTTGCCTCTAATTCCTGCACTGGTATCACATCAGAGATGGAGACCGCTGCACCTTCTTTCGCGAAGCGTCTTGCGACCGCCTCGGCATGTCCTCTACCGGCACCCGTTACGATTGCGACTTTACCCTCTAATCTGCCCATGAAAAATCTTCCCTTTCCGTATAATAATAGATGTAGTAGATTAACATCATAGCAGAAGCGGTTATGAGTGTCAATCGAAATTGGTGAACAGTTGTCAGCAATCAGTTATCAGCAGTCAGCAAGAAAAGTCTGTGGAAGTTATTTGTGTTTCGCATGCCACATACCGACTGCCGAAAGGGTTGCATAGCAACCCGTGCCGATAGCCGACAGCCATTCATATTGACAAATTTCAGTGTGTGATATACACTCAAGATTATGGAAACAGAAACAACACACCGCGCACGCGGCATCATCGTCGGGATCACAGGCGGGATTGCTTGTGGAAAAACAACCGTCTCGGATCTGCTCGCAGAAAAAGGAGCAATCCCGATCAATGCGGATGAAATCGGACACCAACTCCTCAAGGCGGACAGTCCAGTTATCGGGGAACTCACGGACGCGTTTGGGCAGGACATTCTCGATGCATCCGGGGATGTGAGTCGAAAAAAACTCGGCGCCATCGTCTTTAACGATAAAGCCGCCCGGGAACGATTGAACAGTATCCTGCATCCGTTGATTATCGAACGCTCACGCGGACAGGCACGCCACCTTGTCACGGAAGACCCGACGTGCGTCGTGCTACTGGACGCTCCACTCCTCATTGAAGCGGGTGCGTATGACACTGTCGATCTGATCGTTGTTGTGACGGCGTCATCAGAAACGCAGCTGCGGCGCACGCTGGAACGCAGCATCGCACAGGGGAGACCGCTTACCGAGTCCGAAGTCCAAGCGCGGATTGATGCACAGATGCCGGTCACGGAGAAAATTAAGTATGCGGATGTTGTTATAGAGAACGAAGGGACGCTTGAAGAACTTCACAGGCAGGTGGATGCGCTTTGGGAGCAACTTCAAAGCAGAACTAATCCCAAAGAATATTAATCGCACTCGCCTTCATAACACAGTAAACCTCTGAGCCTTCCTTCAATTGCAACTGATCCCGTGCTTCGTGCGTGATTTTCACAGCAAGATGATGCCATTCAACGAGAATAGATAACCACGTTCGCTCGCTCCTGACATCAAGATACTGAATTTTTCCGGGTAATATGTTGCGGGCACTCACCGAGATATCCGGTTCAAGCGCGATAATAATATCCTCAGCACGGATAGCGACCGGAACAACCTCCCCCACTTCAACATCAATATAAGGGATGATAAGAGACTGGCTCCCGATTTCTAACGCAGTCAAACCGCGTGCCTTGTTTGAATCCGTCACTGGAAGGAATAGAATGTTTTCGACACCCGTCATCTGTGCAATGGGCATCGCGGAAGGGGCGGTTAGCAACCGGTGCGGTTCACCGTTCGCCATAATTTCGCCATCAGCAATGAGGAAGGCTTCGTCAGCGAGTGCCATCGCCTCGGAAAAGGTGTGCGTAATATACAGGATGGGTATCTCAAAGACTTCTTTAACGTGGTGCAAATAGGGTATAATTCGATCTTTTAGCGCGCTATCAAGCGCAGCAAGCGGCTCATCCATCAGGAGCATTCGCGGCTCCATCGCCAAGGCGCGTGCGATCGCAACCCGTTGACGTTGACCCCCAGAGAGCTCCTTCGGATACCGTTGGAGCAGTTCGGAAATTTCGAGTACACCTATCGCATCTGAAGATTTTCGGGGATTCGGTTGCCCATATCGGATGTTCTGCGCAACCGTGAGATGTGGAAAAAGGTAACCCTCTTGAAAGACATAGCCGAACCTCCGTTTTTCAGGCGGTAGATTGATGCCAGCAGCAGAGGCGTAAAGGATCTCATCTCCAAAAGCAATTTCACCTTCATCCGGGGTCAACGTGCCGCTCACGCAATTGAGAAGTGTGCTTTTACCACTGCCAGAAACGCCTAAAAACGCTGAAACTTTTGTTTCCAACGTGCAATTGACCCGTAAGGTGAAATTACCGAGGCTTTTGCGGAAATTGAGTCTGATTTTGGGATTATCTGCCATTCTTTAATGGTTCCATAAAAAACGCACCTATCGGAGCGTGAAACGTTCTGTTAACCAGAGCGCTATGAACGCAACAAGGGTTGAAATAAATACCAAGCGATAGACGGAGGCGTCCTCTCCGAGATGGACGGCACTGAAGATCGCTAACGCCACTGTTTGGGTTTTGCCGGGGATGTTCCCTGCTACCATAATTGTCGCACCAAACTCGCCAAGACTTTTGGAGAAACCAAGAATCGTGCCACCGATAATTCCACGATGCGCAAGCGGAAATGTGATCGTCCAAAACACCTTCAGAGGCGACGCACCAAGCGTCCGTGCCGCATTTTCAAGCTCCAACGGCACAGACTCCATCCCTGTCACGATACCCCGCACTAACAGCGGAAATGAGATAATTGAGACCGCAATAATAACAGCCAACTGCGAGAAAACGATCTCTATACCGAAAGTTTCATAGATAAATCCACCGATGACCCCATGTTTGCCCAATAGGATCAGGAGTAAATATCCACTGACGATAGGCGGCAGCACCAACGGACACATCACAAGCGTATTGAGGAAAGATTTTCCCGGGAATGTGCGTTTTGCGAGGAGCCACCCGATCAATAGCCCTGGTGGGAACATTATAACGAGACTGAACAACGCAACTTTTATAGATAAAGAGAGGGCGGTAACTTCGGCAGGGGTAATCTTCATTTTAATACCAAGAACGTGAATCCGTGTTTTTCAAAAACTTCACCGCTCTCCATGGAGTGTAGGTGAGTCATAAATCTACGCGCCAATTGTTTGTGAGGGCTATCCTTCATAACGACAGCGGGATAGATGATCGGTGTATAGGTTTCAAGCGGTAACTGATAAAGCACTTTTATGCGTTCGGTAAGTGTTGTGTCTGTTTTATAGACAATCGCTACATCCGCATTCCCGGCGGTTACATACGCAAGTGTCGCGCGGACATCTGTCCCAAAAACGAATTTCGACTGTAGCGTCTCCCATAATCCAAAGTGAACCAAGGCTTCTTTGGCGTAAGCACCAGCAGGCACAATATTTGGATGCCCAATAGCGATTCTCGAAATTTCAGGGATCGCAAGGTTCGTCAGGGTCTCCATAGAAACGCCAGCATTCTGATCAGAGACAAGTACTAACCGATTGGTTAGCAAATCTTTGCGACTTTCAGTTTCAAGGAGTCCATTGGTTTCCAAGGCAACGACTTGGCGCGGGCTCGCTGAGATGAAGACATCGGCTGTCGCTCCCTTTTCGAGTTGACGTTGTAACGTCGTAGACGCGGCGAAATTGTAAAAGATTTTAACGCCATTTTCGGTTGTGAACGCTGTCCCAATTTCTTCAAGGGCATCCGTCAAACTGATTGCAGCGAACACGTTCAATTCCGCCTGTTTTTGCTCGCCTTGTGTGCATCCTATAAGCATCATTAACAGCATCAGCAAACCGATCGCAACACAACTTCTGATGACTCTGACCATCACATATCCCTTCATTCACAAAAAACTCTTGACAAGGATAACACATCTGCTAAACTATGTCAAGCAATCGAGATCTCAAATTAGGCTATTTTGGTAAACTCCACAATAAGGAAAATTAGAAAAATGAATCAGCACGATTTCAGCATCACCGAGTCGGAGCTTAATTTTTTTAAGACGTTCGGTTATCTCAGTTTTCCGCAATTGATGGCGGACCGGATTACGGCAATTCAGGATGCTTTTGAGGCTGTCTGGGAAGCGCGCGGCGGTGGACATAACGGTAAACCGCACGAAGGCACTGCCCGTTCCTGCATTGTGCCGTTCATTGATCAGAGTGAAGAGTTATCATCACTCTTAGACGATCCACGGATTTTAGCGATCGCGAAGGCGTTGCTGGGGGATGATTTCAACTACATGGGCAGCGACGGAAACTTCTATGTCGGGGATACGGGGTGGCACTCGGATGGCGGACATAAGTTGGAAGATCCGATGCACATCAAGATCGCGTTCTATCTCGACCCACTGACTCGCCATACAGGCGCACTTCGCGTTATTCCGGGAAGTCATCTCTTTGGCGATAACTATGCGGACGCGCTCTCTAAACAGGCTGGAAAGAGTCAAGACTTTTGGGAAATACACGGTAAGGAGGTCCCCGCGACGGTCTTTGAGACAACCCCCGGGGATCTGGTTCTGTTTAACCATAACACCAAACATGCCGCGTTCGGGGGTAGCGAGCGACGACGGATGTTTACGATGAATCTCTGTCAACGCTATCCTGATGATAAACTTGATGCGCTGCAAGCCTATATCTCTGGATCTTCACGTTTCTGGATCGATCGGAAGTATGGCGAGAAAATGATACGCACAGCGACCCCTGAACGGTGGATACACCTTGAACAGGTGCGGGCAAACGATGGACATCTCGCGGAACTCTCGCGCCAAGCACGCGAGCGAATGAATGAACCCTCACGCGGGTAATCGGTGTCGGTTGTCAGTCAGAAACATCCGCATCTCTGTTTGTAGTAGCGCAATTCATTGCGCGTTTGTGCTTTACAACGGATGGTGAATCGCCCTACATTAGTGCTATGCGTGTTCCCACGCATTTTGGACGTAGGCGATTGACGCTTCAAACCCTTGTCGCCCGGAACGGCTGGCTTCTTCGATGCTGAACCAACCCTCGTAACCCGCTTGTCTCAAGCGCGCGAAAATGGGTTGGATGGGTGAGGCACCCGTGCCGACGCGGACGGGTTCAAACACTCTAACTGCCCGCAGGTCGAAGATATGCAGCACAACGATGCGTTGAATGACTTTCTCCAGAAGTGCGAGGACATCTTCACCGAGGACGAGCGGATTCGCAGTGTCGAAGCAGACACCGAGCGGTGTATCGGCAAGCGCATCTAAGATTTCTAAGAAAATCTCTGTGGGTTGTGAGAAATCCCAGTAATCCCAAGGCGCGCCTTTGGTATGATTTTCGTAGGCGAGGGTGATACCGTGCTTTTCCGCTTCGTCAAGGGCGCGCCGGAATCCGTCTGTCACCCAACGCACGCCCGCTTCACGTTCGATGCCGGGATGGTTTTGTCCTGCTGTCACCCGAATAAATTTTACCCCCAACACTTTTGCCAGCCCGATGTCCGCTTTCAGGTCGGTTAGTTCCTGTGTGCGCTGTGCCGCGTCGGGGTGTGTGAAATCGCAATAACAGGCGATCATACACGCCTCTATGTTGAACTTTTCGAGGGCGGCGCGTGTGTTGTGTATCGTTTCTGTGTCGCGTTTTGGGAAGAATTTGATACTGAAATCCACGGCATCCAACCCTAATTCCGCACCGAGCTGAATCCAATCGGTGACAGCGCTTTTTTCTGTGAAGATGTCATCGTAAAGAGAGACCGGGAGGCAACTGAGTTTCATTGTGTGTTTTCCTTAAGTGGACCCCTATTCTTTAGCAAATGGCGGTTCGTAGTAGTGCGATTCATCGCACGTTATGCCAAGAAATGCCCAGATATTTTCAAACCGCACTATATCGCAAGGAATAATTAAAAAATTAAAACATGAACCGATACATGGGACGTTCTAAGGTGATGCCGATTAATGTCCAGATGGCACCGAGTAGAAACTCGCCAATCACCAAACCTATAAAGAACGGCATCGCGCGACGATAAGTGCGGAGTCCTCCCGTCTGGAAGAGAATCGCTTTGATCCCCCACGACAAGAAGATCGAGAACCAATACCAACTCGTATTCCAAAAACTAAGTGACAAGGCATAGCCCGCGGGATGGAAGGGCCACCAGATGAAACGGCGGCGGAGCACCATCAGGAACGTTGTTAAGGCAATCGCGCCACCAGAAGCGGAAACCGCACCGACATCTATGGATTGTGGGTTAATGAGCCACTGCTTCAGCTGCTCGTAAGTCCAGCGGCATTGTGCCTGCTCACCATAGACTGCCGCCCCGTAATGATACCCTTGTGCATAGTATGCCCACGCCGATGAAATCGTTCCCACAATGGTCACCAAGATAATCGCAACGATAAAGCGGTTGTGCGATAGCCCGCGGACCTGTGCTACCTTGAAACCCTCCAACATAATCGGCATCGGATGCGAACGATAGGATCGGTTGAAACCGTGAAACATACTAAACGTGGTTAATCCCTCTGCACCAATGCGGCGAGTGCCGAGGAAGGAGACGAGGACTTTGTCCGGTCGCCACGGCACATCGTGCGCCGGAGGTCCGACTTCGGCACGAATACGGGTAATGGCAATCGCTAACGCGAAGAAGAGCGTAAAATAGCCGAGAATGCTGAAGATCGGTGTGCCTGTGCTTTTGAAAAACACAAGGATGAAGAGGCTTCCGAGTATTAACCCGATGATCGCGTATCGGATGTGTGCTGAAGGTGTATCCATTGTCTCGGGTTTCCCATTACTGCCTCGGAAGGCGTGTTTCACCTGTCGCACGATAAACTTTCGGGTGAGCCATATTGCGGAGATGCCTAAGCAGAACCATGCCCCAAACGATTGTGCATCGAGAAATGGGAATCCCGGAAGGTGTCCGATGCCCGCCATGGTGCCCCAGACACGCGTCATTTTGTGGAACAGATAGAAGAACCAGATAGAGAACGAGAGCTCCAATGGGATGAAAAAACTCATCCCGATAGCGAACGGATAGACAGCAATGGGCAGTCTACCGATGGCGTTCAGTGGTTTTGTCTGAAAATACTGTCCTAAATTGTAGAGACTCCCGCCTAATCCCGGCACGACTGGAAATAGAAAATGGAGACCGTTAAGAAGGTTTATCCCGCCTGCGAGCACAGCCCCTAACAGAAATAGCCGATTACTCAGGAGGACGCGCCCTCCATTTTCCGTCAAATGCAGTGGAATCTGTATGACGGGGTAGCTGAGTTTTTCGTGGTTCACCCATTGGTGTCGAATGAGGATCGTGATACAGAGCATCATACACGTTAGCACGATAATGAGAGCCGACCACCAGAGCACAGGGGGCATCCAGAGGTGTAGGTGTTGGGCAGTATGAAGTGAGTCGTCCCCTTGATAGAAGGTTGCCAGCACGTTCCGTTCTTTGATGGTCAGCCAATCGGGCATGTGCCGAAGGAACAGTTCACCCCATTCATTCTCAGGACTCGCGAACCAGATGGGATACGTGAGCAGGGGCCAGAGTATCTGGAGGGTATCGTGTCCAGCGAGGGAGGAGGCGATGGATACGAGGAGGTAGACCACCATTAACTCGGCATCGGTGAGGCTCGCATTTTTCCCGATGGCTCGGAGCAAAGGGTTTACTGCCATCAAGATGAGCACAACAAAAATGACGTTGAAGTAAACCGTGGAGACAGTCGGGAAACTCTGACCGGTGCCATAACCGCTGGGACCCCAGTTGATCATGAGCCAGTAGGAGTTCGGGATAGTGATGAGGAGTGCGAGGAGGACAGCGCGAAAACTGACGTTTCTGTTTGACATTTTTAACTTTCTTAGGACTTACGCATCCTGCTCTTTTGTAGCACAAACTTTATAGTTTGTGTCAGAAAAACGTCTGTTTTTGTGAGAGTTCTCATCTCACAGAACGCCCTACGGTCAAAATTGCGTAAGTCCTGTTTCTGTCAGTGGAACCGGCAAATAAACTCCCGATAACTTGGATAAGCCTTGAGGCACAGTGATAACATTTTAGTTCCGTTTCCGATGCGGCGCATAGTCCCAATCGAAACGCTGGCGTCCATAACGCGTGCCCTCAATTTCGGCCTGGTGACAGACGAAACATCTCTCGAAGTCAGCAACGCCGTGCAGCTCGTGCGCTAACTGGATTTCTTCTGTGTTATGCACGTGACATTTGAGACAGGTGTAACTCCCGTAATCGGAATCTGCGTAGATGGCGATGCTATCTGTGACCCGCCGGATGTGGTAGGTGCGTCTGTTTTTATCGTCCCTGACTGTCCACGCATTTCCGGGTTCCTTGACGGAGATAGCAGCAGTCTCAGGGACCCTGCTTTCGTTTTGTAAGAACCACCAGTGCAGGTCCTCAGGAACAGTGTCTGCTGTATCCAATTCTTCCGGGAGGGTTGTATAAACATGAAACAGGAAACGTTCAGGCGTATGACATCGCGCGCAAGGCACATCGTGCGCTTGCGTGAGCGGGAGGAATTCGTCATGTTCCAGTTTCTTCTGTCCGTGGAATACGATACTGACGAGCAATATGGGGGCAAGGATGAGATGGCATCGAAGCAAAATTCTGCGCGCACCGCGAGCGGTCAGACTCACAGCGATGCCAGTGCCTAAGTTCGACAAAGCGAGCAGAAAGGTAAGCCAGGAGTGCCACACCAGCGGTTGGAAGGCAGAATGAAATAACACCAAGCACAAGCCTAACGAGGCGAGCCGTTGATGGTATTTGAGCCATGTCTGCCGATTGCCCCAGCGAATCCAGCGGCTCCGCAGGAGGTAAAGACTCGCAATGGCGATGGCGATCGCACCGATGATGCTGATGGTATGTCGCGCTTCGCCGAAACTGCCTGCGTGCCATATACATAGACCTGAGATGACAGCGGCACCGACGATGCCATGTCCAATTTGAATGAAAACCCTCATACCCTCAGTGTAGCATGGATACGAGGTGGGATCAATAAAAAAGATGTAGGGGTGAAACACAACTGTGGCTTTATAGGCAGATGGATGTTGCGTGAGGAGATAACGTCTCTCCTGACTAATTTTTCTGTTTTTCTGGATCTATCCAGCGCAGAAAATCAACCGTCCCGAAGGGTTCTATGAAAGTGTTAAGGATAATCCAAAATATTATCGGTTCTTGGATTGAGAGCCGGATTAATCCGTCGTTGGGTCCGTGCTGGTTAAAGAGTTCTTGTGTTTTTTGATAGGCGAGGTCATTAGCCTCTTTCGCAAATCCAACATAGGCCTCAAAAAAGTCATGGGCTTTTTGACCTTTTAACCCACGGAACCATTCTTGGACTGTCTCAGATTCATACGTCTTGTCTCTTGCCTCTTGTATGTGTGAAGGTAAGAGGGGTGTCCGAGCAAAAATATGATCCGGGAAAAGGCTGAGTTTACCCCTAATATCAAGTGTTTGTTGAAAAATGATGACCTTGTGAAGAGCGATTATATCTGTATCATCAATAACTATATGTTTCAGGTGTTGCTTCAAGATTGAATGGAGAGGATCCTTGGATTTCGGAGGTGTTGTGTCAAGAAGCTCATTAAAGTTTTCAAAAGGTTGCCCCGGCTTGAAAACGCGAGAGAGAAACACCAAATAAGTATCTGAGTTTGCGAGAGCTCGGAGTGTTTTAAAGTCTTCATCTAAAATCGGAGGTGAAAACTCCTCTTGCAGCATAGAAAATGTTTTTTCTCTCAGGTTTGCAATAGGCACAGCATTCAATGTAGAAACGGATTCTGTTGCCTCGGGATGGGTTAACGGACTATTGGGCTTTTCTGTACATCCAAAAAGGATCGACGCGCTGAAAAGTAGAAGCGCGGCATATAGTTTGCGTATGCGGTTTTTGTGAGTCATGGAGATGTCTCCTGAGTGTGATACCATTAGGACTTACGCAGGTTGCTCTTTTGTAGCATAACCTGTTAGGTTGGGTTCTCCCTGAGAACGTCTGTGTTTTTTTTACACTTCATCCTCTAAAGGCGCGTCCTATCGCCAAAATTGCGTCCGTCCTGAATAGGTACCAACTTAGGTTATTATAACACATTCTGCAGGAACAGTGACAAGTCTTATAGTAAAGTCAAAAAATAAGTTTACGTTTCAGAAAGTGGCAGCTTCGTTCCACCCCTGCTGGCGAGGTTTCCTAACCTCGCCAATGTATAGATAATTGTTGGTTTTACTATAATTCATAGCAATGCTTGTGCCTATCAAGCGTAGGACTGGAGTCGTTTGTCCTGTAGAAAATTTTCAACAGGAGCGTTTACTTTCTTCTGAAGGAAACTGCGTAAATTCTGTAGAGCCTTTTGAAAGTAGATGTAAACTTTTTTCAGAGGTCTCTCGTATAATATGTTATAATGGTCAGGACTGACGGATAAATCCAAAGGAGGAACGGATATGAAGTTGCAAGTAACTTTCGCACTGTCATTGCTTTTGGCAATCGTGATGTTTGCTGGGTGTTATACGCAACTCGGTTATCAAGAGCATGGCTGGCAAACCCATGTTGGAAACGCGTCTTCGGATTTTGATCGGGACTACGATAGAGGTTTGGAAAAAGAGGAAACGGAACATCACGCTGAAGCAGAAGCAGAGGAATTGGAATCAGAGGATACCGATGCTGAAGCGTCGGAAGGCTATTACGGACGACGGAAGTATACGCATCGTGAAACCTACGTCTACCCACGTAGATACCACGGCAGCTACTGGGGACGTTACGCACCGTATCCATACCACGCTTACATGCCCGTTATACCATATTACTCACACCCTTGGTTCTACGGATACGGATATTACGGCTACTCGCCTTACTACCGCTATTATAGCGGATATTCTTACCCGTATACGAACGTCTATCGACGGTATTACGGTAGGAGCCGGTATACACCGCTCTCACGACGGGCTTACAACAAAAGGGATTTGCGACTTGAAAACCGACGTTCTCGGAGTTCACGCAGCGTGACATCGCCAAAGTCCAGATCGGAACGACCCCAGCGACGCATAAGAAATCGGAATGAAAAGTAAACGAACCGCAAGGAAAAATTAAAAAATGGAGGAATCAGAACAATGAAACGGACGATCTATACTGCCTTGATTTTCTTATGTGCGGCAACCTTCTGGACAACTGTCAGTATCGCGCAGATAGAAGAGATGGCAATCGGAAATACGTTCGGTGTTGGGGCTCGGACGATGGGAATGGGCGGTGCCTCACTGGCACTCGCTGATGATTTCACCGCGCTCTATTGGAATCCGGCAGGGATGGCACAGATCCAAAAGTTTGAACTGTTTAGCAGTTTTTCGCATAACACGGCGAGCACGGATGCCTACTTTACCGGTGATGAGATTACTGGGACGACCCGCTCACAGATGCGTCCGAATTCGATCGGGTTTGTTTATCCGTTCCATGCGAGGCGTGGCGGTTGGGCGATCGCTTTCGGCTATAATCGTCCGCAAAATTTTGACTATCAGACTGCGATTCAGGGGATTGATCCGAGTTCAGGCACTGAATTCAGTGGATTAGCTGTTGACGAGACGGATGTAAACAGTGGTGGCATTGGGATCTGGAGTTTCGGCACGAGCGTCTACGTGTCAAAACGCGTCCTTATTGGGGGGTCGTTGGACTTCTGGCAAGGGAACAGTCTGAATGAGTTGGATACCACAGCCACAGATCTGTTGAGGGTGGATAGCGAGTTATCGCGTTTCAGATACGATGACGAAATTGACAGGGAGTACTCAGGTTTGGGGGCTCGGATAGGACTTCTGGCGCATCTGACGGATGCTGTCAGTGTTGGTTTAACCCTGGTTACACCGATTGAATTGGGGGTTGATGAACTTTGGTATCAATCGACGCGAGCGGTTTATGACGACGGAGAAGAGATGTCGGATTCTATGAGCGGGGCGCAAGTATTTGATATTGAGAGACCCTTTGAAATTGGAACTGGAATTGCTGTGAAATTATTTGACGAGCAATTGATCTTGGCAGGTGATGTCCAACTCACGGATTGGACGCAGACTCGCTACGATCCGGCGCCAGCGGATGACATTTCGCAGGATAATTTTGAGGCGTTCTACGCTACAACGCTTCAGGCACGGCTCGGCGTGGAATATAGGATACCGGTTATTGATACACACGTCCGTTTCGGTTATTTTCGGGACACGATTCCGTTCACCGATGCTGAGATTAACGACGCACGCGATTTCTTAACGTTAGGTGTCGGAAAAATCTTTGAAGACTCTCTAAAGTTTGATGTGGGGTATATGTTGGGGACTTGGCAGCGGAGCAGGAATGAATTGACCACAGAGAGGCTTACACATCGAGTGTTTGTATCAGCTGCATATCGGTTTTAATGGCAGTCAGTAGTCGGTTATCGGTTATCAGTTAAAGAGGGGGCTGGTGAATCCAAAAGTCTCTTGTAACTGACAACCGAAAGGGTTTTCGTAGAAAACCCGAACTGATAACTGACAACTATTCAACCAGTTGAATATAGCCCATCTGTGCACCGTCGCCTTTTCGGAGTTCACCTCGTATAATACGTGTATATCCACCACTTCGGTCTTGATACCGGGGTCCGATATCATCGAACAGTTTGCGTAGGATGGCCTGTTTGTCAAGGTCTCTCGCTTCTTCGCCTCTTTTGGGTGTATAACGCAGATGGGTCCCATAGAGCATTTTTGCGGCTTGCCGGCGTGCGGGTAAGTCGCCGCGTTTGGCGAGCGTAATCAACTTTTCGGCAACACGCCGAAGTTCTTTACACTTTGGGAGTGTCGTCCGAATTTGTTCGTGTTCAAATAGCGCGGTGGCTTGATTGCGGAAAAGGGCTTTTCGATGGCTTGTCGTTCGTCCCAATTTCCGCCCGCGTTTTCTGTGACGCATCGTCTTCCTCCATTTACGCGTTGTCGTGAAGAATTACACAGGGGGTTGCAAAGGTGCTTGGATCATATTTTCTTCGTCGATGTCCGCGTCGTCTAAGTCGTCCAATTTCATGCCGAGGGCAAGTCCCATGTTGGCGAGTTGCTCTTTGATTTCATTTAGCGATGTCCGCCCAAAGTTCTTGTATTCCAACATGTCCTTTTCCTCTTTTGTGACGAGTTCTCGTATAGTTTTGATATTTGCCGTTTCGAGGCAGTTACTGGCTCGGACGGAGAGCTCAAGTTCGGAGACGGGTTTGGCGAGGTATCGATCGCGCCGGAGTTTTGCCTCGTCAATCTCAGGTTCCGGTTCAACGTAGGTTTCATCGAATTCTGTGAAAATTTCAAGTTGTTGCAGCAGAATGTTGGCAGCGCGTGTGACCGCTTCCTTTGCCGTGATGGTCGCATCCGTCCAGACTTCGAGATTGAGTTTATCGAAATTTGTCATATCGCCAACGCGGGTTTCTTCCACCCAGAAGTTCACTTTCTCAACAGGTGAGAACTTCGCATCGACTGGAATCAATCCAATTTCGTGATCTATGGGTCTATGCTCTTCGGCGAGTGAGTATCCTCTCCCTGTTTGCGCGTGAATCTCGATGTCCAATGCTTCGCATTCGTCGAGTGTCGCGATATGCTGGTCAGGGTTTATGATCTCAATGAGAGCGTTAGAACGAATGTCAGCCGCTGTAACCTCACCGGATCCTTCCGCTTTCAATGTAAGTTTCGTTGGGTCGTCAGTTTCGATATTTAACCGGATCTCTTTGAGGTTAAGTATGATCTGGACGACATCTTCCACGACTCCGGGAATCGTAGCATATTCATGCTTTACTTGCTCAATTTGAACGGCTGTAATCGCCGCGCCTTTAATTGAGGAAAGGAGGACTCGGCGTAGCGAGTTGCCGAGGGTTGTTCCGAACCCGCGTTCAAAAGGTTCGGCGGTATATTTTGCGTAATTAGGGCGTAAGGAATCTGTATCCGTTTTTAGCCGATCGGGCATTTCCAGCTCGGACCTTATCATCGATTTCCTCCTATAAGCTTAAAATAGTTGTCGGTTTCAACCATCAACTCGGGTCTCCTTAACACTTTTATCAATGCGCAGGTTGACGGTTAAAGGTGTCGGTAATCGATTTTCAGTTAAGAGGTTTGCATTTTAACGCAGGGAAATCCGCAGAAACCCCCAAGCAAAACCTTCCTCTTGGAACTGATAACCGTTAACCGATAACCAATATGGGGATATGTCTATCGGGAGTAAAGTTCAATGATGAGTTGCGTTTCAAGGTCGATAGCGATTTGCTCTACTATAGGTGCTCCTTGAACACGCCCTTCTGCTTTGTCCGTGTCAATTTCCAGCCATTCAGGTGCGCCGCGATGCTGTGCGTATTCTAATGCCTCTTGAATGGTTGCGAGGTTCCGGCTCCGTTCGCGAGGTGTGATGACATCGCCAACTTTCACGATATAAGAGGGGATATTCACCCGTTTGCCGTTGACTGTGAAGTGGTTGTGCTTCACAAGTTGACGTGCCTGGTTGCGGGAGGTTGCGAACCCGAGTCGGTAAACGACATTGTCTAACCTGCGTTCAAGGAAACTAATTAAATTCTCACCAGCAATACCCGTTTGGCGTGCTGCTTTGAAGTAATAGTTCCGGAATTGTTTTTCAAAAACACCGTAAGTGCGTTTGACTTTCTGTTTTGCACGCAACTGTCGGCGGAAATTGTCCGCACGACTTCTGCGTGGCGGAGTCTGCCCGTGTTCGCCGGGCGGGTAGCTGCGGCGTTCAAAAGAACATTTCGGCCCGTTGCAGCGCCGCCCTTTCAGAAAGAGTTTTTCACCTTCCCGTCGGCATAATTTACAGACTGAATCTAAATATCTACTCATTCCCTCTCCTTGTGTATGAATGTGGCTCTCAACCCGTGCTTTTATAGTGGATCCGAAAAATAAATGGACACTTTCCGCCCCCCGGTAGGTGCGGTTTCCGAACCGCACCGATTCCGAAATGCCCACCTAATTGTGAGCTTTACTATAAGCCTTGTATCGGAGTCGAGTTTCGGGTCAACTTAAACCCGTCGTCTTTTAGGCGGACGACATCCATTGTGTGGGATGGGAGTCACGTCCTTCATTAGGGTAATTTCGAGTCCGGCTGCAGCGAGTGCTCGTATCGAGGACTCTCTTCCGGATCCAGGACCCTTGACTCTCACCTCTACGCGTTTCATGCCGTGATCCATTGCTCTGCGAGCGCATGCTTCCGCTGTCTGTTGTGCGGCAAAAGGCGTTGACTTCCGTGAACCTGTGAAAGTCATGCCAGCGTTCGCCCAGGCAACAGTGTTTCCGCTTAAGTCTGTGATTGTAATGATTGTGTTGTTGAAGGTCGCCTGTATATGTGCGATCCCTTCAGGAACATTCTTGCGTTCTCGTCTTCTTCCACGCACAACGATTCTCCTTTCTTAGCAGGGGTTGTCAGTTAACACTAACCGCCCTTGCGTGCTGCCTCTTTCGCTTTTCTACCCACGGAGATGGTTCGTGCCTTTCCTTTACGGGTGCGTGCGTTCGTATTGGTGCGCTGCCCACGAACAGGTAACTGCCGACGATGTCGGAGCCCCCGATAACTGTTAATGTCCATCAGCCGTTTAATATTCTGGTCGATTTCACGGCGCAAATCACCTTCAATTTTATACTCTTGGACCTTATCTCGGAGTTGACCGATCTCGTTTTCGGCGAGGTTGTCAACTTTTTTTCCAGGATCGATCTCCAGATCGGTGACAATTTGCACTGCAGTGTAACGCCCGATACCATAAATTGCCGTCAAGGCAATATCCACACGTTTATTTCGGGGTAAATCAACCCCTGCGATCCTTGCCATGCGTTTGTTCCTTTTTCTTATGCTCCTTGCAGAAGCCTGTAGCGTAGCGGAAGGCGACTCGACATCAGAAACTTTTATGCTGCGCACAACGAGACTTATCCGCAAGGTATAATTAAAAATTAGCCTTGGCGTTGTTTGTGCTTCGGGTTTGAAGAACAAATGACGCGGACTATCCCTTTGCGTTTGATAATTTTACACTGGTTACACATCTTTTTAACAGAAGGTCTGACTTTCATAGTATCCTCTTTCAGGTAAAAGTGCTTAACGCCGTCTGCCTTTGAGTTTTCGATCTTTTAAGAATCCTTCGTAATGGCGGACCGTTAAATAGGATTCGATTTGTGACATTGTATCTAACACAACCCCGACAACGATCAGGATAGAAGCACCTTCGACCATGTTTCCAACCTGAAGCTGGCTCGTGATAATAATCGGAATCACAGCAATAGCAGCGAGAAATACTGCGCCTGGCAGTGTGATGCGTGTAAGCGTGGTGTTGATGTAATCTGCGGTCTGTTTACCTGCTCGTATCCCCGGAATAAAACCCCCGTATTTCTGTAAATCCTCTGCCATCTGTATTGGATTAATTTGCACAGCCGTGTAGAAGTAGGTAAAACCCACAATTAATAACCCATAAACAGTGAGGTACAACGGTGTTCCCGGAGCGATGAGTGTTTCTACACCGGTTACCCAGCCCCAGTCGCGCGGTAGAAAACCAAGCACAGTCGGCGGGAACTGGATCAATGTCACAGCGAAGATGATTGGAATCATACCCGCGGCATTAACACGGAGCGGGAGATGTGTGGATTGCCCACCAATGACTCTGCGTCCGCGAATCTGTCTGCCGTATTGCACGGGAATCTTCCGCACAGAAAGCGTGATAAACACAGTTCCCATAACGGCTACAACGACAAGCGCTACTAAAAGCGCCAGTTGTAAAATTCCGAATTCCGGTCTTGTCACGAGGTTGTTGAAAACGGTTGTGACACCCCCGGGCAATCCAGCCACGATACCGACTGTAATAATTAATGAAATACCTTGTCCAATACCGCGCTCCGTGATCTGTTCACCCAACCACATAACGAAGGAGGTTCCGGCTGTGAGCGTTATCACGACAAGGAAATGCCACCAGAGGTCCGGGTTCCTCACGATTTCGCCCGCTTGTCCGGTTATGTTTTCCGGGTTCCGCAGCACGATGCTAATTGTGATCCCCTGAATGATACTCAGTAAAACGGTTCCGTATCGGGTATACTGCGTAATTTTCTTCCGACCGTCAGGTTCTTTGGACAGTTTCTCCAAAGAAGGCACGATGACGGCGAGGAGCTGCATAATGATTGAGGCACTGATATACGGTTGTATGCCGAGCGCGAAAATAGTCATCTGGCTAAACGCGCCACCAGAGAACAAGTCGATGAATCCAATGACATTCCCACCCCGCTCCATGAGTTGCTGGAAAAAAGCCTCAAGGGCTTGATCGTCGATACCCGGAAGCGTGATGTGTGCGCCAAGGCGGTAAACAATCAAGAGCAACGCTGTAAAAATGATGCGTTTCCGCAATTCCGGTATTTTAAAAGCGTTTTGAACTGCCTTAATCACTTATTTTTTTTCCTCCTGTACGGGCTGGGTTACCCAACCCCTACGATGCTTAAGCAGGGTCGTTAGTGTTCGCATGCATCCCGAGGACCTCGGTTGTGCCGCCTTTGGATTCAATTTTCTGGATTGCAGATTTTGAGAAGCGATGTGCTTGAACTTTCAACTGTTTTTCGAGGTCGCCGTCGCCAAGTATCTTTATCAGGGCGTTTTTCCGCTTGATGATTCCCGCCTCTCGAAGGACTTCAGGATTGATGACTGCGGTATCTTCAAAAGCGTTGAGGGTTTCGACGTTGATGATATCGTACTCCAATCGTTTATGTCCAGTGCGTCGCGGACCTCGCTTCGGGAGCCGGCGCACAAGCGGCATTTGTCCGCCTTCGAACCAGGCAGGGATTGAGGCACCAGATCGGGATTTTTGACCCTTGTGTCCACGGCCACAGGTGCCACCCCAGCCTGAAGCGTTACCTCTGCCGACCCGCTTTCTTGAGCGAGTCGCGCCCGGTGCCGGTTTAAGTTCGTTCAATTTCATCAGGATTTACTCCATTTTTTATCGAATCGTTTTCAGTTATCGGTTATGCCTTAAAGAGGGGCTGATTTAACCAACGCTCCTCTTAACTGACAACTGATGACTGACGACTGATTTAGCGTTTCTTGAGCAGTTCTTCGACAGGTATATCTCGTAACCGAGCGACTTCATTGACATCTTTGAGGTTTTTTAATCCAAGCATGGTCGCTTCAGCGATATTTTTCACATTCCGAGAGGAAAGGCATTTTGTGAGTGCATCTCGAACGCCTGCGAATTCAAGAATCGCGCGCGTTGCATGTCCTGCGATAATACCTGTCCCGGGGCTTGCTGGTTTTAGCAAGACTTTGGCGGATTTGAATTCGCTGATGATTTCATGCGGAAGCGTCCCGTTGATGATTGGAACCCGAATCAGATTTTTTCGAGCGTCTGCAAAACTTTTTCGGAGCGCGCCGGCGACTTCACTTGCACTACCGAATCCGATACCAACAATCCCATCACGATTTCCGACAACGGTGAGTGAGTTAAAACTGGGCGTTCGCCGCCCTTTACCAACTCGCATTACACGGTTGATGGTAATCATGCGTTCCTCAAATTCATGGTCATCAAGGTTGATTTTATCTTTCAGCATGTTTTAAGCTATGGCCTCCTGGGGCCTCGCTCCACTTCATTTCGCCGGGTTCTCGTGAAGTTCCGATTCGTCCTTAAAAAACGATACCGGGAACACAGAAAACCTGCCCGAAATTTAATGGACGGGTGTTTTTGCTTGGGTATTTCTGCGTATTGCTTGGGCGTTTCCCTGAGCAGAAACTTGGTAGGGACTGGGAATGTAATACAAGGAATGGATTCAGTCTATTCCCAGACTGAATCCCCCAGCCCTTACAAGAGATTAGAACTTTAATCCTTCCGCCTTTGCAGCTTCAGCCAGGGCTTTGATCCGCCCGTGATAGAGGTGTCCGCCCCGGTCAAAAACAACTGCCTCAATCTCCTGCTGCTTGGCTTTTTGTGCAATAAGCGTGCCGACGCTCTCCGCTGCCTTAACGTTTCCACCGTTTGAGAGGTTCTCTCTCAGTTCGGGTGATAAAGTCGAAGCTTCGGCAACCGTCACACCACTTTCATCATTAATGAGCTGCGCATAAATATGTTTTGAACTTCGAAAAACGGAGAGTCTCGGTCTGCCCTCGGTACCGCTGATTTTTTGGCGGACTCGCTTGCGGCGTCGTAAATGACTCATCCGTTTCTTTTTTGTAAGTGCCAAAGGGTCTGTCCTCCTCATTAGCCAGCAGCCGCTTTTCCTTCTTTATCGCGAACGCGCTCGCCATCGTACCGGATGCCTTTACAAGGCTTATAAATCTCCGGTTTCTTAATTTGACGAATAGACGCTGCTACTTGTCCGACCAGCTGTTTGTCGATGCCGCTGATAATGACAGGTGTATGTGTCTGGCCATCTATGGATTCAGTGGCTTCAACGCTCAACGTTATTCCGTCAGGTGGGGAGTAGGTAACGGAATGCGAGTAGCCAACATCAAGCACCAAATTGCTCTCACGATTGACCTCAGCACGATAACCCGTACCGACGACTCGTAATTTTTTTTCAAAGCCCTCTGAAACACCAGTGACCATGTTGGCGATAAGGCTACGCGTCAATCCGTGCAGGGCTTTGTGGTGTTTTAGTTCACTTTTTCTTTGGACGATTAGGACATTTTCCTCAAGCGTTACGTTGATGCCGTCTGGCACTCTCCAATTGAGGCTTCCTTTTGGTCCATCTACCTGCACGTCACTGTTGTTTAAAGCGATTTGCACCTTGTCTGGCACTGGAATCGGTTGTAGTCCAATACGTGACATTCTGTATCTCCCAACTCGTTACGGGTCATCATCAGGATGTTACCAGACGTAACAGAGAACTTCGCCGCCGATTTTCTCCTGTCGGCATTGTGGCGTCGTTTTGAGTCCACTGGATGTTGACAAAATAGCGACACCAAGTCCTCCGTAAACCTGTGGCAAATTGTCGGATTTGGCATAAACCCGCCTGCCGGGCTTGCTAATACGTCTTAGGTTTGTGATGACCTTCTCTTTTTTCGTATTTCCGTATTTCAAGTAAATTCTTAAAATCCCCTGTTTCCCATCTTCGATGAGACGATAATTTCTGACAAAACCTTCTTCCGCGAGGATGCGTGCAATCTCAGATTTAACTTTTGAAGCGGGGATTTCGACGCGTTCATGTCCTGCCATATTGGCATTGCGGATACGCGTGAGCATATCAGCAATCGGATCGGTCATCGACATGAAAGATTCTCCTTATTTTGTTTTTTAATTATTCCTTGCGGTAAGGTAAAATTAAAAAATTTACCAACTCGCCTTTCGGACACCGGGTATTTTACCGGCCCGGGCATAGAGTCGGAAACAGATACGACACAACTCAAACTTGCGAAGATACCCACGCGATCTGCCGCAACTTTTACAACGACTGTATTCTCGGGTTCGGAACCGCGGGGTTCTTTGCTGTTTGGCAATCCATGATTTACTTGCCAACCTGGATACTCCTTTTCTTGTTTAACCGTACGGACTGGGCTACCCAGTCTCTACTACGGGTGTTGCCTCCGGCTTTTAAACAGGAGTTGCTCGTAAAGGATGCCTGCGGAATCTTTTCACTAAAGTTTAGCGAGAGACCCCATCTATTGTCGGAAAGGCATGCCTAAAAGTTTTAGCAACTCGCGGCCCTCTTCGTCAGTTGGGGCGGTCGTAACGATGGTTACATTCAGTCCGCGAATATCGTTAACTTGGTCGTAGTTAATCTCGGGAAAGATTAACTGTTCCGTGAGCCCCAGGGAATAGTTGCCCCGCCCGTCGAAAGCATCCGGTGATATACCTCGGAAATCCCGAATTTGGGGTAACACGATGTTGATTAAGCGGTTGAGAAACTCATACATCCTTTCCCGCCGCAATGTAACCTTACATCCGATCGCCATGCCGGGCGTGCGGTTTAACTTTGATGGACCTCTGATTTTGAAAGCAGAGATAGATTTCTTCGCACGGGTAATCATCGCGCGTTGCCCCGCAATAAGGGTCAGCTCTTCTACGGCATCTTCCAATGCGCTTGGATTCTGAACTGCTATCCCCACACCAATATTCAGTGTAACTTTGTCCACTTTCGGAATCTGCATCACATTTTGATAGTTAAAATGCTGTTGCAATGCGGACATGACTTCCGTTTGGTAAAATTCTTTAAATGGGCTCATAAGCCTTTATCCTATTCAATCTTCCTGAGATTAGAAACGTGGATGGTGCCTTCGCGCTCAACGACCCCGCCTTGTCCGGCCTGGTTTGGACGGAGGTGCCGAACAACTATATGAACACCTTCAACGATTGCTCGCTGTTTCTTGGGGAACACCTCTAAAACGACACCTTCTTTACCCCGATCTTGCCCACTGAGGACCACGACAGTGTCGTTCTTTTTGATATGTAGTTTTTGCTGTGACACAATTGTCCTCCTAAATAACTTCAGGCGCGAGCGAGACAATTCGGGTGAACGCCTTTTCTCTGAGTTCACGTGCGACGGGGCCAAAGATGCGAGTGCCACGCGGTTGATTCTGCGGATCGATGAGGACAGCGGCGTTCTGATCGAATTTAATATACGAACCATCTGCGCGTCGATATTCTTTCGTCGTGCGGACGACAACTGCCCGAACGACTTCACCCGCTTTTACCTGCGTATTCGGTACCGCTTCCTTGATGCTTGCTACAATCACGTCGCCTACGCGCGCGTAGCGTCGACGGGTGCCGCCAAGCACACTAATGCACATTAATTTCCTTGCGCCAGTATTATCAGCACAGGTTAATCGAGTATATGATTGAACCATTTTTGTATTCTCCTCTACCGTTTTCAAAACGGGAACCTGTTTGGAAACGTCAGAGTGGAGATGAAGCCCTTTCTGCTCAAGTGCCCTGCGAATCACATTGCGCTGTCTCACCCTCTCATACGGGCGGCACGAACCACGCACGCGCTGTTGGTGGCACTTCTTAATCGTTTGCGGTCTGCCCTGCGCTTACTATCGCTTGGACCCGCCACCGTTTGTGACGACTCAGCGGGCGGGTTTCGACAACCTGCACCACATCACCGACGTTACAACTGTTCTGTTCATCGTGAGCCAGAATCTTTTTCGTTTTCCGGACGACCTTTTTGTAAAGGGGATGTTGAAAGCGCCGAACAAGCGACACTGTGACAGTTTTATCCATACCGTTACTCGTAACAAGACCTGTCCGAAATTTGCGATGTCTGCGTCTTTCCTCGCTCAACTTTATCCTCCAAACCAGTCAAAACTTATTAAGTACGTTTTTTCGGCACACCGTCAAATCTGATCCGTCGGCAGCGGGCTGTCCGCTCTCACCGATTCCTATAGATCCCGTCTACTCGGCTCGGAGCCGTAGGACGGTTTTCACGCGTGCGATATCCTTCCGAATCTTACCGATAGTTGTTGTATCCTCTTGTTGTCCTAAAATACTTCGGAATTTCTGGTTAAACAGATTCTCTTTCAGAGTTTTCAGTTCACCTTCTAATTCTTCGGTGGTTTTTCCGCGTAGTTCATCCGCTTTCATTTTTCCGAACCTCCATGTATGTTGTCAAAACCGGATACTATAGACATGACGCTCCGCTGAGGGTTTCAAAGGAATTCCTTTGAAGAACCCCAGTGGGGCAATGTCTGTAGAAGCAGACGAAATTACACATCCCGTGCAACAAACTTAGTTTTGATTGGCAATTTGTGGGCGGCTCGTTCCATCGCCCCTTTAGCGTCTTCAAGCGAAACGCCACTGAGTTCATAGAGAATTCTGCCGGGTTTAACGACGGCGACCCAATGTTCAGGGGGGCCCTTCTTCCCCTTACCCATGCGCGTTTCTGCAGGTTGTTTACTGAGTGGTTTATGTGGAAAAATTTTGATCCAAAGTTTTCCACCCCGGCGGACATATCGAGTGATAGCGATACGTGCCGATTCAATCTGATTGCTGGTAATCCAGCCTGCTTCCATTGCTTGCAAGCCGTATTCGCCGAAGTTAATCTGTGAACCTCGAAGTGGCTTTCCACGGCGTTTTCCACGATGCACGTAGCGGCGCATCACGCGTTTCGGCATTAACATCTTAAATGCCTCCTTAAGCATCTGCCCGGTGTTCCCTTGGGCGGTTATGAATTGCCTCCGCTTCGACGCTGTCGGCGCCGTCCTCTGCCTCTGCCCTGTTCGCCAGATTGACGAGAGCCAGATTGGCGGGAACCGGATTGACGAGAGCCCGCTTGACGAGAACCAGAACGTCTGTCGCCACGGCGGCGGGCAGGACGTTGTGAACCTGTGTCTTCCCGGCGTCCAGATTGACGACGATCAGCAGGGTCAGCCTTCAAGTTGATAATCTCGCCTTTGAAGATCCACGTCTTGACCCCGATTTTACCATAAGTTGTATTCGCTTCTGTAAATCCGTAGTCGACGTTCGCTCTCAGGGTGTGAAGAGGAACGCGTCCCTCAATACTAGATTCGGCACGGGCGATTTCCTTACCGTCGAGTCGCCCACTCACCATAATCTTGACACCCAATGCTCCGGCTTGTATTGAACCAGAGATTTTCCGGCGCATCGCTTGTTTAAAGCCCGCGCGCCGCTCTATTTGTGTCGCGACATCTTCTGATACGAGTTGGGCATCGAGCTCTGGTTCTCTGATCTCTGAAACATTAATCCGTACAGGACATCCGACCTCTTTTTCGAGCATCGCTTGTAGTTTTTCAGCTTCCGCACCGCGACGCCCAATCACAATACCTGGACGGGCTGTATGGATGTTGATGCTGCACCGGTCTGCTACGCGTTCAACTTCAACACGCGAAATACCGGCACGCGCGAGTTGTTCTTTGACAAACTTCTGAATTTTAAAGTCTTCATGGAGCCATTTGGCGTAATTCTGCTCGCTGTACCACTTTGAATCCCACGTCTCAATGATTCCTAAGCGTAATCCACGCGGATGAGTTTTTTGTCCCACGCAAACCTCCTATTGAGTTCTTCCCCGTTCGCGATGTAGAAGATAAGCGGGGCTGCTGGTGTTTTGTAAGTGCACGGCGTTACTCACCATTCTCGCCACTCTCCTCATCAACGACGACTGTGATATGGCTGCTCCGTTTTAGGATTCTGTTCGCCATACCTCGTGCCCGGGGACGTATCCATTTTCGCGTAATCCCTTCATCAACCCGAATCTCTTTAACATATAGGTTTGTGAGATCGATGTTCGGATCTTGATATTGTGCGTTCGCAGCTGCTGACTGAATGAGTTTGTAAATTATAGGGGACGCCGCTTTATGCGTAAAGCGCAGCTGACTTAACGCATCCTCAACGTACTGATTACGGACGAGATCGGCTACTAAACGTGCTTTCCGTGGGGCAACCGACGCGTTCCTAATCTTAGATCTGGCTTCCATCAGTATCTCCTAATAAAAGCGATTTTCGGGTTTCGTTGTGATTCGCGACCAAGCATCCACAGGCAGCATCTCATAAAAACGTGAAGTTGCGGAGAACCTCGATGGACGATGAAAGCTATCACAAAGTTATCTTCTACCTCCACCACCTGAGTGGGCTCGGAAGGTGCGAGTCGGTGAAAATTCTCCGAGTTTGTGGCCTACCATATTCTCGGTTATATACACTGGGAAAAATTTTTTCCCGTTGTATATTGCCAAAGTGTGTCCTACCAACTCAGGGGTAATCATTGAACGGCGGGACCAAGTCCGCACCACCCGTTTACTGCCAGAACGTTCCATCGCAGCTATCTTCTTAGCCAGTTTCGGGTCTATGTAAGGTCCCTTTTTCAGAGAACGCGCCATTGTGTTTCTCCTTTTTTCAGCAAAACTACCGAAGTATAAGCCTGTAGCGAAGCGAAAGGCGACTCGATATCGGGAACTTTCACAGATTTCACAACGAGACTTATCCGCAAGGTAAAATTAAAAAACTATTTCCGTTTCCCGACGATGTAACGGTTGGATTTCTTCTTCGGGTTTCGGGTCTTATACCCTTTGGTCGGGACCCCCCAAGGCGTAACCGGATGTCTGCCCCCGGAACTTTTACCTTCGCCACCCCCATGGGGATGGTCGATCGGATTCATAGCGACACCTCTAACTTTCGGGCGTTTTCCGAGCCACCTCGAACGTCCGGCTTTACCGATAACAATCTGGCTGACGTTGCCGATCTGTCCGAGCGTTGCCATGCCTTGGACGGGGACGAGGCGAATCTCACCGGAGGGGAGCCGGATACGCGCATACTTCCCTTCTCTGTCGACCAACTGCGCTGCAACGCCAGCACTCCGGACGAGTTGTCCACCTTTCCCGGGACGCATCTCTATGTTATGGATTGACGATCCGAGTGGGATTCTCTCAAGCGGTAAGGCGTTGCCAGGGCGAATTTCTGCATCTTCACCTGACTGCAGCATATCGCCAACCTGAACACCGACCGGGGCGAGAATGTAACGCTTTTCACCGTCGACATAGTGTAATAAGGCGATATGCGCCGACCGGTTCGGATCATACTCAATCGCGGCAACTTTAGCCGGAATGCCAAACTTGTCTCGTTTGAAGTCGATGACCCGGTATCTGCGCTTATGTCCCCCACCGCGGCGTCTCACAGTCAAACGCCCATTGGCGTTCCGACCGGCTTTCTGTTTCGACCCTTTCACGAGAGATTTTTCGGGTTTGCTCCGCGTGATCTCTTCAAAGGTGTAACCCGTCATGAACCGGCGACTCGGAGTTATGGGTGAATAAGTTTTAGGCATTCTGATTTCCTTTTTTTAGTCGTCAATTGTCGGGAACCAAAGAAGGATAACCGACAACTCTTCCTATATGGTGTCAAACGCTTGGATGGTCGCGCCTTCTCTCAGGGTAATAATCGCTTTCTTCCAATGCGGTTTTCTACCCCGTTGATACCGCAACATTTTACCTTTGGGTTTACCACGAACGCGCATTGTGTGAATTTTCAGAATATCGCCTTCAATGTCAAACAATTCTTCCGCGGCTCGACGAATCTGTGGTTTCGTTGCGTTGCGATCCACAACGAAGGCGTACTTGTTAGAGTCACGGAGGACCGTGCTCTTCTCCGTTATCAGCGGTTGTAATATGATCTGATATACATCTTTCATCAGTTTTATCCTTCTGCTGCTGAACTGATGTCTTAACCATAGCCTTTAGGTGGCTAAAAATTTGGATTCCAGTTTCTCGGCGGCGCTCTCAGTAATGATGAGGGTGTCATGCCACATAACCTGATAAACGTTGAGGTGGTTCCATATGCAGCTGTTAACCTGTGGAATATTCCGGACAGAGAGGTTAATATTTGAACAGTGTTCATTCAGGACAAGCAGCACTTTCCCTTCCGCGTTTACCGCCTTTAGCATGTTAACGATGTCTTTGGTCCGGGGTTTTTCAAGTGTAAAATCTTCAACGAGAATGCACTGTTGGTTCTGAAACCTGTCTGCGAGTGCACTGTGAAGTCCAAGGTGGCGAACCCGTTTCGGCGTAGCCTGTCGGTAACTGCGCGGTTTCGGACCGAACGCGACACCGCCATGCACTCGATTGGGTGCCTTGGCGTGCCCGACCCGTGCTCTACCTGTTCCTTTTTGGCGGTAGAGTTTTCTCCCACTGCCTTTCACTTCACTCCGGGTTTTCGTTGATGCGGTGCCTTGCCTCTGATTCGCGAGGTAAGCAACGACACATTGGTGAATGACAGGACCATTCACTTCAGCCTCGGTGAACGCATCGGCTAATTCCTTTTCTCGGAGGACTCCCCCAGATATGTTGTGTACGTCTAAGGTTGACATATTTTCCTCTTTTAATAGTTATCGGTTGTCAGTCGTCAGTCGTCAGTGAAGAGGTTTTCTGTGGTAATCTTTGCTACTACAGAGTGTATTCCAGGTTTGTGAAGATTGTTACAAAGACCTCTTTAACTGAAAACCGATAACCGACAACTATTAAGCTTTAGATGCTTTTCTTACCAGCAGCAACCCATTGGGGGGTCCCGGAACAGCCCCTTTAACCACCAATAAATTGCGCTCAGGATCGGCTTGGATCACGGACAAGTTTTGAACGGTATGCCGTTTGGCACCGTGGCGTCCCGCCATCCGTTTTCCTTTAAAGACTCGGGAGGGGGTCGCACTTGCGCCAATAGAGCCAGGTCTGCGCAAATCTTGCTCGCCACCGTGGCTTTTCCGACCACCCGCGAAATTCCAACGTCTCACCACCCCAGAGAAACCACGTCCCTTTGAGGTGCCTGTCACGTCAACAAGTTCACCCTCTGAAAAAACGCTTGCATCGACAATGCTTCCTACAGACACGTCATCAAGGCTCTGGACTCGAAATTCCCGAAGCACAAATGCGGGTTCAACGTCGGCTTTGGCGAAGTGTCCTCGCTTAGGACGATTCATGCGGCTTTCTTTTTGTTCTCCGAAACCCAATTGAACTGCCTGATATCCATCTTTTTCTTGCGTTTTGAGCTGGACAATGGGGCAGGGACCTGCTTGGATGACGGTAACAGGGACCGCTTTACCTGAGTCCTCAAAGACTTGTGTCATGCCGATTTTGCGGCCGATAATTCCTTTAACCATTTTCTTTCGCCTTTTGTGAATGAGTGAATCTGTGTATCGTTTCCCTCTAAACATACCACCTTAGAGGGTTTCAAGAAGAAATGCCTCTTAACACCTCAGTGGCTGTAATATCTATAGGTCCAGATTCCCAGAGTTAGAGAAGCGTAATTTTAACATCGACCCCTGCGGGCAGATCCAAACCCATCAAGGCATGAACAGTTTTAGGTGTCGTCTCTAAGATATCCAGCAGACGTTTATGAATCCGCATCTCAAATTGTTCACGCGACTTCTTGTCTTTAAACGTTGAACGTTGAACGGTATAGATATGCTTTTTCGTCGGCAATGGAATTGGACCGGAGACAGCTGCCCCTGTGCGCTTCGCAGTTTCTGCTATCTGTTTTGACGACAGGTCTAACAACCGATAGTCAAATGCCTTGAGCCGGATGCGAATTTTTTGATTGTCCATCTTTTCGTATCGCCTTCATCAAACAGGGAAGTCTTGTTCGCTTACAGCTTGATGCTGATGTAAGGACTGCACTGTGTTGATTACTTAAAAAGGGCGGCGCGTCAGCACCGCCCAATCGTTTTATTCAATAATTTTCGAGACAACACCGGCACCGACTGTCTGTCCACCTTCACGGATTGCGAATCGGAGTTGTTCTTCCATCGCAATCGGTTTAGAAAGTTTTACAGTGATCTGTGCGTTGTCGCCAGGCATAATCATTTCAATGCCTTCCGGGAGGTTCATCTCTCCAGTTACGTCGGTTGTTCGGAAATAGAACTGCGGTCGGTATCCGCTAAAGAACGGATTCCAGCGTCCACCTTCATCTTTTGTGAGAATGTAGGCTTCCGCTTCAAATTGGGTATGGGGCGTAACCGTCCCAGGGATTGCCAAAACTTGTCCGCGTTCGACATCATCGCGTTCAACACCACGCAAGAGGGCACCGAGGTTATCGCCGGCTTGACCCTCGTTGAGGCTCTTGTTAAACATCTCAACCCCTGTAACGACAGTGTTTTGTGTTTCACGTAACCCCACGATTTCAACGGTGTTCCCGATTTCAACGGTTCCCCGTTCAACCCTACCGGTGACAACGGTTCCCCGTCCGCTGATGGTGAAGATATCTTCAATCGGCATCAGGAAGGGACGATCGGTATCGCGAACCGGTTCTGGGATGTATTCATCAACAGCTGCCATGAGTTCAAGAATGGGTTGGCAGGCTTCATGCCCAGGATCACCACCGGATTCCATGGCGTCAAGCGCGGAACCTATGACGATGGGAATATCGTCGCCGGGGAAGTCATAATCGCTGAGCAATTCGCGAACTTCCAATTCGACGAGTTCCAGCAGCTCTTCGTCATCCACCATGTCAGCCTTGTTCAGGAAGACGACGAGCGAAGGCACGTTCACCTGTCGCGCCAATAGCACGTGCTCACGTGTCTGAGGCATGGGTCCGTCAGCGGCGGATACCACCAGAATCGCACCGTCCATCTGTGCCGCACCGGTAATCATATTCTTGATATAGTCGGCGTGTCCGGGGCAATCAACGTGTGCGTAATGCCGGTTATCGGTTTCATACTCAACGTGTGCTGTATTAATGGTAATACCACGTTCTTTTTCTTCGGGTGCCTTATCAATTTCATCATACTCCATGACGTAATCTGCGTCAGCGAGTTTCGAGAGCACCATCGTAATTGCTGCTGTCAGCGTTGTCTTACCGTGGTCAACGTGGCCAATTGTTCCAACATTGACGTGGGGTTTAGTCCTTTCAAACGTTTCCTTAGCCATTTTTTCCGAGCTCCACTAAAAGTTTATTGTTATATTGGTTACGTGTGCCCGCTTGTCGGAAATGTGAACACTCCAACAGTTCGGACACCTTGAAAACTACTTAACGATTCGCTGATGAAATTAAATCTTCCATCACGCTTGTTGGGACTTCGTTATAATGTGCAAACTCCATAGAGTAATTGGCTCTACCCTGTGTGAGTGACCTAAGTGTTTTGACATACCCAAACATTTCTGAAAGCGGGACATCAACACGAATAACTTGAATACGAGATTTCGCTTGCGTTTCGGTTTCACGTATCTGAGAACGCCGTGAATTCAGGTCGCCTATGACCTTACCGAGGTATTCGTCGGGAACAATAACTTCAACATCCATAATCGGTTCGAGAAGCGTCGGTGTCGCACTCTTTAGTGCGTCTTTAAACGCCATAGAACCTGCTATGGAGAACGCCATTTCTGATGAATCTACGGCGTGATGTGAACCGTCTACGAGTCTGACTAACACATCAACGACCGGGTAGCCTGCTAAGACACCTATGTTCATCGCGTTCTCAATGCCTTTCTGCACTGCGGGGATGTATTCTTGCGGAATAACGCCACCTTTGGTTTCATCAATGAATTCAAAGCCTGATCCTTTTTCAAGGGGTTCGACCTCGATCGTAACGTCTCCAAATTGACCTCTACCCCCGGATTGACGCACGAAACGTTTCCTGGATTTAACGGCTTTACGGATCGTTTCCCGATAGGCGACTTGCGGATTGCCAACATTCGCCGAGACGTTAAACTCACGCACGAGCCTATCAACGATGATTTCGAGATGAAGTTCACCCATACCGGACAATAATGTTTGTCCTGTTTCGCTGTCTTGATGCACTTTAAAGGTCGGATCTTCTTCAGCGAGTTTCGAGAGGGCGAGGTTCAGTTTATCGATATCGGATTGCGTTCGAGGCTCAATGGCGATAGCCATCACCGGCAACGGGAACACCATCGTTTCTAAGGTGATATGTGCCTTCGGATCGCAGAGCGTATCCCCCGTTGAGAGGTCTTTTAACCCGATGACTGCGGCGATGTCGCCTGAGTGAACAGCTTGGTGTTCTTCCCGTTTGTTGGCGTGCATCTGCATTAACCGACCAATCCGCTCGTGTTTTCCAGTTGTACTGTTGTAGAGGGTATCGCCTTTCTGGAGGATACCAGAATACACCCGTAAGTAGGTAAGTTTGCCAACATGGGGATCCGTCATGATTTTGAACGCCAATGCACAGAAGGGTTCACTATCCTTTGCGGCACGTGTTTCCTCTTCTTCAGTCTTCGGATTAAAGCCTACCACAGGCGGCACGTCGGTGGGTGCCGGTAGGTAGGAGACTATCGCGTCTAACAGCGGTTGGACCCCTTTATTTTTCAGAGCGGTACCGCAGAGAACAGGGACGACCTTTCCATTAAGAACAGCGTTTCGTATGCCCGCTTTAATCTCTTCAGGTGAAATTTCGACACCATCCAAGTATTTAAGCATAAGTGCATCGTCGTGATCGGCGATAGCCTCTAACAGCTGCTCGCGATATTCGGTCGCCATGTCCTCCATTTCTCTGGGGATGTCTGTTTCTTGGATGACAGTGCCATCGCTGCCGGCATCTGTGCCGACATTCCAGATCTGCCCCTTCATGGAGATGAGGTCGACGATTCCTGTGAATTGTTCTGCTGACCCGATAGGAAGTTGCACGGGGATCGCTGGGGCACCGAGGCGTTCTTCCATCATCTCAACCGTTCGGAAGAAATCGGCACCGGTTCGATCCATTTTGTTGACGAACGCGATTCGGGGTATATCGTATTTATCTGCTTGTCTCCAAACAGTTTCAGATTGGGGTTCAACGCCGCCAACTGCACAAAAAACTGCGACTGCGCCGTCGAGGACACGAAGTGAGCGTTCAACTTCGACGGTAAAGTCGATATGCCCCGGTGTATCAATGATATTGATTTGGTGTTTTTTCCACTGACAGGTTGTTGCGGCGGCAGTAATCGTAATGCCGCGTTCCTGTTCTTGCACCATCCAATCCATGGCAGTGGTGCCATCGTCCACATCTCCGATCCGATAGAGTTTACCGGTATAATAGAGAATGCGTTCGGTGACAGTGGTCTTCCCGGCATCAATGTGTGCCATGACACCGATATTTCGCATGTGGGGCAATTCTAAGCGTTGAGGGTTGCTATTTTTTTTCTCCGCCACGATCAGACGACTCCTTTTTTGTGTTAACGCTTCGGCTCTCAGCCGTAACGCATTTTTTACCATCGATAATGTGCGAAAGCTCGGTTCGCTTCTGCCATTCGATGCTGATCCATTTTTCTGCGAATCGCGCCACCTTCGTTCTGAGATGCTTCAAGTATTTCACCTGCGAGACGTTCTGCCATCCGCCTTTCGCCGCGCGAACGAGCGGATTGAATAATCCAACTAAAAGCCAATCGCTGTTTCCGTTCTGCTTTTACATCAACAGGCACTTGATAGGTCTGGCTGCCTACACGCCGGGGTCTAATTTCTAACACGGGTTTGACATTGTTGATGGCTTGACGGAACACGGCGAAACCGTCTTCCTTCGCCCGGGATTCAATAATCTCAAAACTCTCATATAAGATTGATTGCGCAGTGCTTTTCTTGCCATCTAACATGAGGCTATTGATGAATTTTGACACCAGCTTGCTGTTATATTTCGCGTCAGGACTGACATCCCGTTTGCTGATGTTTCCACGTCTCGGCATCTACTCTTCCTCCGTTTTTTAAGCCGGTTTCCGTGCGCCGTATTTTGAACGACCTTGACGACGGTTATCAACACCTGCAGTATCCAATTTGCCGCGGACGATGTGGTAGCGAACATTAGAGAGGTCTTTGACTCTCCCACCTCGGACTAAAACGACTGAGTGTTCTTGCAGATTGTGATCAATCCCCGGAATGTAACAGGTCGCTTCGTAGCCAGAGGTGAACCGCACTCGAGCGACTTTACGCAATGCCGAATTCGGTTTGTTCGGTGTTACTGTTTTCACTTGTAAACAGATACCGCGCCGCTGAGGACACTGCTCGAGTACCGGAGATTTGGTCTTTTTCCGGGACTTTTTGCGCGGTTTTTTGATTAATTGATTAATTGTTGGCATTTCGGACCTCCGCGATGATATATCTATGGGTTTCTGACAAAAAGAAAAAAGCCCCGCGCGGGGCATTGTAACTTCAACACATTAACGCTGAATTTTAGGTACGACGTTAGAATGTTTCCGTAGTTGCCCCCTCGTTTCTAAAAAAGATTGATTAGGGTTTCCAAAACTAATATTATACACAATAAATTGGGTTGTGTCAAATTTATTTTGAAAAAAAAGCGAAAAAGATTGGAATTCTGCGAATTTTCTACTTTTTTACCACTTTTCCGCCTAAAATAACGGTTTGAACGCTCAAATTTTCGTCAACAATAACGATATCTGCCGTTTTACCGGTTGCAATTGAACCCACCGAATCCGCAACGCCTAAATTTTGCGCCGGCGTTAAGGTCGCCATCGTTAAAGCGGCTTCTATGGAATGTCCCCAGTTGATGACGTTACGGACACCCTCCATCAATGTAATTGTCGCACCCGCGAGGCGTTCTGTGGGTTTTCCGACATCTAACCACATCGCTCCGTTGCGGATGTATTTCTCGGTCCTATGCCGCTCAAAGGTTGTGTCGTGTTGGGAGATCGCATCTTCATTGAGGCGATAGGCATCCAGCTCGGGGAGGTATGTTGCCGAGGTTTGCCATTCTTCTGTGGGGACACCGGCGAGTTCTGTGCAGTCTGTAATTAACCCAACGGCGTGAACGCCTTTTTGTTGGATCAGGGTATTTCCCCAAAAAGGATGGACATGGTGTTCATCGACGATGAGTTCTGCGTGGATGTCTGGATGGGAAAGGACGGCTTCAATGGCGCCGAGGGTGCGGTGGTGCAGCCCACTCATACCGTTGTAAGTATGGGTGGCGCGTGTCACGCCTGCGTCAATCGCATCGAGTGCCTGTTGATAGGTGGCGTTTGTGTGTCCCATCGCGATGACGATGTTGTTATAGGCATCCGCTTTAAAGGTCGCGAGATGCTTGATAAACTGCAGATTGTCATCGTTTTCGGGTGCGACGGAGATTACCTTTAAAGTCGCATCGGAAGCCGCCCACATTGCATGGAATTCTTCGAAGTTCGGATGTGTAATGTATTTTGCGTTCTGTGCCCCGTTTTTGGCGAGACTCCCGAATTTTCCTTCCACGTAGGACCCTAAAATCCGAGAACCGTCCGCTACAGGTTCGTCAACGACGTGTGCAATAGCGGTTAAGGCATTGTTGATTTGTTTCATGCTGCCCGAGGAGATTCCCAGCACTAACGAGGTAACACCGCTGCGCGCATGGGCGCGTGTGATTGTCGCAATGTCTTCAACGCGACCGGTCATGCTATCATAGCCACCGCCGCCGTGCACCAATCCATCGATCAATCCGGGAATGACGAGGCACCCAGCGGCATCGAGGGTCTCTCCCGATGGCTGCAGGACTTCTGCGGTTATCGTTGAAATTTTGTCGTTTTGAATGACGATGCTCCCGTGTCCATAGTGTTTCGGAGTGTAGATGTCGCCATTCAGAATTGTAAGGGTTTCCATGTCTCCAAAATGCCTTGAATTTTTTCCTATATCTCTTTCGCTACCCACAAAATACTTTGCGCGAGGAATCGTAAAAAGGGTTCTACGTCAAAATCTTTCTGGTGCCCTAATGAAGTATAACAGATACGTCCGCCATTATGCAAACGCGTCCATGCGACAGGCTCTGAATGTTCGTCCGTGTGTCCCATCAAGAGTAGAGAGGTATCGTCGCGAACGGATGGGTTTTTATAGAGGCTGCCATAACAGTCAAACGCTGGAATGCCGTTCAGGATGGGATGTTCCGTATCAATCAATTCCACCTGCGTGGGCGGTCCCTCACCGTAATGCCCTTGATAGTCGCCCCCGAGCACTGTTTTATCGAATTCCAACCAGTTTTGATAGGCGTGGCTGGCTGTCCTGACCCCAACGAGCGGTCTACCTTGTTCGCAGTAGGCTTGAAATTGTTTCAGTGACGCACCGGCTGTGTTCAGACGGCGTGTGAAAACCAATAGCGCATCTGCATCATCTAACGCTCCTAAAGCGGGATCGTGGTCTTCTGAATTGTAGACGACTAAATTCGCGTGGATCGGATAGTGTTTTTCTACGAACGTTTTGAAAATCGTCAAAGATGCCTCGGAATCGTATTCAAAGGAACCGGAAAGCATACACACATTAAGCACGGAACGCCTCCTATTTTCTTTCTAAAAACAAAAAACTGTAGGGATAAGGATTTTTCTCGTCAGGTTCACCATCGATGCGTTTTACTTCTTGCCACGCTTCGGTATCGAACGCCGGGAAATAGACATCGCCTCTGAACGTAGCATGGATCTGTGTGAGATAGAGTCGGTTTGCGTGCGGTAAGAAGGCTGCGTAGATAGGTGCCCCGCCGCATATCATGAGTTCCTCTGTCCCCGCAAAAAGTTTCAGGATCTCGTCTACCGAATGTGCCACGATGCACCCTTTCGGTGCCGCGTAGGTCGTGTTTCGCGTGAGAATAATATTCCGCCGCTTGCCGAGAGGACGTTTCAGGGTTTCAAAGGTCTTGCGTCCCATAACGACGGGCTTCCCAAGCGTCATATCGCGGAAATGCCGTCGGTCCACGGGCATCTGCCACGGGATATCCGGTCCGTTACCGATGAGCCTGTTTTGATCCAGTGCGGCAATCATTGAAACTATCATTTTAAGGCTCGACTCCTTCTTCCTGTTTTCCTGCCCGTATCCCACTCAAGACGCGTTCAGCAAAATGGATGACTGTCTCTTTTGCCATACGGGGGACGAGTTTGATCTGTTTTTCCTGTTCCCATTCAATCTTAAATTCTTCGGCAGTTACAAGCTCCTTAATCCCTGTCTCGATGGTCTCTACATCGACTTCAAACTGTTCGACGAATTCCGTGAGATCCAGCGGTTCTTCGGTTTGAAAAGCAAGGACCTCTATCCAGAGCCACATGCCCAACCGTCGTGTGAAGTAGGACAAATTCTCGGTTGTATCCACCAGACGCGTAATGGAGGCGAAGCAGTAAGCTGCGTGATGCGGGTAATTGATGATAATCTCTTCAAACTCCTCAAAAGCGACATGAATGAGGAATCCGGCTTCCTCTGCCAGCGTCAGTTCGTCTGAGACTGCGGAATTGCCGTTCTGTTGAGAGGGATCGGAATTGCCTTGATTTTGCTTTTTCTTTGCCATAGTTTCCTTAGTCAGTGGAATTGGAGGATACGCGGAAATATGCAATGAAAATCTCCGGCGTTTTGCCAACGCCTAAGCACGTTACGGATTCGTGGGGTTCTATCTTTGCAATAGGCATTTGTTCGATCCAATTGTCGGGCAGCCCAATCCCTTTTTCACCTATTCCACCGCCGATGTATCCGCTTTCTGCTTGGGCATGGTTGAACCATGTTGTTCTCGGTTTACCCGGACTATGCCAATATGCCGTGATCCTGTCACCTGACCGAAAGATTTCTGCCTGTGTAAAATTACCCGGACCCTTATCACCAAGATTGCGAAGGTATCTATCTGGTCGAGAGGACATAAAGACGCAAACAGAGGGGACGATCTGTGGGGATTCCTGCCATTTCCCGTCAATCCACTTCCACATGATATGCGTCTTAAATGGAAACTCCGGGGCGGATTCCATCGTAGGATGCACCCTGATATGGAAAATCGCCAGTTCATCCATCCTGCTCATTCCTTTGAGTTCAAGCGTTTCACGGTTTTCTGCGATTGCGAAAGATACCGACTCCTGCCACGCGCCGATGGGAATACGGAGTTCCTTCTTTGCGAGCATACGGTGTCCATTCTTTTCGGCGTGGTCCCCCAGATCAATTTCCAATGCCAAGGCATCGTCGGTGAGTTCAAAAAGGGCGATTTCTGCCTTCGCCGGTAACACCCAATAAACTGTTATCATATCCGCTAAGCGCGAAATTGCATAATCATTTTTATTAGATTTCCCGCAACTTGCAAGTAGCAATCCGATGAGACTTATCAAAACTATCTGCTTTTTCATCGGGAACCTCCAGTGTAGCGCGGTGCCTTGAGAATCCTACACGATCATAGGGGCGTAGATAGCCTTGTGGTGCTGGTAGTCTACCAATTGAATGTGTTGCATCTTGAACGCGTCAATCGACTTGATTTTCGGATTGAGTTCGAGGCGTGGGAGTGGATAAGGTTTCCGTTGTAATTGGATTTCGACGGCTTCGAGGTGTTCGTGATAGATGTGGGCATCCCCTAAAGTAAGAACAAACTCACTGGGTGCTAACGCTGTTACCTGCGCGACCATGTGCAAGAGGAGCGAGTAAGAGGCGATATTGAACGGAACCCCTAAGAACATATCGCAGCTCCGTAGATAGGTCTGCATCGACAATTTGCCATCGGCGACAAAGAATTGGTATAACACATGACAGGGCTCCAATGCCATCTGATCTAATTCTGCTGCATTCCACGCCGAAACGATATGTCTACGACTATATGGGTTGTTTTGGATCTGTTTAATGACATCACCTAATTGGTCTATCGTGCCATTTTCCGTTTTCCACCGTCGCCATTGGACACCGTATATCCGTCCGAGGGAGCCGTCACGTCCCCACGCCTCAGCGTTTGCGTTCCATATCTGTGTACCGAGTTTTTGGAACTGATCGACATGATCGTAGCCCCGCAAGAAACCCAGAAGTTCCGCTTTCATTGACCGAAAAGCGAGTTTTTTGGTGGTTACGGCAGGAAACCCATCTTCCATATTGAATCGCATTTGCATGCCGAAGACTGCCCGAGTTTTTCCATTTCTACCCGCTCGGTCAACCCCGGTATCGAAGACTTGTCGAAGTCCGTCTATGTATTGTTCCATGACTCTCCCTATATCTACCGGTCTGTGCTACCGAAGCCGCCTCTGGAGGCTGCGGACATCTCTTCGACCTCGTTCCATTCTGCTGTAGCGACGCGCACGAAAATGGCTTGTGCGATGCGACTCCCTCTGTCAACCTTAACGACGCTATCTGTGAAATTATAGACCTGAATTTGCAATTCGTCCGCTTCACCACAGTAGTCGGTGTCGACGATCCCTACACCTTGCGGCACCATCAAGCCGAATTTACGCGGTGTGCTGCTGCGGGAACAGACCATCAGCATATAACCGGGGGGTGTTTCAACGATGACGTTCGCGGGGATCAGGACGATGGTGTGCGGGGCAATCTCTGCGGATTCTCGACAAATCAGATCGAAACCCACGGAACCGGCGGTTTCGTATTGCGGCAACGGAAGCGTCTTGTCGATGCGTTTAATATTAACTTTCATGGGTGTTATGGGACTGCGACCCCCACGGTTTTACATGCTACGCGATAGACAGAGGTGCTCGCTGTGATGAAAAGGGTTTTCCAGTCATCGCCACCCCATGCGAGGTTCGCGGCGCGTTCAGGAACGAGAATAATGCCGAGATGTGTGCCGTCAGGTGCGAAGACCCAAATACCGTCGGGACCTGTTAAATAAACGTTTCCCTGTGTATCGGCTTTCATCCCGTCCGGTTTCCCCGTATCCCCTTCCTCTTCACCGAAGATGCGGTCGTTGGTGAGGGTGCCGTCGGGTTGCACATCGAACGCTCGCACATGCATCCGTTCGGTGTCGTTGATGTAGAGGATAGACTCGTCCGGTGAAAAGCAGATACCGTTGGGTCTATCAAAGTCATCGACGAGCAAGGTCAGTGTTTCACCGTTTGGAGACAGGCGGTAGATCCCTTGAAAGTCGAGTTCCTTCTCTGATTCAACCCCGTAGGCTGCACTCAGTCCGTAGGGAGGATCGGTGAAATAGAGACTTCCGTCGGATTTCACGACGACATCGTTCGGACTGTTCAAACGTTTTCCTTGATAGTGTGATGCGATTGTGATGACGTCCCCGTCAGCTGTCGTTCTGGAGACCCGTCGGTTGGCGTGCTCACAGGCGATGAGGTGTCCGCCTTTATCGTAAGTCAAGCCGTTTGACTTACCGGAGGGTTCGCGGAAAACAGTCATTCCCGCGTTCGCATCCCATCTCCGCATCGTATTTGCGGGAATATCGCTAAAAAGTAGAAACTGCTCTGTGGCGTGCCAGAGGGGTCCCTCGGTGAATTGGCATCCTGTTGCTATCTGCTCAACAGCTGCCTCCGGATCGATCAGATCCGTTAATCGTGCATCTCGGACATCAAGTGCCATATCTTTCCTTTCAAATATACTTGACAACTCTCTTACATTAATGTTAGCATAGTCTTTAAAATGGTGAGTATGAAGTTTCGCGCAATTGGAATGTGACGTGCGCGTCCATTAGAAAAAAAAAGAACGTGCCTGGAGCGACTCGAACGCTCGACCTTCAGCTCCGGAGGCTGACGCTCTATCCATCTGAGCTACAGGCACATAAATCTTCAAAGTCAGGGTGGTTCACGAATAAAACCGCCCCTGATTTACATGTATTCTTAATTTTAACAAATTCGGCATCTTTTGTCAAGTTTTTCCATGCAAAAAAATCTAAGGAGGAAGATCAGGGTGAAACGTAAATTTCAGAAGTTCTCAATCCTTGCGGTTCTGGTTGTCTTTTTATTCAGTTTTGCACCCGATATCGTAGAGAGCCGCCGCGGCGGAGGCAGGAGTTTTAGTCGCAGTCGCAGTTACAGCCGCAGCACGACCCGGCGGAGTACCACTCCCAGACGCACCTATAGCAGCACGCGTAGCCGGAGTAGCACGAGTCGCTCTTATACAACCCCACGGACCTCGACGCGGACGACCCGCAGCACGGGCAGCACCTATAACAGAAGTAGCGCGTCAAGAAGCACAGGCACACGTGCCAGCACGGTCGCACGCCAGAGACAAACTGCGACAAGTCGTGCCAGAACAACGACCGCAACTTCAGCGAATCGAAGCACGACCGCGACCCGGAGCGCAACACGCAGCCAGCAACGGCAGGTGAAAGCGCAAAATCGGAAACAGGTTCGACAACTCAAAGCAGAAAACCGGACGCTAAAACGCCAAAACAGGAGAGCGAATCGCGAGACGGCACGCGCCCGCCGCGATGCTCGCCAAACGATTAACGTCAATAATTTCGGGGGTTACTATCCAATGATGGGGTACTCAATGTACCCGTTGGCGGCATCTATGGCGTTTAACAACTTCATGTTCGGTATCTATTTCCATGACTATTACAACCATTCGATTCGCCATAGTTACCTCTGGCACTATCACCACCGAGACTATGACCGCTCGCACTGGAGTGCAGAAAAACAGGCGGAGTATGAGTACTACAAAGACTATTACGAGAGCCAAGGCGTTGAACCGAACGCGAATTACGTAGACCCCGGCACAAACCGAGATGAGGATTATGTCGCAAGTTACGTCGAGGAGAATCCTGATGCGTTTTATGGGGAGGGTGCCGAGGCTTTCACAGTTGACGAACTGCCGGATGAAGCGGCATTGAAGTCGGAACTCATTGCCGCTGCCGAGGCGACACCTACGGTAACAAGCACAACGCGCGCACCACCTGCGACACGCACCGTTGTTGTCGAGAAGCGGACATCAGGAGCAACGTGGTTCCTGCTTATCTTCGGAAGTATCCTCGTTGTTGGTGTGGTTGTGGTTGTGATGTATAACAAAGGTTATTTTTAGGTGGGACTATGGCACTGTTTCGCAGAAAAGACGGCAAATCCCTGTTTGGGAGACGCAAGGACGCTGAACCGAAGAAACCGGAACGGCATGAGTTAGTCGACATTCCGCTCGATAGCATGATTGAACTCTCCGACATCATTACTTATGAGGAGACGGGAGATACTTCGCGCGCTTTTAAACTCGTCATACGGAAGAAGTACGAAGGTAACAGCCTCCGCCGCTATATGTATCACGCCCGGGATGCCGAGGAAGAGGTCGTTATCGGGGTTGATCATATTGCTGGAACGAAGGACGATTACGAGATTTCCCGATGGATTGTTGACGATGAATGTGAACTCGGCGATCCGTTGCCAGATACCATGACCCTCTATTTTCCGGACCCGGAGAATGAGAATGCGGATATTGCTATTGAATATAACCGACAGGACGTTGTTCCTGCAATACTCACCCTTACCAATGCCGAAGGGGAAGATACGTTCGATGTTGAACTTCACGAATACGCCAGTGATAACGATGAGTATATGTCTATTGAATGCTGCGGCGACTGGTTGACGTTCTACGTCGGCGTTCTCATCACGCGAGCGGATATAGAAATCTATCCAGCGATGGAAGCACCCTCTAAACGCAAGTAAATTTTATCCCTGATATATCCGTAAGGCGAGGTTTTTCTGACCTCGCCTTCTCTTAGAGGGAGTGCTTAACTATCTAATTTCGGGTACGCGTTGGAAATCTACATAATGGTTACAGGAGGTAAGTGCAAATGAACATACGAGATATGACAGACACTGAAGTTTACGAGTTGGGACTTGATATCCTTTTGGATAAATTGGGGCGTGCTGGAACAATTCGGTTCCTTGGGCAGTGTGAACCTCCCACGGGCGATTATACCGCTGAACGCCATAAGTGGTTAGACGGTCTGGATATGGAGACAATTATGCAAGGGATTCAAGATCTCCGTGAAAAAAAACAAGAGGGACCCAAAAATAAGTCTCCAAAAGATCTAAGTGCAATGACTGATATTGAGGTTTATCGGTTTGGACTCGGCGTAATTTCTGGAAAACTGGGGCTATCTGGACAGTTAAGGTTCCTACGTCAGTGTAAATCAGAAACAGAGGATTGTGCTTTAACTCGACATAAATTCGCACGACTGATGACCGAATGTTAAGACTCGCCAAACGTTATCAGTCGCACCTTCGCGTCCGCGTAGAGAATCCACATACATGGTTACAAGAGATAACATAACATGGCGAAACAACACGAAAACACAATCACAACAAAGTTGGTAGACATCCTTAACAGGATGCGGAGCACATGGACCCTTGAAGAACAAACACGTCCTTTTAAAAACAATCAGAAATGCCCCGATATCTTTGTGACTGAACTCGGGCGTGAACCTGTCGCTATTGAAGTGAAACTTGATGGACAGAACACGCAGGACGCTCGAAAACGTCAATGGAGAGGTTCTATGGGTTCAAAGTTCATCTGATGATCAATATAACACAGAAGAGTGTCTCATTAATTCTTGGACTTACTATAATCGGAGATTTTCATGAATAGAAAATTATTCACAATAGGGTTCGCACATTTTATAGTCATGTTTGTGATGGCGCAGACAGCTGATGCCCAAAATAAAATTACCGGTCCATGGCTCTGGATGATCGCCCCGACCAAATCAGGTCAAGGCGGCGCGAATTCGACCGATATCGATTCACTCGCTGAAGCCAGTGGTGGTTATGTTACCGAAGAGATGATCGCAAATAACGGTGCTAATGCAGGCGATGCTGTCGGCGATTTGGTATGGACACTCGGTAAGATTTCCGAAACCGGCGGTAACAATGTCAACAACCTCATCAACGAGATTGGCTTGGGTAAAGGCGATGTCAACGACCATTCGTCTTACGCGCTTATCACGCTTGAATCTGATTCAGATCAGGATGGCGTAGATATGAGAGTCGGCAGTGATGACTCCGTCAAGGTCTGGCTCAACGGTGAAGAGGTTCACAACAACCCTGTTAACCGTGGTGCTGGCGACTTTCAGGACACATTTCTGGTTGATATCAAGCAAGGCGATAACCTCTTGCTCGTGAAGATCAGTGAACGGGGTGGTGGTTGGAGTATGTTCGTCGGTGTCGATGCCGATGTGAACGCCGTCTTTAAACCTGCTATTGCAGGCATGCTAACCGCGGCAATGGAAGGTACTTCTGGTGCCTCTGTGCATATCCCGGATTCCAACCTGCGTGTGGCAATCACAGCGGCACTCGGCAAAGCACCAGATGCCTTGATTACAGCGAAGGAGATGAGCACACTTAAAAGTTTACAGGCATCCAGTATGAAGATTCAGGATTTGGAAGGGCTGCAGTTCGCAGAGCAGCTAAGAACGCTGTCTCTCGTCGGTAACAACATATCGGATATATCACCCCTTACTGGACTCACGCAGCTAAGGGGCCTGCTTCTCAGCAATAACAACATATCAGATATATCACCCCTTACTGGACTCACGCAGCTAAGGGGCCTATTTCTCGGCCGTAACAACATATCGGATATATCACCCCTTGCAGGATTCACGCAGCTAAGAAGCCTATATCTCGAGAATAACAACATATCGGATCTATCACCACTGACAGAACTCACGCAATTATATGACCTGTCTCTCGTCGGTAACAACATATCGGATATATCGCTACTGGCAAAACTCACGCAGCTAGGGACACTCCAGCTCAGAGAGAACAACATATCGGATCTATCACCACTGGCAGAACTCACGCAGTTAGAGATCCTGTATCTGGACGGTAACAACATATCGGATATATCGCCGCTGGCAAAACTCACGCACCTGAAATGGCTGTATCTTCAGGATAATAACATATCGGATGCATCGCCGCTGGCAGAACTCACGCAGTTAGAGATCCTGCATCTGGACGGTAACAACATATCGGATGTCTTACCCCCCGCTAATGGAGATATAAACCGAGATGGTCAGGTGAGTGTGCTGGACATGATCCTCGTTGCGAGACATTTGGGCGAAACGGCATCTGCGAACTCGGCAGTGGATGTGAACGGTGATGGGGTTGTCAGCATCCTGGATCTCGTCTTTGTGGCACAACGTCTCGGGGAATCCAGTGCCATGGCTGCTCCCTCTGTCGTTGCTTTGGAAAACATAGAAGGGTTAGACGCTGCGGTAATCGCGTCTTGGATAGCCCAGGCATGGATTGAAGACAATGGTTCTTTCGCCTTCCGTCAGGGGATCGCTTACCTCGAAAGCCTGCTTGCGTCCGTGATCCCAGAGGAGACAGCACTGCTACCCAACTATCCGAACCCATCCAATCCAGAGACGTGGATACCTTATCACTTGGCGAATCCCAGTGATGTGCGGATTACCATCTATGATGCACGCGGCACCATCATCCGGCACTTGGATCTCGGTCATCAACGCGAAGGCTACTATACGAGTCGGAACCGAGCAGCATACTGGGACGGCAGAAACGCTGTCGGTGAACGTGTCGCCAGTGGTGTCTATTTCTACCAACTACAGGCAGATGATTTATTGTCCCTCCGAAAAATGGTCATTTTGAAATAGTATCATATGACCTGATATAGCCCAAAATTAGGAGGCAATGAATTCTACACTTTACGATAAGCACATCAACGCCGCATATTCACCAGATAAATCCCAGCGGCTACGAGAACGGCACCCACCAATAAGCTAAGCGTCAACGCGTCGCCTAAAAACACATAACTAAACACGACTCCCGACAGTGGTGTTGCGAAAAAAAGCACAACGAGTTTACTCGCACTATACCTTTCAAGCACCGCAGTCCACGCCAGAAAACAGAAACCCGCGATGACACCGCCTTGATAGAGTAAAGCGGCACTACTTCTGAGTGTCAGTTGCATCGGCAATCCACGCTCAAAAAGGAGACTCATGGTGACATAGCACGGGAGACTCAAGGTGAGCAGCCACGCCAAGAGGCGGTACGGATGGATCGACTGGATGAGCAGTTTCGTCACGACGACGCGTAATCCTAAGAAACATCCGCTCACAAGCACGATGAGGTCACCGAGGACGCTCGTTTCGCCTTCGCCGAGGTTCGGGGCAACGGTTACGAAGACACCACTGAAAGCGACAACGATTCCCAAGGTCTTTGGAACGGAGAGGCGTTCGCCGGGAATCCAGAAATGCGCAAAGAGCGCCGTGAAAAAGGGATAGACGTTAATGAAGATGGTGGACCGGGAGGCGGTCGTGTAGAGGGTGCCGGTGTTCAAGCAGATGATTTGGAGGATGAAAATCGTTGTCAGCAACAGCAATCGAGGGAGTTCACCCTTGCGTAAACGAAGTGAGACATCGCGATAGAGTGCCCACCCCCCAATAACGACAAGCCCAATCACAAAACGGAGGAACGCCAGTGCCATTGGCGGGAAATCTGCCAAGCCGATCTTGATTGAAGGCGAATTCCCGCCCCAAAGAAACGCGAGGAGCAGACTGAGGGCAATAATTTTCCCGTGCGGCTCCTCGCTGATAACGCTCGGTGTTGGCGGTGTCCCGATGGTGTCTTTTCTATTCAAAGGAAGCTGTTATCCTCGGTGGAGGTCATTGGGCGCTGAAAAATTTGAGATCAATCGTAGGCGCCGGGGCGGTGATTGCCCATTAATCGTTGTTGACGTTCCGTTGCCTGTTCTAAGATGTCTGAATTGAACTGAAACCGGTTCAGATAAGGTGGGTATTTCTGGGTGATCATCCGATTCGCGTAATGCACTTGTAAGAGGTAGCGGGTCTGGTCGCTCCGGTTCGCTGTGCCTCGATGCCAGACTTCGCTTCGGAAAAGCACGACATCCCCACTCTTGCAGAGGATACTCTTTTCTGTGGCACCTTTCCATTCCGTCGCGCCGTCGGGTCTCCGTCCGGAGAGATGGCTACCCGGAATGAATTTTGTTGGACCGAGGTCTTCGTAAAGGTCGTCCAAGTAGTAGTGTGCAGTTGAGATGAAAATTGGCACCTTGACGCGTGGATCTTCCAGAATATCCGTTGGCAATGGGATCGGCAGCCAATCTGCGTGCAACCCTTGATCGGGACGCCCAGGTCCCGTTACCCATGCCGTCATACCGATGACGTGACAATCCTCGCCGTGGACTGCCTCTGCCAATTCGATAACTGGAGACAAATCCAAGTATTCTAAGAAGACAGGGTCGCGGTTGAAGGCATTGTTGATGTGTTTGTTAAGGAAACCGTTTCCATTCTCTGGGGTGCCGTGCCGATCAAAACTCTCGGGAATTGCGGTTAACCGATCCATCGCAGCACGAAGTTCCGCAAGTTGTTCGCCTTCGATAACCTTCGGTAAATAGGCATATCCGTCTTCCTCCATCGCCTTGACTTGGCCTTTGAGGTCAGGATAGGCTACAAGCGGTAAGGCTTGGCTCATTGCTTTTTTCTCCTTTTATAAAAAACTCGAAATGGAATCTCCTACGCCTGTATTTTACAACTTTTCGGGCTGGATGTCAACTTTTTTTCCGAACAATTCGTTAATAAAGTGCATCCAATAGAGTGTTAAAGGTAACAAACAGTCACAAAAAAAGAGGAGAATAGAAAATGAAAAATGAAAATGCGACGACCAAAACCCGTGAAGCCACTAAAGACGCAGCGATTCGCGTCTTCGGCACTGTTATGGAATCCCTACCCGGGAACCTATTTCAGGTGAAATTAGAAGAAAACGACCACAAAGTTGTGGCATACCTCGCTGGTAAGCTGATGCAGCACAGGATTTGGGTGCTGCCCGGCGACCAGGTTACCCTTGAACTTTCTCCGTATGACCTGACGCGTGGCCGCATTATCTGGCGGAACCCTGGTGCTTAGGCACTGTTGAACGAGGATTTCTTTGATGCTCCCTCTGAATGAGACGACGGAAGGCATTGTCATAAAAGCGCGAAGTGGTGCTTATGAGGTCCAAGTTGGTAAGCGCAGCTACACGTGTGCCTTACGGCACCACCTCATTGAAGATGAAAAACGGCGGCTCGCTGAGACAAAGGAGATGCCATACGTGGATCTCGTCTCGGTCGGCGACCGAGTCCGCATTTCTACGGCTGCGTCTACAGCGGACAGTGGATACATTGAAGAATGTCTGCCCCGTGACACGCAGTTTGGACGGATTCGCATGGACGGGTGGCGACAGGTGATTGTTGCTAACCTGGATATGCTCCTCATTATCTTTGCGGCACGGCATCCGACCCTCAAGTTGCGAATGCTGGATAGATTTCTCGTTACCGCGGAGGCGTCCGGTGTGGATCCCGTTATCTGTATTAACAAACTTGATCTGGCGAAATTCGAGAATGTCCAACGCGAACTCAAATTATATGAAGAATTAGGTTATAAAGTGGTTTATACGAGTATCGTAACCGGCGTTGGGGTTGAAGAATTGCGGAACGTGATGCAGGATAGGATTTCCGCAATTGTAGGTTCATCGGGGGTTGGGAAATCGTCTCTGCTCAATGCCGTGCAACCCGGACTTCAATTGCGCACGGGTGAGGTGGATACACGCATCCACAAAGGACGGCATACGACAACCGAGGTCATGCTGTTGCCGCTCGAATTCGGTGGATTCGTTGCCGATACACCCGGTATCCGAACGCTCGGCTTGCTTGAGGTGGATGAAGAACAGGGATTAGATATTCATTTTCCTGAGATGCGGCCCTATATTCCAGAGTGCAAATTCGCAGCATGCACGCACCGACACGAACCCGCGTGTGCTGTCAAGCAAGCGGTTGAAGCTGGGGATATTAGTCCGATCCGATATGAAAGTTACCTCCGGATCTCTGGATTCAAGGAAGGGAGATATGAACGAAACTCAGATAAAAGAAGAACCGACCGAAAAACGCGACGACGTAAACGCTGATCTACAAAAATGGGAAGATGCCATTCAGAACTTGATGCGTATTATTGAAAGGAGTGAGCAGAAACTCGGATATTTCCAGAACCGCGTGAAACAGGCGCAATTCATGGATCGTCCGAATCAGCGTATGATTCGAGCCGCCGGGGCGCAAGTCGGGGCACACTCCTCGCAATTGGAGGGCTTGAGAAGTCAGTTGCGTCAGTTGGAACGGCTGCATGGGGGCGGTATTCATCTCCGACAAGTCGCTGAAAATGAACTCCGCCGAATTTGGGGGTGGATAAACCGACCCGGTACCAGGAAACTCCTCTACGCAACACAGGTCTCATTTGAAACGTTTCTCGAAGATTGGCACGGTTGGATGGGAAATGAACGGATGCATGCCCTGGCTATTGAGATCCGGACGACTCGCCTGCTCATCGGATTTACACTCCTTCACTATGGGGTAGACACTGTTACCCTCAAGTTCGTCATCATTCGACCGGATTATCGCGCCCGTGGATACGGCACAGACGCGCTTCTTGAAGTGGTCCACTACGCATTTGAACGGTTGGGAGCTGAACACATCACACTACAAGTATCACCTGACAACGGACCCGCACTGATATGTTTTGAAAACGCTGGGTTTCAATACCTCAGTTACACCGACACCGCAGAACAGGTTTATACGATGGGCATTGAGCACAGCGAATGGAGGGGCGAAAAGTCGATGGAGGAACAGGTTGAGACACCACGGCTGAGTACCCCACTCAGGGTGTTTTTTGATCCCGAAGAATGATTTTTTTTACACGAATACCCAAAAGTGCATCCGAAAATGCGTATAGGTGAATCATTATCATTTTATGATGATGGTATCCTAATGCCGCTGTATCGCGGAAAAGGAGGTATTTGTTATGTTAGCAAACCAGAGGAGGTGTGGCACTTAGTGTTACACCCTTATGGGTGTGGCACTGAGTGCCGCACGCTTTGGAAAGGGACGGGGGGTTGAAACCCCTCTGTCCCTTATTTTTTTAATTTTTCCCAAGGATTGACAAAAGTGCATCCGAAAATGTGTTTAAATGAACCCTTGCCGTTTTTTTATGGCATGTTTTTGTGTTTTTTAGTATACTATCATACACGGGTCGCAAAAGGCGGTCTTTGCGAAACGTCATTGACCTACTTGCACCGTTCCCAATCATAAACAATAAGGAAGATAAGGAGGTAACCATTATGTTGACTACGAACCACGCCACACTTCACCTGAAAGTATTCAATTGTGGCGGTGGTGCCTCTGTCCATTATCAATAATTGGTGAAGGCATAGGCGCGATCGCCTCACATTCGAGGGAGCTGCTTTATCTATGCCCAAATTTAATCCTGACTTTTGGGAAATTCCGGTCCCACCGGAGTATTTCGATCAACTCACGACCGAGGACTATTTCTGGTATCGGACACCTGATGACGAATATATGGAGGCGCGTCGCACGAAGCGACGGGCAGTCTTAGAACAAATTCGTCTGATTATCGCGAGAGAACTCACCAAACGCCAAGCCGAATGTATTCAACTCTACTTCTATAAAGGGAAAACACAAGAGGAGATTGGGAACATTCTCGGTATTTCCCGCCGTGTTGTCAGTCAACATCTTTTTGGTGTTACACGGAACGGGAAACAGATAGGCGGTGCGGTTAACAAAATCCGAAAGGTGTGCCGAAAACAGGGAATACAGTTTCCGTAGGTGCAGGAGCAGAATCTATATATTTTAACCCTACAAGTTATAAGTGCCCTTCAATGCGGGAGGAAACCTTAAGGGTTACCTCTCGCTTGAAAGCACTGCATTAACGGTCAAGCGTCGGGAATCGGAATTCCTTCCTACCGTTGAGAGTCATCAACTCGCTTCCTTGAACCGATATCCAACCCCGTGTACTGTCTCGATATGCTTACCAAATTCCCCCAGCTTACGGCGCAGGCGACTGACGTGTGTATCCACTGTCCTATCAATGCCGTAATACTCTTGTCCCCATATTACATCCATGAGAATATCACGCGTAAACACGCGTCCGGGCGAACGTGCGAATAACGTAATGAGTTTGAATTCGGTTGCTGTGAGATCGATGGAACCCGTTTCAGTCAAGACTTGATGTTTGTCCATATCGATGGTGAGTCCGTGCGTTTCAATTTGTTTGGTGCTTTCTGCTTGTTTGCCGGCTTGGATGCGGCGTAGCACGGCGGATACCCGAAGCACGACTTCTCTCGGGCTAAAGGGTTTTGTGATGTAATCGTCTGCACCGAGTTCCAATCCTGCCACTCGGTCCCGCTCTTCGGTCTTCGCGGTTACCATCACGATCGGAATATTTTTCGTCCTTGGGTCGTTCTTGAGTAGACGACAGACGATAAGTCCGTCCACTTCGGGGAGCATCAAGTCTAACAAAATGAGATCCGGTGGATTTTCGACAGCCCGATGGAGGGCATCTGCACCGTTCCGGACGGCGTCTGTTTCAAAACCTGCTTCTTGTAGATTGTACCGTAGTAAATCTACGATATCGCGTTCATCTTCAACAATTAGAATCTTTGCGTCCATTTAAATTTGCCTTATGCTGGAGGTAGTTCATGCTTTTTGTGAGACCATGCAGGAAAGAATACCAAGGATTTGGTCGCATTGGGTGATTTGATAGTCTGCTATGTCAATGTGAAGTTTCTGACCCTCCAATTTGAGAAACTGCCACTCGGTTCCTGAAGTTGCGGCTCCATAGATGCAAGGGATGTTGTTCCCTTTTTCTGCGTTAAAGCGTTGGGCAGCGAGCATCTCGGCAACACACTGTCCGAATCCGAGCTTAGGTTCAGCGTTTTTTGCCTCAACGAGCGTGATGACAGGTGCTTCCAAAAAAAGTTGCCCTGGTGATAGGCTGACCAAAAAATCACAAACCCCTGTTAATCCCGTTTCGGCATCAACGCTGAAGTCAATGCCTGAAAAGAGGCTAATACGGTGATCAAAGTGTTCTCGGAGTTCGACAAGAACATCCGCAACAATGAGTTCTGACCGTGCCTTCTCTGTACCTATAGCGACAGCTAAAGGCACTTTCTTTCCCAATGCTGTCCTTAGATCCACGCTTGAAGGCACCGGTTCTATTTCGGAAAAGAGATCTGTGGATTCAACCTTTTCGAGATGAAAGGTTGTCACTACCGATTCTAAAGTGAAATCGCTGTATGCCATTTTGATACAATCCTATTCTCGTAGGAGGCTGATAATCCAAGGAATTGCCCCAGAGACGTTGTAGGAACACTTAAGCAAAATTCCTATAGGGCTGTGTTTTCCAAAAACTGGGCACATTATAAATACTACCACATACGCAATTGAATGTCAACGGAAAGTCCGGAAATCCAATGCGTAAGTGCAGCAGAAAAATATAGTGAAAATGCGTGGGAAATGTGTTATGATTCTCATAAAACAATCACACGATAGGGGGTAATGACTCATCACAAGGCTAATAAATATGTCGCATCTGCTATGGTGGGCGTGGAGACCACATTTTTGCTGTATCTGTATTTTTGTTGCGTTCGCGCTTTCTGCTCATGATGTTTTGGGCATGCGGGGGTTCACCGCGGAGAGTACCGCTACACAAAAGCAATACGAGACCCGTTTTAAAGATCTGGTTTCAGCGGAAAGATGCCAACATAAATTGCGGTATTTGACGGAGGAACCTCACCTTGCCGGGACAGAAAATAGCCGCAAGATCGCGGAATATCTTCGAAGTGAATATGAAAACTACGGTTTACAGGTTCAGATATACGAATATCATGTGTATCTTCCGCATCCGCTTGAAGTGCATGTAGAACTGCTTTCGCCTGTTCAGCATCTCGCCGTCGGCAAAGAAGCGAGTTGGGAATGGGACAAGGATTCTTATGAAACAGAAATTGTGCCGGGGTATAACGCCTATTCACCCGATGGAGATGTAACGGCTGAGCTCATCTACGTCAATAAAGGGTTACCTGCAGACTACCAAGTTCTCGCCGATCAAGGTATCTCGGTGGCGGGAAAGATCTGTATTGCGCGATATGGTGGCAGTTACCGGGGTGTGAAGGCGAAAGTTGCTGGCGATAATGGGGCGGTCGGTTTGATTCTCTACTCGGATCCAGTGGATGATGGATACATGCGTGGTGATGTTTATCCTCGGGGTCCGTGGCGTTCAGATGATGCGATACAGCGCGGGACCGTGAAATATATCTTTCAGCATGCCAGCGACCCGCTGACACCCGGTTGGGCGGCGACGCAAGATGCCGAGAGACTCTCATTTGACGAAGCTACGGATCTTCCCGAAATTCCTGTAGTGCCTTTGGCGTATCGAGATGCCGAACTGTTTCTAAATGCGCTCGCGGGACCGAATGTTCCGTCCGAGTGGCAAGGCGGTTTGCCTTTTGCCTATCACATCGGACCGGGCCCTGCGAAGGTGCGGATCAAGGTGCGTTGTGAACATAACATCCGTCCCATCTATAATGTTATTGCGACTTTAGAGGGGACAGAATATCCAGATCAATGGGTAATCTTAGGCAACCACCACGATGCTTGGGTTTATGGGGCGGCAGACCCCGGCAGCGGGACGACCTCACTTTTGGAGGTCGCGCAGTGTTTAGGTGAACTTGCTAAAGTCGGGATACGTCCGAAGCGGACGATTGTTTTTGCCTCATGGGACGCTGAAGAATTCGGTATCATCGGTTCAACGGAATGGGTCGAGGATTTGAAAACCACGCTCCAACAGAAAACGATCGCATACCTCAATGTAGACATCGCTGCAACGGGGCGGCGGTTCTATGTGAGTGCAACGCCATCCCTGCGAGAGTTAATGCGTGAAGTAACCCAGAATGTCGTTGATCCAGGGACACTGAAGCCGGTCTACAAGAGTTGGAAAACCGCGCAAGGCAAGGAGATTCCACAGATCGGTAACCTCGGCAGTGGCTCCGATCATTCGCCATTCGTTGGGCATGCGGGGATCCCCGCTGTCAGCATGGGGTTCGGGGGTCCTTACGGGGTGTACCACGCCATGCAGGATAACTTCTACTGGGTGGAGCACTTCGGTGATCCGGCGTTTCAGTATCAGGCGGCGATGGCACAGGTCTGGGGCACGCTTGCCCTGCAGCTTGCCAATGCCGATATTTTACCCTTCGACTACGAGACGTATGCGACAGATCTGATGACGCCTTTGAAACTGTTGCAAAATTCTGGCTCCAAAAACAAGATTGCCAAAGATGTTGAGAAGTTAGACGGTCTGCTCACAGAGTGGCAGCAATCGGCAGGGAGACTCAATCGGGAGTTGGCACATTATCTCGCTTCTGACGATCTCTCTCAGATTTCGGAGATAAACCAACGATTGTATCAATTAGAACGGCGTTTGACGAGTGATACAGGCTTGCCGTTACGGCCTTGGTTTAAGCATCTTATCTATGCACCCGGTCTCAATACCGGCTACGCGGCGATCGTTTTTCCTGGGGTACTCGATGCACTGGAGAAGGGTGATGATGCGGCGGTGCATGCGGAGATTGATCGGTTGGTTGAGGCATTCACACGTATGATTCAAGGGATTGATGAGATCCGGGATATGTTGTAATTTATAGTTATGGCGTGACCGCTACTGCCGATTTTGCTTTTAGCGTAACCGTGTCCCCTATCTGAAACGGGCAACGGTAGTCGGTCTGGACGAAGTATTGTTGTCCGTCCATCTCGATCTGATATGTGAAATCGTGCCCTTTAAACGCCTGTCCCACGACACGTCCGTTCTGGGTCCCGCTCTGAGCGTCAGGGGTCGTCATCGTCAAACATTCAGGTCGGATAGAGAGAAGCGCCTTCCCAGTCTCAGTACCCTCCACTTTTACACGCCCGAATGGGGTTTCAGCGATCCCGTCTCTGATGTGTGCACGAATGAAGTTCGTCTGTCCCAAAAAATCTGCGACATAAGCCGTTTTCGGATGACGATACACCCTCTCAGGGGTGCCGATCTGTTCAAGCGTGCCTTCTTTCATCACTCCCAACCGCTCGGCGAAACTCAATGCTTCCTCTTGGGCATGCGTGACGAGCACTGCGCTAATCCCTTCAGCTTTCAAGAGCGAGCGGACTTCCTCACGCGTAGACTGTCGTAATCCCGGATCAAGACTTGAAAAGGGTTCGTCTAAAAGGAGGAGTTTCGGACGTGCGATGATAGCACGTGCCAAGGCGACCCGCTGCTGCTCGCCGCCGGAGAGATGATGCGGTAAACGTGACTGTAGATGGGTCATCCCGACCATTTCCAGCACCGCAAATGCTCTTTCCTGCCGTGTTTTTTTCGACACCTTTCGGAGACCGAAAGCGACGTTTTCAAGCACGTTTTTGTGTGGAAAGAGGGCATAATCCTGAAACACAAAGCCGATGCCGCGCGATTCGGGTGGGACGTGGGTATTCCCGTCGGCAAGGGTGCGCGCCGCCATAGTGATTGTGCCAGTGTCTGCAGTTTCAAATCCAGCGACGATGCGTAAGGTCGTCGTTTTCCCGCAACCGCTGGGTCCTAACAGCGCGAAGATTTCCCCCGGATACACCGTGAAACTGACATCTTTCACAACAGGAGTAGCGGCAAATTGCTTTGTAATGGATTCGACAGTGAGTAAGGGTGCTGCCATTAGATTTACGCCTCATCTGATTTCTGTGGGGATATGGTAATTGACGGGACCGTTTGTAGTAGTGCGATTTATCGCACGTCCAGTAATTACGAAATTAAATTGAAGTGATTGCAAACTGTAACTCTCTTGGTTAGCGAAACAGTGATTAGAAGTTGGAAGTTACAAGGTTGCGAAGTTACAACTTTCTAACTTTCGTACACTTCCTAACTTTCCGACTGCTGACAACCAACCCTAAAGTGTGTGCCCCGCACCGGATGATGGCATATATAGGTGCAAGGCGAAACTGATGAGACTCAGGATACTACGCGGTATGTAATCCCCTAAAACCAATCCGAGGAAGAACGGGATCGCTTTGCGGTATGTTTGCCAACCTGAGAAACGGAGAATCAAAAACTTGATGAGCCAACTCACCATGACGGGGAACCAGAAATAGATGAGTCCACCCCATGATGCGCCTGACAACACGTAACCCGACGGATGAAGCGTCCACCATAACAGGCGTGTCCGTAGGAAGTTAAGGAGAAACACGAAGGCGAACCCACCACTCATAAAGAACATCGCGCTCACATCTGGTTCTTTGGGGTGCTGTAACCAACTCTGAAGTGGATTGAAGCTCTCCCAACCGAAGCGTCCAACGACACCTTGGCATTGCGCCAACACGCCATAGTGATAAGCGACTTGCAGATACGTCCAGAAGGTCGCCAACGCACCCACTGCAATTGCGAGTGCCATTCCCAAGAGCAATGTTTTGCCGGGCATGCCTGAGCGTTCTCCTATCCGAAGGGATTCAATCTGGTTCGGCATCGGATGTGAACGGTTACAACGATTAAAAGCGTAGAGGAACGTCATTACGGTGAGATTTGGCGCACCCAATTGCCGTGTTCCGAACATGCTCACCATCATCTGTCGTGGGTTGATGCCGATGACTTCGTGATAAGGCGGTCCGAGTTCAGCCCGGACGCGGCCTATCGCTATCGCAAACGCTATAAATAGGGCGTAAAATACACTGATTGCCCACAACGACATACCCGCAGCATAGCAGAACCCGAAGACGAGTCCTATACTCACCACGGTCAGGACGCCTGTCGTTCGATAGGAGAAGGGCTCGTTGCTATCGTCTCCGCGGTCGCTTCCGATCACGTGTCGGAAAAATCGAGCGAAGTGCCGACGGCTCATCCAGAGTGTCAGCACGGCGATACCCACCCAAGCTCCCGAAGCACGATCATTGAGATGCAGGACGCTGATGTTTGTGACCCCGACTGCGCTTGCGATCACGCGTTCGGCACGGGTCAGCCAGAAGAAGAACCACGTCGAGAAGGCGAGGTCGAGTGGCATGAAGTAGGTTAATCCGACGATTGCGAGGTTAAAGGACATTGAGGCGTACCCGATGGCGTTCCAAGGGCGTTCTGTGAAGTGCTTGTCAAGCCGATAGTTCGGAGGCAACGCCGGGATAACTGGGAAAATGTCGTGCAACCCTGCCATCACACGGAGGAGCGCGGCGATTCCAAATCCGAACCAGAGGGCGCGGGACCGGAAAAAACTGCGATTGGTTGTCATTTGCAGCGGCAATTGGGTTAAGGGAAAACTCAGTTTTTCGCGTTCCATCCACTGCTTTCGGAGCAGAAGCCCTAAACACAGCAATGACCCGTAGAGCAGGAAGATAAAGCCTGACCAGAGCAGCGCCGGTCGAATCCAAATGCGGAAATGTTCCGCCCAATAGATACTCGATTCACCTTCATAGTAACCCGCTAACCACTCGAACTCGTGGACGGTGAGCCACGGGGGGATGTGGTGTAGAAAGAGTTGTGCCCATTCGTTCTCAGGGCTTGCGAACCAGAAGGGATGGGCAAGCGTTCCCATGAGAATCGCCATCATGGCGTGTCCTGAGATGGTGGACACCATCGTCACCATAATGTAGATGAGGAGTAGTTCGGCAGGTGTGAAGGCGAGACGCGGCGCGCCTTTACGAAGGAGGACGTTGAGGGCGAGCAGCACAAAGAGCGTGAAAACCGCATTCGAGAAGGGTGAAACGAGTGTGTAGACGGCATACCAGAGTTCACTCGCTATCCCTACCCAATAGGCGTTAACGACAACCAGAATGAGTCCGACAATGAGTGCTTTTTTCCTGATGACATCGGGTGGGTACGCGGTTCTGGAATTCATGTTTTTGGAATGGCTATCGGAAACCGTCAGGTCGTTCACTGCGCTCACTTTCAGCAATCAGAAACCATCGGAAAGGGTAAGAAAGTTTACAAGTGTTCTAAAGTTAGAAAGTTAGGAAGTTCTTTTAAACTTTACGGACTTTATAGACTTTAAGCACTTTCCACTTCTGACAACTACTCTTCCGTGATAACCTCATCTTCCAGCGGGACGTTCGCTTGCGTCGTTGAAGGTGGTTCTGTTTCTTCTGGTGGCGGCGTGAGATACTTTCCAACTTCATCGGCATTAATGATGCGAATTGCCTCCTCTAATTGTCGGTCGTAGGCTAAATTGACGACCTGATCAATACCGACATATAGATTAAAGAGCCGCTCCGCCCGCAGTGTCAGCCACCGTATACTGACAGTGACGTTTTCTTCTGCTGTGAGGATTTGCTGTAATTTCGGGAGTTCAGGCTCAAGTTGAGAGAAATCCTTTGGCATTTCACCGGGGCTCTGATAGGCATCATCAATCCATTTTGTGACGAAATTTTCGACGGAATCCGTTGTATCGACCTTTCTGAGCATTATCTGTTCTATCTCGTCGGGTTCCTCGAGATCAATAGAGACCTGCGGCGTGATCCCTACCTCATTAATTGAGGTGCCATTTGGTGTGTAATAGGTGGAAATCGTGAGCGACAGGGAACCCCCATCAGGGAGTTCATAGCGTTTTTGAACCACGCCTTTGCCGTAGGTTTTCTTTCCAACGAGGATGCCACGGCGCGTATCCTTAATTGCACCCGCTACGATTTCGGAGGCACTCGCGCTGTATTCGTTGACAAGCACGACAAGGGGAATATCCGGTGGACACAAGATGTTGGCTGTTGACCGATATTCTTCATTGAATTGGCTGTTTGTTTCGCTTCTGGTCGACACGATGAGCCCTTCGTCAATAAAGGCATCGGCGATGTGATATGCGGCATTCAGGAGTCCGCCCTGGTTATCCCGCAAGTCCAAGATGAGGGCTTTCATACCGGCGGTTTGATGGGCAGCAAGCGCGTTTTTAAACTCTACTTCTGTGCCTTCCTTGTTTCCGATGAACCCTGATATCTGAATGTAACCGATATTTCCCGCAAGCATCGTTGATTTCACGCTTCGAATCGGAACGATCGCACGGGTTAGCGTTACATCGAAAGGTTCGAGAAATTTGCGTTGGACGGTGATTGTCACATCGGTGCCGGCTTTTCCTCTGAGTAAGTCGATAACATCGTCCCGGGTCATTCCGGTTTTTTCGCTGAGATGGATCCGTTTACCGTTGATTTTGGTGATGTAATCCCCTGCTTGGAGATTCGCCAGCGCAGCGGGGGTGTGTGGAATCGGTTTAGAGATCTTAATAAACCCTCGATGATCGCGGTAGATATAGATACCCAGTCCTCCGAATTCGGCATTGTAAAGATTTTCGACAGCGCGTTGGTGGTCACGCCGTTTGATGTAATAGGTGTATGGATCGTTAAGGGAAGCGAGGGCGCCTTTGATGGAGCCGCGGAACATGTCGTTCGGGTCTTCGATCGGTTTGTAGTAATTTCTCTCGGCAATACGGATGGCAGCTGTGAGGGCATCACCTAACATCACACGGGTGACGCGTTCGTCTCCGCTTATCGCATCTTTTCCACTCGGGTTAATGAGCAGAAACGGGATGCCGATAGCAAGTACTAAGACGATGAAGGACAAGGTGTATCTTTTCATGTTTTTAATTATTCCTTGCGGTTCGGTCAGGCGGATTTCAGGTTTGAAGCCCCTTTACGTATATCCGTCCTCCATGACATTACGGACTACGTATTTGAGATGATGACAGGACAGATTCCCTATTTTTTGACGGTTTTCTCTATTTTAACACGGATTGCGTATTGATGCAACACAATTTTTACGAATACGGTTGCGTTTTCCAGCGGTTATGGAGCCATAACCACTGTTCTGGATATTTATGGATGTATGTTTCCAATTGTTTCAACAGCTGTGTTGTGTAGGTTTCAACGTCTCTTTCAAAGTCATGGGAGGGTGTCGGATGAATCGGGGGTGAAATATAGACGTGATGTCGGTCGTCGGGTTGGCGGATACTGAGGGAGAAGAGGAGCGGTGCCCCGGTCCTGAGTGCTAACGTAGCGGGACCCCGGACGGCTGAGGCGGGTTTCCCCAAGAAATTGACGAATACGCCGTCTGGACCGGCGTTCTGATCTGCGAAAAAACCGACTGCCTCGTTGTTTTTTAGGGCGCGGAGGGTCTCCCGGATTGCGCGCTTCCGGGGAATCAGTTTTAGACTCATCTGCTCTCGATGTCGCCAGATATAAGCGTTAAGGGGTGCGTTTTTCAGAGGGAACGCAATGGCTTTCGCACGATTCGGAATCAGCGCGCCGTAGACGAGTGACAGGAGTTCCCAATTCCCGAAATGCGGTAGAAACACAATCGCGCCTTTGCCACCCGCCAAAGCGGTATGGAGATTTTCTGCACCTGCTACTGTAACGTCGTGCCAGATGTTTTCAGCGTTGAGTTTGGGAAACCGGAGGAACTCAATACAGGTTTTGCCAACGTTGATGAAACTCGCCTTGCAAATGGCGGTCCGTTGGGCGTGCGTGAGGTCGCCGCCGAAGGCAATTTGGAGGTTGTTGCGGGCGATCTGTCGGCGTTTTTTGATAAGATAATAGCATAGCATTCCTATACCACTTCCGAGGCGCAGTGCCCACCTTTTTGAAAGACGACGGCACCCCCATCCGAAAGCAGCCACTATCCGATGGACGCATCTATCCTTCCATCTCACACGCTCGCTATGCATGCCGGTTTCTCCTGTGTAGTTCAATTCTATAGCAGGTAGAGTATACCACAATTTTCGGTCTGAAACAACGCATTCGGTTTTATTACCTCCGGAGCCCTCCAATGGTCATTCTTGTGGGAGGGGTTTGTATCGCTCTTGTGGGAGGGGTTTGTAACCCCGATTCTGTCGTATCCTTGATAATAAACACCTGGTCATTCTTGTGTGAAGGGTTTGTATCGCTCTTGTGGGAGGGGTTTGTAACCCCGATCCTGTCGTATCCTTGATGATAAACACAAGATGTGATACAATAACCATATTCCGATAAATCATTTCAAAGGTGGGAGACTATGCAAGAACACAACCATTTAGCACAGGGGCATAGCAACGAGACGCCGAGGACACCGCTGCAACCGATGGATTTCACGGATATTCTGGACGGGATGTTTAGTCTCTATCGGAGTCACTTCCGGTTATTTTTAAAAATTGTAGCCGTTTATTTCGTTTTGGAGTTTGGGATAGAGTTAACTTTTGCCTATTTTACAACCCTTGCTGCATCAAGTGTGATTGTCTTGATGTCCGGGTTCACGTTCATAGCGACTGCTGTAATTTCGATTTTAGTAACTGCGGGACTCATGTACGCCAGTGCACATGTCTACTTAAGTAGAGAAATTACCCCGGAGACTGCTTTGCAGCGAGCATGGCAGCGGTTTTGGACCTACCTCGGTAGTGCTATCCTCTGGGCATTCGTTGTCGTTGGCTTGGCGGTTACAGTTATCGGTATTCCCTTTTCAATCTATTTTTCAGTTCGGTGGGGTCTCTATTCGCTGCCTGTGTTGTTTGAAGGGACCACGGCGAGAAACGCATTACGCCGCAGCACGGACTTGGTTAAAGGGAGTTGGTGGCGCGTCTTTGGAATCATGTTGGCGATCTCCCTAATCTCTTTCATGATATATTTTATTCTTGAAGTATCTTCAGGCTTTCTGCTCTCTTGGATGGGGGTAGCTGAAGCCGAGGAACCGACGGGGCTTTTGGACACACTCCGTCAATTATTTGTTCCAACACTGAGCGAAATCGGATGGTTCTCTTATGTCGTTCGGCGTTTGGTAACGCTCTGCATTTCGGCTTTCACGATGCCGATCGGTGCCATCGGCTCTACGTTGCTCTACTTCGACTTACGGATCCGGAAAGAGGCGTTTGATATTGAAATGCGGGTGACGGATTAAGCACGCATTTCCGCACCTTATCACACACAACATCAGGGATAGAACTTACGCGGTTTATCCGTTTTCGCGCGGTCTTTGGTTCGTAGTAGCGCAATTCATTGCGCGTTCTTGGGAATATCTCGCCAATTTTGGCACGGAAGTCAATTTTGCGTAAGTCCTGAAGGAAATCGGAATGCCTAACGATCAACACACCAACCTTGCTCGCACAATTGTTACACTGTATCGCAATCATTGGAGGCTGTTCTGGCGGATTATGATGCCAGTTGCGATCATCGCAATTATGTTAGAGATTGCGATGTTTTTTTATCTTCGTACGGGGCTTGAGAAGGAGATTAAAGATAGGGGTGTCCCCTATGTTGAGGCGGTTACCGCTCATGTGAGCACGAGCAGTGGAATTTATCCAATCTTTAAGTTTAAGCGTGAGGTTGATGATACAGGATCATCGTCAAGTATGAGTTGGCAGTTCTATCTGATACCCACTTTCCAGTCGACCGACGGTAAAGGGCGAACATGGAAATGGGAACTCGATTTCCTCGGTCTCAACTACAGTCTGCCCATCACGTTTCTGCTGCTAACGTTCTGTCCGCTATCGCTTGCCGTTGCCCGGATACCAGCAGTTTCGCAAATCTCGAATACAACGGAGGATCTTTCTACGCCGACTGCCCGTGAAGTATGGAGGGATACTGGACGCAAAGCATTAATGGTTTTTGCCGCCCTTTTCATCTTTATCTTGCTGATAGATGTCGTTGCGAATCTCTACGGTTTAGTTTTGGCGTTGGTGCCTTCGTTGGGGCGTATGTTACCTTTTCAGTTAACATCCTTTTTGATTAGGGTTTCCGGTGTTTTCCATATCTATTTTCTGGTGACGATGAGTCTTTACAATCCGTGCCTCATCCTTGAAAACAACTCTCTTATAGGTGTTTTCCGTCGGAGTCATGCGTTGGTGTGTGGCGCGAGAGTGCGTTTCTTCGGAATCTATCTTCTTACAGGTTGGATCGCCTCGATCCTCACCTCGGTCCTACTCGGTGTTACACTGTTAGTATTTTCTCTGTTCGTTTCAGATCTCGCACAGGTTCGAGATGCCTTGTCTCCCCTCAAATTCTTGAGTCTCTTCATCGGTGGTGATGTTGAGGTTGTATTGCCGGAGTTATTGAGTGTCCGTGCTACAGTGGCGATTTTCATTGTCAAGGGTTTGATCACTACTTTTTTCGTGCCGATCTGGGCAATTTTAACGACGCTCCTATATTTGGAACGGGTGCGTGTAAAACCGAACGCTCTAAAAGAGGCGGTATAACTGTGAAAAAGAGAGTTTGCGTTGGTATTATTGTCTGTTTCATCACAGTTTCTCAACTGTTCGGGATGACGGTTGAAGAGCAGGCGTTTCGCGAAGAATTAGAGACGCGAGCAGAGATGGATGTCTCTCACGAAGAATACCGGAAGGCTTTGGCGAAGATCCTTGAACCCAAGGAGGGATGGGACGCCGATCTCAGGTATATATTGTTCCCACTTGGTGCTGTCGCACTGACGATTGTGGTCGTCTTTTTTATCCGACAAATTAGGATGAATCTGATTGTTGAAGCGCGCGACGATGGGTCAAATACCCTACAGGCGCGCGTAGAGACAGAAAAAGCCGCCCTTGCCTCTGCGGAGACAGCGGAGGCAGCAAGCGACTTTCGCGGTGCACTCCGTTTCCTATACCTCTCGGCGATTTTACATCTTCAGGAGCGCGGTGTTCTCCCTTACGATAAGAGTCTCACCAATCGTGAATACCTCCATCAAGCACAAACGAACACTGACCTGCAGGCGACGCTCGGTCCCGCGGTTACCGTTTTCGACGAGGTGTGGTATGGACATAAACCGTGTGATGCGGAGACCCTCGCGAATTACCGAGACCTTTTACAGAAAGTCTATGCTCGGCACTAAATTTGCCCCTATCTTAATTGCGCTTATCTGCTTTCAGGTTTCGTGTGATTCATTCGTAGACAGCACCGTCCTTCATCGGACGTTACGTAAACTGAAGTTTCGCGTCACGGAAATATCCGAGATATATCCTGCCCGTCTGGAACGGTATAATGCCTTGTTCCTGCACGACTTAAACAAGGCGCCGACTGAGCCGGAAGTTAAGGAGATACAGGATTTCGTCAGTGCCGGTGGCACCTTAATTGTGGCTGGAGACGACCGATCACTGGACGGACTTTTCAGTGTGTATGGTTTGAAACTGCGCGAGTTACCAGAAAGTCAGGAATTCTCGCACCGAATTCCGGACGATCCGTTCTTCCCGCAGCACCCGGTCGACGAAATTCGCGTCCAGACAAATTTTGTGCTTGAATATACAGGACGTGAGGTCGCTGTGCTCTACGGGACAGAGGATGGAGCAACAATTGTGACGCTACGCCAGGGGGAAGGTCGCGTCTTTTTCATCGCATCCGCGTATCTATTCCACAAAAATGGGCTGCGGTATGATGCGGGTAACGCTACACTCCTCTATAATCTCATGTCAACGCTCCCACGCAACGCACGGATCGGACTCGCTGAAAAGAGATACTACACGCTTGAGACGAGACCGCCGAATCCATTTGTGGCACTCGTGTTTGGGACGCGGGGTGGTTTGGCGGCTGTCTATATCTGCATTGGCGTGTTCGTTTTTCTGGTGCTGCGGGGACGTCGGTTTGGGAAACCGTTAGACAGGCAGGAGAGAAGTAGACGTTTGAGCTCGGAATACGTCCACGCCATGACTGCACTGTATCAGAAAGGCAACACACGTCCGGAGATTTTAAGACACATTCGCGACACGTTCAGGGCGGATCTGGGAGACCGTTGGCGTGTCAATCCGAATGTGGACACATCGACTTTTTTGGAAGAATTGGCGCGTCGGGGTGCTATTGATGCGGACGCGGAACTGGCGCATCTGGTGACGGACTTGGAACCCTCAGGTGATATATCGGAGGCACAACTGCTTGACCTCTCAAAAAGAGTCGATGCCTACCGTGAAGTCGCGAATATTGGTAGGGCAAAATTGGCTGTCCATCGAAATTTCTAAGGTGAAAGGTAGCCGATGAAATATAACTTCAACAAGGAGAATCGTATGAAAAAAATAGAATGTGTCATCCCCCCATTCAAGCTGGAAAAGGTGCAGAAAGCACTCAGCAGTGTCGGGGTTCGCAGCATGACAGTTAACGAGATTCGCGGGGGCTGGCGTGGTCGTAGGGATATCGACCTATACTCTATTGAGGAGCGCACTATCAAGGTTGCCCCGAAATTGAAAGTCGAAATCGTTGTTCCGAGCGAAGATGTTAATAAAGTCGTTGAAGCCGTGAAACAGGCGGCCGCTACCAACAGTGTCTTACAGGATTAGGACTTACGCAGTTTGCTTGTTTTTGCCCAGTTTTTGGTTCGTAGTAGCGCAATTCATTGCGCATTCTTGGGGTGGACAACCCATTTCGTCCCGGGATCCAGATGTGCGTAAGTCCTGAAGGTATAATTAAAATATGATAAATCTCGTGCAAACGGTTTTTGAAAAGATGAAGCAAGAAGCACAAAAAGTTATTGTTGGACAAACCGAGCTTTTTGAACTTATTGTTGTCAGCCTGTTTTCCGGCGGACATGTGCTGTTAGAAGGGGTACCCGGGACAGCGAAAACGCTCGTTGCGAAGACCTTGGCAATGATAGTCTCTGGCGAATTCAGTCGTGTGCAATTTACCCCTGACCTGATGCCCTCAGACATTGTCGGGACCAGCGTCTACGATTTGACGACGAACCAATTTAACCTCAAGCGTGGTCCCGTTTTCACGAATGTCCTCCTCGCTGATGAGATTAACCGCGCACCCGCAAAGACGCAATCCGCACTCTTAGAGTGTATGGAGGAACGGCAGGTAAGCATTGACGGTGTCCACCATGAACTCCCACCCCCATTTATGGTAGTAGCCACGCAAAATCCTATCGAATACGAAGGCACCTACCCACTTCCCGAAGCGCAGCTGGATCGGTTTCTGTTCAAATTACGCGTGGATTATCCGCTGCCAGAGGTAGAAACCGAGATTTTGATGAACTATCATCACGGTTTCAATGCCACACGCTTGGAAACAATAGGGATTGAGAGTGTCGTTGACAGTGCGTCGCTGCAAGCGTGTCAGGAGGCGATCCAAGCGGTCACAGTGGAGGATTCGATCTTCAATTATATTGTCGGTTTGGCGGAAGCATCGCGCGCGTCCAATGAGTTAGTATTAGGAGGGAGTCCACGCGCCTCAATTGCGCTTTTGCTGGCGAGCAAAACCTACGCAGCACTTCAAGGACGGGATTATATTCTGCCTGACGACGTCAAATTCTTGGCACCGCCTGTCTATCGGCATCGGATACTCCTGAAGCCGGATGCTGAAATTGAGGGATTGACCCCGGACGATGTGATTGATAGATTACTCGCAGAGACAGAAATTCCAAGGTAAAATTAATAGGACTTACGCAGCTTGCTCATTTTCGTGTGATCTTTGGTTCGTAGTAGCGCAATTCATTGCGCATTCTTGGGTTCTGAACAATTAATTTCGTCGCAGGATACAAATTTGCGTAAGTCCTGTTAAAACATGCATTTAAGCAACCGTCTCCTCCTCTTCTTACTTATAGGTGCTGTTCCGATCGCACTCAGTGGCGTTTCACCGAACCTGTTATTCGTCGGGGTCGTCTATATGGCGGTGCTTTTCAGCGTCAGTGCCGTGGATTACCGGACCAATCCACTCTTTAAAGGACTTGCGGTTCACCGTGAGATGAATTCCAAGTTTTCGTTGGGCGTGGAGAACGTTGTAACGCTGAAGGTCATCAATCGCTCGCGCTACCCGCTCAAGGTCCGCCTCAAAGACGATTTCCCCGACGAATTTCTGTTCGATGAGATTGTTCATGACTGCTCTGTTTCCCCGATGGACGAGACGGATATAGCGTATCGTCTGATGCCGTTACGACGAGGAATTTATCAGTTCGTAGATATACATCTACGGTGTCAGGGGATCTTGGGGCTGGTCGTCCGACAGCGGCGGGTGCCAGCGGCGACGGAGATAAAAGTTTATCCGAATCTACAAGCGATCCGACAATATGAACTCTTAGTGAAGCGTGGAATGCTCCATCAGATAGGACTCAAGAATTCACGAAGATTCGGGGAAGGCACGGAGATGGAACGGCTCCGTGAGTATTTTCCCGATGACGATTTCCGCCGTATGGATTGGAATGCCACTGCGCGGCAACGGAAACCGATTGTTCGAGAATTTGAGACCGAACGGAGCCAAGATGTCGTCATTATGTTGGACACGGGGAGACTCATGGCATCTCCGATCCTTTTAGAAGCGTCCAGGCTGCCTGCTACGGAGGCAACATCACAAAAGGCGATGCTGAAATTGGATTACGCCATTAATACAACTTTGATGACGGCGTATGTCTCGACGCTCAAGGGGGATAAGGTTGGGTTGATCGCTTTTGCGGATACCGTTCATCAATACCTCGCACCGAAACCCGGCAAAAAGCAGTTTCTCACGATGCTCGAAACGATCTATGCACTCCCCGTTCATGCGGTTGAACCGGATTTTGAAGTGGCATTCAAGTATCTCGCCGCAAAGCAGCGAAAACGTGCGCTCATCATCCTATTTACGGACATCTTGGATAACGATTCTGCTGAGGGGATCGCCGCCTATGTGTCGCAACTCTCTAAGCATCACCTCGTTGTTTGTGTGACCTTAACTGACGCGGGTATCGTTGAATTGGCGGAACAGAAGTCTACGGATTCCAAGTCGGTGTATCAGAAGGCAATTGCTGAGCGGTTATTACAGGAGAAGCGTGCGACATTGGAGATCCTACGGCGTCGGGGAGTCATCACGATTGATGTTCCGGCGCATCAGTTGACCATGGCGGTCGTGAATAAGTATTTGGAGCTGAAAGCGAAGTCTCAGATTTAAGTGCTGTTGTCTGGTATAGGGCTTGCGTAGTTCCCTTGGTAGGTGCGGTTTCCTAACCGCACCGATCACGTGGTAATAGGTGTTTTACGTAAATCCTGTGAAATTAACGCGCTTTCACTGCAAAGAGGTAGGTGAACAGTAGGATACCCGTCAAGGCACCGAATCCGATTTTGACAGAGGGGAGTAGACTGGAAGGCGACACGAAACCTTCAATAATCCCAGCAACGACGAGCAGGACAACGCACCCACCGACCAGTTGAATCGCGGTTCTCGCGGCATCGGTCAAAGTCCGTTTCCGTGTAAAGAACGATGGGGCGATGAGTGCGTATCCTAATTTCAAGCCAGCACCACCGGCAATGAAAATCGTTGTGAGTTCAATATAGCCGTGCGGTGATACAAATGACCAGAGTGCAAGGGCAACCCCGTTGGCATGACACAGCCCTGCCACAGCGCCGATGGCGATACCGTTGAGAACTAAAATATAGACACTGCCGACCATGAATATGATGCCGCCAGCGAAGGCTAAAAACGCGACCCGAATGTTGTTCGTCATCACGAAAGAGGCAAAGAGGTTCCGATTTTCCGCCGAAGTATCGTTCCACGCGCCGTCCTCTAATTCTTTGATGTGAGACACGAAGCGTTCAGGGACGAGTTGCTCCGCAAATTCGGGGGTGTTCAAAGCGATCCAATACGCTGCCGCAAATGAGACTGCGAACATCACGAACGCTGCGCCGATGAAGTTAAGGTTCTCTCGGAATACGTTCGGGAACCCGGAGAGAAGAAACTGACGTAAAGAACCACGTTTGAAAGGGGAGGTCTGGTAGACTGCGGCGTGCGCCCGTGAAGCGAGTGCGTTGAGATATGGGACGCACGGATCTTGTGGGAAATCGCGTCGGGCAACCGCTAAATCGGACGTAACGCGTCGGTATAGATACCCGACCCGATTGAGGTGACCCGCACTCGCACCGCGTGAATGGTTTAGGAGTACCTCAAGTTCATCCCAGGTTTTCTGTTTTTTTGCGATGAATTCTGCAGAGATCATATTTGTAATTAAACACCGATTCGTACCGAAAATCAACCTATTTTACAGGGAAAGGTCCCTGACTTCTACAAATGAATGAACAGGTATCCGTGGAAACACCGGAACAGATTGATATAAAGTTCCAGCAGGCAGGTATCGGCTCCCGTTTTTATGCGGCACTCATTGATACCGTGTTGCTTACGCTGATCGCACTTGTCGGATATTACGTCAATAGGCGGTTTATCTCTGAGCTTGGAGCTATTGTGGGCAATTGGCTCGGCGCGTTGGGCGGGGTTATCGTTTTCGCGCTGTTCTGGGGTTACTATATAGCCTTCGAGGTTACGACGAATGGTCAGACCCTTGGAAAACGCGCCCTCGGTTTACGGGTTATCAAGGAGGGCGGCTATCCAATCGGTCTTGCTGATGCTGCGATCCGTAATCTGGTACGGATTGTCGATTTTCTGCCTTTCTTTTATGCCACAGGTTTGCTGTGTATGGTGATAAACAGAAGGTGCCAGCGATTGGGGGACCTCGCTGCAGGGACACTCGTCATTAAAACAGCACGGACGGCACTAAAACCGACCCGTGCCGGCTCACACGCGGATACCGCACCCATCAGCATTCCATCACGAGAATTTGTCTATACTGCGTGGATACAACCCGCGTTAGTGACAGAGACGGAGATGGGGGTGATACGTGAATACCTTGCGCGTCGGGCAACGCTTCCCGGACCCCGCCGATTGGAACTCGCACGCGTCATTGCCAGTCCTATCGTTGAAAAGATGGGAGGGACTGGCTTTATTGGCTACGATAGGTTTTTGGAGGAGGTCTACAGGCTAAAGACCTCGGAGACGACTGAAGAAGTGAAATCCGATAGTTATAGTGAATCCTAAAAATAAAGAGACACTTTCAGCCCCCGGTAGGTTCGGTTTCCTAACCGAACCGGCACAGGATGCCCTATAGTTATAGTAAAGTCGAAAAAGTCGAAAAATGAATAGACATTCCAATAGAAAGCAAAACGCTCCTTCCCGCTGGCGAGGTTTCCTAACCTCGCCTATTCACAAAATTTGCCTAAATATAGAAACTTTGCTAAAATGGAGGCGTTACCCGAAAAATGCTGTAGTATGCAGAAACCGTCTGAATTTTCATCGGGCGGGGTAACCCCGCCCCTATAGGAGGTAAATTTCATGAAGGTTTTAGCTATATTTCTGTTGACACTCGGATGCGTTGTCGCATTCAGCACGATGAGTGAGGCTGTCCGAGAAGACGATATGGCACTCTACCTTTCCTTCGACGAAGTAAAAGGGGATACCGCCATAGATAAGTCGAAACACGGGAATGATGCGACTATTCACAAAGGAAAGATCGCCAAGGGCAAACACGGCGATTCGGTCGAATTGAGCGGCGAAGCCGGCGGTTGGATTGAAGTGCCAGATTCCGATTCTTTGGATATCACAGACGAAATCACTTTGATGTGTTGGGTGTATCCAACCGAATTCACAAATGAGTGGTTCCGTATTATTGTGAAGACGTGGGCAGGCGATACCGCACCGTGGATGGTCTATGGGTTCTATGAGTTTGGCGGTAATAATGGAAAAACGGGTTTTATTATCTCTGTTGATAAGGGGACAGAAAAGCGGATTGGTGATGGTACGACTTCAAACTTGCCCCCGAAGAAGTGGACGCATGTAACCGCCACCTACGATGGGAGCCGGATGGCACTTTACTATAATGGTGAAGTAGAAGTGGATGGGGATGCCAAAGGCAAGATTGATACAAACGATGTCCCTGTCTCGATTGGACGTAACAGTGAAGGGAATCGCGAGCATTACATTGGACGCGTTGATGAGGTCGCTATCTGGAGCGTCGCGCTGACCCAAGGTGAAATCCAGGAGGCAATGGATCGGGTGTATGCCGTCGAGCCAGAAGGAAAGTTACCCACGAGATGGGGTGCGATAAAAGGTGGATATCTTAAGGTGCCTGAAGCGTTGCACCCAAGAGTCCCCAATTGGCAGTAGGTATCGTCTCCAGAATCAGAGGAACGAAGAGAGGACATCACACTCGTGATGCCCTCTTTTTTTATGACCTACCCACTTCACCGGTAGGCACCGCCAGACCCGGTAGGTGCGGTTTCTAACCGCACCGGACTGCCCCAATAAATTACCGAATTATTTTTTTAATCCTCATCTAACCGCACGCTCCCATAGTGATAACTTTGGGCTGTCCCAAGGTAGGTATCTCGGCTTAATTTGCGTAAGTCCTTTTATAGTGGAACTTGGAATTAAGTGGACCCCTATTTCTTAACAAACACCCGTTCGTAGTAGGGCAATTCATTGCCCGTCGTATTAAAGAGTGCCCAACTATTTTTCGACCTTACTATAATTAGCGTCCGAGTCGCTTAAGCATTTCGCGGGCATTTGGGTTCTGCGGATCCAAGCGTAGCACCTCTTGGAATTCATGAATGGCGAGGTTTTCCTCTCCAAGTTTGTAGTAAGCAGTGCCTAATGCCCCATGCGTTAGCGCATTGTCCGGATTGCGTTGAAGTACTTTTTGAAAGCAAGAAACGGCTTCAGCGTATTCCTGTTTTGACAGTAAAATTATGCCGAGGTGATGCAACGCGTTTTCGTCTGACGGATTCAGTTCGAGGATAATCCGGTATCCGATTGCGGCTCTATCGTGCATCCCCTTCTGCCAATAAATCTGTGTCAAGTTTTGGTGGAACTCAATGTTTGCAGGCGCAATCTTAATCGCTTTTTGGCAGTGGCGAATCGCGGCATCAAGGTCTCCAGTTCGCCAGTGTATAACGCCAAGTCCACCGTAAGCGTCAGCGAAATTCGGTTCGAGTTGGATCGCTGTTTGATAGGCAGTAATCGCTTTCGCGATTTTACCCGTATGATAATAGGCGACTCCTAAATTGTAGTGGCTTTGGGCTTTTAAAGCAGGGATGTCCGTTGGGTTCCGGGGGGTGTTCTCGATGTCGCCAATAACGCTCAGCGTGTTCTCTAAGACAGCAATGGCTTCACTATACTGCTTGTTGAGCAGAAGCGCAATTCCGTAATTGAGCCAGAGATGTGCGTCTTTATTAAGCCCTGCTACTGCTATCTCTAACGCACTGACCGCACGTTTGAAGTCCCCTTGTTGTAGGTATCGGTTTCCCCGTTCGGCATAGCGTTGTGCCGTTACGCCAAGTTTCAGGACATCCCACCACAACGGATCGCGCATCTGTGCGTATTTTGTTCGCTTCCGTGAGGCGTGCGCATGCTCGGTGGCAGCATCCGTTTCTCCGAGGATCTTCGCAACTTGTGCCAGTGCGGCGTGTACTTCGCGCTGTTCCGGATTCAGTTTTAAGGCACGTTGTAGGTGGCTTTGAGCGACTTCAAACTGCTGGGCGGCAAGTGCGAGTTCACCGAGCCATAAAGACGCATACGGATTCCGCGGATCCAATTCGTTAGCGGTTTCAAGGTGCACTTTCGCTTGCTTCAGATCTCCGAGGCTTCGGAGCGCGGCGGCGCGGTAGATATGGGCGGGCGCGTAGTGTGAGTCGAGTTTGATGGCTTCGGCAAGCGTTTGGGCGGCGGCTTGGGGATTGACTTTATAGGTAATCAGTCCGAGGTAGTATAACCAGCGGAATTCGGTGGGTGCAATCTCAACGGCACTTCGGTAACACTGGGCGGCTTCTGTCTCCCATCCGTGAACAAAATAGATATTGCCTAACTGCCCCCAAGCCGTTGCCTCTTTAGGGGCTTCAATCAATGCTGTCTGTGCGGTTTTAACGGCAGCCAAAAGTCGCTGTTCTTCGACGTGTGCCATATCGCTCGGCTGTGGCACCCAACTCGGCATGCGTGCATTGTGCCTGGTTCCATCTGCATCCACCTTCTGATTGGAATCGTCTGCCACGACGCGGTTTCCTACTTCGCTACAGAAGAGTAGGACACAGCACACCAACAGCAGCACCTCGTAGATTCCTTTCATCTATCTTTCCTTCATACGACATACGGTTCAGGATTGCGCTCAACCTCTGCCAAAAGGGAGTCCACATACGTTTCGATATGGAACAACCGACATACGGAATCTCCCACCTTCCCTTGTTTCAACTGACCGAGACGCTCCCAGTATTCACCGAGTTCTGGACGTTTCAGACGGATATATTCCGCTTCTGGGTCGTCTGCGAGGCGTTTGTTCCAGTGGACAACCTCAACGAGGTGAATATAGGTCGAGGTCTCGTAATCGACACCGAGCATGAGAAGTTTGGCGTTCGCCTTATAGGCACGGAACATCGGTGAATGCGTGCCGTAAGTCTTGCCCCACGGATAATGATCCCACGGGGATTGACAGCCTTCGCGCCGGCGGTGATCGGACACGAACGCTTTTGCCTCTCTCCCGCGGGCAGCAATGGCGTGCGAATAATGGTCGGAACGATGGGTATCGGACATCTGCCGAAAAAACTCTGTCAGCCAGCCCACCGTAGAGGGTGTTTTGTTGACATCCCACGCCGCAACGCGTTCTTCCCGACTCGGTAAAAGACTAAAAGTCGGCATCAGAATCAGACCCTCCGCTCCCACTGCCGTTTCTAACGCAGCGATAACCGTGCTGGCGCCGTCCTCGACGGGTCCGAGACTCTTGAAAGATGAATGGATAAAGAGTGTATCTCCTTTTTGGATGCCGAGGTCGGTGAAGTCTTGGGTGAGTTTTTCGCGTGTGTGAGGTGTTTTCATTGTTTATAGCAGTCAGTTTTACAATAAATAATACCATTTCTGATTGAAAATGCTTCAATAAACGAGCTCTTTGTAGCATAGGCTGTTAGCCTGTGCAGTCTTTGAGATGATCTGTCAATGCGATATAATCTCTTAGAAATGGTATAAGTTTTCAAATGCTTTCCTCACCCCATAGGGGTGATATGTCTATAGAAAAACGTTTTTTTATCCCTTGCACCCCGTAGGGGTGCTATGTTGATAACAAGGTGGCAGCTTGCGTTAATTTAGTTCATGAAATTTATTTAAGCAAACCTACCACCCGGGATAATGAAAGTTATCATATCGATGAAGTAGTAACGACTTATACTGTTATACGTGATGCTAAGACCCTTTGTAGCATCTTCAAAGATTTTTACCCAATCTGCAATGAGTGGTGTCGTGAGTTGTGCCAATTCTTTGTTGGCGAAATAGCCGAGTGTGACGTGAGGTACATATTTAGAGTATGTTATTTTTTTAGGGAAATTTTCATAGAGAGCTTCGCGGTGATTTTCGATCTCTTTTAGCATGTGCCAAGATTTACTATCGTATGGTTTCAAACAGGCCACAATGGCTGAATTTCCCCATTTATAGAGTGTATCAAACTCAAATGTAATGTTCCATTGATTTTGGACTAATGGAGATCCAAATTCTAAGTTCATGAAATCAATTTCAGATAAGCTGCGATGTAAGTTACTTCTAAAGTTATCCCACCTTTCCGTTTCCGAAGAATTCTCATTCAAGAAGTTGCCAAAATTAAAATTACCATCGTTTAAACCGTCCCAAACGGTAACATGGTAGGTACTGGGCGGGAGTGGGCAGAAGAGATATGTATTTGTTAGTGGTTCGATGTCGATGCTGTTAAGCGCATCAGCGAACCTTTGATAGAGTGCTAAGCGTGGATCCTTCAAATCATTGTCCAATTTCATCGGAGGATCACCGAAATATAGAATGTCGTCTAGCCCAGAAAAACCACCGTCAGGATTATCGAACAGGAGCGAGAATCCGTTGTAAGGTGCCCAAAGTGGTGTGAAACCAAGAATTTTGTCGTGGGTGATGGTTATCATGTTTTTTTATTTTAACCCAAGTTGCTACTCACAGATTTTAGGGTTTTTGCTTGGGTATTTCTGCGGATTTCCCTCCTAACCTCGCCAATAGCACAATATGTAGCGTTTTATGGGAAAATTGCGTCCGTCCTATAATTCTAAGGTTTACGCGCGAACTAAACAGCATAATATGATTGCAACAACTCAACAATTCTACCCGCGCCTGCCCTTCGCATCCGCTTCGCGACGTGCAGCGGTGTCTGCCCTTTCCGATTCTTGACGTTTGGGTTTGCCCCTTTGATGAGCAGTGCTTCCAACGCTGCACACTGTTTCTCACCGCTCTTGATTGTCGATCGGATCGCCTCGAACAATGGAGTTTCGCCAGTGTCGTCGGCGGCATCAACGGTCGCACCGTTTTCGATGAGCAGATTAATGACGTTGAGAAACCCGGCCTTCGCTGCACAATGTAACCCCGTTTTCCCTTTATAATTCTGAATATTAATATCGGCACCGAGTGCTAAGAGTCGCTGAACTTCCTCCGGATGTTCACCGTTGTCGCCGCGACAGACGTAGACGAGCGGGGGCCAGCCCATGTGGTTCTTTGCGTTTATGTCCTTAGGCGGGACACCATGTGCCTTGAGTAGCACGCTCATTTCGGAGTTATCGTCCAAGATGCGTGGGGCTTTGCTCGGATCCGCCCCGTTTTCGAGCAGTAACTTAGTAATCTCCACGTGATCATACGCCATGGCATAATCGAGGAAACGTTCGCTGTGCGGTTCGATTGTCGCGCCTCGCGAGATGAGCAGTTCAACGATCGCGGGATTTCCGCCCACGATGGCATAACAGAGCGGTGTTGCCCACGTCGCGTGGCGGTGTTCAAATGTGTGGGGTTGTCCTGCCGGTAACATGACTGCCTGAAGGTATCCGCTATTGACGAGGTTTGGATCGTTATCAAGGTGCGAACGGACAGCATCGTAATCTTTCAGATAGGCGGCGGTATGGATGTCGAGGGTCGCGCCCTGCTGAAGTAGATAGTCGGCTACGAGATCGCGTCCCTCATACCGTGCCACGCAATAAGGAGTTATCTCAATCCTGTGCTGGATATGGTAGCAACCCGGCACGTTTATATCCGCACCGCGTTCAAGGAGAAATTGAACCATCTCCAGTTTACCCCGGTATGCCGCTTCCCACAACATCGTCCGACCGTGCGAGCCGACAGTGTGAATCCAAGCAGGAGTGTCATCGACCAATTGTCGGACGGTTTCAAGATCACCGCGTCCTGCCGCGGCAGCAACAATTTTCAGGAAATCGCTCTGGTTTCCAGTGAGTTGAACGTCTGGCATTTGTGTTGTCCTTATTTTAGGCAATCCGTTCTGTGGCTATGGGGCTGGCGTGTCTCAATTCTCGTCTACGACATAGGGCCGTCTACCGACGGATGGCGGCAGAAGCATCCGTTTCTGTTGCTCGGTGAGTTCGCCGTATTTGCTGAGATCGTGGTATTCTCCCGACCATGCCGAGTGTCCCGGACTGTATTTGTAGAGCAGAGAGCGGCGTTGATGTTTTGCACGCCACGTCATCGTCCCGTGAACAAGCGCTTCGGTGAAAAACAATACATCTCCCGCTTCGACAGGCGGTTGCACAACGTAGTGTGCTGGGCGCTCGAAATGCCGCACATCTGACGGCAAGTCCTGCAAGAAATTGCTCTTGTGGCTGCCGGGGATACAAGCGAATCCGCCTGCACCTTCTGGGGCATCCGCCAGATTATAGGTCATCACGGACAACCCGTTGCGCATAACCCCATCGCGGTATTTGTACCAGTGATCCGCCTCGGGACCTCCGGGACCACCACCGTCTTCACCCCCGTGCAATCTACCGCCTTCTTGCCCTTCATCCATAAAGATGGCATAATCGTGGTCTAAACGGACATGCGGACCTAATAATTCGAGTAGATATGGAAGAATCTTCGGATGGTCAATCAAGCTCTTAAAGGGTTCCCCCCAAAGGCTTGACACTCTGTCGCCGTGTCCTCTTAGGTTATCGGCGGATTCCCTGTCAATAATCTCATTCATCTCAGCGACTTCGTCTTCGGTCAAGACGTTCTTTATGACGAGGTAGCCTTGCAGGTCTACCTGAAATTTTTCTTCGCTGTTCATTTTTTAATTTTTCCTTGCGGAGAAACAACGTGCGTTAAGACGCTCAGGTGCGTTGCTTATATCCGCCCTCCATTCCATTACGGGCTGCGGGATTTGAAGGGATCGTAAGTTAGTTATCCGTTTGTAGGTTGGGTTAAACGTAGTCAAACCCAACGCCTTTGTGAGTAAGATTGGTAGGTGCGGTCTTCAACCGCACCGGATTTCTTCAATTTTCTTCTATAACGCGGGGCCGTCTGCCGACTGATGGCGGCAAGAGCATCCGTTTCTGTTGTTCCGTCAATCCTTCGTATTTACTGATGTCGTAATAGTGTTCCGACCAAGCGGAGTGTCCGGGACTGTATTTATAGAGCAGGGAACGGCGTTGGTGTTCCGCTGTCCACGGCATCGTCCCATGGATGAGTGCCTCAGTGAAAAACAGCACGTCCCCGGCTGCAAGTGGCGGTTGGACGACATAGTGCGCGGGACGCTCGAAACGACGCACGTCCGTTGGAAGGTCCGTCGGCAAGTTGCACTTATGGCTCGCTGGGATACAGGCGAACCCACCCGCGCCTGCAGGAGCATCCGCGAGGTTGTATGTCATCACGGATAACCCATTGCGTATATGTCCGTCTCGGTATTTATACCAATGGTCGCCGACGCTTCCACCGGCGCGCCCACCATCCTCCCCGCCGTGTAATCCGCCGCGTCCTTGCCCCTTCTCCATGAAGATGGCGTAATCGTGATCGAGTCGGACATGCGGACCCATCAATTCGACGAGATACGGCAGGATTTTCGGGTGATCAATGAGTCTCCTGAACGGTTCACCCCAGAGACTCGGCGGTCCTTGGCGGTCGCCTTTGTCGATAATAGCATTCATCTCAGCGACTTCATCGTCGGTGAGCACATTCTTTATGACGAGGTAGCCCTCGAGATCCACTGCAAATTTTTCTTCGCCAGTCATGTATAGCAACTCCTTCGTCAGGTCGGTGTGTAGGTTGGGTTGAACGGGTACCTACTAAAACAATCGCATAGAGGAAGCAGACTTTCAAGTTCATCGGGAAACCTAAAATCATCGAAATACGAGTGAAACCCAACACGTTATTAAACTTCCAATGTTTGGATTGTTGGATTTCGCTATGTCTATCTATCCGAATAGTTCATTGAAAATCGGAATTCTCCGTTTTATCCCAAGACAAAGCCCTTTCGATTTCATGTAATTTTAGCCACACACATATACTTTGTCAAGCAACATTTTCGGCTGAAAAGTTCTGATACAGTTCTGATTTCAGGGGAATTCTGTCTAAAAATGTTACACTTTTATAACATTTTGCGTACATCGGTTATCCGCATAGAACCCAGGCACCGTAAGGATTCAAAGGCGTTTTTACGTTCTCTACAGTTTTGGAAAAAAATAATTTGGTGCGAAGTGTAACATTTTGGGCTGCTACGATTATTAGTTTTCTTTTTTCTATAAACATAATATATTTTAGTATAACGTATATAAAGCGAAAAGTCAAAACAAAAGGGTAAAAATTTTCACTGGTTCTGTTTATTTTTCGGGGGATGTGAGGATGAAAGCGTTCTGTAAGTCTCACGCCTTTGGTGCAGCAGGTCAGATTGTTGCTGCTTAGGCATCAAGAATAGGAATGGTGTATGCCTTTACATGTGAATCACGGGTGACAAGTGTCATCAATCTTTTTCCGCGCGGAAGGCTGCCATAAACGAGTCAGGAAGTTCATCGAAATCAGGTGCTATCTTGACTTTACCTTTCCACTGTCCGCCTTGGCGTGGTTTCTTGGGGTTTTCTGGCTTTAAGGATACCAGTTTAGCAACCGGTTCGCCGTTATGCTCGAAAATAATTTCCTCTCCTGCGACGGCACGCTCGACTAACTGCGCCAAGTGGTTTTCTTCGGGTTGATGTATATTAACATGCATGCTATCGTTCCTATAGCTGTGCGTTGCTTTGAATCTCTGCACCGCTGGACTGATTTTGAGGACGTTTACTTCATTAATAATATCACGAAAATGGGTGGCAACTTTCTTAATCGTATTTGTTACACAACGTGTTGTTATTAGAGTATACAGCAGGTGATTGAGAAAGTCAAGAAAAAATAGACCTTATTCAGAAGTGTTCAGTTTCACATTTCCTGCGTTTATCTTAATGAAGTTTCAGAAAATATTTCAGTAATTCTATATTCCCCCGGGGCCGGTAGGTGCGGTTTCTAACCGGGGTCCCCGCCCGTTACTGGGAAGGGACACCGGATTCGTTAGGCAATTACCGAATTAATATAGTGGATCCAAAAAATAAATGGACATTCGCCCCTCCCCTGGTAGGTGCGGTTTCCTAACCGCACCGAGCCCCAAGTGTCCACTTAACTGTGGGCTTTACTATAAATTAATCTTCATGAAGATAAACATGACGGGAGATTGTATCACACTGTTGTGTTTTTGTTTGATGGATTCCTGATTTAGCGAATGTCTAACGCCGGCAGTCCGTTTACAAGGTCCACTGTCTCCAAACTCACCGTTATCACTTTCCCAATCAACTTGGCGATGTATTGTGGATCGTTCGGAAACCCGGTTTGGATCGTTGATGATGTCGCTCCGTTTGTTCATCTTTTCACAGAGCAGTATGAAGTCGGATTGGTGGCAATAATGCTGGAGCAGATTTTGGAATGCCGCACGGACAGTGCCTTCATTTTCTTCACCGAGTTGGGCGTATTTTTCCAGTTCAGTGTAATAGGTTTTGATAGGTTTATGCGTAGACTTGATATTCAGGTCGGACATCTATGTGCTCCGTGCGTTGTTATACCATTTCTGATTGAAATTGTAGCATAGGAAACCGTTAGTCTCCTGTTTCTTCTTGTAGCATAGGCTGTCAGCCTGTGCAGTCTTTAAGGCTATCTGTCAATGCGATATAATCTCTTAGAAATGGTATTACCTCGCTCGCATGGTCGTGCATGACCTCCGACTCCGACTTCCCTCAATATCAGTGCTTTCTCATCTTCAATGGGTGAAAGGTGTGAGCCGAAACTGAACGTTATTCGGCTTTTTCCGCTTCTCGGGTAACCCTGATGAAATTCTTAAGTCGCGGTTTACCTTTGTGAAAACCAAAGATGCCAAGGTTGTTTTCGTTGACACTATCCAGTTCGTGAATTTTCCACCCATCCTTCTCTTCTTTCACCAAATGGAGGTGCGTTTCCCCGGGAAACGGGCCTTTATAGCAGTTGTAACCGATCGCGGCGGCTTCCAATTTTCCCCCTTTATCGCGAATCCAAAAATCCGTCAATTTATCGTCCCACCCCCATTTAGCACCCTTCGTACCGATGCCAATCCACAGACCTTGGATGGCGACGCTAACATTCCTCCAGCCGAAAGCGACTGGCACTGGTTCATTTCCGGCAAAGATTGTACCGAAGGCAACCTTGCCGTCATTCGTCCGAAAGGTCTTCTCAATGCCTATGAGATCGTTGTCGTTAAAGGCTGTGTAGAAGGCACTATAGACGGCTTGGATTGCTGCTTTCTCTGCTGCGAATTCTCCTGCGAAATTGAGCGGCGGTCTCACAGCCCCCGCTGCCTGACGATTTTTCGGAATTTCTCCAAATGTATGGGCAGGTTCGATGAGGTCTTCAACCTGTTTCCCAAACCTTCCATCGGTGTAATCAATAGAGCGAATTTTCCAGTCCTTACCCTCCTTATTCAATTCGGACATGAGATCGCCCTTCTGATTGCCCCAGGTATATCCGCCTCGCAAAATGGCTTTCTTACCGCTGCCATCAATAGCGATGTAAGTGATGTCAACCCTCATTTTCCCACCGCGCAGTCGGAAGATTCCATCCCATGCCTTCGTTACTGCCTGCCATCCTTCATTTTTTTCAAACGTGCCAGCCCAGAATGTCCACGCGGTAAACACATCCCTTTCCTCTCTTCTGAGCCATACATCTCCGAGCACATTTATGTCTTGGTTGCCATGGGCAAGAGCGTATATCGCATACAGGTCGCGAATCGCCTGTTCCTCAGCAGCGAAGTTTATAAACTCCGTCACAAAGGTAATCGTGAGAGGTTGCGTCCAATTGTGCGCTACATCTGCAACTCGAATCGTTATGGTATAAACATGTCCACCTATCAACTGGAACCCATGAGCCCCTTTTGAGATCTCTATCTCTTTACCCCGAATGAAAGGCACCCATCCTGTAGGAAGTCCTGTTGTGTTATCAATGAGTTTTATAAAATTCGCGCCGGCAATATGCTCACTAAAAGTAAAAACAAAGTGGTCTATATCTACATCAACATTTATATCGCCATGCTTCACAGTGCTCCTAACGATTTGTGGTGCTATATTATCCACCAATTCTGCTGCTACTGCCGGTTCAACAATAGCTTCCTCGGCGAAAACTTCCACAGCGATAGGTGGATCGTTGGCATCTCTGTTAACAGCCTGTCCCGGAGAGCCGTTCTCCTCAGGGATCACCGGCGGCGTTGGGAATAGTGATCCTATACCTTCGTTATCACTGCTATCCATCGAACAGCCAATGCCGTAAGCGAACAGTAGAAAGATAGATAGGATCTTTCTCATACATTATCTCCTTTAGCGAAAGTTTATGCCGATTAGGACTTACGCAGCTTGCTCGTTTTCGTGCGCTCTTTGGTTCGTAGTAGCGCAATTCATTGCGCTTTCTTGGGAAATATCTCGTCAATTTTGGCACGGAAGCCAATTTTGCGTAAGTCCTGCCGATATTGTAAATGATCTCAGATGTCTCAAAAGAGAACGCCACACTGCCGACAATGTGAGAATCCCCATCTGCACGGATGCCAATGTAAAAAGCGTTAGAATCGAAAAATGAGGACAATGCCCTGCGTCATAGTGTTACAGAAACAAAAGGGTACAACGCATTTCATAATCATTCTTTTATAGTGAATTCTAAAAATAATTATACACTTCCGCCCCCTGGTAGGCGAGGTTTCCTAACCTCGCCATATCAGTCAGTGTAAACTTAATTGTAGGTTCTACTATATCTCGGTGATGAAGGTAATAACGTGAATAACGCCGAAGTTTTCAGGTTCCCAATTATTTGCTTCATCCCGCCATCGCATTTGTATTGTATAGAGTTCGCCGTGGCTCAACATACGCCCTTCCCTTGGTACTCTCAAGCAGAACCTTCGGTATCAGAGGCAAGGGAGCGCGTCTTTTCACAGAGCAGCGTAAAGTCAGATTGGTAGCAATAACGCTGGAGCAGATTTTGGAAAGCAGCACGGACAGTGCCTTCATTTTCCTCACCGAGTTGTGCGTATCTTTCCAGTTCCGCGTAGTAAGTTTTGATAGGCTTATGCGTAGGCTTGATGTTCAGGTCGAACATCTATGTGCTCAGTGTGTTGTTGGTATACGAAACGATACCCCATTATACACGGAGTCATGCGAAATTGCGAGGAGAATTTTGCTGTTGTAAAGCATAACCTCAGTAGGGCGAGAGGTATCCAAAATTTTTGTGCAATTATTTGGAAGACTTGGTAACAAGCAATTTATTCAGAGCATCAAAGGCTTTTTGGAAGCGATCAAGATCCGACGCAGTTAGGTCTGCCTCAAGTGAATCAAGATTTTTACTCAAGTAAAGAGCAGGGCGGTAATGGTTGAACTTCGCTCCGTTTGGAGGGGGTTTATTCTCAAAATGGTCTTTCAGGCGACGAACGATGCGAGAGGGACCTGGAGGTAGATCGTTCACGGTCAAAGATGTCCCAAATTCTTCGTTCACTAATTTCAAATAAAACTCAGGGTCAAACATATCCTCAACATCGGCTTCATTGTTTCCTACAAAGTCTGCATAGGTAAGGACGTGATTTTTCTTAAGCAATTTCTGCTTGTAAAGGTTTTCAATCATTTGTCGATCTTTTTTCTGATAATCAATGAGAACTGCAATATTCAATTTCGTGTTGGCACCAATCAGCGCAACGAAGGTTGGCACCTTATCAGAACCTCCGACTGGAGTAATCGTCCAATCAGGACTAAGTCCTGTTTTACCTTTTTGCTGGAGAAGTGCCGACATGGTTTCGATGTATAATAAATCAGAACTACCTTCTACGACGAGGGTGTTGGGGCCAATAAAAAGGGTTTGGTAAATCTCGCAACCGAGGGCACCTTGAAGCGGAAAAAGGCTATCTGGTGTTGCTTCAAGAACCTCGGCAATAACCTTTGTTCCATGTTTGTCAGCAGGCAGATTTTTGGAATTTGGCTCAGTTCTCAAATCTTGGACAATTCGTACACGATCGAAATGCCATGGATCAATCATAAAGGGTGAATGGGTTGTATAGATAACTTGATGATCGGACGCGAGTTCTTCTTCAAAGTAACGAAGAAGGTCCGCCTGGGCTTTTGCGTGAAGAGATAACCCTGGTTCATCCAAGAGGAGTATGATATTCTGATTATCTTGGCGAACTTTTTGATACCAGGCAAGAAAGGAGAAAAACCACATGAAACCACGGGATTGAGCCTTAAATGAGGTAGTGATACCGTATCTTGCATCTTCTACACGTATCCAGATGTGCATGATATTAGTGGAATCCGAAGTGCCTTCAGATTGTGGTCTGCGGATCTCAAATTTTATACGACGGTACTGGTTTTGTGACCAAAAGTCGAGTATCTTTTGGGCTGTATTTTCAAGATCAGGTATAACTTTTTCAAGTTTCGTGAACAAGCGTTCTGTTTGATTTAAATTGAGAAGTTGGGCAAGGTCGATATCTGCAAGATCGAGTAAACCGAGGAGAGGATAGTCTGATTCGTCGAGATTATTACTTGCCTTGCGCTGATGCAGAGCGTCTAGGCTTTCTTCTCCTTTCATTTGGTAGTACTCATCAAAGTAAAAGAACACGGGAATCCTATGGCGGAGAAATTGATCGAAGACGGCATGAGAAACACCCTTTTGAGAGATACTCTGGAGTATAGGTAGCAGTTTTTGTGAAGCTTTAGTTTGATCGCTATTGATGAGAAATTCTATCTTTTCCTCAACGGTTTTCATTTTGAGAAGTCTGGTCAACCTTGATGCACGAAAACCGGTACTCTCAACAAGATGTTTTAAAGTCGCCTCAGTGTTGACATTCAGATTATTCAATGTGAATTGATTTGAGTATCCTTTTTCTATAATTACGGTTGGCGTTTCGTCTTTCAGACATTCATGTCCGAAGATTTCTTCTATAGCATTGATCTCCTCGCGGTCAAGCGTATACGTAGCTTGCACAACCTGGGCCGGCTCTCGTTTTCCAGTGGCAACTTCAATTTCATATTCTTCCAGATTTTCACGTGGGTAATCATCCATAGGCTCGAAAGTCCCATCTATAGTGTTTAGGACTTACGCAATATTGATAGAAATAGCAGGTTTTTGAAGTTGTTGTCGGATGTAATCATCAAGTAAACTTTCTTTGAGTTGATAAATCGTTTGACCGGCTGCCCGGGCGGCTCGCGTCAAACTCACCCAGACCC
>JAJEDB010000139.1 GCA_022821725.1 Candidatus Poribacteria bacterium | reverse complement strand
AGACCCTCAAACAAGAGGTGGAGGCGTGGCAAAAGCATCGCAATGAAGAGATAAAGCCTGTTGATTGGCAGTTTAAAGCGGAGGATGCTCGCACCCGTCTAAAACAGTTATATCCTCAAGTTTAAGATGGACAGACTACTAGAATAACAACCTGTTGATCTTTTGAAAGGAATTCTGCTAGTTCTGCCCGCAATTGTTTCAAAATACCCCTATGAAGTGCCTCAGAGATGCGTAAAGAGGAATTCTCGTCCTTAGACTTTTCTATTGCTCCCTCGAGATTTTGAATGCAATTCTCTAATCTGGTAGAGAAATCTTTACAAATCAGTTCCTTGTTTTTCTCAACAAATTTGAAGAAACGCTCTTCCACACTATTCCTCCAACCCGACGGAGGGTTATTATAGGCGGTATTCGCAATTTCAGTAAGAAGCAAAAATTTCCATAAACTTTCTATTGCATGTGCCTTATCACTCCGGCGTTGGCACTGCCTTAAAAGGTCTACTATTCCTAGCATTTGATAACGTTGTGGCTTTATTACACAAACCACATTCTGCTTACGCCGACCGAGTTCATCTTCTAATTTTATCAGGTTCGCAGTTTTTCCCGATCCCTTACGTCCAATAAAAACGGTTTGTCTACCTTTTAAAGCAGCATTATATGCAGCTGTTGGAATAAAATATTGATCTACTAGTTCTTCCTCTTCGTTTTCGGCAAGATGCTGCCCAAAATGCAAATTTTTAAGGTCCGTTGCTAATTTTACTGCTCGTCCAACCTCCATCGCGGCCTGTTTAACTTTTAAAGTTTGCTCAACAGGGGGGAGCCATTCTTCCAAATATCCAATTGCATCGGGAACTGTCCGATAATGTTGAAGACGATCTCGATAGTCAATAGGAGCCAAAAAATCGTTTTCAGCAAGCATGAGCAAAGGTATTCCAGCACCATGTGCCATTCCGCAAATTAACGCGTGTCGCGCCGTTTGCAGGTTGGCTCCTTTTGTTTTGGGATCAGCAAAATGGCAAACCAAGCCATTGCAACCAAAAACATGACTTCCGTACCAAGTTAAGGACTGAATAGATTCACTAGGATCGTCGAAAGTAATTCTACCAGGTAATCTTTTCTCGAGTAATTGGGATACACGCATAGCAGCTTGATTTTCATGCAGACTTTTCAGGTACAAAATACTGCTATAACCCCCTGGCTTTAGATTGGGTTCTATTGCGGTCCGAAAAATTGTTTTTTCTATGTCGGCAACAGGATTATTCTGATAGAATCCTGAGACAATATGGTGCGAATTGCTGTAGGGGACATATCCAACTGTACTTAAAACTTTCAGTTCGTTGAACATGTTCTTTTCTTTTTTATATAATGTATCGAATATCAGCCATATTCGCTTATCACGAGCTATAGCATAGCCCAACTCAAACATTACATTGGGATTCAATCCTGTTAAGTCAGCAAAAAAAAGTGCAGATTCGTCAATCGCGTCACAAATAGTATTAATAACAAACTTTCCACCAATATTGCATTTTTCCCAAGTCTTAATGCTTACCTGTTTGCCCGCATTTAACTCATCAACAGCGTCTCGAATAGCCTCCATTAGAATTGGTCTATTTGATGGATAAGCGAAGAATGCCTTTGGGATTGTATTCACCATCATGTCTATGTCCTTTTTTAATGGTTTGATCTGCTAATTTTATTGGTTGGGAATGAAACGGAAAAGCATTGGCCCCACATGTCAGTTAGCAGTAAATATGAATATCAACAGTATACCATATTTGGGAAGAAAGTCAAGTTCATTTTCAAAATCACTCATCGGTTTTCAAGCAGGATTTGAGATTCCAGAGGACCTCAAAATACCAGAAATTGACCACTATTGTGTGATTTTCCAATATGATGGACGGATATAAGGATTTATGGTAAATCTATAAATAAAGAGACATTTTGTTAGCTCGTAGGTTGGGTTGAACGGATGGCAGCAAAATACTGACCTTTTAAAAACGCTTCGTATATGTCAGTCCTTTCATTCCAGAGACACCAAGTGAAACCCAACAGGTTCATGTGAAGTTGGGTTTCACTATCTCCTTCAGCAGATATAACAAACGCTTGTGTTTGGCGTATGTTTGGGAGCTGAGATTCCATTTCTTGACTGCGTTCAACCCAACCTACAGGAACTTAGCCCCAGCGGGGCGATATATGTATAGCAGCACAATGCCCTACAACCCCAAATCCCCAGCGGGGCGAAATGTGTTTCCTAACCTCGCCATAACCTACCCGTCAATAATATATCTGTCATTGCTTTTCATTGACAAGCGCGCGATTATGTGGTATACTATTTCTACACACATTAACATATATTGGCATACATTAAAACGATTGGCTTGAGGGACACCCAAATTCTTAGCGGCTGTCCTTTGTCTCTATTATTTCTTAAAAGCAAGGAGCGAATGAAATCATGAGCATTAATACAGACCGGGAGCGGTTACTTCAAAAAAAGACCTTGGAATGGATACAGCGCGAACTTGATACAAACGACTGGGTAACTGTGCGCCAGACACCCAGTGATGACTCCTCAGAGATACGTATCTATAGCACTCTGATTCCATTGGATAAGGTTGAGTACCACCGCTCTCACTTAGAAAATTATATGCCTCCTAGTGGCTTGGTTTTTACGTGTTCTTACGAAGAAGTACAAGAAAAAATTGGGATTGATAAGGATCGAAACGGGAATGAATATCTAATTATTGATCGTACCCCCGGCAAAATAGAGGGTAAAGAAATACATCAGGATTTTCGTCTTTTATACGACCTATATCCCAAGGTAGGTACAAGTGAATACATCTTGAAAGACTTTGCAACTAAGGAAGAAATCGTAGTCGCAGTTGTTAAGCCAAACTCTGTCAAGATAAGGTTTAAGGAACTCCGTCAGTTTTTGAAATCTAAAAAGTTGTATCTGTCCCTTCGGTTCGGTTTTACGGAGTATTCAAAACACTCGCTATCAGAACTTGGAATACCGGAAAACGAAGTTGAGTCAGCGGAAGCGGAGTTGCGGGATGGGCACCTCTCGTGGAGGCGTATCTATCGTGATACTCACAAAGATGGCTACCAAACAGAGTGTTCATTAGAAGCAAGACGGCTGATTGGATATGCTAAAATTCCTAAAAACAAGTACGGATTTATCATCGGTATTGATGAGTACGGAAATGAGATTCGCCGCCATCCTAATGAGATCAAAAGTGCTATGTACCAAGGACCAGGTTGGTCTCCTAAACCAGTTTTTGTCCGTTTCGACAAGGAAGTTTTGGACAGATATTACACACGGGACAGTAAATATGTAGTCGGAGATTTGGAGTTAATGTGGCATGATGGCGGAAAGGTCAAAAACTTTTTACCAGTTGATGACGATCACGACGACGAGGTTTGGGTGTTGTTCAGTCGGCTTCACCTTCTCCCTGATGAAGAAATTGCACATTGGCAGATACACAACATCCGTCCGGAAGGAAAAGTGAGCGAAACGTATATTAATCGATACGCTCCAAGAGGGATCTCCACCGAATCAAATCGACCGGAACACCGGTTTAGGAATCGCTATTCTGCCCTATCACAGTTGTGTAATTCAAAACTCGGTTGGAATTTATTACTTCCTTTGAATTCTGATGATGAGTATCGTTTACGATGTTTAAGAGTTCCCTCCTCTGATGAGCAAAGGGAATTTGATGAGTTGGTTCAGAATCTCGCAACAATACTCGTTGATTCCCTAAATCAGAAGTGCATCAAGAAATTAATTTCGGCCGAAGAGCGAGATAGACTTGAGCATGAGAAAAACGACCCGAAAAGTATCGACTACCTTGAAGCCGCTTTGTGTTCTTTTAATGTGGCAGGTAGCGAGAAACACATCGCTTTTCTCCGAAAACTTCAGAGGTTGCGATCTACCGGTTCCGCGCATCGCAAAGGGAGAAAATATGAGAAGCAGTTAAAGAAAGACTTTGGTATTGAGAATCAGGAATACAGGCAAGGGTTCGCCAAGATTCTCCAACAGGCTGTGGGTTGTCTTGAATTTCTTATCCGCGTCATTCAGAGCGGCGAACTCATCGGAAAAAGACAACTTCCAATTTTGTATGGTTTAAATGAGCGGCTTCATGCTTTATTAAAAAAGTTATTCTCCTCTGAAACTGATGGCGTATTTGCAAATGAGACCTGGATGAACGAGACAGTTCCGAGGAGTAGGGATATAGCGAATAGGTTAACAATATTTGTTGATGAATTTGATGGTTCGCCTTTGGAGTTTAAGAACCTCTGTGAAAACGCTTTGGTTTCCAATGATCCTGATATAAGCCCTTCGGATATCAGGAACGCGTTAACTGATATTGTCAAGGTGTTCATTTACGAAGCAGAAAGTCATTTACGATCCGGAATTAACCTGCTTTTTGATGCCCAAAGGATTAACATGCAACTAACAGAGTTTTTTGAACATGTTGCTGGAAAAGCCACTTATTGCAAGAAGTTAGTTGAGTATTCCCAAGGATTTATCAAACTGGATGAAGTAAAGACTTGTGATTGGTATCCATATTACGTAGCATGGTATCTATCATACGCCAGTACCTATACATTATATGCCTATGAGCACGTATTACACATGGATGAATCAGATTCGGTGTCTGTTATTCTGGACGCTGTTTCCGCCGTACAAGATGCTGCAGATGTCGCTGAAAAAGTAGTTAACGTAGATGCAGTTAGAGAGATCGCGAAAGGCCTTACACAAATTACAAAATGCAAATCTGATTAATTTCTTATTCTCCGCGTTCATCTGTGCAATCCACGCTATCCGCGCTTGCGCACGCGTTCGATATTTTTCAAAATTGTTCAATAGGACTAACCATCTTCAGCAGGGTCATTCAATTGTAGGTTTTTGGTGTTTGGTGTTGTATTTTTCGCAGGTGTTAACACTTAATTTATGTTATACATTAAAACAAAACGCAGAAATTTTCGCTATATTTCGCAGCGGATCCTGGAAAAAAAGACGTCCAACCGAATAATTTCTTAAAATTGAATGGCCCTGCCATCTTCAGTAAGCGTGATTATTTGGTCCGCGCCTACAGCGAATAAATCACGAAATCGTTCCATTGATCCCTTGGTGTTTGCAAGTATTACACCTTGTTGGTCAATTTGTTCATCGCTTAAATCAAAAACAGGGGCTTTATGTTTCTGTGAGAGAGCAATCAGACTATTAAAGTCTGACATCTGGAGAAGCGGTTGACTTATGATTGTGTCGTTTACGAAATCTGGGTGAACAAAATTAAATTGAGTCTGCTGTGATTCAATCGTCCTCGTCTTTATATACAGTTCATCCGGAAGGAGCATATTGTTTTCGCGTAACACAGGTATGAGTTTTTCTTGAACGCCTATTTTTATTTCATTAATCCATCCTTTGAAGGCTTTAGCAGCTACTCCCTCCCTAATTCGGAAATTCTGAATTATGGTTCCAAGGAATTTGGGACGCTTATCGGGAAAAGGGTAAATCGCTTCCTGTAAGATAGGCGACGCTTTACTTTGTTTTGCCCACGCCGCCCATTTCGGTAAAATTGAGGCGAGACTCTCCGTTGCCATTGCTGAAAAGTAGTCAGGAAACATGGGTACAATGAAATAGTCACTCGTCGTCAGCAAATTTTGGTTGATCGGGCCCAAACTTGGACTCATGTCTACCAAAACGAAATCTGCGTTGTACTTGTCAGCCGTCTTGGAAAAGAGGTAATGCAAAGCCCCTGGCAAATTCTGGAGCGTTACCAACGAACCCGACAATTGCTGGGCAACTCCCAAAGTCACCTCGTATTCCGCAAGACCGATATGCCCTGGTAAAAGGTGCATGTGCGGTGGTCCGTCGATAGGTGCACAATCCACGGCCTCAATAAGTGCGGGACGCGATTCAAAAGCGGGGGCAAGCCCATCTCGGATATTCGTTACCGCATCTGAGCCATACATTGAAGCAAAATCCTCAGCATCCTTGAATCCAAGCACCATACCGGTGAGATTACACTGCGGGTCACAATCAACGATGATGACCCTCTTTCCTTTCTCCGCCAACATCCAACCGAGATTGAAGGTCATTGTTGTCTTACCGACACCACCTTTGTGGTTGAAAAGTGCAATCTGTTTAGCCATGTCATGCTCCCATTTAGCCATCGCTGCTACCTTGTTACACGTTCTACATTAAGGGTTGGTGTAAACACGCGCTTTTTTTTCAGCAGTGCCATCCGAATAAGTTAGTTTTTATACTAAATCTATTATACCCAATAATTCTCCAATCTTCAAGCAAAAACCGTCAAAGGTAGATTCCGATAAAGAACGGCACCTACGCCTCTATTTCGCGCAGGATTTTCGACAACCGAAGCAGACGCTTCGCCTCTTTCAGATGTTGACGTGCTATACGGTTTTTTCGATCTAACTCAAGTGCTTGGATATAAGCGTCAATCGCTTCTTGCAAGTATCGTTCCGCTTCAACAAAACCTTCCGCTTCCGTTTTAATCACGCCGATCTGAAGGTTGATGCCGCCCAGATTAATGTATGCCATTACATACGTAGGATCAAGTGCAATCGCTTTATGGATGTCCTCAAGGGCCCCATGTGGATCTTCAAGATGGGCTTTCGCAGATGCCCGATTGTTATAGGCGAAGATATGCTCAGGATTAATCTGCAGCATTTTGTCGAAGTCCCTGAGGGCACCTCTCATATCATCAATACGGGTTTTCGCAATGCCCCGTCTGGAATAGATTTCAACCAAATCTGGGTTGAGCTTCAAGGCATCGTTATAGTTTTTTATTGCCCCTCTGTTGTCATAGAGTTCTGCTTTTCCAGATGCTTGTGCTTCTAAGACATAGGCATGGACCCGTGAATGCTTCTGAAACCGATGCAAAGGCATGACGGCTCCTGACTGCGCAAGCAATTCCTTAAGCACATTTGAAGATATGACAGTCGCGACCGTTGCAGCATCACCGCCCGATACAGAGCCTGTGCCATAGGAAGCCACGCCCACGACTGTGCCCTCGCGATTGAGGAGAGGCCCCCCACCGATTCCAGATGAAAATTGCGTTTTTATTTGCCACCATTCGCCATCTTTATATCTGCTCTGGAGGGTCCCCACTGTCCCCGTATATCTCAAGTCATCTTGATAACCTAATGTCCACACTTTTTCGCCTATCTGAACGTTATCGCTGTTGCCGAGAGGAAGTGGAACACCTGTTTCGGCAATTTTTAGAAGTACAAGATTATTTTTTGCGTCAAATGCGGTAACGCCTTCAATATGGACCCCTGTCTCCTCACTCACCTGAGGGTCATTACCTTCAGTAAGCAACTGAATTGTGCTATGGGCGGTCGTCTTCGTAAAACGTTCTCCAGGGATCGCAGCAACTGCAACAGCACCAGCAAGCACTTCAATAGTTGTCACAATTTTGTCCGGTTCTATAAAAAATCCTGTCCCCGTTTCAACATACACTAATACCTCAGTGTGTCCTATTCTGGATCCAACCAGCGTTTCGTCAGTCCGTCCTGTGAGAAAGAAAACTGTAGATTCTCTATTGTTTTCGGCGATATGTTGTGACAGGGCATCTCTTTTCCTTCTCATGGTTACTCCTTTCTGCTGTTTATGGCATTCCTATGTAGGGTTTATATTACCTGGGGTGAATTATACTCAAAATTTAATATTCTGTGAATGAAAAACATTTGACATCGCTCATAGAATATAGTATCATAATTAATAGGGATAAGTTTTCGTCGAGCCTGACAAGGCTCGGGCAGCATTTACAACATATCACGCATCGTTCAAACGAAACATGGACAGAAAAATGCTTACGACACTGACACTGCAATATAAGGAGCTTGTGCGCTACAATAGCCTACACGCAGACAACCTTCGGGCTGTCACGGGTTCGCGCGCCATATCCATTATTATTATTGCTATTCGTCGGGCTGTGGTGGGCTAATCACGCGCAGAAAAGAAGTTTCCATGACAACGCCCATCACTGAAGCAGACGATTTCAGTGAGGGTGTTTTTTTTTAACGAAACAGACCCAGGAGGCGAAGAACAAAAAATGTTTGAAGAGGTATCCTCCCAATTCACGTTTGCTGAAAGGGAAAAACAGATATTGGAATTCTGGCGTGAAAACGACATCTTTCAGAAAAGTATGGAGATGTATAAAGACGCGCCGCCGTTTGTTTTTCTCGAAGGACCCCCGTTTGCGAATGCACCGCCCGGCGTGCATCACGTCCTCGCGCGTATCATGAAAGATGCCGTCTGCCGTTACAAGACGATGACGGGGCATTACGTCCACCGCAAAGCCGGTTGGGACACACACGGACTTCCCGTTGAATATCAGGTCGAAAAGCAACTCAATATTACAAACAAAGCCGAACTCGAGGCGTACGGCGTTCAGAACTTCATCGAAAAATGTAAGGAGAACGTCTTCCAATACGAGCAGGATTGGCGACAGATGACAGAACGCATCGGATATTGGGTCGATCTCGATGATGCTTACATCACGCTGTCGAACGATTACATTGAAAGCGTCTGGTGGGTCCTCCGGCAAGCGTGGGATAAGGAGCTCCTGTATCAAGGGCACAAGGTCCAACCGTATTGCTATCGGTGCGGTACAACCTTAGCGAGCCACGAAGTCGCGCAGGGTTACCAAGAAGTCTCCGACCCGTCTATCTTCGTTCGCTTCCCGCTGAAAAACAGAGAGAATACCTACCTACTCGTCTGGACGACGACCCCATGGACGCTGCCCTCTAACGTCGCTGTCGCTGTCGGTGAAAATTACGATTACGTTTCCGTTGAAGAAAACGACGGACGGCATCTCATTCTCGCAAAAGAGTGTATACCCAGTTTATTCGGAGAGGATCCCCCGAAAATCGTCGAAAACTATAAAGGCAGGGATCTCCAAGACTGGGACTACGAACCCTTGTTCGATGGCGGACAGCATCCGGAAAGATCCCACTACATCGTCCCCGGTGATTTCGTGACGACGACAGAAGGGAGTGGCTTGGTCCATATCGCGCCCGCTTTCGGACAGGACGACTACGAGATCGGACAGAAACACGGGCTGCCGCTCGTGCAATTGGTCGGTCCCGACGGTAGATTTGTCCCAGAAGTTAAAGACGCGTGGGTGGGTGAATACGTCAAAGACGCCGATCCAAAGATCATCGAAAACTTGGACGGACGTGGACTCTTATTTAAGGCTGCCGAGTATACGCACCAATATCCGTTCTGTTGGCGGTGTGATAACCCCTTGCTCTACTATGCCCGTGAATCGTGGTTCATCAAAACGACCGCCATCCGGGATCAGATGCATCAGCACAATCAGCAAATCAACTGGTATCCAGAGCATATCAAAGACGGACGTTTCGGCAACTGGCTGGAAAACAATATCGACTGGGGATTGAGTCGTGAACGCTATTGGGGCACTCCCTTGCCGGTCTGGGTGTGTGACGACTGCGGACATACGCACTGTGTCGGCAGTATCGCCGAATTGCAGGAACTCGGGACGGACGTGCCAGATGATATTGAACTCCACCGTCCTTATGTAGACGACGTTGTCCTCGCGTGCGAGCAATGCGGTGGCACGATGCATCGCGTCCAAGATGTCATTGATTGCTGGTTCGACTCGGGTTGTGCACATACCGCACAGTGGCACTATCCTTTTGAAAACAAAGAGATGCTGGCGCAGGCGTATCCGGCGGATTTCATCTCCGAAGCCATCGATCAGACCCGTGGATGGTTCTACAGTCTCTTAGCGACGGGGACACTCCTCTACGACAAACCCGCCTACAAAAACTGCCTCTGTCTTGAGTTAATTATGGGACCCGACGGCCAAAAGATGAGCAAGAGTCGAGGCAACACAGTGGATCCGTGGACAATTCTGAACGGGCAAGGCGCCGATGCGATGCGCTGGTATATGTTCACCGCAACCACGCCGTGGACCCCCCGCGCTTTCAAAATAGAGGGCATTGATGAAGCAATGAAGAGGTTCATGGGAACGCTCCAGAACGTCTATAGTTTCTTCGTCATGTATGCCAACTTAGAAATTGCTGACGAGGTTTCCCAACCTCGTTTCCCTTGGCAAGACACACCGCCTGTTTCAGAACGCGCCACGATAGACAGGTGGATCTTGTCTCGTCTCCACACCCTCACTGACAGCGTGCGCGACGAAATGGAAAATTATCATCTCACGAACGCCCCGCGCGCCATTGAGGCGTTTGTGGACGACCTCAGCAACTGGTATGTCCGCCGCTCCCGCGACCGCTTCTGGGGCGCGGAAGCCGGACCTGACAAGCATGCCGCCTACGCCACGCTTTATGAGGTCCTCGTAACCGTTGCGAAACTCGCCGCCCCCTTCGTTCCGTTTTTGGCGGATGAACTCTATCGGAACTTGGTATGTTCGCTGGATACTAAGGCCCCTCTCAGTGTGCATCTCGCGAAATATCCCGTTGCGGATGCCGCACGCAAAGATGCCCAGTTAGAAGCCGATATGGATTTCACACGCGAAGTCATTAGCATGGGGCACGCAGCACGCAACCGTTCTGGCATTAAGACACGCCAACCCTTGGCGGAGATTACCCTCGGTGGACTCTCCGACGCCGAGAAAGCGACCGTGAAGCGTTTGGCAGACCTCATCCACGATGAACTCAACGTCAAGGCGATCGACTTCACAGAGAACTTGGACGCTTTCGCACAGGTGACACTCAAACCCAACTTCAGGGTATTGGGACCCAAATACGGTAAGGGTGTGCAAGCCATCGCCAAAGCATTCGCCTCTGCAGATGCAGTCGCCTTGAAAGCGGAGTTGGAAGCCGCGGGCAGTTTACAAGTTGAAGCGTCAGGCGAGACATACACCCTTGAGCCGTTTGAGGTTGATGTGCAGACCCAGAATCGGGAGGGTTTCTTTGTGGAAGCGGACGCGAAGAAATTCGTCGCATTGTCAACGGAATTGACGCACGAGTTGACGCTGGAAGGCTTGGCGCGCGAGTTCGTCAATAAGATCCAGAATATGCGCAAGGATGCCGATTTTAACGTTTCCGATCGGATTAAACTCAGTCTCAGTGGGACGTCCCCACTTGTAGATGAGGCGTTTCAAGCACATCGAGACTATATCCTCCGCGAGACCCTTACGACAGCAGTCGTGGACACGCCAAGTGAAAATGCTTTCACCCTCGCCCAAAAACTGAACGGTGAACCCGCAACCTTAAGTGTTGAACAGGTTTAGTCTATCCTTTCTCTGCTGGCGAGGTTTCCCAACCTCGCCCTACCAACGACTGAAAACTAATATCTTAACCACTGATGGCTGATTGATAAAAACTAAGTGCCTTTTTCTACTATATGCAAACGGACTTGACAAATAGTAGAACTATATGCTACTATAAATGTATGGTAGATAGACAATTTTGGCACAGCCGAATCGAGACAGCCTGGAAGCACCGTTCGATCGTATGGTTGTCCGGGGTCCGACGTGTTGGAAAAACGTGTTTGTGCCAGACGCTTCCCAATATTGAATATTTTGATTGTGAACTGCCGCGTGTCAGACGCTTGATGGAGGACCCACAGGCATTTCTGGATAGCATCGATAATAGTCGCATCGTGCTTGATGAAGTCCATCGGTTACCGAATCCATCGGAATTATTAAAAATTGCGGCGGATCACTATCCGCAGATTCAGATTGTCGCGACGGGTTCCTCAACGCTTGGTGCAAGTGCCAAATTTAAGGATACGCTTGCCGGGCGTAAATCTGAATTATGGTTGACACCACTGATACAGGCAGACCTCGCGGATTTCAACCGAATGGACATTCACCATCGTCTGTTGCACGGCGGACTGCCCCCGTTTTTCCTTGAGGCTGAACTTCCCGAACCTGATTTCCAAGAATGGATAGATGCTTATTGGGCAAAAGATATCCAGGAACTTTTTCGACTTGAGCGCCGCTACTCCTTTCAGAGATTTACTGAACTTCTCATGGCGCAGAGCGGTGGGGTTTTTGAAGCCTCCCGTTTCGCACGTCCCTGTGAGGTGAGTCGGACTACCATATCAAACTATCTCTCTATTCTGGAGGCGACCTTCGTCGTGCATGTCATCCGTCCCTTCAGTTCTCATCGTGCCACCGAGATTGTCGCTGCACCGAAAGTCTACGGATTCGACACCGGATTCGTCTGTTATTATCGAGGGTGGTCGCAACTCCGACAGGAAGATCTCGGTTCATTGTGGGAACACTTTGTTCTCAATGAAATTATGGCACATACGCAATCCCGTGACATTCGCTATTGGCGTAACAAAAGGGGACAAGAGGTCGATTTTGTACTCACGCGTGCACGGGGTCTACCAATTGCTATCGAGTGCAAGTGGGCTGCCTCTGGATTTTCACCGCGTTCCCTACTTGCATTTCGTAAGCAATATCCGGACGGCGAGAATTTCATCGTGGCACACGATGTAGATCGCGCTTTCACAAGCAATTACAACGGCATCCAAGTTAAGTTTATGAATTTGGATACGTTGATTGCTGAAATGGCCCCCCTCAACAAAAGATAAAAAACTTGCCTTAAAACCGAATTTTTGCTATACTACCGTTTAAAATAAATATTTCTAAAACCTGTCTTATAAATACCAATTTCTGTGGCGGGGTCTCCGCGCCTCAGCCCCGACTTTTTATGTAGTATAAAATTTACTGATAGGAATGAAAGGAGATTCCGTTTATGCAAGATTTTTCGTATGTTAACGCGCAAACGTTATCGGAAGCCGTTGCCCTGCTTGATGAAAACGGAGAAAAAGCGCGCATCTTGGCGGGTGGCACCGACCTCATCGTTAATGTCCGAGAAGCACGTCGAGACGTTGACTTGATGATTGATGTCAAATCCATCCCTGAGGTGAACGTCTTAGATTACGATGCGAACACCGGCTTAACGCTCGGTGCCGCGGTCGAATGTTATAAAATTTACGCCGTTGATGCCATCTGTGATGCCTATCCGGGTTTAATCGATGCAACCAAAATTATCGGTGGCACTGCCATCCAAGGACGCGCCGGCGTTGGGGGTAATCTATGTAACGCCTCACCCGCTGCGGATTGCATACCGCCGCTAATTGTGTTGAATGCGACCTGTGTTATTGCCGGTCCAAACGGCGAGCGTGAACTCCCCGTCGAACAGTTCTGTACAGCCCCCGGGCAAACCGCTTTGGAAAAAGGCGAGATGCTCGTCTCTCTAAAGATACCCGCACCCGCAAGCAATTCCAGTTCCTTCTATCTCCGGTTCATCCCGCGGAATGAGATGGATATCGCCGTTGTCGGTGCCGGTGCTTCTGTGACACTTGATGATGCGAAACAGACAATCGTCTCTGCACGTATCGCACTCGCTGCTGTCGCCCCCACCCCGCTCTTTGCTCAGGATGCCAGCGCGAGCCTCGTAGGTCGCGAGGTTTCTGAGGCCGCGATTGATGATGCCGCGGAAGCTGCGCAAGCCATCGCACGCCCGATTAGCGATATGCGTGGGACCGCCGAGCAGCGGACACACCTTGTCGGTGTGCTAACACGACGCGCACTCAACGGCGCAATCCAGAGAATCCGAGATTAAAAAAATGAAAGGAACCATACTATGGCGAGAAAATCGCACGTTCAAACCACTATTAATGGCGAAACAGTAGAATTTCTCTGCGAATCCCGGCAAAGCCTGCTCGAAGTTCTCAGGGATGAACTCTATCTTACAGGGGCTAAAGAGGGATGCAACAACGGAAATTGCGGGGCTTGCAGTGTCATCCTCGACGGCAGACTCGTCAATTCATGTCTCGTCCTCGGTGTAGAAACTGAAGGCAAATCTGTCGAAACCATAGAAGGTCTCGCGGAACCCGACAAGCTGCACCCGATCCAAGACGCATTCTTGGAAAACGCCGCACTCCAGTGCGGTATTTGCACACCCGGCTTTATTATGAGTGCCAAGGCGCTCCTGGATAGCAACCCGAATCCAACCGAACATGAAATTCGGTACTGGTTAGCGGGGAACCTGTGTCGCTGTACCGGCTATGATAAAATCGTCAAAGCGGTGATGGATGCCGCTAAGGAAACCTCTGCTTAAGTTCATACAAACGCAATCTCATAAATCGGAGGTATATGCGTAATGACTGAAAAGAAAGAATATAAAGTCATCGGCACCCGCCCCATCCGCCATGACGGCGTCGACAAAGTCACCGGTCGCGCACTTTACGGGGCAGATTTCCAAATGACCGGACTCCTGCACGGGAGGGTCCTGCGGAGCCCACACGCCCACGCGAGAATCGTATCGATTGACACCAGCCGTGCCGAAGCCTATCCCGGCGTTAAAGGCGTTGCCACCGCGCAAGACTTGCCCGACGCTGAGGACAGAATCGCAGATTTAGGCGAAGGTGCGGTCAATCTCAAATATCTCTGCGATAACATCTTGGCAAGCGATAAGGTGTTATACAAGGGACACGCCGTTGCCGCTGTCGCCGCGACAAGCCCGCATATTGCAGAAGAAGCGTGTACACTCATTGATGTCGAATACGAGGTGCTGCCCCCCGTCTTAGAGGTGCGCCAAGCAATGGAGGCGGACGCTCCGCTCCTGCACGAAACCCTGAAAACCACCTCAATGGGCGAGACGGCTGATGAACCCAGCAACGTCGCAAGTCATATCCAGCATCAGTTGGGTGATCCTGAAAAAGGGTTCGCCGAAGCCGATATCGTTGTTGAACGTGATTTCGTTACAGGCACTGTTCACCAAGGTTATATTGAACCCCACAACGCCACGGCGCACTTTAACCAAGATGGTCAACTGACGATATGGTGTAGCACACAGGGCGCGTTTACTGTTCGTGAACAGGTCGCCGAAATTCTCCAATACCCCATTTCAAAAATTAAGGTGGTTCCGATGGAGATCGGCGGTGGTTTTGGCGGTAAGATTAGCGTCTACATCAAACCGGTCGCCGCGTTGCTGGCAAAGAAAACGGGTAAACCGGTTAAGGTGCTCATGAACCGTGCGGATGTATTTGAAGGCACAGGGCCGACACCTGCCTCCTACGTCCGGGTTAAAATGGGTGCGACCAAAGAGGGTAAGATAACCGCCGCTGAAGCCTATCTCGCTTTTGAAGCCGGTGCGTATCCCGGTGCCCCTGTTGGACCCGGCGCGATGTGTATCTTTGCGCCCTACAACATTGAAAACGTCATCATTGACGGCTACGATGTCGTTGTCAATAAGCCGAAAACCGCCCCCTATCGCGCCCCCGGGGCACCAAACGCCGCTTTCGGTTCAGAGTCAGTTGTTGACGAAATCGCGGAGAAACTCGGCATCGATCCACTTGAGATCCGATTGCGCAACGGCGCGAAAGAGGGCGATCGACGCGCAGATGGACCCGTTCACCCCCGCATCGGCTGCATTGAGACAGTTGAAACCGCGAAAGCGCATCCCCACTATACCGCACCGAATGGGCAGAAGCACCACGGTCGCGGGGTCGCTTCGGGTTACTGGTTCAATATCGGCTTAGAGTCGAGCGTGACGATTAATGTCAACGCCGATGGCACAATTAACCTGATTGAAGGTTCCACAGACATCGGTGGCACGCGTTCTTCGATCGCTATGCAGGCGGCAGAAGTCCTCGGTATCCCCGCCGAATCGGTCAACCCAAGCGTTGTTGATACCAATTCTGTCGGTTACACCGCTGTAACGGGCGGTAGCCGCACAACCTATGCAACCGGTTACGCCGCTTATGAAGCCGCACAGGATGTCAAGCGGAAGATGATCGCACGCGCCGCGAAACTCTGGGAAGTTGACGAAGACAACGTGCAGTTCGCAGATGGCGAATTTTCATGCATCAACGGCAAAGAGGAGCAGATAAGTTTCCGCGACCTCTGTGGACGGCTCGGTCAAACCGGGGGTCCGGTGGTAGGTAGCGGAACAGTGAATCCCGGTGGTGCAGGGGGTGCCTACGCAACGCACATTGTAGATGTAGCAGTGGACGAGGAGACGGGTAAGGTCGAGATCCTCCGCTATACCGCAGTCCAGGACGCAGGCAGAGCCATCCATCCGAGCTACGTTGAAGGGCAAATACAGGGGGGTGCTGTTCAGGGTATCGGCTGGGCATTGAATGAGGAATACATCTACAATGACGAAGGCACCATGACCAACGCCAGTTTCCTCGATTACCGGATGCCGACCTGTTTAGATTTACCTATGATTGATGCCGTCATCGTTGAGGTCCCGAATCCGGGGCATCCGTATGGTGTGCGTGGGGTCGGTGAAGTCCCGATCGTGCCACCCATGGCTGCCATCGCCAATGCTATCTACGATGCAATCGGCATTCGAATGACAGAACTCCCGATGTCGCCTGATCGGCTTCTGAAAGCCATGGGCAAGATCTAAAACGCAAATATGGGTAGGCGCGCTTGAAAAGCGCGCCTTTCTCTCTTAACTGACAACCGACAACCGATAACCCCTAAAAAATGCCAACCGTAGTGATTCCTCCCCTCATGCGTAAATTTACAGGCGGCGAAGAGAACATCACGCTTCCCGGTGCAACCGTCCGGGAAGTGATTGATAATTTGGAAAGTCGCCATCCGGGTATCAAAGCGCGGTTATGTGAAGAAGACCGTCTTAAGCCCGGTATCGCCATATATATCAACGGTCTCCTGTCTCGGGGATCCCTCCTCGAACGCGTTGACGCGGACGCAGAAATTCATTTCCTCCCTGCCATCGGCGGCGGTGTCGCAGAACCACCGCACTAAAGTTTTGTAAGTGTATGGAACAAACGATGCGTCCGAAGCGCGAAATCGCGTAAAAATTAGGCAGAAACGTTGAATCACCCTGAAAAAGGACTTGAGCGGAAAAAAAGTGGTGAAATTCTGAAAATTGGGTCTTTTTTTACTAAAATTATGCATTTTTTTGACAAATTAATTTGACAAACCTTTCGTTAGGGTGTATAATTAACATTACCTTTTGACAAGAAAGGTGAATTTGTTCTTTGAAAGTTAAATAGTGAACGTGACGTGCCTATTAAATAGCTTGTGAGTGCACTTCGATTTTTCGGAGATGTACTTCGATACTTTTGAGTGCGCTTCAATTTTTTGAAGATGTACTTCAAAACTTTTGTGGAGAGTATGATACCGGCTCAGGACGAACGCTGGCGGCGTGGATAAGGCATGCAAGCCGAACGAGAAATCGGGCTTCGGTTCGATGGAAAGTGGCGAACGGGTGAGTAACGCGTGGGTAATTTGCCTCTGAGATGGGGATAACAGTCTGAAAAGACTGCTAATACCAAATACGATTCGGTTGACTTCGGTCGGCCGAATGAAAGGTGGCTTCGGCTGCCGCTCGGAGATAAGCCCGCGTCCTATTAGCTTGTTGGTGAGGTAACGGCTCACCAAGGCAACGATGGGTAGCTGGTCTG
>JAJEDB010000001.1 GCA_022821725.1 Candidatus Poribacteria bacterium | reverse complement strand
AGTATACCCAACTTTTCGAGAAAAAGCAAGGAAAATTATGAACGTTCAGAACAGAACTCGCTTTATGGTTTCCGAATACGTGAAAAACTTGTAAACACGAAATTAACCTATCCCAAAACTACTTATTACGAAAATATATGGACAGTTTCGTAGGGGTTGGGTTCCCCAACCCGAACCGCACCCCCTATCACGGTAGGCGAGGTTTCTAACCTCGCCGATGCAGCGTGTCAAAGTAATTCTAAAACCTACCGTAGTTATGGAGGATATTTTGAGCATGCGTACAATTGAAGAAATAGCTGCATCATTATCAATGCTGACGACCGCTGAACTACATCACCTTGAGCGGGTTATTCACGATTTATATAGGGATCGCCACGAGCCTATCATTTACGATGATGCTTATGGTATCTGGACAGAATACGATCAGGTTTCAGTGGCATCAGAGGCGTTTGAACTGTTTGATGAAGCAGAAGAACGAGAGGACAGTGTCAATGCCTAAACGCGGCGAAGTCTGGCTCGCCGACCTTAACATTCACTTCCTGTAAAACCGCTGGTACTATTTATAGTTTGTATCAAATGCCTCCATGAGTTAACCTAATCGTATGAGTTAGCCTAACAGGTAGATTGCATCACCGACACTCTCCTCATAGAGGTCGATATGAAATACTAGAAGGACGACGCTGTTAGATACGTTTACATAGCACTCCGCTGGAGTGCAAGACATCTATAACCTGTTTCTATAGACATATCACGCCTCTGGCGTGAGGATGCAGAACATAAAGAGTAGATAAACCTGCCCTGCTAAGGCGTTTGATGTTGTAAAATTATAGTAAAGCCTATAATTAAATGGACACCAACGACAGAGCAAGATTACAAACCTCACCAGCGTCAGTGAAGTGTTTTGTGTTTTAGAGAGTGTTCACTTATTTCTGGATTTTACTATAAAAGGTAGTCTCCTTGCTCCAGCGGAGCAATATGTCTATAGAAGGGCTGAACAGGCAATTCCATCTTTTTCAAGCGCGTCAATGGCGGGTGATAAAAAAGGGGAAGGATTGCTGTTGACATCAACGATGGGAAAAATTCTCACCTCAGTTCCGATGCGAAGGAGTTCTCGTATTGCATTGAGGTGGAACGCCAAATCTCTGTTTGCTGAATAGAAAAAAAGCAGATGTGCGGAGAGCACAAGGTCGAAGCGACCGTCAGGGAAGGGTAAATTCGGGAGTGATGCGTCTATATAGCGTCCGTGTTGCTTGCCGTTCTCGAAATCTCGGCAGAACGCCTCCATTGCCTGCATTCGGATTTCAGCCAATTCATCAACAGACGAGATGTGTGTCCAGACGAATTTATCCCGATTCTGATGGGCTTGTGCGATAACATCGTCGTAGGTGTCCTGAATTCGCTGGCGCAATTCCGACTCAGAATACCGATAAATCGGATCCACCGAGACGATCGGCGTGCCGCGCTGGTGCATCAAGGCATTGAACGACGCGGGACCCCCACCTACATCAACAATGTCCCGCGCCAAGTCATCTTCGGAGAGGTTAAACATACCCAAGTATTCGTCAAACGATCTCCCCCACGGCACGATGTCTTCGTAATGGAAATCCATTATTGAGCAGCCCCAGCATTGATTTCTTGCAGGACTGCCGCCGCACGCTGTGCTAATTCGGTCGTCGCATCGCGCTTGAGTGCTCGGTTTAAGTGTAGGATGGCGCGTTCATCTCCGTTGCTTGCCAATTCCAACGCTTCCTCAAACCCTTTGTTCCCGTAACTGAAGTCCCTTGGAAGAACCGTCAGATCCCGGTCTTTCCAATAATACTTCAGTTCATCGGATTCCCAATTGCGGTAAACATCTTCCCACTGAAGGGAGTTAAAGATGTTCAGGTGCGGTTCGAGCATGTGCTCAGCGATCGGATCATCGACAGCCTGATAGCGATTGTCGAGCGACACGCGGAGCCGATCCTCGGTCAGATTCGGCAATGCCTTGTGAATGGTCAAAGCAGGGAAGATGAGCGTATCACCGGCCTCATAGTTCGTAGAATGCCATTCACCCGACAACTCGTCCTCATTGACGCACAAACTGCCAGCACCGAGCGAAAAGTGGTGTTCCATTACCTTATTGACTTTATGTGAACCCGGTAGGACTGCTAAACCTCCCAATTCTATCGGACAATCCCCAATGGGTGCCCAACAGGTATAGGTCTGAAAATTCCCCTGGAAGTGGACGAAGTCTTGGTGTATCGGTGTGGTGTGCGCCGTGTATTTAGGGAACCAGAGGCGCGCAATCTTCTGTGGATGCGGTAGCACCTCTCTACCGACAATCTTCTCCACCATATCCACGACTTCGTGCCAGTGTCCCGACCGGTGGAACGCCTCTAACTTATACACTTCATGGTATACATCCGTATACTCAGAATCGCCTTCGGTACACTGGGTGGATATATCGGCGATGCCGTCCATGGGGTCAGTCCCCGCAACGAGCCAACCGCCTTCCTGCATCGTTGTTAGCATCTCTCGCCGCAACGCCCAGAGTTTGTCGGGATCTTGCAGCCTCTTGAAGAAGACATACCCTTCTTCTGAGATCCGGTGACGCAATTCTTCCGGATCATTCATCGCATCGTTGGATACGCGAAGTTCTTTTAACGCTGTCATTCGTGCTCCTCCTTGTATCTATCCGTGTTCGTTTCCGTTCTGTGAGGGGGGCGGTTCATTGAAAGGAATGCCTTTCGCCTCAGCTGCGAGTCTGCGTCTATTCCAAGCGGCAACGGCTTGATATGCTTCTGCGCGCCCCTGCTCAATACCTTGTTCAATACCTTGTTCTTTCGCCTTTTCAAGGCTTTGTGCATGTTCAACACGCCATTCATTAAAACGCCTTAACATAATATCCACCCCTGCCGTTTCTTTACTTTTCCTTCCTATTTAGATGGCAACTTCAGGTATTTACATTATAACATATACGTAACGAAAAATCAATTTTTTTAGATTCAGTAAATCGCGCCTATGTTCTATTTTTCTCAAGCCACTTGACCGCAAAGTCAACCACAGCACGTTGTGGCATGAGTTGGCAGTTAGCGTTGCCAACCTTGCCGTGTTGAACCACTTTTCCCGCATCAGACCGCAAAAAATCCTCACCGATCCGATCAAAATCCGAAGCATCTATGTCGGTATTTTCAAAGGTCGTCCACATCCTTGAACCTGCCTCTGAGATTGGGGCACCCTCTCGGACGACGCGTTTGGTCGGAAAGTCTGCTCGGTATTCTGCGAGATGTATCGACGTGTTGTTTGAATGCCCAACACCGAGGAGCAGGACGGAACCCTGCAATTCGTAAATTCTGGCAAGTGGTGAATTTTCGCCCAAACCAAATCCTAAAGAATGATTATCTGTGACATAAAGGGCGTGAGGACCGCTCGCACAAAAGGAGCTCTGCGGATGCCCACTACGGAGAACGCCTTTTTGCTTGCGGAACGTTTCAACAATTCTGCCCATCGAACGGGTCGGGGTCAAATCGGGATCGTAGGCGGGCATCGTTTCCCGTATTGTTTGCCACCACGACTCCGGCACGGGTGGGTTCTCCCACTGACTTGGGTCGCTGAGGTCAGTCGAGTGTGTTGGCATCACAAGGGTGCCAGTTTCCCCCAAGACTTCCTGAAGCGCGATAATAACGGCGACGGGACCACCGCACACCCATCCCATCGCGCTCAAGGACGAATGGACGAGTAAGACCATCCCCTTTTCAATACCGAGTGCTTTAAGATCCGCCTGCAGCGACTCGATCGTGATAGGTGTTTCCGTTTCGTGAATTACTTGACCTTCGGGCATTATTAATTCCTCGATTATCTCATGGTTTTAAGCAGATTTGGAGTCTCTCAGTTTCATTGCTGCATCACTGATTTCCTTGATGCTTTTTTCACCCCACAACTTCCTTTGCCACTTGGTGTAATCAAACGGGGAGCGCATAATTAGTGCAATGAACTTTTCAGCCTCCACATCGCCTAAAGCTTCCGTAAGAGCCTTTAAGCCTTCTATCTTGAGTTGTTCATCTGTTATCATGGAATATACTCCTAATAAAATCGAGAGGATCTATAACCTTAACTTCTTCAAAACTAACTGTCTTCCTGAGAATTTCATCATCTGTCGTGACAAAGTAATCACATTTTGCTGCAACAGAGCAAGCTAAATGGAGAGCATCTTTATTTCGCAAACCGAGTTCTCTCAAAGTGTTTGCTTTTGTAAGAATTTCAAGGTCGGCATCCACATCAACTGAAGCACGAGTTTTCCAATTTTGAATGGTGTTTCTGCGTTCTTCAAATGGATTTGCTATATTCTCGTAATCAAGAATGTATGACCATACCAATTCCAAAGTTCCATCTCGAATTCTTTCCTGAATATACAATTTAGCCTCTGTTTCAAGTCTAATTCTAATCTGAGTCTGATCGTCAAAAGGGCGATTGAGAGTACAGTTATCAAGATAGACACGCATACAACTCCCCACAATCAATCCTGAAGAAGTTAGGATTTATTTCTCACTTAAATTTATATCTCTTACAATCGTTCTATTTCGTCCCTATTGCAAGGACATGCGCACTCATACCCAGTATTGAAGGCTCCGCTTCGACCTTGCGAATCATATCTAAGACCATAGCGCGTTGCTCAGGATCCGTCCAGTAGCTTTCAACGGATCTGAAAAGCCATGCCGGTCCTTCTACAGCCAGCGTTGCCTGATGCTGAAAACCGGCTTCGACCACTTCAGAACTGAATTCTTCCGGACGGTGGAGATACGCGTCTGTAAAGTACTTAAGGCTCTCGGTCGGGTTACGATGGTAACCCGTTTCAAGGTCGTTTTGGACGATATCCATGTGAACAGGAGTCCTGAGTCGACCGTCAAAAAAACTGTGGAGCATAGACGCAAAGCGTGAGATACCCGCAGCAACCATAACGCCTCCCTTTCGCAGAACACGATGTGTCTCCCTGAGGGCAAGCAGCCGTTCACTTTTATCAATCAGATGATAAAGCGGTCCCAATAACAGAACGGCATCCGCTGACATAGACGCAAAACGCAGTGCCCGCGCATCACCAAGCGATATGCTGGCAATCGGATGTTCTATCTGTTGATTTGAGGCATCTTTCGCTTGTTCAATATGTAAATCCACAGGATCCACGAGGTGGACCTCATAGCCTGCCTTTGCTAACCAACAGGCGTAGGGACCCGAACCGCCACCGATGTCCAAAACGACTGCCGGTGGCACAGGTAGATAGCGGGTGATGATCTCTTGCGTCCGCGTAAATTCTATCTGTCCTTGGACATTGTTTGTGAGTCTTTTCGATTCTTGCGTCTGTCTATAGAACGAGAGAATCTCATCAGAGAGTTGATACAATTTTTAATTCCTAATTTCTATGAAGCTAAATCGTCAAGCATCTGGCGGATGTTGTGCTCACCACCGTCAATAAACAGGGGGGCTAACGGACCCCTACCGTGCAGCGTCTGAAGTAGGATATCAATCTGTATCATGCGCTGTTGCGGTGTGCGGCACGTGAGCCACTTTTTAACGAATTCGCGTGCGGGTCTCGGATTGCCGGTTCGGAGGGAACGGGTGCTTTTACGCCACGCCTGCCATCTAAAGGTATATTGACAGTTCGGACATTCGAGTGTCTCGTCTCTCTTTTTTAAACTCTTCCGGTAATCCCGCCATCGACGTTTGTAACTGCAGACTGTACATTCAATATTCCCATGCTGATGGACTGCGATGCCTTGACACTTCGGGCATTTCAACTCAGGTTCGGATCTCCGTTTTTGGGTAGTTCGATCCATCGGAGGTGGATCCGGTCTACGGACAAGACCAAAACAGTGCGGACACGGTAAGAGGACACGGGTTCTCACGGATTGCTTATAAGCTTCTGGGGTCCATGTTTCACCACACGCGCATCTCAACATAACCTCTTTCTGTAGAACAGTGCGACAGTCAAAACATCGCGGGACGTTTCGGAGTGCCTGACGACAGTCGCGCCAAAGCAGCCGCTTGTCACAGTGTGGGCAGCGAAACCAGTGTTCGTGCGTACCACCTTCACCCTTACTAAAGAGCGGATCGATGCGGCGCGTTACCTTTGTGCTACATTTCGGACACGGCACACCCCCGCCTCGGTAAACGTCGGCGACTGTAGCGATATCAACACAGCGAGCGTAGAGCTCCCAACCGACATCGTGTAGCAATGTATCATCGTAGATACCGAGCCGAGCATACCGGTAGAGTTGACGGATTTTGATGGGTTTTACACGCGGTGCCCAATCCATAAGAGTTTCCTTGATTTTCCTATTGCGGTGCATCTTGTGAAAATAAAGGCACAGCTATTAAGACGAATGCAATTCCATAAACTCGTTGACACCGAGTTGTGCTTGCCGAATGATACTACGCAAGGTGCCTCTGTCCAGTTCTTTGTGGTTGGGCACAACAACTTGCGCGAATGGATTATCGCGCCGCAAAATTAGATGACTGCCCTGCTGTCGTCTTAGGTAAAAGCCAACTTTAGCAAGTGTTTTCATGCATTCTCGACCTGAAATCCGCGGTAATCCACTCATACGGCTAATACCAATGCCTCAAAATTTTCTTCAGGAACCGGCAGTCCATCTTCTTTAAGCACAACAATATAACCCTCAATTGCTTCTCTAATACTGCTGACCACCTCTTGTTTGGTTTCGGCTTGGCTGATGCAACCGGGCAAACTGGGGCATTCGGCGATCCAATAGCCATCTTCGCCCGGATAAATAACGACTTGTCTCATTGTTTATCTCCGTTCAACTTATATGTGAACAACCTCACCGGTTTCAATGCTGCGGCTAATTGCCTCTAAAACGCGCATGTTCTGATAGGAATCTTCGAGGCTCGCGTGGGGTTGTGTCCCCGCCTGCAGCGATTCTGCCCAATGCTGCATCTCTTCAAGATAACCCGGTCTGCCGATGCTATGGAATGCGGTGTTGAGGTCCCATTCCTCGGTCGGTGTGTCGGCATAGCCACCCCCCGCGTCGAGCCATGTCGGCATACGGTAACGGCGCAGTCTGCGTGTCTCCAACACTTGGATCGCCTGATTGCCGGTGCCTTTGACGAAAACCATGGCTTCTAAAACCGGGCCAGTGCCGAGCGTCATTGTGCCGATGCCACCGTTTTCATAACGCAGGTTCACGGACATTGAAACCGTGCTGGATGCGGCATCAATCGTGCCTGTGGCGTAGACTTCGCTGACCTGTCCCATAAAGAAACGCATGCAGTCGGTCGGATGGATCACCTGATCGAGCATAAAGGGCCACGCAAACGGGGATCCCGCTTCTTGAAGACGCGGTCCCGGGGCGAGGTATCGGGTATGGTATTGGCAGGCTTCACCGAACGCATCTTCATCCATCAACTGCTTGGCAATCTGGTGTGCAGGCGCATGTCGCCACATCGTGCCGACCATCCCAGTTTTGCCGCTCTCAACTGACGCATCGACGAGCATTTTCGCGCCTTCAGCCGTCGTCGCAGGCGGTTTTTCCGTGTAGATGTGATAACCGCGTTGGAGACACGCAATACCGATGTCACGGTGCAGTTTATCCTCTGGTCTACCGACAACAGCCACTGCGTAGAGGTCTTCATTTTTGAACATCTCATTGTAATCGGTATAATGACGGAGTGCCCCAAACCTTCGGGCGTTTGATGCTGCTTTCTCTTCGACGAGATCACAGGTAGCGACAAATTCAAATTCTGGCACCATCGGTATGCACTGTTGCAATTGCGATGACATGCCACCACAGCCAATAAAAGCAATTCGGATTTTATCCATTTTTTAATTTTCCTTTACCTATAGGACTTACGCACACCCCTGGTAGGTGCGGTTTCTAACCGCACCGAATCCTATAAAAATACGTGGAATTTGGTCATTTTGCGTAAGTCCTGACCTATTCAAAAAGTTGTGCAACCCGACAGGAAAACCCGGGCACGATATCCTCACCGGTAAGCGTGTCAGCATCCGTAAATATCTTAATGTCTGTTGTAGAACGATACACTGTTACTGTTTTCATAACGGATTCAACAACCCATACCATTTGGGTGCCTGCATCCAGATAGGCTTGGACCTTTTCAGTAACGCGCCACTGGACATCTGTTGGCGAGACGACTTCGACGGCAAAATCGGGTGGAATTGGGGACCCCTTGCTTTCGTCTTCAGGCAGGCGCGCTGTTGAAAGAAACGCGACATCCGGTTTCATCCCACGGTCTCCGACCTGAAATCCGGCTTCTACAAACACATCACCCAACTGATTTTCGCTTACATGGGTGAATAGATAGTGCGTGATTCTCGTGCTGATCTTCGCGTGTCCGAGGGATGGGGATGCCATGGGCACCAATTCTCCTTTAGCGTATTCATACTCCTCTATACCGCTTGCGAGAAATTCCTCCAGTGTCATCGTAATCTGTTCTGGCAGACGTATTTCTTGGGCGACTTCGATAATTTCTTGTAAATCCATTTTCTGTGCCTCCTTACCGACTATGTTATTCTTAATAGGTCCGCCAATTTGTTAAAATCACTGGCGACGAGGTCCGACGGATGCGCATTTACGCCTTGCGTTCTGCCGGGTCCGTATTCCAACGGACGCGGCACCAACGCTGTTTGAAAACCGACGGCTTGCGAGGCGCGAAGATCGCCAGGGTGTGCGGCGACCATCATCACTTCATGCGGAGACAAACCGAGCAGCGCAGCAGCAGTTTCGTAAACTTCAGGATCAGGCTTGTAATGCCCCACTAACTCGGCAGACAGGATACAATCCCACGGGAGCCCCGCAAATTTTGCCATATTGGTGAGCAAGGCAACGTTGCCGTTAGAGAGCGTAGCGATGATATACCGCGTGCGGAGGCGTTGCAAGCCGCTGACTGCATCGGGCCACGGTTTGAGTCGATGCCAGACCCGATTCAGATGGTCTTTATCGGCTTCGCTCAAGCCCTCGATTTTAAATTCGTCAAGGAGGCTGTCTAAGATGCCGCGATGCAGGGCGTCAATGTTCTGCCACGGTAATTCGCCTTGTCGAACCCTATGCATCGCAGGACCGTAACCGGCGCGCCATTTCAAGGCGAATTGTGCCCAATCGATGTCAATGCCGTGAGTGTCCCCGAATTCTTCACCTTCGGCGACAATTGAACTGTACCAGTCCACAACTGTACCAAAAACATCAAAGGTGAGTGCCTTCACTTGGGAACGTGCGTTTTCCATGATATTACGTTCCTTTCTGTTCTCTGAGACGTGCTAAGAGGGGAGAGGCTATTTCTGTGCTGTCTAAAATCACATCATATATCAATCCGTCGCAATTGTCCATTGAATTCTGGACATTTCCGTAAGTATTCCTCAAAAAAAAGCACTCTGACGTGAAGTCGGACGCCAGAGTGCCAAGGGAGTTTATATGTTGAAGCCTAAGGACCTCTATTATAAGCGGGGCCTGTAAGGTGCCAAAAATTTCCGGAGTTGTCGAATCGCAGCGTTTTTGCGTGAGGCAACAGTGCCAATCGGACATTGAACGATCTCGGCAACTTCTTGGTAAGACAATCCTTGAACCTCTGTCAGCCGAAACACTAATTGATGTTCTTGCGACAGTTTGTTGATGGCAGCTTGGATTGCCTCGTAAGTCTCCTTGGCGATAAGCAACGCCTCTGGAGAGTAGTTGGAGTCTGCGATAGCAACCGCAATGGGGTGAGAGTTTTCATCTTCATCGCTATAAGGTGCATCTAAGGATTCAATCTGCGGTGTTCTCTGATCCTTCGCTAACTCTTTCAAACATACGTTCTTGGCGATATGATAAAGGAACGTTCTAAATTTCGCAATCGGGCGATACGTTGGTACACAGCGCCACACCCGTAGAAACGTTTCTTGACAGAGATCTTCCGCAAGTGTCCGGTTTTTGACAAATCGATAGATAAAATTTAAAGTGTTTGTATAGTGACGCTCGGTTAAAATTCGGAATGCATCTCTGTTTCCGTCCTTCACAGAGAGCATCAACTGTTCGTCAGTGTGTAACATGCTTGTCTCCTCAAAAGAGGAGTTTCTCAAGCGAAGGCGCGCACCCCTCCTTCCGTTCCGTAACGGAGGATGCCTGCTTGTTCACTCCTCGGTCTGTGCCTGCTCCATAATCGGGTCTTTGTCCAACAACGGCATGCAGTGGCAATTTTAAATGCCCGTGTCTTCAGGGAGATCCAATCCCCCAAAGAATTGTCACGTTCATCTCCAGCGTGAGGCATTGCCTCCGTTAAACACAAAACGTACTGACGCATTTTGAAAACTCCTTTCTAAGTTTATTCGTCAGATAGGGTAGTGTCTATACCCTCTTTTTCGACCATTAAAAAGATTATTTAAACTTTAACCCTTATGTTTTGAAATAATTCATTTAAAATTAAAAAAAATATTCACGCCTTCAAATTTATAGTGAATCGTAAAAATAAAGAGACACTTTCATCCCCCGGTAGGTTCGGTTTCCTAACCGAACTTTCATCCCCCGGTAGGTTCGGAATGTAATACAAGGAACGGATTTCGTCTATTCCCAGACGAAATCCCCTAACCGAACCGGTACAGGATGTCTTATTAATTCTAAGCTTTACTATAATCCCCTGTTGGCTGAAACGGTTCCAAGGACAACGATGGCTGTCCTGTGGTGATCAGTTCAGCGATAAGGTGTCCTGTAATCGGCGCGAGAAGAATACCATTTTTGAAATGTCCTGATGCCAAAACAATGTTGTCATACCCGGGTAGGTAACCGAGAAGGGGTCCCTTTTTGGCGTAAGGACGTAGACCCACCCATGTTTGCACGAAGGTGCTCTGCGCGAGTTGCGGCGCGATGGCGATCCCTGCGTCAATCATCTGCTTCGCACCGTCCACAGTTGCAGTTTTGTCATAGCCGACAAATTCGACCGTCGCGCCGAGGAGAATCTTGCCGTCGGCTCGCGGGACGATATAGATGCCGAGACCATCGATGGTTCGCTCGAAAGGCGGCGGCATCGCTTCAACGAGGACGATCTGTCCTTTCGCCGGTTCAACATGAATCGGGACATCAAGTTGAGCCGTAAGCGTGCCTGTCCAGCAGCCTGCGGCAATCACGAACGTGTCCGCGTAATAGGTTTCACCGTTCACGACGACACCCACGACGTGTTCCGCGCCGTCCTCCTTCACTCGGATGAAATCGGTGACAGGGTTCCCCATTTGGAATTGCGCACCGAGTTTCGCTGCAGCCTTGGCGAGTGCAATCACCATCTTCGGATTACGGACGTGCGCGTCTTCCGGGAAGAAAACCGCACCCGCGATAGATGTTGAGAGCGCAGGCTCCAACTGCCAGGCTTCTTCCGCCGTCAAGACTTCTGCTGTAAAACCGCGTTTCACCCGCCGGTCTGCGAGACCGATTAATCCTGCCGCTTCCTCTGGATTGAAGAATACCGACAGCGTCCCGCATTCAATCAACTCAATATCTATCTGGGTCTCTGCTCGAAGTTCTTCCGCTAATGCGGGGTAGCGTGCAAGGCTCGCTCGACACAAGGTTGGATACGGCGCATCTGTTGAGGCGTGTGAGGTTAAAATTCCCGCACCTGCCCACGAGGCTTCTGTGCCGACAGCGGATGCTTTGTCGATCACTAACGATTTCACGTTTCGTTTCGCGAGGTCGTAAGCGATGTTGCATCCAATAATGCCGCCACCGATAATGATGACATCGGTATGATTTTGACGCAAGGTCTCCTCCACTTTCCCAGAGAATCAAACAACAACTTAAGAATAGTTTAGCACATTACCGGACGTTTGTCAATTTTGTAGGAGGGGTTTGTAACCCCGATTCCCTATTTGTAGGAGGGGTTTTTAACCCCGATTCCCTATTTGTGGGAGGGGTTTGTAACCCCGATTTGGATATGCCAGTTCTACTGTCTATACACATTTTCGGATGCACTTTTTTCCCTTACCAAAAAGCCCAAAAACAGCGATACTATCTATAGCACGTTGACGGGCATATTGAGCGTAGCCGCAATATAGCTGCCTGCCCCGAAAAAAAGAAAACAGGTTGACTTTCACTACGAAAGGCGGTATGATAGTAGTATGGCGAACTTTGATGAACTGTTCAAACACGTTACCGGTGAGTATCCGTATGCGTTAGCGGCGTTAGCGTTGAAGACGCCCGAAGTTGAAGTCGGGGATCGGCTTAACACCGAACACATCACGGTTCGGATGCATCACAGCGATATAACGTTTCATATCGAGTTGCCGGATGAAGCCGCGATCCTGCATATAGAAGCACAAACCGACGATTCGAGACATAGACCGATGCCGCTACGGATGCTGGCGTATTCGAGTGTGCTGTCCCTTGAGCACGAGAAGCCCGTCTATTCGGTGGTATTGTATTTCCGTCCACCTGCGGGCCAGCAAGACCCGGGGGTCTATCGGTATGGCAACCGAGAACAGGGCGGGGTGGAGTTCTGGTATAATGTCATCCGGGTGTATGAGTTGGAAGGCGAAGCGTTTTTGGATCCCGAGGCACTGGGGTTGCTGCCTTTCACGGCTTTGATGAAACCGCCTGCGGATCTGACGGCAGAAGCGTGGATTCAAAGATGTGTGCGGACGACGCAGCAAGCATCGGTAGATAAACAGACCCGGGGGACTTTGTTATTCGCGCTCTCGCTTTTCGGGAGTTTAGTCCACCCGCTGGCACTTTTTCAAAACCCTATAACGGAGGCTATCATGCAAGAATCTCCTTTCTACGAACACGTCCTGCAACAAGGTATCGAGCAAGGCGTAGAGCAAGGCGTAGAGCAAGGCATAGAGCAAGGCAAAGCACAAGGCAAAGCCGAGGGCATCGTTGAAGGCAAACGGGAAGCCGTCCTGCTGTTCCTGCGCCTTCAGTTTCAAGATATCCCTGAGCCGATTACCCAACGCATCGCTGCTATCGAAAACGTTTCAGACTTGGATGCCCTTTTAGAACAGGCGATGACCGCTGAGAGCCTTGACGATCTTCAAATCTGACGCGGAACCCCTCACCCCCTGACGGAGCGGACACGCGAAAAAGGCGCGGCTTTCACACCGCGCCTTTTTCCTAAGACTGGTAGGTGCGGTTTCATGAAGATTCATTTATTCATTCGGTAATTACCTTTGTGGGAGGGGTTTCCAACCCCGAACGCCCCCCGGGCATCCCCCCTGCTGGCGAGGTTTCCTAACCTCGCCAAATTACCGATTTATTTTCTGAAACTTCATCTAACCGCACCGGATGCTTGTAGCGCAAACTTTTCAGTTTGCGTTCAATTATTTATAGTTTGTCTCATATGACCCCATGAGTTATACTGAGAGTTATGATAACTCTGAACTATGCTAACAGGTAGATGTATTTGCATCACCAAGTCTGATTTCATGGA
>JAJEDB010000116.1 GCA_022821725.1 Candidatus Poribacteria bacterium | reverse complement strand
AGTATACCCAACTTTTCGAGAAAAAGCAAGGAAAATTATGAACGTTCAGAACAGAACTCGCTTTATGGTTTCCGAATACGTGAAAAACTTGTAAACACGAAATTAACCTATCCCAAAACTACTTATTACGAAAATATATGGCGGATTGTCGTACAGGGTAGCACCACAATCCGCAGTATGTAAAAATGGGTTAGAAAACACGCCTACAGAAACCGTGAAGTGTTCTATTTGCGTTTAAGGTCTGCCCACGTTGTTGCCAATTTTCCGGACGGATCAACGGCAAGAACGCTCTTAACTTCATCGAAGAAGCTCTTCTGGTCTTTTGCTTTATTTGGATAGATATCGACCGCCTTATGCGTTTTATCGTCGAAGTGCAGGTTCATATACGCATGTCCGCCGGATTCGCCACACCGATAAAGGACGATATTCGCGCCTTTCACCAGCTTAACTTCGATATTGTAATCGACTTGCTGTGCGGCACCCGTCCACCGGGAATTGTTGTACCATTTTTCGCCGTTAATCCAGATCTGTGCATGGTCATCATGTGCTGGGGACATCACAGATGTCATGTCTTCGGGCGCGTCGATAACGCAGATCGCATACGTATCCATGTTATCAATGGGACCGTCGCGGTTCATGTGATGAGCATCCGCTGGATCGAGTTCAAAGACTGTCCACCCTCGCGGACCGCCATTGGCTTTCTTCCACTCGACATCAACCGTCTGGGTCAATTCCAGACCCGCAACGGTCGAAAGTTCAGGCTGGGTGATCTTACCACCAGTGCCTTCGTCAATGAGGTCTTTTGGTGCGGAAGCCGAGAACCCTCCGTTGTTTTCATAGTTTCCATCGGGACCATACCACTTCGTGATCCAGTTTTTGTTGTCCGAGTGGTCTTCATTCAGTTCCCCGGCTGGATCCTTTAACCAATCCCCTTCTTTGAGGGGACCGTCTTTAATATTGACTTTCCCTTGCGCAACTGCAAGGTGGGAGATGCTCACCGTCAGCGCGAACATAATCACTATCGCGAGCGTGAACTGATAAAACTTTTTCATTGAAATGTGCCTCCTTATAGATAGACAATTCAGGCAACAGCACAGGCACTGGAAACCTGTCTGTTTCGCTAAAGGGTTGGGTGAATCTAAATAAGCAATCTGGATTCACTCAGAAAATTACGCGTTATTAAACATTATAAACTTTTTAGGAAAATTTGTCAAGTATCAATTGTCGCGATTTTCTCTTGTGGGAGGCTCTTGTGGGAGGGGTTTGTAACCCCGATGTGTGAGTCTCTCTTGTGGGAGGGGTTTGTAACCCCGTAACCCCGATGTGTGAGTCTCTCTTGTGGGAGGGGTTTGTAACCCCGATGCGAAAATTGAATAGCCCTGGTCTGAATCAGGATTTAGGGATAGGCATCTAAAGCTGCCTGCCATTTGGTAAGTTGCGCGACGCGCTGCTGCGTATCCGCCGGTATTTCAAGAGGTCTACCACGAGTGTCAACGACCAATCCGACGACACCGCCCATCACTTCCGATTCAACGGCGTGTCCATTCCCTGCGCCGACATCGAATCGCCGTGAAGGTTGAAGTTTTACTGTCGCCTGTTCACCCAACGACAGCGGATAGAGACGGAGTTCGCCGTAAGGGACATCCTCGGTGATGGGTGCGGTGCCTGCGGTGCTAATTTCAATCGAAAGGCATGCTTCACCGACCTTTGCGGTGCCTATAGGTGTAATCGCTGTGCCTAAGTGGATGAGGCAATCCCGTTCAAAGACCTGCGTCGCGGCTTCGGGGTTGACCTGCGCCAGAACACCGAGTTGCGGCATCATGAAGATGCTATCAACGGCGAGATGCGTTATGCCTTCCGGTTGAAACGCGTCTATCATCATAAGCATGGCTTGCTGACGCCGGGGGGCATGCGATAAAACCCCACCACTGCCGACGAGCATATCCAAGGCGAACATATCAACGAGGGTTTGACCGCTCTCGGATTGATCGAAGGCTTCAGAGATCGTCCGTTGTTGCTGGACACCACGCAATTCCACGGCGAGCTGTTTGTGCTGTTCAAAAGCGAGGCGGAGTGCCTCACGCGCAATCGCTTGTTCGAGAATCAGTTCCTGCAAGGTTTGTGGGATTGTCGTCGGACGAATCATCTTGTTCTTGATGCGGTTGCGGAGATCCCCGACTTCAATATCAAACGGGACCCACCGGAGGACGTTTTCTAAACCGGCTTCGGCAAGGACATTGGAGACGCTGTAACTCATACCGAGATTCGCACTCACAGTGCGGTTAAAGATGGATGCGTCCTCTCTGTTTTTAAAGACGGAAAACACGTCCGTCGTCGCGCCACCGATGTCAACACCCACGACCGCAATATCTTGTTGTGCAGCGACGGTCTGAATGATCTCACCGACTGCCCCGGGGGTCGGCATAATCGGTGCGTCTGTCCAGTCGATGAGTTTCCTGTAACCGGGGGCATGTGCCATAACGTGTTCAAGGAATTGGTCCTGAATCTTGTGGCGCGTCGGCATGAGGTTTTCACGTTCTAAAACCGGGCGGAGGTTGTCTACCATCTCCAACGCCATGACATCTTGCAGACGTTCTTTGATCAATTCGCGAGCGTCTCTGTTACCGGCATAGATGAGGGGGAGTTCGTAGGCGATACCCAACCGAGGTTTCGGACGGGCAGCGGCGATAATTTCAGCCAATTCGACGACGTGTGAGGTCGTCCCGCCGTCGACACCCCCGGAGAGCAGGAGCATGTCGGGACGTAGATGCCGGATGCGTTCAATTTTTTCGTGTGGGAGGCGTTTATCGTTCGAGGCAATAACATCCATAACGATGGCACCTGCCCCGAGTGCGGCACGCTCGGCACTTTCAGCCGTCAGATTGCGGACAACGCCTGCGACCATCATCTGGAGTCCGCCACCGGCGCTGCTCGTTGATATGTAGATGTCAACGCCTTCATCGCCGCGTTGTGGTTTGAGAATCACACCCGCATCGAGGAGTTTACGTCCTGCGAGTTCCTCGACTTCGGTGATTGCATTGATAACACCTGCCGTTACATCCTCGACAGGTGCTTCTACTGTGGTCGGTGCCTCACCCCGCACGATGAGTTGGTATTCCGCCCCTCTTTTTTCGATGAGAATTGCTTTCGTTGTTGTGCTACCACAATCGGTGGCAAGAATAGAGCGGATGTCCTCCGCGGGTTTGTTCATGCACTCGATCTCCTGTTTTCAGATTTTAACAGATTAATAACCCAATTGGCGCAGATACTCACGGTTGACTGTCATGCGTTCGAGGTCCGAACGTTCCTCAAGTTGGCCAGGGCATGCGGTAACCCAACGGTCATAATTGAGTTCCTCCAGTGTCGACATGATACCGGGGAAATCCATGACAGTGCCAGCACCAACATCAACCCAATCTACATCGTACGAGTTACCATCTCCACCCGTATAGCCTGCATAATCCTGAAGGTGAACATAGACGAGGACATCGCTATAACGGCGAATCGATTCAATCGGATCGTAGCCCCAGAGTGCGGAATGGGATACGTCTATGCACAATTTGCACTTTCGGAGGAGACTCATATATTTCGCCCAATCGTCGATTGAGTCCACGGTCGTATTGGTATGAATATGATAACAGACCTCCAAGCCGTATTGTGCGGCGTATTCTGCCCAATCTTCGGAGACATCGGCGAGTGCGGCGAGATCTGAATGATTCACTGGACGGTCTTGCGGTTTCCCGGCGCCCATGAACATGAAACAATCGGCTTCGACTTCTGCGGCGAAGTCAATGCGTCGTTTGTTGAGTTCCATCTGTTCTGTGTCTTTGTCGATCGGAAGTCCGCGTGCTGTTACCGCGGCGATCGGTAAATCTGTATTGTTACACACCTGTCGAATGTGTTGCGGTGTGCCTACCCAGTCCAAGGATTGCCGCATCTCCCAACCGTCCCATCCTGCGGCCTTCAGTTGCGTTAACAATTCCTCAAAATCTGGTGTTTGCCAGCGCAATGTACTATATCCAAATTTGAAACCCATAGTGTTTCCTCCTCTTTGCTTATATTTCTTATTCTGACTAAATACATTGTAGCACATTTCAAAATAAATTGCTTGCTATAAACATCCACTTTTGTTAAACTATCTCCGTAAAACTTAGGGATCTTGAAATACCCATTTTTAAGGAGAAAACATGGATAAAGTGAAACTCGGTTTCATCGGAACCGGCGGTATGGCTGGTGCGCACATGAACAACCTTAAAGACAATTTTGAGGACGTTGAATTTTGTGCGATGTGCGACATCTCGGAAGACCGAGCAAAACAGCGTGCCGAAGAATTCGGCGGCAACGCTTACACCGATTATCGCGTCATGTATGACAAAGAGGATTTGGACGCGGTCTACATCTGTACACCCCCTTTCGCACACGGCGAACAGGAACGCATCGCTTGTGAAAAAGGCATCGCGATGTTTATTGAGAAGCCGATCCATTCCGAATTAGAACCCGCGATTATCATCAATGAATACGTTGAACAGAGCGGCGTCGTCACGAGTGTCGGTTACCACTGGCGTTACGGCGGTAACGCGCAGAACGCGAAAGCGATGCTTGAAGAGCAACCCCAAATTCTCGGGGCACTCGGATATTGGATGGGTGGGATGCCCGGGACACCGTGGTGGCGTGTCCGTGCCGAATCCGGTGGACAACACGTCGAACAGACAACACACATCTTTGATCTCGCCCGCTTCCTCGTCGGTAGCGATGGGAAAACCGTCCACGGCGTTGCCGCGAGCGGGAGTATGGCGCATATTGAGAACTACGACATAGACGACATCAGCATGGTCAACATCGAATTCAAGAACGGTGCTGTTGCGAACATCGTCTCGGCGTGTGCGATGGAAGGTTTCGGGCGCGTGCATCTTGAAGTCTTCACGCGTGGACTCGTTGTCACCGTCGGTGGTGCAAACGAAGTGAACCGCGGTGGTGAGACAGAAGCCCTCTCCAATGAAGGCGGACAGGACCGGGATCGCGTCTTTATTGATGCCGTAAAGTCTGGGGACACCTCAAACATTCTATCACCTTACAGTGACGCATTGGAGACACTCCGCATTATGCTCGCGGCGAGTACTTCCTTCCGGACCGGTAAGGCAGTAGACCTGTAGAAAATTGTTACGGCACGTCGGAGCGTGTCGACTCCTATATTTTTCAGGACTTACGCACTCCCCCGGTAGGTGCGGTTTCTAACCGCACCGAATCCTATGAAAATAGGTGAAATTTGGTCATTTTGCGTAAGTCCTATTTTTTAAAGAAAGAGAGACCTATGCCAATTAATCAATCCATCTGTTTCGGCGGTTTCAGCCGCGGCAGAGATCCAATAGAAGTTATCAAGAAAGCTGCTGAAATCGGTTATAAATCCGTTGAAATGCTCCCCGCAGAACACTGGTCGGTCGTTCAGGACCACGGGATGCGCGTCGCTATTATCGTCGGACACGCCTCACTTCCGTCCGGCTTAAACGATCCGAGCAATCATGACCGCATTGAAGATGAAATCCTTCAGAACATCGACATCGCCGCGGCAAACGACATCCCCGGACTCATCTGTTTCTCTGGAAATCGGGAAGGCAGATCGGAGGAAGAGGGACGTGATAACACGATAGCAGGTTTGTCCCGTGTTACGAAAGCCGCCGAGGAGAAGGGTATCAATCTCTGCGTCGAGCTCCTCAACAGTAAAGTCAACCATCCCGATTATCAATGCGATAAGACGGAGTGGGGGGTTGAGGTCTGCAAAGGTGTCGGTTCACCCCGGGCGCAGCTCCTCTATGACATCTACCACATGCAAATCATGGAAGGCGACCTGATCCGTAACATCACGGATTATAGCGACTATATCGGGCATTACCATACCGCAGGGAACCCCGGACGGCACGACCTCGATGACGAGCAGGAGATTTACTATCCCGCCGTGATGCGTGCCATCGTCAACACCGGATACGAGCTCTATGTAGGACATGAATTCGGTCCCAAAGGCGACGCCTTCGATGCGATGCAACACGCCTTTGATGTGTGTAACGTCTAAGCGATAGACATTACGGGGTTACAAACCCCTCCCACAAGATGTGGACATAGGGTAGGTCTTTGTGCCTACCCTATTTTTTTGTTAACAAAACGCCGATTCAATGTTATAATTTAAATGTAGTTGTGATGCGCGGATGTCTCAGATGTGAAACCACAGCAATTGGAATGGAACAACCACCTAAGACCGATAGCGGTTAAAGGAGGAATTCAAAATGCGGAACGGAATTAAGGGGTTACTTTTCGCCTTTACTGTTTTTGTTGCGTTGTGTTCTATCGCTAGTGCGAATCTTCAAGACGGGTTACTCGGATATTGGAACCTTGATGAGGCTGACGGGAAAACTGCCGCGGATTCAAGTGGAAATGGGAACGATGCATCGCTGAAAGGGAACGGAGTCAAATGGAAACCTAACGGTGGAAGACTTGGGGGTGCCTTGGAATTTGATGGCGGTGGTGATGCCGCAGAAGATGATAACGGCGCAGACTATATCAACGGACTCACCGCTTTGACCGTTGCCGTTTGGGTGAAATCCGCTGAAACTCCATCCGATCGAGGATTCATCGATGGACGCGATCCGGGTGGGGACGATACTGTCCTGTCGTTGCGATATGATGCCGCGGGTTTTGAAGCCGGTGGTAAAGATCTTGTTAAGGCTGGAATTACCACAACAGGCGGGATTCAACGGCTTGAGACCTCAAGTGACGTACAAACGAAGTCATGGCAACACTTTGCCTTGACATGGAGCAGTGGCAACGAACTCGCACTCTACATCGACGGTGAACTCGATACACCGACTTTTAACAGTCCGGCGACGAAAGGAAAGCTGACGGATGCCACCAAATTGGTCATAGGCAAAGGCGAAAAGGACCAAGGGCGTTCATGGAACGGACTTATTGACGATGTACGCATCTACGACAGAGTCTTGGATGACGCAGAGATTGCAGACCTTGCAGCGGGTGAACTGGCGGTTGAAGCGAGTGGAAAGTTAGCAACCGTTTGGGGACATCTCAAGCAAAAGTGATAGACGTGTCGTTTACAGAACCTTAACATGCCTCTTTTTCACACGCTACTCCCTAACGGGATGAGGAGAACACTTCACATTTATGATGACCGCTGAACAGCAAGCCAGACGCAATATAGACAAAATGCTTGAAGCAGCCGGTTAGCACGTCCAAAATCACGCTGAACATGACACGGGTGCTGCGTTTGGTGTTGCTGTTCGCGAATATCCATCTAAAAGATTTTACAAGAAAATTGGTTTCCTAATTTCCCTTTTTTGTAGGAGCGACCTTCGGTCGCGATAGAAGAGGTATTTATAGTGACCTTTAGAATTAAAGAGACATTTTTTCGGTTTTATGATAGGCTGCGTCTATTATGGCATATTCAACAGATTTACGCAAACGCGTCTTAGATTTTATTCAAACTGGGGGTAAAAAATCTCAAGCCGCCC
>JAJEDB010000092.1 GCA_022821725.1 Candidatus Poribacteria bacterium | reverse complement strand
CTTCCAAGTGAATGTTGTTTCTGCCTTGATCGCTTATACGTATTTAGAGAAGAAACCCTCGCTGAACCCGCAAGACCTTCAGAACTTTCAGGCGTGTCAGAGACCTTGAAACCATAAATCTTTTTCCGAACTCACGTTATTTTAACAAAACTTAGTAATTAGTGCAAACGCATAACTTATTCCCAGAGCCATCCAGTTGAAATCCTTTAACTCCATCAGCAGGCGTTTGCATAGAACTCAATAAATCAGGCAGAAAGCCGACGATGGGGTTCAGGGGGTGCCCCATTTTGGAGCCAAGGGATAGGGTGTTCTTCCGTTGTTTTATCTGGATTTACCCATATAATATTTCGGATTTCCCCAACCTGTTGAGATGCGCGCTTGAAAAGCCCGCGGATAGTTTCGTCCAGCGAAATGACGATTTGATCGGTTGCAAGTGCTGCTCCGAGGAGGTGAAAATCCTTTAGCATCGCGTTGATGTCTGCTTCCGTAACCGCTGTCGCTTCAATTTTGTCATATAACGCCCTATTTTGAGAAAGTTCGATATAGTGGAATCTCTTTGTGGCAATCATATTCCCTAACCATTCGGCTGCAAAATTCGATTGATGCTCATCCCATTCCTCGGATAGTTCAAAGGTCATCACAATGTGGTGCGGGGATTCATCTCGAAAGGCTTCAAGAAATTCGGTGCAGTTGATTGATCCTGACTTAGTTGCCCCTTCACCACCAGCCGCACGAGCGACCGAGGCATTTACAACGAGTCGTTTCAAGTGCCTTGAGCGCATCCTATGCCCCTTTCATGAAACGCGACCGCGCTGCCTTTATGTAACCACTTTGAGCGTGGAGACTGACATCTGCGAAATCTTCGGGCCACTCTCCGTAAGCCCCTGCTTCGTCTAAGTCGGCACTGTTAACTTCCGTTACACCATCTTCGCGCCGTGAGAACCAGTGCAGCTTCACCAACTCCGGCGGGAGTCCTCCTTCGGCGACGAGCGTCTGGATCCCTAAAAGCAGCAGCGAACTATGCGTTTCAGCGACGACGCGCACACCTCGCTTCGCCGCATCTGCCAGAACTTGTGCCAAGGCGACTTGTGCGCGCGGGTGGAGGTGTAATTCTGGTTGTTCGATATAGACTAATCGACCGGGTTTCGCGGCGATTACAGCGACTAAAAGGGGTAGGACTTGCGATACTCCGAACCCAACATCGGCAATGTTGACCATATCCGTTTCGTCAGCACTGTTGTGTGGAAGGTGACCAACTTGAAGCTCAATACCGACATCACCGATTTTTCTGGTGCCAATTTGTCTTGTCAGTCCAAGGGTATGAAGCGTATCACCTAACATTTTCAGGCATTCATCTGTTGTTTCCTGCCATTGGTGAATAGTGCTCGCAGCGTAGTTTTCAAAAGTACCGGGATACCGTGGTCCGGTGCTACTGAATTTGTAGGTGCGTTCTGGACTGCCTCGCAAGCCGGGGAGATGAATGCTATTGAAAATACAAGACTCAAGGTAAGCAGTAGTGTTAAAGATCGCACGACTATGTTGAGATTCCAAACGCAAAAAACAGCGCGAACGCTCCACGGCATCGAAATGCTTGAAAGTCAAGTGTTGGTTACCCAGTGATTTGATTTCTTCAAGGGACATTCTAGAGGACAGGGTGAAACACATGGTACGCAATGGCTCATCAGGTTCAGATTTTGTCTCAATTGTCATTCCAACAATTTCAATTCCATCCTTTCCTTTTCTGAAAGTTGTTTCTACCGAAATAGAGCGTTCAGTGCCTCTACTTTCAACGTGCATAGTTTCAATGCGAATCTGAAAACGATCTGCTCCCTTTTCATCAGGTAAAGTGGACAAAAATTGTGCTACCTCCGTAAACTGAACATTAGGTCCATCAATCTTCAACGGTCCCGGGTCGTAGGTTGCCTCCAGCGTCTGTTTCAGCATCAATAGCGGTTGCATGATGCTGGATTTCCCAGAACTGTTCACACCGGCAAGGATCGTCAACGGACGGATATCAATCTCACACTCCTCCGCGATGGACTTGAAACCCTTGACTGCTATCTTGGTAATGCCTTCGATCGTTTTTTTTGACATGTAGGTACTACTTCTTATGTTGGCGTAGTTAATCACGCACTTAATCGTTCACTTAATCGTTCGCTTAATCGTTCACTTTCCGTATATACGTGGTTCCCTTCCCTTCCCTCTCACATCCAATAAACTTTTATCCATCATATCCCGTAGTTCCTCATAGGCAACCGTAGCCGAGATGTGATTAATCTCTACATATTCTTTTCTCGTAATTTGCCCATGTCTTTGCACATAGAAAAATGCATTCCTTTGCCGTTCATTTAACTGCTCCGAGATGTCGTCAATTTCTATATAAGTCGTCTCTTGAATCGAGGAATCAAAGATGATTGTGGTTTGAAAACGAGGATTTGGGGGATTCCAACGACAACTACGATTAATGCTACCAAACCCATTACCATTGCAAAAATCTGGTTCAGGCGTTTGTCCATTTCCGCGATTGTAACGTTGACGGTTTTAATTTCATTAGAGATATGATCCTTCATCCGGGTCTCGGATGCGTCAACGTATTCTTTCATCCGGGTTTCGGATGCCTCAATTTCCCCTTTGACAATTAAGCGAATCTTGTCAATGTCTGCTTGCGTGAGTTCACCAAACGCTGGCACGGTAAACAGCAGAAACCCTACAATCCAAGCCGTGATTGATTTCATTTTCGTCTCCTTTACTTATTCTTCCCAAGGATCCTGAACCGGAATTGGTTTACTGCGTCCGATGTATTTCAACCTAACCCGTATTGTGCCAGATTGGCGCGGTGGAGGGGTGACTATGACCGCATCCACGTTAAGGATGTCCTCTTCATCGTAGACAGGGAAAGCGAGACGTTGCGTCCGCTTTTTTGGGGTTGTGTTTTTTGATCGTGTCGTTTTCATAGGCTGTTTAGAACTCCTTTTACTTACAATTTTAACAGAAGTTAGGAACGCGGGCAACCATATTATAGTAGAACCTACAATTAAGTTTACACTGACTGATATGGCGAGGTTAGGAAACCTCGCCTACCAGGAGGTGGAAGTGTACAATTATTTTTAGAATTCACTATAGACAAAAATCTCGGAAAGAAAATAGCGCGTTTCAGAGTATTCAGAGTAAAATCTGAAAAATGATAGATTCGAGAAAAGGTTGTAAACCTATACGGAAACTGGATTGTAGGCGGTTTCTGCAGATGATTCTCGGAAGTTTACTCTGAAATCTGATAGGTGGGAGAAGAGGTTAAACGGACACTGTCTGAATCAGGATTTACAGGATTTTGGCAGCACCACACACCTTTCATTTTACTATAACATTTTGTAGGAGCGAGCTGTGCTCGCGATGCTTCCGATAGACACAATTCACGGCGGCTTCACGGAGGATTTTCTAAGGTTAGGTGGTACGTGGGTTCGTGAAATGCAATATACACTCTCTCCGTAAAAACACGAAATGATAAATTAGATTTAACGAAATACCCGACGCGAACGATATATATGAATTAGCAATCAGTGGACAGCGGTTCAGGTTAGGAAATCTCGCCAGCGGCGAGTAGATATTCCGTCAGAAACGCACCATAGGTGCCAATCCGCGATTCAGACAACCTGCTGCTTCAATTCCCCAAACCCATACGATATTTGATGTCGTAGTTGATGATGAAGTCTAATTCCTCGTCTGTGAAGCCGTAATGTTGAGCAAGGACACAGTCGATTTTGTCTATGATGGGTTTGGAGTGACGTGGGAAAAATTCGTCATAGACGACACGTCCAGTCGCTTTATAATTGGTCTCCTTACGTTGAGCATGATGTCTTAAATCTTGCATTAAATCAGCGACAAGTTCAGAAAGAGTCTGCTTGATAGTGTCCTCTATTTGATCAACACCGATTGGGAAACTTCTAATTTCGCGCAGATTCAAGTGGCGACAATCAGAAAGAATAACATACCACCAATAAAAGAGCGAACTATTCAAAGCTGCTACGACTACGACCTCATCTAATTCTGCTGTTAAGTATAGGGACTTGACTTGGGTCGATATTTTCTTTCCATCTCGCTCGTTCCAGAAGTAAGGTGCAAAATCCATTGCCCGAATCCAGTAACGCGGTGCATTATGAAAATATATTGTGTAAGGAGTTCTACTTCCAACGAAGTATTTACCTAAAACTGAGAATTGAGATAATTTTTCCCATAGACTTTGTTCAATGTTACTGTATATTTTGGGGACGGAGTTTTTAAACGGCATCTGCGTAACATCCGCATGTTCCGTAACTGCAAAGAGATGAGAGCGAAACTCTTTATGCCATCTGTGATAGCGAGATGCGTATAAAACATCAAACGGCTTTGAACTTTGTTGAAGAATATAAATTGCTAACCGTTGTTCGGCACCAACAAACAATTTTGCTGGACGGATGCTATATGTTTGAATCCACCCGACTCGTTTAGAACGATGAAATAAGTTTTGGACAGGTTCCATTCTATCGGTACAGGACACTGAGTGTGGAACTATCATTGATTTCCAACCATTGTGCTGAAGAAGATGGAAGTTTCTTTCAAACACAAATGCGTATAGGTTACCACAACTTTCTGTTTCATACCCTCTAATCTTGTACTCATCCTTCACCTCATTATACTCTACATACGGCGGATTGCCGATAATCACATCAAATCCACCCTCTTCAAGAATACTGTAAAATGCAATAAACCAGTGGAAAGGTTTATGTGTATTTAGCCAGTTTTCATAATCGGATTGTTTGTTCGGATCAACGCCATATTCTTCAGCGAGGTATAAGTTGAGATCATCTTCTAATTCTTGGAGTCTGCTCTGCAAATTCTGTTTGTCTGCAGGTGTCACGGCACCGCCTAATGTTGTTTGTTGTCTGCGAAATTCTTGAAATAAAATTTTCACGTCCTCAGCTTTTTCTCTAATACGCTCCATTGCGTTTTCAAAATCTAACTTGCCTTTCTCTGGTTTTTCCACCGCGTCATAAGTAGCATAGCCGACGAGCGTATTGCCTGCCTGCACGTTAAAGTCAATATCTGGCAAGGGTTCAATCTGTCTCACATCTTCAATCTGTGCGACCATTTTTAGGAAGAGGCGGAGTTTACATATCTCAATTGCCTCCTCCATGATGTCTACGCCGTAGAGATTATTGATAATAATGGATTTAAGGATGAAATACTCTCGGTTTGGGTGCTGTGCGATGCGTTCCAGGAGTTCGCGAAAGTCGCTATATCTACGGGAAGGTCGTGATTCAGAAATCGCTTCTGCTTCGTCTAAAAAGACTTGCATCCGATCAAGACACGCCTCATAGAGCGGTTCAAGGATATTGAGAGCAGCAAAAAGGAACGCCCCGGAACCACAGGTGGGATCAAGAATCGTTACTTCGGTGATGGCTTTATAGAAGGCACGAAGGAGTTCGGGGCCCTCACAGTTTTCAATGACATCCTGCGCGAATTGGCGGATGTTGAGGTTGTAGGTAATCAGATCGTTGAGGTCATTTATTTCGCCGCTTGCGAGCTTGGATCGAACGGTTTCATGGCGTTGCCGGCGTGCGATGGTCTCTCGCCAAATCTCCGTCGGTAAGGCGTATTCATCAGGGGCGAGTGTGTTCCACTCTGTGCGTTTAGAAACATCCTCAATGCCAGCCGCGATCTCTTCGGGTAAATCCAACTCAACCCCTGTTTTGACGGCATCGTAGATGTAACGGTCTGGGTCGTCTTGTAGGAGTTGCCAGACGGATGCGTCGCCTTCAAAGGCGATTTTACACGATTTTCGTGCGGCATCAAAGAGAAAGGGGATTATGGTGTTTTTGCTGATGTACTCGGTGATGTCCTCTTTGGTGTAGTATGCCCCCATCTGTTTCTGGTTGATGTATTTCTCAAAGATGTAACCGAGGACATCAGGGTTAATCTCGTTATCGTTCCGTAGAGGACGATCGTCGAGATGCCACTGGTATTGCTCAAAGAACTTGAAAAGCTGCTCAAATGCCGTGTCGGGAATCTCAATGTTTTCGCCGTGGAGCGTCTCAAGCTGGTGTTTCTGAAAGATGCCGCCGTTGAGATAGGGGATTTTTCCGAGCAGACGTTTCACCTCTCTGCTCCGTTCACCTTCAGGTTTTGCAAAACCCTCAAAAAAGAGTGGACAGAGGAATTCTTTATAATATCGGTTGGTGTTCTTCGCTTGGCTCTCTGTAAGTTTGGTGTGCAGATAGTTTTCGTTGTTGTCCAGAAAACCTTTCTTCTGGATAAAGTAGATGAACATCAGACGGTTGAGCATGACGGAGACGTACCATTTTTGCATATCTTCATCAGGGATACCCTTGAGAAATTTGAGGAATACATCGTGTTCTTTCTTGAAACGGTCATAGAAACGCTTGGTGACCCGTTCAACGTCGAAACTTGCCCGAACGCGCCCGGTCACGTCAATGATTGTAATGTCCTCTTCTTCCTGAAAACTGAAGGCAATGGTTTGCAGCTTCTGGATAAGAGACTCACCCGATTGTTCATTGCTGTTATACCGGTGTTCACGACATGCATCAGGCTTTCCTCGCTCGCGTTTGACCCACTGCCAGATGTGTGTGGTTTTCTCAGTATTGGTGTAGATGATGAAGTGTTCGTGGATGGATTTTGCGACCTGTTTTTGGATCTTGCGGCGGATAGTGTAATCGGGGAGGTTTCCTTCTGATTCGGTTGCGGTGCATTCAAAGACGACCATCCCGCGTTTTTGAGCGATTGCAATGAGTTGATATTCGGTTTTATCTACTGTGACGGGAAGTGTTTGGGTGTGATTGTCCCAACCGAGTGCTTGCGTAAAAAGGTTTTCAAATTCGGATTCTTTCAGGTATCGGCGGGTTTCTCGGAGGTTCAGCATTCATATTTCCTTTTATCATGTTCGGTGGAAAGTGTTCCAGCAATTTCGAGCGTGTTTTAATCGTAGTCCTCGTCCTCATCGAGCTCCTCTGGGTCCAGGTCCATTCCGAGGTAAAGCCCCATGGGCGCGAGTCCGGCTCTGACTTGTCGGAGCGATCCCATCCCGAAATGACTGATCTGTAGTAGGTCTGATTCCGTTTTTTCCACGAGTGTTCGTAAGGTATGGATGTTTGCCCTTTGGAGACAATTATGGGCTCGGGTAGGGAGCCTGAGTGCAGTGATAGAGAGCGTTAAGTAATCATCCCGCTCCTGTTCTGTCACATCAGCGATCTCCGGCTCCATGTAGATGTTAGGGAACAGTGGGTCCCGTTCATGTTGCACATTGACAATATCTATCCACGGTGAATCCAATTCCTGTTCTGCCTCAGTTATATCTGCCCGGACATCGTGTTCCAGATGGAGCAAAACTCTTTGGAGTGAAGGATCGATAGAATTCCAAATCCTCGCGTAATCCTCCAATTCCTGTTCTGTCTCAGTTATATCTGCCCGGACATCGCTTTCCGGATGGAGCAAAACTCTTTGGAGCAAAGGAGGGAGAGATTCCCAAATCCTCGCGTAATGTTCCGATTCTGATGCAGCTTCGCCCCAATGGTCGAGAAAGGTCCGAAGCGTCTCGCTATCTTCCTTTCCCTCTGAAATTTGTGCTATCAATTCGAGTAATTCCTCAAAAAACGGAACAAGTTCCTCGACTACTAACGAACTGATCCAATCGATAGATTCTGAAATCTTAACAGATTTGACGAGCATTTCGTCCTCAATAAGGTATCCAACGACAAGTTTAGCCTTTTTCATTTGAAACCTCTGTGTAGCAAGAATGTTAAATTTATGCCAATTATACACGACGTATTGATAACGTTCAAAGTTTTTCGGAGGTCGGAATTACAACCTCTCTGACAAGTATTGTGAAGGATCCATTCAGGCACCGCTTGTGCGAAGTCCTAATGAACAGACAATCTGCGGTTCTCGCGTTTGCCGCTCCTTCTCAATGATACAAAGTCTATCCGTTTCCCATAAATCAATCACCAATTCTGCAAGAGCTTCGTTGGAAATACTGCTGCGGAGTTGACGGTTGAGAGTATCGGTGGCTGTCTGACGGAGTGGATACCGATAAATATTATCAATCACTTCCCTGAGGGCTCGCGTCTCAAGCAGTGTCCCTTCAACCGCTGAGGCGTAATCCTTCAGGCGTTCATACGTGCGGAAACGTGCCCCCGACGGTCGTCCGAGTTGCCCGCCAACCGTCCGTTCCTCAGAAGCAATCAACCTCGCAGCTGCTTCCACAAGGCGGTGGTGTTCCTCAAGCGGCAGTAGTGCCTCTGTATTGGGTTCACACGCCGCGGCTTGGAGAATCGCAAACTGGGATTCCGTTACGCTTTGACCGTCTTGATCTATCCATGCAAGCGCGTCGTTCTCCTGTCCTGTTCGGATATAGACCAGCGCGCCTTCGGGTTCGTTATCGGTTGGCGTATGCGGTTGGGTTGAATAGACGACAGAGGGGAGGGCAGGAACAATTTTTTCTAAATACGGATCTTGCGTAATGGCGTTTTTCCAAATCTGATACGCATGAGAGGCGAGGTCAACATCGTTGTCTCGTTCATCGTCAAGCAAGCCTGCTTGTTCATTATAGAGATTAACAATCGCCTGATTGCCTTCCTCACCGTCATCTTCAAAGAAGGCTTCGTCCGTGCCGACGACCTCTGCGTTCTGACGAAGGCGCGCCCGGACACGCCCGCGTAAGTGAATGATGCGCTCCACGCCTTCAGCAGGTAGGAACGAATAGCATAAAATGTCTTCCGACATCTGACCAATCCGATCAACCCGACCTGCACGCTGCACCAACCGTATAATTGCCCACGGGAGATCGTAGTTGACAACAATTGAACAGTCCTGTAGATTTTGCCCCTCACTCAGGACATCTGTACTGATAAGCACCCGCAATTCGTTTTCCCGATTAATTGTATCCCGCTTGTCGTTGCTGACAGGACTAAAGCGATACGCTAAGGCGGTGGGATCTGCCGAATCACCAGTCGCTGGCGCGATGTGTGTCATCCCACGTTCTGAGAGGGCATCTGTGAGATACTGCACTGTATCCGCGAATTGTGTGAAGACTAAGACCTTATCGTCCGGATGTGTCTGGATTAGCAGTTCTTGAAGGGCGTTGAGTTTTGCGTCTTGTTCGGGGTCCCATGTGCCGTATTGTTGCAAGACTCGCATGAGTGCGAGCGCGTCCTTAGCGAGGTCTTTCCGAAGTAACGTAAGAAAGAAATTTGAACGGATCCACTTAAACCGATTTTTATACTTCGTTGTATAGAGTTGATAGACAGCGGCGGCGCGCCTCTCGTATTCATCGACCGTATATGAACCTGCCTCTGGATTTACGCCGTCCAGTTGCGTATCATCGTCATCACCAGAAGCATCTAAGACAAGGGTGGTGTCCTCGGTATCTCTGTCTTCAAACCGAGAATCGAGCATCTCAGCGTTCTGTGACCCGATCGGCAGCGGTTCACTGTTTTCAAGGGCGTGAAGGAAGATATAATTCCGCAGGATGTGTCGATCGACCGATTGGATGAACGCCTGTCCACTGCTTTCGAGTCGTTTGAAAAGGTTCGTTCGGCAAAATCCCATCAATCGTTGTCCACCACGGGAGAGATCTGCTAACTGCTGCTGCTCGGCTTCCGTCGGTGGCTCTGATGGTGTGTCAACGATGTAATTTGCAAGTCCATATCGTGCTAACTTGAGACTGCTAATCACGTTCACAACAGAAGCAGAATATAGTTGTGCATAGGTATCGTCTGGATTTTGATCGTCAATTTCAAACTGCATCGTTTTTGGCACGCGCGTAGGAAAGTAGGAGCGCGTGCCGTCAGGAAAAGAGAGGAATTTCCGCTGTGTCTCAGGATCCGTGTCGGCGTAGTTTTCCGTGATGAAACTACGCGTGCGACGCACAAGATAGCGACGCATCAACTCACGCCAATCGTCAATATACTCACTGTGTTCAAACGCTGAAAGCGTCCGGACCCCGCTTTGGTGTTTGCGGATAAACTCGGTTTCACTGCCTAACTTCTTGATGTATTGTTCTGGGCGAATGCCAAGATCCTCGGTTTCGTCGACAAAAAGGCGGAGCTGATTAGAGAGATCGAGATAGGTTTTGTTATAGGGGGTCGCGGAGAGGAGGATGACCTTGCTCTCATTTCGTTGGATATAGTCTTGAATGGCGCGGTAACGTTTGCCTTCACGGTTTCTGAGATTATGGCTTTCGTCAATCATGACGAGGCGATAGCGTCGGAGATCGGGAAATTCGCTAAGCACTCGGCTAATTGAGAGCACCCTTCCCCGTAGGCGATATTCCTCTCGATAGTCTTCCCACATATTGACGAGATTCTTCGGGCAGATAATCAGTGTTTCAAGGTCGTAATCGTCTTCCTGTATGCGAGCGAGTGCTGTCCCCATCAATGTTTTGCCAAGTCCTACGACATCGCCTATCAACACACCCCCGCGTCTGTTGAGATGATGCGCTGCAATTTTCACGGCAGCCGTTTGAAATTCAAAGAGTTTGTTTTGAAATTCGCGTGGAATCTGAAATTCAGTCAACCCAGCGCGTGCTTCTTGTGAGAGATGATACGCCATTTTGATATAAATGTGATATGGGGGGATGGGTTCCTCACGCGCCCAACTCTGCTCGATAATTTCAATCAATTCCTTAGAAATGTCGATGCACCATCTGTCATTCCACCGGTCTTCAAACCAGTCCTCTAATTTATCACAAGAATCCGAGTCAACGACATCAATGTTGAGTTCTCCCTGATGTGACAGTCCAGAAAGCGTCAAATTACTACTGCCGAGGTAACCCACAGTCGGCGCGACGAGGTCGGAACGATAGATCAGATAAAGTTTCGCATGGAGCGTGTGTCGCAGAAAGAGTTTTACCTTTACCTTCTCATCACGAAGTTGTTGTGCCAACTGACGCAATCCTATTTCATCCGCACGCGTCGGCACACCGACAGTCAGTTGTTCTCGGAACTCTTCTGCTAACCTTCGTTTAAGGCGGAGTGCCGTCTGGTTGTCAATTCTACCGTCCTGCTTCGCAAGGCGTTTGGCATGCCGGAGTTCTTCGTCGGGAAGGCGTTGCATGCCGACAAGTAAACGACAGCATTCGCCTTCACCGCCAGCCCAGTTCTCAACGTAAGATCCGAGTCCCCTCCAGCCCCGGAGGTTAAAATAACCGACGCAGAAGTCGGCATGTGTAGCGGTTTCAAGTGTCTGTTGGAGTGCAGGAAGTAGCGGTTGGTCAATGTTATCGAAAATACGGGGCATTTGGAATTATTCCTTACTTCATTCCCAAAAAAGTCTTTATTGATATTTTCGGAGATCATCTTAACAAATTTTGGAGATTTCAACAAGGTTTTTCAGAAGAATTGATTTGACACAATTTTGACTTTCGATTAAACTATCTCCACAAATTGCAGTTCTTGCGTTCGATTTTTCATCGTAAGCGGCGGATTTAGTGCCGTTTCCAAATTGTGTGCTCTTAAGACGCAATGTGTCTTTGCTTTACATTGGAGGCTCTCATGTCGAAAATTCTCGTGTTATCAGGTGAAAACCACGGTTTCAGTGCAAGTGCCAGCATCATTCACGATTTTCTCTCCGATGATGCTAATATTTCAGCGACGTTAACTGACGATAAAGAGGTTTTAGCATCCGAGGCGTTAAATACCTACGATGCGTGTGTCTTTGGCACCGGCTTCACGCGGACAGAACGCCAAGCGGACGGCTCCGTCGCCCGTGTCTCCGATTTAGCACCCGCTGAAGAAGAGGGTTTGTTCCAATTTGTCAATAGCGGTAGAGGGTTAGTCGGCATTCACGGGACCGCGTGGTGGATCAGTGGTCAAGCGATGGATCTCATCGGGGGTGCTTCCAATTGGCATCCGCCCGGCTCAACGTTTACTGTCCATATTGAGGATAGCGAACATCCCACAACCCAAGGCGTCGAAGATTTTGACGTGGAAGATGAAATCTATATCTCTGCTCACGATCCGCACATTCACGTGCTGGCATCTGCTGAGTGGTTCGGTAAGGCACACCCGATGGCATGGGTGCGGTCTTACGGTTCTGGACGCGTCTTTTACACCACGTTAGGACACGGACCCGGAACCTTCGAGCGCGCCGGAATGCAGAAGTTTCTCACCCAAGGCGTGAAATGGGCAGCAGCGTCGTAGATGTGTGTGGCAAATTTTGCAGACCAGCAAGCGACACCTAAAACTCTCTAAGGCGAGGCACCTATGCCTCGCCACTCCATTACATTAAACCTAAATGCCCACACTAAAAATCACAAACATAGAGACCGAGATCGTTCAGGTAAACCACCGCGGCAATTGGGTCTTCGTCAAAGTCCATGCCGATGATGGCACAGTCGGTGTTGGTGAGGCTTCCCACGGTAGGGACGACGCGAGCATCCAACATATCATTCAAACACTCAAATCTGCGCTCATCGGTTGGGATCCGTTTCAACTTGAGGCATTTCGCCGACGTTTCTACCACGACGCTGAAAGCCACACCTACCATACCGCTCTCAGCGGGATTGAGCAGGCAATGTACGATCTGATAGGGAAGGCGTTGGAGGTGCCGAGTTATCAATTGTTAGGCGGCAAGTGCCGAGAAAAGATCCGTCTTTACGCCAATATCAATCGTGCGACCCTCGATCGCAGTCCTTCCGGTTTTGCCACGAATGCCGAGCGCGCCGTTGCTGAGGGGTTTACCGCCATAAAATGTGCCCCCTTCGACGATGTTTCCGTCGCGAACCTTTCACGCGGAACGCTGACCCCTGCTATCTGCACGGGGATTGAGCGCATTCGCACAATTCGCGCAGCGATCGGGGCGGATATCGATCTGATGGTGGATTGCCACAGTCGTTTTAACCCGGGTATTCTCATCCAAGTCGCAAAGGAACTGGAGGACTTGCACCTCTTCTGGATTGAGGATGCCGTGTCACTGGACAATCTTGATGCTTTCGCCTATATGAGTCAATCCATTGGTATCCCAATCGCAACCGGTGAACGCTTACGCACCGTCACGGATTTTGATCGGTTGCTAACCCAAACACATGTTGATTATATTTTACCGGACGTCAAACATGTTGGCGGAATTTCGGGTTTGAAAAAAATTGCGACGCTTGCTGCTGCGCGAAACGTCATGGTAACACCCCACAATCCGAGCGGTCCTGTCGCGACTGCCGCGAGTGTGCAATGCATGGCGAGTGTCCCGAACTTCGCAATCCTTGAATACGCCTGGGGAGAAGTAGACTGGCGCGCATCTCTCATTGATCCACCCGAAGCAATCGTTGATGGATTTATTGACGTGCCTTCCCGAACCGGACTCGGCGTTACACTTTAAAATATCTCAGGAGTCTTAATAATGTTTTGCAAACCTGACAACCCAATTATCCTAAAATTTATGCCGCTTTGCCTCTTTCTGCTTGTCCTTACTTTTGCTGGATGCCTCGGAAACCTACAGACGATGCAAACCGCAACCGATACGCCTGCTCCCGCTTCAGAGACAGAGGAAGCATCGCGTCCGCTCGCGGAACTTCAACTCTCGACACCTAAGACAAATTATGCTGCACAGGAAGAAATTCCCCTTCAACTCAATATTCAGAACGGCAAATTTGACCTCCTCGTGCCTTTCTTCAGTGTCGCCACAAAGGGTGCCTTCACACGGATAACTGTAAAGGGCGCGAATGGACAAATCGTCGAACCGAAGCGCGCAATTACGCAGGAGCACCCACAGACATATGTAACACACGACGGAAAGTCTGTCCGATGTATCCACGGATTTGATTTCAAAGCGGACATGAAACAGGAACTGACCCTGAAAGATATCCAGCGATACTATCGGTTACAATCCGGCATTTACACCATAACACTCGCGATTGATCTGGAAGTTTACCGAGAATTTATCATTGAGGATCACCCCGATATACTCGAATTAAAGCGCGATCTCGCACGGCTTCAGAGTGATCCAAATCTTCAAGCAGCCGCAAAGGCGGACGCTGTCAATTACTACCAAGAACAAATTAAACTGATTGGAGAAAGACACAAGGATGTAGTGGAGGACATTTACTTACCCGTCAAATCACGGCGTGGACAGGCATCGCTTGTATCTAACGAAATCACGCTGACAATAGGGGAGTAAATTTTCTATGAAACCCTCTAACACTCTTACACTTCTTTGTATAGGTCTGATTTTAAGCGTGATGGGGTGCATCACGAGTTTACAAACCCAATTCTGTGCCAAATGCCCAAACAGAATGCCCTCGCGTCCTTTAAAAATTTTACTTGCAAATTCGCGCAAAATAATATATAATTTTAACCAAATGAAACGCATACACCCTAAAGTTTACGTGACATCGCGATTCTCAAGGATCATCCAGAATGCTTTTTAACTTCGCAAATGTGCTAATTTTCTTGATTGTTGGCTGTTTATTTGTCGTTCTAAACCTTACTGTCTCTCGCCTCCTCCATACGAAACTATTCTCAGGCGAAAAGTATATCCCATACGAATGCGGCGAAGATCCGATCGGTGATACACGGATTAAGTTTAACACCCGCTTTTACGTCATCGCGCTCATTTTTCTCATCTTTGACGTGGAGACGGTGTTCCTTTTCCCATGGGCGGTCGTTTTTCGCGACTTCGGGCTCTTCGCATTTTTGGAGATGCTCGTTTTCATCGCCATTCTGTTAGTCGGGCTTGCATACGTCTGGGCAAAGGGAGATCTGGAATGGATCCGATCCACGCAGTTGGAAGTCCAATCCGTCCGGAGGGAAGAAAGTTATGATAATTGATGAGAAACTGGACAAAAATGTTATTGTCACCTCGGTTGATGCCGTCGCTAACTGGGCACGCTCCTCCGCCCTCTGGCCCATGACGTTCGGGCTTGCCTGCTGTGCCATTGAATTTATGGCGACTGCCGCTTCTAACTACGACCTCGACCGGTTCGGCGCAGGTGTGCCGCGCGCGACACCCCGTCAGTCCGATCTCATGGTCATCTCTGGCACGGTGACACTCAAGATGGCAACTCGGATCCGACGGCTTTATGAACAGATGCCGGAACCGAAATATGTTATTTCGATGGGCAGTTGTGCGACCAGCGGCGGCCCCTATTGGCAACACGGATACCACGTCCTCAAAGGCGTTGATCGGATTATTCCTGTTGATGTGTATGTGCCAGGATGCCCACCGCGCCCGGAAGCACTTATTGAAGGACTCCTCAAGTTACAAGAGAAGATTAGAACCCAGACCGTCGCAAAACGCGATCACGTACCCTTCCTGAAGAGACTCTTTACGAAAACGGAGTGGTACGAGCTTGAAGGAACTGAAGCCGCGGAAGCCGAAAACACTGAAACTACCGCCTAAACGACCAGTTGTCCAACGGTAGCCGCGATTTGTAATCGCAAGCATGGAGTAGGATATACGTGAAACCGGAAGAAATCTATGAAGTCCTAACCAAACAGTTCGGTGAAGCCGTCCTCGGTTTTGACACCGAACTCGCTGGTGACCCGAATATTCGCATTGCCCCCTCGGCAATCGCCGATGTGTGCCAATATCTCGCCGAAACCGACACATTGGCATTTGATTCCCTGATGTGCCTTAGTGGTCTTGATTTGAGTGCCAGGGACGAAGAACTGGCTGTTGTCTACCATCTCTATGCCATGCAGCACCGGCATAGCGTCGTGCTGAAAACGGCAGTTCCGAAAACCGATTCACACCTTCCAAGCGTCTCGCATATCTGGAAAACCGCGGATTGGCACGAACGTGAGGCTTATGACCTCTACGGAATTTTCTTTGAGGGACACACCGATCTCCGCCGCATCTTACTTCCCGATGATTGGGACGGATACCCCCTACGCAAGGATTACAAGGAGCCGGAGTTCTATCGCGGTATGCGCGTGCCGTATTAGGGGCAGTTCAGATTTGACATCGGACAGCAAAAATGGTATCATATATACTGGTAAAGTCCAGAAATACGAGGGAATGCGTAAGTCCTACATGGAAAGAAACGCAGCTTGGAACGAAGTGGAAAGCGGATTTAAGAGAGGACCGTCGTAAACCAAACCGCCCTGCTCTAACTGCAAGGTAAAATTAAAAAATGGAAACGACACAACAGACTGAAAGCAAAATCATAGAGTTGAAACCGTTCGCCGATGAAATGGTGGTGAACATGGGACCGCAGCATCCAAGTACACACGGCGTGTTACGGCTGGAGTTGAAATTGGATGGCGAAGTCGTTCGGGAAGCAATCCCCCACATCGGCTACCTGCATCGCTGTTTTGAGAAACACTCCGAGAACCTCTCCTACCCCCAAATTATTCCCTTTACCGACCGAATGGATTACATAGCGGCGATGAACCAGAATTGGGGGTTCTGTCTCGCTGTCGAGAAATTGTTGGAGATGGATGAAAGCAAGAACTTTGAGGTGCCGGAACGGGCGGAATACCTGCGGGTGCTTATCTGTGAATTAAATCGTATTGCGAGCCATCTCCTCTCCTTCGGGACCTACGGAATGGACCTCGGTGCATTTACACCATTTCTTTACGCCTTCCGGGATCGAGAACGGTTGCTCCTGCTTTTTGAGAAAATATGCGGCGCACGCCTCACCTATAACTATATCCGCATCGGGGGCGTCTCCGAAATCATCCCGATGGAGTCGGGTTCCATTGCCGAACAGAATTTTTTGGACGAAGTCGAAGCGTTTTTAGACTACTTTGAACCGTTGATTGACGAATATAACGAACTCCTGACAAAAAACAGCATCTTCGTGCAACGCACGATGGGGGTCGCTGTCATGTCAGCAGAGATGGCACTCAGCTACGGCGCAACGGGTCCGAACCTTCGCGGTTCCGGTATTGATTGGGATCTGCGGCGAGACGAACCCTACTCTATTTACGACAGGTTTGACTTTGATGTGCCTGTTGCTGTGGACGTTCCGGAATTAGGAGCGGTCGTCGGTGACTGCTGGTGTCGTTACAAAATACGCATGGACGAAATGAAAGAGTCTGTCCGGATTGTGCGACAGATTTTAGCGGAAGGACTCCCCGACGGTCCCGTCATGGCGGATTTAAAAGCCGTCCGTCCACCGAAAGGTGAAATCTATTTCCGCAGTGAAGCCCCACGCGGCGAACTTGGATTCTACATTGTCAGTGATGGCACACCGAAGCCTGTCCGTCTCAAGGGACGTTCCCCCTGCTTTAGTGCTTTGAGCGCACTCCAAGAACTCAGTCGAGGTTTGATGGTCGCAGATATTATCGCTATTATCGGTAGTATTGATATTGTGATGGGAGAAGTGGACCGGTAAACGCGCTTCATAGCGAAGTTGACCGAATCAAACAAGGAGGTTAGATGTCGGATTTTAGGGCGATGCTTGCAGGTTTCCCATATTTCAATATATCTGAAAATTTCTTTCCCAATCTAAGGTTACAAGATGGACGCAATTGGGCAGAGGAATTTATACAGAACGTTGTGATTCCGCGGTTACCGGAAGCGGTTGCTTCGCATTTTCCTGTGGAGATCGGCACAGTTCTCGTTATGTTTGCATGTGCTGGCGTTTTTGTTGGAGTCGTCCCATTACTCCCCTTGGTATTGGTGCTCGCAGAACGAAAGGTCTCCGCGCGTTTTCAGAATCGAACGGGTCCGATGCGCGTCGGACCGTGGGGTATACTGCAAACGTTAGCCGATGGTGTAAAACTCATTTTCAAAGAAGATTTTATCCCCCCACAAGGCGATAAACTCCTTTTCCTCCTTGCCCCCTATATCATTTTTGCCTGCTCATTCGCTGTCTTTGCCGCGATTCCCTTCAGCGAAGGTATATTGGTGAGCGACTTTAATATCGGCATTTTCTATATCATGGCGATCTCCTCTGTGATTGTCATGGGGGTGATTATGGCGGGCTGGTCCTCGAATAGCAAATGGTCACTGTTGGGATCGCTCCGTTCTGCTGCCCAGATTGTCAGTTATGAAATTCCGCTCGGTCTCTCTATCCTCACCGTTGTGATGCTCGTCGAAAGTCTGAGCATGCAGGAGATTGTCGCAAGTCAATCCAATGGCGTTTTCAGTTGGCTCATTTTCCGAACCCCCTTTGCCTTTATCGCATTCTTTATCTTCTTTATCTCTTCTATCGCTGAGGTAAACCGAACGCCGTTTGATTTGCCCGAAGCCGAATCCGAAATCGTTGCGGGTTTCCATACCGAGTATAGCGGGATGCGTTTCGCACTCTTCTTTATCGCTGAATACGCGAACATGTTCGCAGTGAGCGCAATCGCTGTAACACTTTTCCTTGGCGGTTGGGAAGGTGTTTTGCCGGGTTACGATATCCTCGGCGGCTTCCCCGGTTTTGTTATCAAATCCATGGGACTCGTCTTTTTGATGATGTGGTTGAGATGGACGTTGCCGCGCTTGCGGGTAGATCAGCTGATGAATCTCTGCTGGAAATACTTCATCCCGATCGCCTTCTTTAACATCTTAGGCACTGGTATCTGGGGACTCATTTTCCCAGAAGACACTGTGATTAGCACCAGCATTAGTTGTGCAATTATCTATATTGGACTTATCGCCGCGTATAAGGTTGCTGGACGGGGGCTCGCACAGAGACCCGCACCACAACCAAATTTTTAATTTTACCTTGCGGATAAATTTCGCGGTTTGATTTCTGAAAATTTTCGTGTACGAGTCGCCCTCCATTTCATTTCGGGCTTGGTTTTTTGGTCTATCTTTTCCATCAATCGTTGGAGGAAGGATCTAAAATGGACAAATACATACGAAACATCTATAGGGGTGTTTATACTGTGCTCGTCGGGATGCGGGTGACAATCAGGCAGTTCTTTGAACCGAACGTCACGCATCAATATCCGTACGAACACGACTTTGAAAAGAAACGGAACGTCCGAGAGATTCCGAAGGGGTATCGCGGGCAACTCTACAATCGAATTGAGGATTGCATCGGGTGCAAGAAATGTGAGATGATTTGTCCGGTCGATTGCATTACCATCACAGGGACCAAACTTCCCAAAGGTGAACAACTCTGGGATAGCATGAACGTCGTGCACCTCAAGGATGGGCGGGAAGTCATCGGTATTGTTGAAGGGGACGATAAAAAAATAAAATCGGCAGATTCAATAACCCTTACGAATATCACGTCTCGCCAAGGTTCACAGGAGGTCATAGACCGCCTTGAACCATCAGAAGTTGAGAATCGAACCCAGACGTTTTCCGGTGACGAAGTGTCGCGTGTTGTCACCCGAAATCCGGTGGTTTTCTACCTCGATCAGTTCGATATTGATATGTCCCTCTGTATGTATTGTGGACTTTGCACTGAGGTGTGTCCGACAGAATGCCTGACGATGAAGGATACACTCGCTGGTATTGAATACTCAAAATTCGATCGGTCGGATCTCATCTTTAAGTTTGACAAACAAGAGATGTACAACAAAGGTAATACCGAAGAGGCAGATGCCGCTGACTAAAAGACAAATTGGGAAAGTGTTAGCACCAGACCCGTAGCTTGAAACGAAGTGGAAAGCGGATTTAAGAAAGGCCCGTCATAAGTCAAACCACCGTGCCTTAACCGCAAGGTATAATTAAAAAATGGAATTTACGCTTAAAACATTTATTTTTTACGGCTTTGCCCTGATGACAGTCGCCTCAGCGCTCATTGTTGTCACAGTCCGCAACATCGTCCATGCGGCGTTTTCGCTCATGGTGACACTTTTCGGCGTTGCCGGGCTTTACGTCTTTTTACAGGCTGATTTTCTCGCTGCAACGCAGGTGATTGTCTATGTCGGGGGTATACTCGTCCTCATTCTATTCGGTGTCATGATGACAAGCGAACGTTTTGACATGCCCATTCAGGTTAAAGGTCATATAGAACGCGGACAACTGCTGCTCGGAGGCGTGATTGCGCTGGCACTGCTTATGTTGCTCTTAACCGTTATTGCGAATACACCCGCATGGAAGAATCTCACCGACGATGGCACTGAGCTTCCACCGACAACAGAACGCATTGGCGAGTTGATCCTGAATGGACCATTTCTCTTGCCCTTTGAAGTCGTCTCTGTGCTGTTGTTAGTCGCATTAATCGGAGCCGCCCTAATTTCCCGGAAGGAGGTTAGGGACTAAACCCTTTACACCAAAGATGACCCTACAACACTACCTTGTTATCAGTGCGATTCTGTTCACGCTCGGTATCTTCGCCGTCTTGACCCGCCGCAACGCCATTAGTATTTTGATGGGAATTGAGTTGATTCTCAATTCGTGTAATCTTAACTTTGCCGCATTCTCGCGTTTTATGACACCTCCGGAGGACATCAGCGGACAAATTATAGCGATTTTTGGGATTGTACTCGCCGCAGCGGAAGCCGCTGTCTTTTTGGCGATTATCCTCGCGATCTACCGTGAATTCGGGAGCATCCGTCCCAACGAAGTGGACACCTTAAAGGGATAATTTTTTAGCGGTTTTGAACCGCAAACAGGTTTTTTCATCAATTTTAGATCGGTGTTGACCACGGAAACACCGCCCTGGAGCAATAGTTAAAAGTATGGTTGTATTTTTAATAAGTCTCATCTTACTTTGCCCGCTTGCCGCATTTGCGGTCTTTGGGCTTTTGGGCTTGGGAAATCGGAGTTTCCAGCGACAGGACTACCTCTCTACTGCCGCAATGCTCATTGCGCTCGTCTGTTCGTTCCTGTTGTTGGGAGAGATCGCTCCCGATCCAGAACCGCATACAGTTAATTGGATTTCGCTCGGCGGTGTTACCTTCTCTATGGGTTTTTATTTGGACAGCGTTACAGCGATCATGTTGATTGTTGTAACGCTCGTCAGTAGCCTCGTTCATATTTTCTCAATGGGCTACATGCACGGCGATCCGAGATACCCACGGTTTTTTGCTTACCTTTCGCTCTTCTCCTTCTCGATGCTTTTCTTGGTCGTGTCGGATAACCTGCTCGGTATCTATATCGGTTGGGAACTCGTTGGACTCTGCTCCTATCTGCTCATCGGTTTCTGGTTTGAAAAGGACTCCGCCGCGGATGCCTGTAAAAAAGCGTTCTTGACGACGCGTGTCGGTGATGTCGGTATGTTCATCGGCATGATGATGCTCTTCACTAAGTTTAAAACGCTCTCGCTCTATGGAGAAGGCGGTATTTTTGCCCTTGTCGCCAGTCTGAATACCGGCGATATGGTATGGCTCTCGATCGCAGGGGTCCTCATCTTTTGTGGTGCTATCGGTAAATCCGCACAGGTGCCGCTGCATACATGGCTCCCTGATGCCATGGAAGGACCTACACCCGTCAGTGCCTTGATTCATGCCGCCACAATGGTTGCCGCCGGCGTATATCTTACCGCTCGGATGTTCCCTATCCTGACAGAGACCTCATCCCTCGTAATCGCCTATATCGGTGGTATTACCGCACTCATCGCTGCGACTATCGCTATCGTCCGTTTCGACATTAAACGGGTTCTGGCATACTCCACGATTAGCCAACTCGGTTATATGATGCTTGGGATTGGGGCTGGAAGTTATGTCGCGGGGCTTTTCCACCTCACGACACACGCCTTTTTCAAGGCACTCCTGTTTCTCGGTTCAGGAAGCGTCATCCACGCCTTCCATGCCATGCATGCACACGCACATGACGATGAGAACGATCATGCCCACGATACACATGGACATGAACACGACGACCACGCTTTAGTCCATGATCACGGTTCCGAAATTCCACCCGATCAGGACATGCGGAACATGGGCGGACTGCGCCACAAAATGCCAATTACTTTTGTCACAATGCTCATCGCAACCTTGTCTATTTCTGGAGTGCCTTTTGTCTTCTCCGGATTCTGGAGCAAGGACGCGATCTTAGGCGGCGTGCTCGGGCGAGCGATGGAATGGAACTCTGTCCATCACTATCTCCTATTCGGGATAGCACTCTGTGCCGCTGGAATTACGGCATTCTATATGTTCCGACTGATTTTCATGACCTTCTTCGGCGAACCGCGCAATCAGGAGATGCACGACATGGCGCATGAATCCCCGAAGTCGATGACCGTGCCGCTCCTCATTTTGGCGGTTCTGAGTCTGCCCGTCGTGAATATACTTTGGTTTAACGAAGACTATGTTCAACCACCAGAACAACCGCATCTTCACGCACCACAGCACGCATACGCTTCGCCTGACAGCAAAATGGACGAGGCGCGAGTTACGCTATCACTCTTCGGCGTTTCTGAAGCCGTCGCAGCGGAAGAAAGCGGACACGATACACACGGCGCACACGCTGATGATGGACATCATGGACACGGTCCGGCACATGCCATCGCCATGGTGCTGTCTATTTGTGCCGCTGGATTGGGTATATTCCTCTCATGGTTGTTCTACCATAGGAGGACTTTATCTGCCGAATCTGTCGCAACGACTTTCCGACCGCTTTATAATCTGTTCTGGCATAAATACTACTTTGACGAGTTTTACGACGGTGTATTGGTCGCGCTAACCGTATGGAAAGCACGACTCTTCGCGCAATTCGATGGAGTTGTCGTTGACGGTATTGTTAACGGTGTTGGAAAAGTGACACGAGACTTCCTCGCTGTGTTCATCGGTGTTTTTGATAACCGTGTCGTTGATGGCGCGGTCAATCGAGTCGCTGAGGTTACGTGGGCAATCGGCGGAAAAGTCCGTCGCATCCAGACCGGCGCGATTCAGACCTATCTCTTCGTTGTGATCGCTGGAATTGTGTTGTTAATCTTAATTTTTCGGGCGTTGTAGATGAAATTTTTAATTGATGGCCGGCTGGACTGCGTTTCACTTCCTCCCGCTTGCGTGGGGATATAAGGGATGTGCAGGTGCCTGGTATAGTATAAAACCCGTAGCCCGTAACGAAGTGGAGGGGTTTTTGCTTGGGTGTTTCTTCAGATACGAGGAAGGCACGTCAAGGACGAAACCCACTTCATTACTCCGCAAGGTAAAATTAAAAAATGTTACTATCGCTGATGATTTTTATCCCGTTGCTCGGGATGATCGCTGTTTTACTGCTGCCGCGCGAGTCAGAGGAACTGATTAAACGCGTTACGCTCCTCTTTACACTCATTCCGCTCGCACTCGCAGTCGCTTTATTCATATCCTACGACCGCTCGACTGCAGGAACACAGTACGTCGTTAACGTTCCTTGGATCCAAGCCTTTAATATCCAATATCACATCGGCATTGACGGACTCAGTGTGACGCTTCTGCTCCTCACTGCACTCTTAGGGCCCATCTGTGTTATTGCCTCTTGGCGAAACATTGAAAAAGGTATCAAGGCTTACATGGCGTTGTTCCTACTGCTTGAGACCGGAATGCTGGGTTTCTTCGTTGCCTTGGATCTATTTCTTTTCTACGTCTTCTTTGAACTGACACTCCTGCCGATGTACTTCCTTATCGGTATCTGGGGCGGACCCCGCCGCGAATACGCTGCAATTAAGTTCTTCCTCTATACGCTCTTTGGCAGTGTGTTAATGTTGGTTGCGATGATAGCAGTCTATCTCAACAGTGGCGCACCAGGGGCACGAACTTTTGATATTCCGACACTCATTACGTTAGCGTCTACGGAAGGACACGCCCTGAACAACCTCAACTTCCAGATCTGGGTTTTCCTCGGTTTCTTTGTCGGGTTTGCTGTAAAAGTGCCAATCTTTCCGTTCCATACGTGGCTTCCCGATGCACACGTCGAAGCACCGACAGCCATTAGCGTTATCCTTGCCGGGATTCTCCTAAAGATGGGAACTTATGGGTTGGTTCGGGTGAACATGGCGATGTTCCCACAAGGCTTGGACTTCTTCTGTAATGGGATGGGTTTCTGGGGCAATAGTCTCGCACTTCTTGGATTTATTAATATCGTCTACGGATCCTTCTGCGCACTGGCACAAACCGACTTTAAGAAATTGGTCGCGTATTCCAGTATTGGACACATGGGTTTCGTCATCTTAGGGCTTTCCGCACGGAATGACAGCGGTATCACCGGTGCGATTCTTCAAATGTTTAACCACGGTGTCATCAGCGCGATGCTCTTCCTACTCGTCGGTGTCCTTTACGACAGGGCACACCATCGCGAAATCAATGGATTCGGCGGTCTGGGCACCAAAATGCCCGTCTACACCGGCATTACGACGCTTGCGTTCATGGCTTCTTTGGGACTCCCCGGCTTGAGTGGATTCGTCGGAGAGGCACTCTCCTTACTCGGTGCCTACGATAAATTCAAACTGTTGACCATCTTATCCACTATCGGTATCGTTGTCGGTGCGGCATATTTCCTCTGGACACTCCAAAGGGTTTTCTTAGGGACACTCAACCCTAAATATGAAGACCTTCCGGAAATCAATGGACGTGAAATCCTGACATTGGTGCCGCTTGGAATCCTAACTATCGTGCTTGGTGTCTGGCCCAACTTCGCTATTGATATGTTCAGAGAGTCGGTTACCAGTCTCATCGGTGTCCTGCAGGTAAATTAAAAAGGTATAATTAAAAAGTATAATTAAAATATGCAACCCTTAAGCAACATTGAAAGCCTCCTCTACTTCAGCCCAGAAATCCTCCTTGTGATTTTTGCCGCCGCTGTTGTGCTCCTTGACCTCGTTGTAAAGGATGGAGAAAGTTCCGCAGTCGCACATCTCTCCCTTGCAGGATGTATTTGCGTTTTTGCCGCTGTCCTTATCACACACTTCTCTTTCGGCGATGAAGGTCCTATTTCCCTCTTTTTGGGGATGGTCCGACTGGACGTGTTTTCCAGCTTTTTCAAGGTTTTATTGCTACTCGCAACCGCTGCAACGATTCTCTTTTCGCTCCGCTCCGACGAACTGGACGCCCGTTTGAAAGGCGAATACTATGCACTTTTGTTAGCCATCACCCTCGGAATGTTCCTGATGGCATCCTCGACAAATCTGTTGATGATATTCATCTCGTTGGAAACGGTAAGTCTTACCTCCTATATTCTCGCCGGATTCTTGACACATAGCCCGCGTTCCAGTGAAGCCGCGTTTAAATACATAACCTATGGCGCAGTCGCCTCTGGCACCATGCTCTTCGGATTGTCGCTCCTCTTCGGGATGACTGGCACTGGCGATCTCGGTCAAATTAGTGTTCGACTCACCGAGCTCCTCGCATCTGGGGATATTACCCCTCTCGCTGTGCTAATTGCCATAACCTTCATTCTGGCAGGCGTAGGCTATAAGATCGCCTCCGTCCCGTTTCACATGTGGTCCCCTGATGTCTATGAAGGTGCCCCTATCCCAATCACCGCCTTTCTGTCAGTCGCCTCAAAATCCGCAGGTTTTGCCCTGTTCATCAGGTTTTTCTATGCCGGGTTTGGCAACGCTGAATTGATGCAAGCTGTTGATTGGACCCTTATGTTAGCGATAGTCTCTGCATTGACGATGACTGTCGGAAATCTCGCCGCTTTACCACAACAGAATGTGAAACGTTTATTGGCGTATTCCAGCATTGCACACGGCGGTTACCTTTTGATGGGTGGGGTCCTGCTCACCTCTGAAGGCATCGGCGCGATCCTCTTCTATCTCGTTGTCTATCTCTTTATGAACTTAGGCGCGTTTTATGTCGTTGTCCTGATTGCGAATGAGGAAGGGACTGAGATGATTGAGGGGTATCGCGGTCTCGCCTCGCGGGCACCGTTGGTCGCTTGGGCAATGGCGATTTTCCTCTTTTCGCTGACAGGGATTCCGCCCTTCGCGGGTTTCTTCGGAAAATGGCTACTCTTTGCCGCTGTTCTTGAGCAAGGGTATTATTGGCTCGCACTTGTCGGGCTGCTCAATAGCGTCGTTTCGCTTTACTATTATGCCCGTATTGTGAAAGCGATGTTTCTCGAAGATGCTGGAGAGGAAACGACGCAGGTCTCCTTTTCTACCGGCACTTTTGCCCTCTTGAGCGTCTTTGTCATCCCAACGATCCTCATCGGATTCCTCAATATTTTCTATACCTTCTCCAATATCTCAGCCTCCGTGATACCGATGCAGTAAGTTCTGGAAAAAGAATTGACAAACACGGTTAATTAAGATATACTTAAAAACGCAATGGGTCTGCAAATGTAGATCAATGCCCGGTCGTCTAATGGTAGGACGCGTGGCTCTGGACCACGTAGTGAAGGTTCGAGTCCTTCCCGGGCAGTTCTTTCTATTATATCAATGTGCCGCTATCGTCTAGGGGTTAGGACGGGTGGTTCTCAGCCACCAAACCGGGGTTCGAATCCCCGTAGCGGTATCCTTTTCACTTTTTTAGTAATTCGCAAAGTGTTAGATCAAGTAATCAGTTCCCTAACGGTTTTCATCTACGAGTCGCTTGTGCCGTTGTTGCAGGCTGCCAGTTTCGGGTAAGGTTTTTAACACACAGCCACAAGCCCGTAATGAAATGGAGGGCGGATATAAGAAATGACCGCTGAAGTTCAAACGCACGTCGTTTCTCCGCAAGGAAAAATTAAAAACCCCGAACACACCAACCGCCTTATCCATGAAACAAGCCCCTATCTGCTCCAGCACGCCCATAATCCCGTTGACTGGTATCCCTGGGGCGAAGAAGCATTAGCGCTCGCCAAGGATGAGCAGAAGCCTATCCTCCTCAGTATCGGCTACTCCGCGTGCCACTGGTGCCACGTCATGGAACGCGAATCCTTTGAAAATGAGGAGATCGCCGCGGTCATGAACGAACTTTTTATCAACATCAAAGTTGATAGAGAAGAACGTCCCGATTTAGATGAAATCTACATGAACGCCGTCCAGATCATGACCCGTCAAGGTGGCTGGCCCATGACCGTCTTCCTCACGCCTGACCTGAAACCTTTCTACGGCGGAACCTATTACCCACCGACCGACAGATACGGGAGACCCGGGTTTCCAAAGGTGATGCACGCTGTTGCCGAAGCGTTCAGCGATCAAAATGTGCAGGTCCTACAGCAAGCGGACCAAATTACAACGCACCTTGCCCAGATGAGTAACGTCGTTGACCCGCACCATTATGAACTCACGGAAGAGTTGATGACCCAGGCGTTTCAGCACTATCGCTCGCGGTTTGATGCACACCACGGTGGATTCGGCGACCCTCCCAAATTCCCACCCAGCATGGGCTTGCCCTTCCTCCTACGCTATTGGCACCACAGCGGCAACGCCAACGCCTTAGAGATGGTCGAGCTTACACTGGAGAAGATGGCGCGCGGGGGTATGTATGACCAACTCGGTGGCGGTTTTCACCGATATTCCACCGATGCTCACTGGCTTGTCCCGCACTTCGAAAAGATGTTATATGACAACGCACAACTCGTTGTCGCCTATTTTGAGGCGTATCAAGCCACGCAGAAACCGTTCTATCGTGATATAGCCACGGAAACCCTCGATTACGTTCTCCGTGAGATGTACGACGCAGAAAACGGCGGTTTCTATTCCACCCAAGATGCCGATAGTGAAGGGGTAGAGGGCAAATTCTTCGTCTGGGAGCCGAACGATGTGGAAGACGTCGTCGGTGAAGAGAATGCCCAGATCTTCTGTGAGTATTACGACATCACACCACAAGGCAACTTTGAGGGGGAAAACATCCTCCAGGTCCAAGTGCCACTTGATGCTTTTGCTCGAAAGCTGCGGATAGATGTCAGGGAACTGGGAGACCTTCTCGCAGATGGAAAACGGAAGTTGTTTGATGAACGAGAGAAGCGGATTAAACCCGGATTGGACGACAAAATCCTCACCAGTTGGAACGGAATCATGATTCGCGGTATGGCGATGGGATACCAACTGACCGGGAAACCTGAATACCTTGAGGCGTGTGAAAAATCTGCTGAATTCGTCTTGACGACCCTATCACAAGCGGATGGACGCCTCTTGCGCACCTATCGTGCCGGTAAAAGCCACCTCAACGCCTATCTTGAGGACTACGCCTACTTCATCGCCGGGTTAATCGCGCTCTACGAAGCCAGTTTTGAACCGCGGTGGCTCACTGAAGCCGAACGCCTCGCACACATCATGATCGATCAGTTCGGGGACGACGCAGGCGACGGGTTCTTCTTCACGGGCAAAGCACACGAGACCCTTATCGTCCAATCCAAGTCCGCTTACGACGGCGCCACACCTTCCGGGGCATCTATGGCGATTCACAGTCTCCTACGGCTCGCCAAACACCTTGACAATTCTGAATTCCACGACAAAGCCGTTGAGACATTGTTACTCTACTTCCCTCAGATGGAGGCGATGCCTTCAGGATCTGGACAGCTGCTCTGTGAATTAGCGTTCCTGCTATCGACACCGAAAGAGGTTGCGATTGTTGGTGAAAAAGGGAATGCGAAAACGGAGGCGATGCTGGAAGCATTGCACAGCACGTATCTGCCCAACAAAATCGTCGCCTTGAGCGAATCCGCTGACGGACAGACATTACCGCTCCTCGCCGGCAAGACCCAAGTTGACGACACCGCAACCGCCTACGTCTGCGAGAATTACGTCTGCCAAGCCCCCACAACGGATGTCGAAGTGTTTATGGAACTACTTCAATAGCACCTCTTTTCTGCTACTGGCGAGGTTTCCCAACCTCGCTGGTTCTCAATCTCGGTAGGTGCGGTTCCCTATAACAGAAAGCAGCTCGTAGGGGCGAGGTCCCCTCGCCCGTCGGGGCTTACCATAAGCAATTTAGGTTGCGATTTTAATACACCTTCGGTATAATAAAGCCACGAAAAACAGACCTCTGTTGACACAGATTAAAGACAGAATCAACAATTATGGCTTTACATCCCGACTTTCCCGAATCTCCACACGCTATCATTGACCCTTCGGTGCGTTGGCTCCCAGATCAATCGCTGTTGTTCGATTTGGAATATGCAATGCTGCTCCCGCCACTTGTCCACAAAATCCGTGAGCAAGTCAAAACATGGCGAGACAACAAGTACAGCGGTGCTTCCAAAACAAGTAAAGCACTCCTCAATTGGTGGTTCAATATCCCTCATCTGCGAGAAGGGGATGAGGGAAAAATGGAGAAGTTTCAGTATTACTTCGCACAACGCGAGGCAATCGAGACCATCATCTATCTGTCCGATGTCGTCAAGGTGAGAGACGAATTCGATCTGATGCGTTTTGACAGTTCAGGGGCTGTTTCAGCGAATATGTTTGACGAAAACTGGCGACGGTTTGTCATAAAAATGGCAACCGGCACAGGCAAAACAAAGGTGATGAGCCTCGCAATCGCATGGAGTTTCTTTCACAAATTGTATGAACAGAACTCTGAACGCTCGCGCAACTTCCTCGTCATTGCCCCCAATATCATTGTGCTTGATCGGTTATACCACGACTTTCAGGGATTGCGTATTTTCTTGGATGATCCGGTGCTACCCGATAACGGCTTTGAAGGCAACAATTGGCGGGACGATTTTCAACTCACCCTGCACGTCCAAGACGAGGTGCGGACTACCCGTGCCACCGGTAATATCTTTCTCACAAATATCCATCGCGTCTATTCCAGCGACCAATCCCCGCCAACACCCGATGATGAAGACAGTATGGACTACTTCTTGGGCAAAAAGCCGACGGGTGAAACCACGGATTCTAAAGTGGACCTCGGAGACATTGTCCGCGATATCGACGAACTGATGATCCTCAATGATGACACATCATGTCCATGACCGACAGATGGCGTGGTTCAAGTCCATTGAAGATATTCACAATCGCTTGTTGCAAAAAGGGGGCGAATTAGCGTTGCAAGTAGACGTAACCGCCACGCCGAAGCACAGCGACGGTGCAATTTTCGTCCAGACAGTCGCCGACTATCCGCTCGTAGAGGCGATTTCACAAAATATCGTCAAACACCCCGTCCTTCCAGACGCTGAAAGCAGAGCGAAACTTGTTGAGCGACAGAGCATAAAGTATACCGAGAAATATGCCGACTATCTTGATCTCGGAGTCATTGAATGGCGCAAAGCGTATGCCGAACACGAAAAATTGGAAAAGAAAGCCGTCCTGTTCGTGATGACCGACAATACGCAGAGCTGCGATGAGGTAGCGGAATATCTCGAAAACCATTACCCCGACCTCAAAGATGCTGTGCTTGTGATTCACACCAACAAAAGTGGTGAAATCTCCGAAGCCAGATCGAGTAAGAAGCAAGCAGAACTTGAGAAACTCCGTAAACAAGCGAATACAATTGACTCGCTGGAGAGTCCATATAAGGCGATTGTCTCGGTGTTGATGCTCAAGGAAGGGTGGGATGTCAAGAACGTTACCACGATTGTCGGACTCCGCGCCTTTATCGCTAAGCCCAACATCTTGCCGGAGCAGACCTTGGGACGCGGATTACGCCTGATGTATTCAGGTGATCTCGAGGAGACCGTGAGCGTTATCGGCACCGATGCCTTCATGGAATTTGTTGAGTCCATTAAATCGGAAGGTGTCGAATTGGAACGGCAATCCATGGGGAGCGGGACAAAACCGAAGGCACCCCTCGTCATTGAGGTAGACAAAACGAACGTCAACAAAGATATTGACGCACTTGATATTGAAATCCCAATACTGACGCGCCGTATCTATCGCGAATACAGGAATCTGGGGGATTTAGACGTTACACATCTCGATTTTACACCCGTTTCGTATCAGACGTATGGCGAGGATGAACTACGGGAGATTGTGTTTAAGGACATGACAACAGGCGCGGTTACACATACCACAGTGATGGATAGTAACGGGATCGCCGACTACCGCAGTGTGATCGGTTATTTCGCAGAGACTGTCCGCAAAGACCTCCGCCTCGTTAGCGGTTATGATGTGCTGTATGGAAAGGTTAAGAATTTTGTGCAAAACCAACTCTTCGGCGAGACGATAGCGTTGGAGGATCCCAATACCTTACGAAATCTGTCGGAGCTCCGCGCCACGAAAACTGTTATGGAAACCTTCAAGTACGCCATCAACGACCTCACGATACAAGATAGAGGCGAAGCGGAACTGAGCGAGACGAGGCGTGCCCAGGACGCACGCCCGTTTATGGTCAAAGAACAGGAATACTTGGTGCCTCAAAAGTCTGTGTTCAACAGAATCACCGGAGACAGTCATTTTGAATTGGAGTTTGCTGCGTTTCTCGAAAACTGTCCGGATGTGGTCTCCTACGTCAAAAACGACTTTAGCCTGCATTTCAAACTCGACTATATCAACGCCGATGGCGATGTTGCCAACTACTACCCAGATTTCCTCGTCAAGTTAACAGATGAACGTTTAATCGTTATTGAGACGAAAGGCAGAGAAGATTTGGACGTGCCACTCAAGATGCAACGCTTATCCCAATGGTGTGAGGATGTCAACACGGTTTCGCCAAAATCTATCTATGACTTTGTCTATGTCGATCAAGAGAATTTTGATGTGTATAGACCTGAAACATTCCAGCAACTCCTTGAGGGCTTTACGGAATACAGAATTTAACCTTATGATTAATAAAGTTTTTTGTGCTTATTTCTTTGAATTTTGAGGGCTTTGTGGTATAATATTAAATTATGAAACACCTTGAACGCATCGGCCCCGCGCTGTTACTTCTTTTCTCAGTAGGAATATCGATTATTCTTGCATACACAGCAACACAGCGAACTTTGACAGGCTTGGAAAGTGTACTTTGGCAAATATTTGTTTTTGCAGCAGGGCTTGCGGGTTCTTTCATTTTCGGGCGCCAATCAGCTCGTGAGGCAGCAAAAGAAATCATTAAACCACACGCTCGCGGTGCAGCCCGATATCTTATATCCCTCTATAAGAGTATTTTGCGTGCCCGCTCGGCTGCTACAATGGAAGTGTCCCAAGACCTTGCCACCTCTGCAGGGTATCACGTTATCCGTGCTTACCTGATAGCAATTTTCACCGAACAGTTGGCTACAGCAGATGATGCATTAGAAAATTGGCGTGACATTTTAGACGAAGAGTTAGAAGATTTGATCGGAAAACTCCGAGAGGATAACGCAACACCGGAAGAACTGGAAGGTTTGATCGGAAAACTCCGAGAGGACAACATAAACGAGGTATAAAAAATGATAGAACCCATCCGCGGAAAAGTCGCACGCGTCCTTAATGGACAAGAAATCGTAATAAATGCCGGCATTGTAGATGGCGTAACTGTTGGCATGGACTTCAATGTAATGGACCTCAACGGTGAAGATATAAAAGATCCCGATACGAATGAAGTCTTGGGATCTATTGAGCGCCCGAAAGTTAAAGTCCGGGTGATCCATGCTCAAGAAAAATTAGCTATAGCAACACCCCCTTCATCAAAAGGAACGGACACTGACATATTAGCTGATTTAGTAGACTCAGCAATACCGACACTTGGACCAGTTGCTCGATCGCTTGTAGTCGTACCTCCGCGAAAACCTTATGCATCTTCGCAGGAAACAACGGAAACTGCACACGTCTCTGATAATAAAGATGCCGATGTGAAAATCGGAGATCCCGTCGTTCAAGTTATAGAAGAAACGGAATAGGACTATGCCACGACTCACCGAACAGGAACAACAAGAAATCATCCGTTTCATTGAGGCAGATAAACCGCTGCCTGACAAATACCGCTTTCTGCTGTTTGAAGACAAACGCGAAGTGGAACTCGTCTGGAATGGAAAAACCAACGAGGTCTGCAACATCGTCCTCCCTTTTCAAACGATTGAGAACGTAGACGAACCGCGCGCTGAAAAACTGACCGAAGACAACCTGCAGACCCTGCTTTTTGACACCCGCGGCCGCCAGCGCAAGGGTTGGACAAACAAATTAATATGGGGCGATAACAAACTAATTTTGTCATCACTCAAGAACGGACCGCTACGCGAGGAGATTGAGGCACAAGGTGGACTCAAACTCATCTATATTGACCCACCTTTTGACGTAGGCGCGGATTTTTCTATGGATATCGAAATTGGTGAGGAAACCTTTACCAAAGATCCCAACATACTTGAAGAGATAGCCTATCGTGACACCTGGGGTAAAGGGGCAGATTCATTTATCGCCATGATTTACGAGAGACTGATTCTAATGCGAGATCTACTTTCAGAAGATGGCAGTATCTATGTTCATTGTGATTGGCGGGTAAGTGGTTATATGCGTTTGGTGTTGAATGAGGTTTTTGGGAGAAACTTCTTTGTAAATGAGATAATATGGCAGAAGATTAGATCGTCGAAAGGACAAGCTAACGGATTTGGTAATGTTCACGATACGATTTATTTCTTTTCTAAAAGTGCTAACTATCTACACAACAAACAATATACATCACACGATCCAAAACGGTTAGATTCCCATTACAATTTAATTGACGAAAAAACAGGTCAAAGATACCAACTTGCGGATTTTACACAAAAAGGATCAGGTGAACCAAGGTATTTTGGCGATAAGGGACTTATGACTCCTCCTCCTGGTAAACATTGGATTTGGTCACAAGAACGGATTACCGAAGCATTAGAGAAAGATTTAATAGTTTTCACGCAATCGGGGAAGCCTAGAGTAAAGAGATTCTTAAATGAATCTAAAGGGCAACCTGTAGAGGATATATGGATTGATATTTTTCCTATTAATTCTCAAGCTAATGAAAGCGTAGGTTATCCTACCCAAAAACCCGAAGATTTACTTGAACGTATCATCAAAGCCTCATCAAACAAAGGTGACCTTATCGCCGACTTCTTTTGTGGCTCTGGCACCACTGCCGCCGTTGCTGAAAGGTTAGGGCGTAAATGGATCGCTACGGATCTTGGCAAGTTCGCCATCCATACCACACGCAAACGGATGATTGGAGTCCAGCGTCAACTCAAGGCTGACGGCAAGGACTACCGCGCCTTTGAAATCCTCAATCTCGGCAAATACGAACGGCAGCATTACCTTGGTGTTAATCCGAATTTACGGGAAGTTGAACAGCAAAAACAATCGGTAGAGAAGGAAAAGGCGTTTGTTGATCTCATTTTGCGCGCTTACGCTGCCGAAAAGACCGAGGGGTTTGCCAATTTTCAGGGTAAGAAAGCCGGTAGACTGGTAGCAATCGGACCCGTCAATTTACCGGTGACACGCCTCTTTGTGGAAGAAATCATCTTGGAATGCCGCAAGCATCAGATTACACGGGTAGATGTTCTCGGCTTTGAATTCGAGATGGGGTTATTTCCCAACGTCTTGGATGAAGCGAAAAGCAAGGGACTTGACATCGCACCGAAATTCATTCCTGCCGAAGTGTTTGACAAGCGCGCAGTGGAACAAGGTCAGGTAGTTTTTCACGACATGGCGTTTATTGAAGTCAAGCCCCATATCGCAACAGGTGCAAAAGGCGAACCCGCTACCGTGACGGTAGAATTGACCGATTTCTCCGTCTTTTACTCGCAGGATTCTATCTCTAACGCTGAGCAGACGCTCAAAAACAGGGGCAGTCGCATCGTCGTAGAAAAAGGGCAAGTCGTAAAAGTGAGCAAAGGTGCAGATGGGATTGTGAGTCGTGAGGTGCTAACCAAACACTGGACAGACTGGATCGACTATTGGTCGGTCGATTTCGACTTTGAGAGCAAACACGAGATTATCCGCATGCAAGATCCAGACACCGGCGAATGGGAAGAACAGTGGACGGGTGATTACGTCTTTGAAAACGAGTGGCAGAGTTTCCGCACCAAGAAAGACCGCTCCTTAGAATTGACCAGCGTCGCCCATGAATGCGAACCCGGCCGCCGCAAGTTCGCCATCAAAGTGGTAGACATCTTCGGCAATGATACAATGACAATTTTAGAGGTGACGATTTAAGGAGATACCCATGTCAGAAAATATTCGTATATCCATGTTTGAAGTTGTCGGCAGCCCGTTTTGCGTCGCCGTCGACGATGGAGAGAAGATTCATAAACACCTTGAAACTGCCCTGAGGGCAAATCAAGAAGTCGTCCTCTCATTTCACAATGTTACAGCACTTACATCGGCTTTTCTGACTGCTGCGGTTGGTGAATTGTATGGAACATTCGGAGAAGAAGAAATTCACTCTCTCCTGAAAGTGGAAGATATAGAACAAGACGATCTAGCATTGTTGAATAGCGTTATCAATGAGGTCAAGTTGTACTTCAAAGATCCGAAAAGATATAACCAAGCCTTTCAAGAGATACTAGAGGACGATGACTTTGAAGTATAAGCCAAGCGGAGTGCTTCACTACAACTTCACCCTACAAGATAAACTATTTTTGGATGCTAATATCTGGTTGTATCTATACGGTCCGCCGAAACCGCGGTCTTATTGGACACCTCTCTACTCCAAGGTTTTTAACCGTATTTTGAGGGCAAAAAGCCCAATTTACATTGATGTACTTGTCGTTTCAGAATTCATTAACGCCTATGCCAGGCTGAAGTGGCGAGCCGATGCGCCCCATCTGGCATACTTCAAAGATTTTCGCAACAGTCCAAATTTCAAACCAGTGGCTCAGAATATTGCCGCTCGTGTTAAGCAGATTATGAAACATTGCGAGCGAATAGAAAGCGGTTTTACAATGCTGCCAATGAACGACTTGCTCGATGATTATATCAAGGGTGACTCCGACTTCAACGATCAGGTCATAACGGAAATCTGCAAAAACAATGGATTCACATTAATAACAAACGACAGCGATTTCAGAACGCAGGAAATACCTATTCTCACCGCAAATCAATCTCTGTTGGGTAATTGATGAATTCTCGCTGTAATTGCCCTAATGAATTCTCAACTTGTGTTGCACAAACTCACTGTTACAGTTGTCAACATCTCCGGCAATACACAATAACAACCGTAGAGGTGTCAGTATGAGTCTGACCATAAAGTTAAAAAACATCGGAATCTTAAAGCAAGCGGAATTTTCGTTGGGCGATTTGACGCTTATTTGTGGTGAGAATAATACAAGCAAAACTTATGCTGCTTACGCTTTGTATGGTTTTTTACGTTCTTGGCGTGAGCATACCGACTTTCCGATCAGCGATACAGAAATCCTGCGTCTATTTACGGAAGGCATCCCGATACCTGTTAAACTCCCACAGAAAACCGGTCAACTGCTCACAGCGATATGTCAGAACTATACGAATAGCTTGGACACAGTTTTTGCGGCACCTGAAGGCACTTTTCAGAACAGTGAATTCTGTCTCCTGACAAATGACATTAACGTCCATGATACGAGAGAATTGCATAGTAGAGTGGAAATTCCTCAACTCGGCTACTTTATCATTTCAAAACACAAACAGAGCAATGAAATCATAATAACTGTGGGAGAAAAAACACAAGACATAGCGATAGTTGCTAAACTCACAAAAAACATAAAACAGGCGATCCATCAAATTATTCCTGCAATTGTTTTTTGGGGTATTTTCCCGAACCCATTCATTAGCACAGCCGAACGGACAGGCATCGCTACTTTCCGCAAAGAACTTGATTCTGCATGGAATCGCCGCTTCGCTGAAATTAGCCTAGATCAGTCCGACCCCAATACTGACTCACATGAACTTTTATTCAAACCCCTCCAAAACTATCCTTCATCTATAGAGGCGAATATGGAGTTTACACGCCGCCTTGAAGAGTTTGCGAAAAGCAAAAGTTTCATCGCTAAGGAACATCCTGAAATCTTAGAAGATTTTTCAGATATTGTTGGAGGCGAATATACTGTTACACAAAATGACCAACTCTACTATGTCCCTAAAGACACACAGCTCAGATTGACGATGGTGGAAAGTTCAAGTACTGTCCGCTCCCTCTTAGACCTCAGTTTTTATCTCAATTGTATCGCCCAAAAAGGTGACCTACTGATGATAGACGAACCCGAATTAAGTCTCCATCCAGAAAACCAACGCCGCATCGCCAGACTCTTTGCACGACTTGCGAATATAGGCGTTAAAGTCTTCATCACCACCCACAGCGATTACATCATCAAGGAGCTGAATACGCTCATGATGCTCAACCACGACAAGCCTCATCTGAAAAGAGTTGCCGAAGAAAACGGCTATCAGGATAACGAGTTAATCAAAGCGGATCAGGTCAAAGTGTATATCGCGGAAAAAGCATTGCTGCCGTTGGAGAAAGGACAAAAGAGACGGAGAAGGGGACATACGCTCGTTCCAGCTGACATTGATCCTGAATTCGGCATTGAGGTTGGCAGTTTTGACAAGACAATTGATACTATGAATAAGATTCAGCGTGACATCGTGTGGGGAGCAAAGTAAGATTAGTGAATGATATTGCCATATTACAAGAAATGCTCAGCGCTGGTGCTCAAGTTCCGTTGCAACAAACAGCAGCGCAGTGTTCTGTCACACTAAGGGACAAACAAGCAAAAACAACTGTAGAAATCACAGATCTTCCCGATGACTCAATTGTTATAAGAGCAGAAGCTTTTAAGCCACCTAACGTTTTTAAGGGCTCAAAGGGTGAACGCAGACGGGCTGATTTCGTTATTGTGTCCAACGCTGAAGATGAAAATTGGATTATCTGTATTGAGACTCAGGCAGGAACCGGTAAAGATCCAGAAGACGTTGAACAACAGTTAAGAGGGGCGGAATGCTTTATCGGTTATTGCAAATGTATAGGGAAATCCTTCTGGCAATCAGAAAACTTTCTTGACGGTTATCAGTACCGATTTGTAAGCATTTCAGGCATCAACATTAACAAGCAAAGCACACGTTTCTACACGCCGAGAAATCAGCCCAGAAATGAGTCGCACGACAAGCCTGAAAGTTTTTTAGAGATTTTGGAGCGTCAAAGTCTCTATTTTAACGAGTTGACTTGATACCAGATTTTGATAGGATAACTTACCTTCGCCTCTTAGGAGAGCATCGGAGCAACACAATGGCACACACAAACGAAGCAGCGATTGATATGGACTGGTATCCGCTCCCTGATGAAGACATACGCCATTTTGATGACACTGGCTATCTCATCGTCCGGAACGTGCTGGATTCGGATACGCTTGCGGAACTCATTGAAGTCAGCGATCGACGCATGGCGAGCGATCGACGTGAGAACCGCCAACACAACTCCAACAACCGATACGACAGTTTCCGAAATTGTATCTCTATTGACGATGCATTCATTCCCCTCATCGCGCAGGAGACCATCCTCCCGATTGTCGTGCAACTTCTCGGTGCAGACTTGCAACTGATGACCTCACACCTCATCTATAAACACCCGGATCCACCTGACACGCCAGACACCGTCCGTATGCCGGGGTGGCACCGCGACTACGCTATCGCAACAAGAACACACGGTAACAAACTACCACGCATTTTACTAAAATGCGCCTACTACTTTACCGATTTGAGTGAACCCAATTCCGGCGCAACACTTGTCGCTCCCGGTAGCAACCGTCTCCTTGAACGGATCAGAATTCCAGAGGGGCAGGCAGATCCAGAAGGGGCACTCGAACCGAGCCTGCAACCCGGCGATTGCCTACTGTTTGAGAATCGGATCTTTCATGCTGGGGCAACAAACCTAACTGACCAGACCCGCAAAGCTGTGATGTTTGGCTACGGTTACCGTTGGGTGATGCCGATGGACTATCGGACACAGGAACAGACGGTGTTGGATAAGTTGTCGCCACTGGAGCAGTATCTGGTGGGTGAACCCTTTAAAAAGACGAAGGAGTATCATCCAGGTGGCGGTGAAAACCCACTCGCGCCATGGTGTGAACAGCACGGCGCCCCAGCCGTGCGACCCGTCGATTAACGCATTTGTGGGAGGGGTTTGTAACCCCCAATGTAAGAAGGGATTGCAACTCCAATGTGGGAGGGGTTTGTAACCCCAATATGGTAAGGGGTTTGTAACCCCGATTACTTAAGGTAATAACGCATTTGTGGGAGGGGTTTGTAACCCCGATTATGTCAAGGTAATAACATCCTTCTTAACGCATTTGTGGGAGGGGTTTGTAACCCCGATTATGTCAAGGTAATAACATCCTTCTTAACAATCTCTTTCGTGTCATAGTGTCCTGCCTGGGAGATGAGTTCCAGGGTTTCCGGTGACAATCGGGTTCTAACCTCTGGCGGCACCCGACTCTCGCCGCGATGCTGCGGTCTGTAGCGTAAGGTCAAGACACAACGATAGCGATCTTTCGGTTTCCACGGCAGCGCACCGTGCGTCAGGAGCTCAGAGATAATCACGAAATCCCCTGCCTTTGGCGTAATGTTAACGACCCCTTCTGGAAGGTCATCGGCATCCTTAATCCGCCCGTTGTTATAGAGGTGTTCAGGACGATCGAAAAGGGTCTTGTGTGTGCCGGGAACGACGAGCAACCCGCCATCTCCCGGATGCACATCGTAGAGGTAAGGAAAAACGACAAAATCGTCACAAAAGATTCGACCGTTTCGGACCTCATAACGGTTGCAGTGCCATCCAAAATCTTCTCGCGCACAATGCAAGCGGAGTCCTTCTTCTGACTCCGACGCACCCGCCCGATCCGCAATCATTGTACCACGCATCAATTGTGGTTTGTTATTCGTCAGTTCTTTGATAATAGGCCATGTCGATCGGTGCATCGTGAGGGCTTCTAAGGATTTCGCGAAGGCAAAGCCGTTTGGGAGATTTTTTTCGCTGGAATCAAATCCGGGTGGAAGTTCTTCGGTAGGGGTATTGATGTATTTATTCGCTGCTGCTTGTGCCGCTTTCAGTTCTTCGTCCGTCATGACGTTCTCTAAGTGAAGGTATCCGGTAACATCGAAAAGATACCGTTGTTCAGGGGTCATCATAGTGTTTTACTCCTTGCCATACAAATAGGACTTATGCAAAACTCGTTTCTTTGCCAACGCGATTGGAAAACGCTTGGTTGGAAGATTGGAAGATTGGGATCCCCATCCTTCCATTCTTCCATTCTTCCATTCCCGATCCATCCTTTCACTCTTCATCTAAGTCGGTGCTTCCCACACGGGCCAATCGCTCTCCTGTAACTGCTTAAAGAGGTGGTCAAAGCCTTCACTCCCGTCATCTTCCCATTCATCCAAACGCACCCCCGGCGCATAAGATTCGTCCACGCCCTGTTTCATGAGGCGTTCCGCCTGTTGTAGGTTTCGGTAGTAGTGCTTTATACCACCCGGTAAGGTGACAACAGAGATGTGTCGTTTCCATGTAGGTTCAGGCGTTTCGGAATACCGTTTCACAGCATCTTCATCTAATGCCACACCGAGACCGGGACCCTCTGGCACCTGCATAAATCCGCGCTGGACTTTGTGCGGTGTAACAATTAAGTCGCTTTCATAAGCGTGGCTTGCAGTAACTCCCGGCAAGGTCGCTGTCGGAATCACGGCTCCCAGATGACACGCAAATGCCGCTGTAATGCCAGTCCCGACATACTGGAGGAGGATCGGCGTGTTCGCAGCAGCGAAAGCCCACCCCGATGCAAGGGCACTTTTGACACTTTCATGGCTACACAACGCACCGTCAAAATCGCCTGCCCGAAGTCCAATCCACGGACCTGAAGGCTGACGCGATGCTCCCTCCCGGATAACACCAACACCGTGCAAATAGAACGGAATCCGAATCTCTTGATGCAGCCGTCGCCAGCCCTCCACGTCATAAGCGAAAATCGGTTCTTCGAGACCCTTGACAACGGGAATGTTCTCCAGTTCCCGTAGGATGGGAAGTGCCTTCTCAACGTTGATTAACGAGCCGTTGAAGTCGAACTCCACGCGAAAGTCAGGCGGCGCGACCTCTTGGATCGCAGCTGACTGCTCAACGACATCATAAAAGGCGCGTGCCTTACACTTCAAACCTCGGTATCCACGTTCAGCGGCGACTTGAACCTCAGCGGCGGTATCTTCAGGCGACATACACGGCATCCACCACCCCATCGCAACCCACTCCCGCACCTGTTGACCCATCAATTTCCATGCTGGCAGACCGAGATGTTTCCCCATCAGGTCGTAGCACGCCATGTCGAGATTAAAACGACCCTCACCCATGACATGATCGAACGGGTTCGTGCCGAGATAGGTGTCCAGCACGTCCTGATCAAACGGCGGTCCTGGGTTCTCTCCGAGACCGACGAGACCGGTATCGGTATAAAATTTATAGACCGTGACCAATTCGGTCATCGCAAAATGGTGGTATCTCTTACGAATCCGCGCCTCGTAAGGCACACGTAATGGAATTGATTCAATCTCGGTGATTTTCATTTTTTTAACTATGGCTCCTGAGCTGCTGCATCGTATTATCCTGCAGGGTTCCTTCGTGTTGTCAGGATATTCTATCAAAGCCTGTGAAAAGAGTCAAACCTATAATTGCTGACTGAAAAGGTTTGATTTTTAATCTCAAACGTAGTATAATTGAAAGCAGCACTCAGGGGTAACGCCTGCAGTAGTCGGACAATCCCTTTGATAAATGTCAGTCAACGTTTTACGCAGAAATGATATAAGGGGGTGTTTCTCATGGCAGAGACGCTTGAAACATTAGCAAAAAGATTAACTCGATTAGAAAAGGTGGTTGCAGAGATGACACTGCAACTCTCCCGCTCCGTTGATGTCTCGGCACTTGTGGATCCAAAGAATTGCAAGGCAGCGGATGGACAGAAAACTTTTCGCATCACGGATAAACAGTCTGAGGCACAAGCTATTCAGAAAATGCGTGAACATATCGGCATTGTCGATATAGAACTCATGCCGCTTGAAGAACTTCGCAAGAGTATGGCACGCCACGGCATCCGGGCGGAGGATAACGAGTTTAGCCGCGCCATTATTGAAGAACGCGGAGAATAGGTGGTGGTATCCCAATGGCATTTAGCGATTTCAAACAGATATCTGAAGTCCAGGAAAAATTCAGAATTAAATACACAGCAACTGACTTTTTTAAGGTTGAGACAGCAAGCCCTTCGACACAGTTTTTGCAAGAATTTCAGTTCACCCTGCAACACATCAACGTTTTTTCGTCTGAGGCATCACGGTGTGAGGCGGTCATCTTTCCTGTTTTAAGGGAGGTTTATAAAGCGTATGCCGATACTTACGCCCTCTGGATACAGGAACCCATCACCTACGATGAAACTTTGAGTGGCACGCCGGATTACCTCATCGCTACAAAATCCGAATTGGGCATGACAGTTGTCGGCACACCCTTGATACTGTTGGTTGAGGCGAAGAAAAACGATTTTGAGCAGGGCTGGGGGCAGTGTCTCGCGGAACTGGTAGCAGCCCAAAAAATAAACGATGCTCCAGATGTCCCCGTGTACGGTATTGTGAGCGATGGTGAACGATGGCAATTTGGGAAACTTATTGACGACGGTTTCACCCAAAACAGAACGACCTTCAGCATAGATAACTTGCCAGCCCTTTTTGGAGCGATTAATGCCGTCTTCAAAGCAGCGGGGCAGACAAAAGCAACGGGGAGCAGGCATTGAAAAACGGGTCGAGATTTCTCCAATTCCTATTGTGCGGCATCATGATCGGCGGTTTCGTCGGATGTGATTCGCCTAACGCTCAGAAGCAGCCTTACGAAAACCTCGTTTTTAATGTTGATGAAACCCGACTTGAACCTGCAGTAGAAGATACAACGCTCAGAATCAAAGTAGCCCCACCGAAGCATTGGAAAGAAATTGACGATTCAATGCTCACGCAGGTCATCAACGAATTGGATACGCAACCCACCCCGGAACTGCAGAGAGTGCCGCGATGGATTTTCTTGAATGAAAGTTCACAAGCGATGTGTGTGGTATCAGAATTAAACGGTGTGGAAATTGCACCAGACGAAACCTTGCTAAAAACCCTCACAACTGCCTACCAAAACCAATTCCCAAGTGCAACGGTTCGACAGGCAGTTTTTATGAAAGATGCATTTCGTATCCATCAATTAATGGTCATCGCTGCCGATTTTGTACGCATCAAACTGATATGCGACGCACCGGAAACCCTCGTTTTTGAGGTCGACTACCGCGTTCCAAGAGATGTTTACCAAACAGAACTGCGAGCCATTGAATCCTCAATTGGTTCTATTAATCTAATCCACAAACAACAATAGGCACGCTGTGAAAGCGTGCCGTCAAGGAGGAATTTATGTTCAAAAAACTTTCCGCTGTACTTCTCATCGTGGGAATGTTGTTCGTCATTGGTTGTGCGACACACATGCACAAAGTCGGGAACGGGGCACAAGGCACCGACCTGATCGAATCACGGCAATGGTATGTGCTGTGGGGCTTGGTGCCAATCAACGAGGTTGATACACAGGCACTGGCAGGAGAGGCAACCGATTATGACATCATCACTGAGGTTAACCTGCTTGATGGTGTTATCAATGCCTTTGTCGGTAGTGCCTCACTCTATTGCCGCACAGTCACTGTCCTGAAGTAACCTATCGTTGGTTCAAACATCCCACAGGCAAAGTAGATGTCTGTCTTATCGTTAGACACTACTTTGCCATATCCGACCCTTCACGGTACCAACTGCACCTTAATCGAATCCGACCCTTTCTGAACCAGTTCAAATCCGGTAAGATAGTCCTCCAACGGCAGTTGATGCGTCACAATATGCTCGACCTCGATGAGACCGCGATGGATGTAATCAATCGCCAATGGATACGCATACGGACCTAAGTGCGAACCGTGGATGTTCAACTCCTTTGTGTCCCCAATGATCGTCCAGTCCACTGTCACCGGTTCCCGCATGACACTGAATTCGACGAAAGTGCCCGCCTTCCGAATCATGTGCAGTCCCTGCTCAACCGCCTTCGGGTGTCCCGTTGCCTCGATATAGACATCGCACCCGTAGCCTTCTGTGAGGTCTAACACCTCTTGAACAGCATCCGTTTCCGATGGGTTAATCCCGATATCTGCTCCTAACTTTTTGGCGACCTCTAACCGTTTCGGCATCAGGTCAATAGCGATAAGCACCCCCGGATTTTTCAACTTCGCCGCGCCGATCATACCCAGGCCGAGAGTCCCCGCACCCGCAATTACGACGACATCACCGAACTCAATGTTTCCGCGTTGCACAGCATGAATGGAACAAGCGAGGGGTTCAATCACCGCGGCACTCGCCGTTGGAATATCGGAAGGGACTTTGTAGACAAGTGAGCGCGCCGGAAACTTCATATAGTCCGCCATACCGCCGTTCACAACAGGTTGAAACCCGTATATGTTATGGACTTGACAAAGCCAATACTTTCCGGTTCGACAGTACCGACACTCCCAACACGGAACTATCTGCTCTGCGATAGCCGTATCACCGATTTCAAGCTTATATTTCTCACCTGCCCCTGGACCGAGTTCTACGACTTCACCGATAAATTCGTGTCCGGCAATAACGGGTGCCTCCACGTAGGGTTCGCGGTGTTCATCGCCCCAGAAAAGCGGCGCGCCTGTATAACATTTGATGTCGCTCGCGCAAACCCCGCATGCGTTCACCTTAATGACGACTTCACCGGGACCTGCCTCCGGCAGTGGCACCTCTTCGAGGCGGTAATCCCACGGTTCGCGACACATAATCGCTCGCATCGTTTTCGACATTTTTCTAACTATGGCCTCCCAGCCTGCCCTCTACTTCAGTTACGAGCAGGTTTTCAGTAAGTCTTGGACACGAGGGTATACGAAGGGTCCGCGAAAGAAACAAAGCACGTAGCACGTAATATAATGGAGTGCGGATTTAAGGAACACATTTGATAGTCCAAGCCCACGTAGTTCCTCCGCAAGGTAAAATTAAAATTGATGTAAGATGTGGTAGGCGGCGATACCGAGTGAGACATGAACGTTCAATGAGGCACCCGCGCCATACATCGGAAGATAAATGATCATGTCACAGGCAGCAAGCGTTCGTTTCGTTACCCCGTGGTCCTCATGCCCTACGATAAGACAGATTTTGTCTGGATAGTCTATCTCATCGTAACGGATGGAGTGCGCGGTAACTTCTAAAGCGCAGCTCGTGTAGCCATCGGCTTTCAGCGATGCAATCGCGTCCGCTGCCTGCTCTGTGTATCGCCATTTGACCCGTCGGTGTTTCCCGCGCGCCACTTTGCGCACCAGTGGATGGGGCGGTTGTGCGCTGATACCTGTCAAAATCAGTTCTTTCACACGGCACGCGTCCGCTATCCGAAATGCGGAACCGACATTCACCGGGTCTTGGACGTCTTGTAAGATAAAAACCAGTTCTCTTTCCGGCGGTTTCACCTGCTTCAGAAAGTCTTTGAGCGGTTTGCCGCGTAGTTGCTTCAATATTTTTAGTTTTCCTTGCGGTTCGGTCAGGTAGGTTTGGATACGAGACGTTCCGCTCCGTATATCTATAGGAAATGCCCAAGCAAAAACCCCTCCACTACGTTACGGGCTACGCGCTTTTCTAAATGCACATCCGACTCTAATTTACCTTGCGGTTCGGTAAGATTGGAAACTCCATTTAAGCCGCTTTACGTTGTATCAAACGGCGTCTCGCACTCGCACGTGCAAGCCTGACATCCAACGTGATGTGGTGATAATCGCTGATACCGAGGTTGATCGCATGTGCCGTTTCGAGGTTAAAACCCCACTCAATCCATTCCGGCATATCTGCCTCTGGAATATTACCCGCAACGATAACCTTCATGATGCTGATGCCTTTACCGAGCGAATACGCGCGTTCAATGTATTCCAGATGCCGATCAAAGGGACCGCCTTCTAACATCTTACCCTCTTTATTCGCTGTTGTCAAAATGACATCAAGTTCCGGATGCTCAATCACTGCGTCCATCACTGGACCTGTGTATAGGTGTGTAGAACAGCCAATCACTCGGATTTTGCCAGCCGCTTTTGCTTCTCGGAACGCCTCGAGTGCGCCTTCTCGCGATTCTAAATCTTCAGGTGAGGAGATACCGTGCAGTAAGAGAACGTCTAAGTAATCCGTCTGCATTTCCTGAAGAGAACGTGTAATGCTTGCCGTGGCACCCTCATAATCTTTCGCGCCGGTTTTCGTTTGGATGATGACTTCATCCCGAGAAATCTGACGGACTGCCGCGCCGAGGTGCGGTTGACTGCCGTAACCTTCGGCGGTATCCCAGAACGTAATCCCTTCGTCAAGTGCTTTCAACATCAGTTTACCGCCGGCTTCATAGGTTTCGCAGGTGTTGTTGAGATGTCCTGCCCCGAAACAGAGGCGTGAGATTTCTAAACCCGTTTTTCCATAAGTTAAATATTCCATCTTGTCCTCCACATCCAATTTATTATAGTAAAGGCGACAATTGAGTAGATACCTTATTCTTTAACGGAAGAGGGTTCGTAGGGGCGAGGTCGCCTCGCCCGTCTTGCCTGTAATTTCCTTATAGTTTTAAGATTTTCCATGATTATCGAAGATGCCATCATCATGGTCATCACATAAAGCATATAAATCCGGGTCAAAACTGGCTCAGATAGTCCTGAATATACTTTAACTGAATTTCTCGAAAAAATGCAACTCTTTTTTCTTGGTAACAAATCAGTTTTCAGGTATTATAGAAACCATTGAGAACCTTCAGGGTTTGGGAGTAAGGCTCGGTTGGAGGGTTGCACGGTCGGACACCTATCTTTCCATTCTTCCATCCAAGGGACTTTCAGGCTTCTATTCCGCGCTGAATGCCGACTGCTAAAAAATATGAAATTCAATGGACGTACACTTTTCAATAACACCCCTACCGAAATTGTCCTGACTGACCGGCGCGTTCAAACAATTCGCGAAGTAGACGCCGTCAACAGCGAGGTATGGATCGCACCTGCGTTGATAGATATTCAGGTGAACGGTTTCGCGGGGTTCGACCTCAATGTCGCTACCGTTACGTCGGAAGATGTATCTGCAATGGTCCACGCCCTTTGGCGGGTCGGCACCGGTTTTTTGTGTCCGACAGTTGTAACCGGTTCTTTCGAGGGAATCGGTAATTCCGTGCGTGCCATTCTGAAAGCGTGTGAAGTGGATTCACGTGTTGCCCACTCAGTCCTTGGAATTCACCTTGAGGGACCCTATATCTCCGCCGAGGATGGACCGCGCGGGGCACACCCGTTAGAGCATGTGAGAGAACCGGATTGGGACGAGTTTCAGCGGTGGCAGGACATTGCCGAAGGGCAAATCACGATCGTAACGCTCGCCCCTGAGAAAAAGGGTGCCGTTCCGTTTATTGAAAAACTAATCGCGAATGGGGTTGTCGTCGCATTGGGACACACGGCTGCTTCAGGGGACGATATTCGAGCGGCAATTGACGCTGGTGCGAGACTTTCTACACATCTCGGTAATGGGGCGCACGCCTTAATCCGTCGCCATCCGAATTATATTTGGGAGCAACTCGGTGCTGATGAACTCTGGGCAAGCCTCATTGTTGATGGACACCACTTACCGCCTCCTGTCGCCAAGTCAATGATACGTGCAAAGACGCTTGATCGGTGCCTGCTTGTCAGCGATGCTGTCGCTTTAGCGGGAATGCAACCCGGTATCTATCAGTTTGCAGGAAAATCGGTGGAGCTGACCGCAGAACGGTGTGTCCGGTTGGTCGGGACAGAGTATCTCGCGGGTTCTGCCATTGAATTGGCACGCGGTATTGAGAACAGTGTCCGGTTTGCAGGTATCTCCGTAAAAGAAGCCGTTTCGCTCGCTACCCTACAACCGATGCGTCTCCTTGACGCAAAAAAACGCGTAGAGGCACAGACAAACCTGATTCTCTTTGAATGGGATACAGCAGAATGTGAACTCAATCTGCTGGCGACAATTATTGGGGACGAATTGGTCTATCATTCGGAGGCTTGGTCTACGGAAGGAAATTAATATGAAACCCAAGCCCGTAAGCGTAGCGGAGGGCGGCTCGTGAGAAAGTGCATCAAAGATAAAACCCGCACTATTCATCCGCAAGGTAAAATTAAAAAAGTGACCCTCCTCGCTTTCTGCTTCGCAGTATCGCTGGTTTCCGCGCAACAAACCCATCAGGAATCTGGCGATGAACAGTTTAAATATTATACCCACGGAATGCGCGCACTCCAATTAGGGCTTTACGACGAGGCAATCGCCGATTTTCAGCGGGTCTTGCAGGTGAACCCACAAAATGCCGCGGCGTACTGCGAACTCGGTGCAGCTTACAGGTTCAAAGAACAAACCGACGAGGCGTTAGCGGCATATCTTCACGCACTGGAATTACCTGCTTCCCCTCAAACGCACGGTGTTGCCCATGTCTGTCTGGCGAGACTTTACCATTCCCAAGGCAGGTTTGCAGACGCTGAAAACCACGGACAGCACGCCGTCGCGCTGCTACCAAAGAATCCTGAACCCTTTTTCCGACTCGCGGATACATACCTACAAAGAGGGAAGTTGGCGTTGGCGCAGCAAATGTATCAGCAGGCACTCGCACTGGATGCGAACCTCGCACCCGTCTATCACGGATTGGGTAGGATCGCGTTCCTACAGGACAGATTAGGGGAAGCCGTTCGATATTACCAAAAGGCACTGACGCTTGCACCCTATCACGCCGAAACCCATTACAACCTCGGTCTCGTGTATCGGCGTTTGGGACGGAGTTCCGTAGGCGAGGTTTCTAACCCCGACGCCTTACAGAATCTGGCGGAAGCGAAAAACCTGATGACCGCTTTCCAACGGGTGAAAACCTATAACGAGCAGACGAACCGGTATCGCAGACGCTTGTTGGAGCAACCGACTGCCTTGGAGCCACGTGTGCAGTTGGCAGAGGCACACATTGAAATGGGCAACCGTAAGGAAGCGATTCGTGCGTATCAAATCGCTACAGCGTTGCATCCCAATACACGCCAACTCTATCACAATTTGGGTGGACTTTACATGCAGACCGGACAGTTAGCGGAAGCAGTCTCCGCTTTTCAACGCCTTATCGCGCTTGATGATACAGATGCAGAGGCACATCTTCACCTCGGTTGGCTGCACGCTCGCCAACGGAAGCTCACCGAAGCACAGACTTACCTTCAAACCGCGATTCAACGGGATAAAAATTTAACCCCCGCCTACTATGGACTCGCCGAAGTCTACGCCCAACAACACAGGTTTGCCGACGCGATTGCTGTTTACCAACAATTGATATCCATCCATCCCAATGACGCAAAAGCGTGGGTGCGACAGGGCGTGCTGCAGCTAAAACAGAAGCAGGTCCGAGAGGCTATTCACGCATTTACACAAGCGATTACCGTGGATCAAAACTCGGCAGATGCGCATAACAATCTCGCATGGCTTTACGCCTCACAAGGCGAACATTTGCAGCGCGCTGTTGAATTGGCGGAACGTGCTGTCGCGTTGGACGTGAATGCCGCTCGCTTGGATACGCTCGCTTACGCATACTACCGCTATGGGGCATACACACAGGCGGAACAATCTATCTTACGCGCAATTGACTTAGAACCCAAAAATACCGCCTACAAAGACCGCTTGAACGAGATTCAGCAGGCGATGGAGGCGGCGCAATAATGTTTTTAAAATTAAAAATCTGTTTTTCTCTCCTTATGTTTGCACTTCTCGCATCGTCTGCGGCAGGTGCTGTCACATTTGTTGAAGTCGCGGAAGAGTCTGGGATTCACTTCAAGCATACCGACGGCGAAAGCGGCAAACGCCTCTTTAATGAGCAATACGGGTCGGGGGGCGGCTTCTTCGATTATGATAACGATGGATATCTGGACATCTACCTTATCAATGCCCGTCCGCAGGGAGAGCAGGTAACCGCGCCACTCCCAACCAACGTTCTTTACCACAACAACGGTGATGGCTCTTTTACAAATGTCACCCGCCTCGCGGGGGTCGGTGATACCCGCTACGGTGTCGGTGCTACCACCGGCGATTACGATAACGATGGCGACATAGATCTCTATTTAACCAACTTCGGCGACAACGCGCTTTATCGTAATAATGGAGATGGCACTTTCACGGATGTCGCACCTGCCGCACAGGTCGCAGATACGGGATGGGGGACGAGTTGTGCCTTTGCTGACTTTGACAACGATGGGTTTCTTGAACTCTATGTGAGCAATTATGCGAAATACACCCTTGATGCGAATAAACCGTGTTATCGACACAACATCGCTGTTTACTGTGGTCCGAGCTCTTATCTTCCGCAACCGGATGTATTATATCGGAACAACAGGGATGGCACTTTTATCAATCTAACCGAACAAAGCGGTTTGTTAAACGTTCCAGCTGCACACGGTCTCGGCGTTGCCATTGGAGACAGCGATAACGATGGTGATACTGACATCTATGTCGCCAACGATCAGGATTTCAACTTCCTGTTTGAAAATCGCGGGGATGGCACCTTTGAAGAGGCGGGTTTGCTCTCCGGTGTCAGCTGCAGTGATATGGGAAAAGCGGAAGCCGGGATGGGGGTCGCCTTCGCAGATTACGATAATGATGGCAAGTTGGATCTCACGGTCAGTAACTTCCAAAACGAAACAAATACCCTCTATCACAATGAAGGCGACAATTTTTTCATGGATGCCACCATTCCTGCTGGGATCGCTGAACACACGCATCGTTACCTCGGGTGGGGCATCGGTTTTCTCGATTACGATAACGACGGTTACAAAGATATATTCGTCGCTAACGGACATACGATGGATAACATCGCAGAGGTTGATCGATCCACGACGACACCACAGCAGAACCTACTCTTTCGGAATTTAGGGGATGGAAAATTTGAGAATGTCACGGCAGCGATGGGAGAGGGATTCGCACTCCGTAAAACCAGCCGTGCCGCCGCTTTCGGAGATTATGACAACGATGGCGACATTGATATCCTTGTCACGAACTGGAATCAGACCGTCGATCTCCTGAAAAACGAGGGTGGAAATCGAAATAACTGGATACAAGTGCAAGCGGTCGGCACGAAAAGCAACCGTTCCGGTATCGGCGCACGTATCAAAGTTGTCTTCCGAACATTGGGTGGGGACGAACGCACACAGTATGCAGAGGTGAAAAGTAGTGGGAGTTATCTCGCATTCAGTGACCTTCGCGTTCATTTCGGAGTGAAGGATGCTGAACGCATCGACCTATTGGAAATCCGTTGGAACAGTGGGATCGTTGATACCGCAACCAACCTTTCCGTGAATCAGCGATTGATCGCAGTTGAGGGAGAGGAGATTGTCCCGCAATAGAATGTTATTTTTTTCTTGATTAAAATAGTAAAATATTGTAATTAATTGTTATGAATAAAGACCTGCGTGGATGACACAAATCTCACGGACTTTTCTTGTAGAGTTCGGGCGGTGTTATCTATCGCTGAAATCCACTAAAGGAGGAGAATTTAAGTGAAACTATCTATTTCTATACTCGCTATCGCTACGTTAATGATCGGCATTTCAGGCTCTGCGTTCCCAGACATAAATGATGGCGTTGTCGCCGCTTGGACCTTTGACGATGGCAAGGTAACGGATGCCATTGCTGATGCACACGGTGAACTCTTTAAGGGCGCTACAATCACGGGTGATGGTAGATTTGGCAAGGCGTTGGATGTTGATGGGAATCAAGATTCACGGGCGGATATTGAATTTAACGCTAAGCTTGAGTCAATTATTGAGGGAGCACATACTGTTTCCTATTGGCTTTATGTCCGAGAGGGAAGAAACCACTCCGGGGTTTGGAAAGGCGAAAAGGTCGGTTGGGGTGCAAACTTCACCTTCCGTATGGTGACAACCAGTGATACCGGGCTGACGTGGGGAACATGCAGTGGCGGTGCTGAAAACTGGTTCGCCACGGATGGTGCCATTGAAACCGATAAGTGGTTCCATCTCTGTCAGACGGCAGATGGTGAGGAGGCAATTGGATACGTAACGCCAGAGGGCGGAAAAACCGAGATACCGGTGAGTGGCCAACAAAATCCGAAACTCGCGCCGGAACCCTACAATCTGTTCAAAGATCGTCCGTTGGAACTCGGTGCAGGTCGCGGTATCGGTGGCAATGATGGCAACGATACGTTCCTTGATGGCATCATCGACGATGTTATCATCTGGGACCGCGCCCTCACTGAGGAGGAAGTCGAGGCACTCGGAAGTGGTGAACGTCCAGAAAAGGCACTCGCTGTCAAAGCGGAAGGCAAGTTAGCCACTACATGGGGAAAAGTTAAATCCTATCATCATCACCGCTAAGTCCAATTGAAGGATAAAAAACAGAGCGGGTTTGTGAGATTCCACCGCAAATCCGCTCAATTAAGTTAGAACGATAAGGAGCTTATTATGAAGCAAATTTGTCTGTTTTTCATTTTAGCACTTATGGTATTCAGTGCCAATAGTTACGCTGGGCTTGAAGACGGCCTCGTCTCTGTTTGGAACTTTGACGATGGCACGGCGAACGATGCCGTCGGAGATAACGATGGTGAATTTATGAACGGTGCCAGCACGACAGACGCGGAATTTGGCATGGCACTTAACCTTGAAAACCCCGAGAATCCCGCAACCGGCGAGAATACCGGACAGTATGTCGAAATCCCGTCATCGTCGAGTCTTGAAAAAGAAGATGGGGTCTTTTCTGTCTCTTTATGGGTCTACGTCAGACCCGGTGGCGGCAGAAACCACTCCGCAATGTTCTTCAAAGGCGACAAGGTCGGTTGGGGTGCTCATTTCCTGGTCCGAATGTGTACCACGAACGCCACCAACATGACGTGGGGCAGCTGCTGGGAAGGGGCTGAAGGTTGGTTTGCCACCGATAATGTTTACGCCGAAGATGAATGGGTCCATGTCGCGTATGTTGTTGATGGTTCAGAAGCGAAAGCCTATGTGACCTCTTCCGTCACTGGCGATACTGTCATTCCCGCCAGTGGACAGGATAATCCCAAAGCGATTACAACACCGTTACTAACCTTCCCGGAGCGTCCGGTCGAACTCGGTGTTGGGCGACAGGTCGGCGGTAATGCCGGCAACGACTTCTGGATTGATGGCATGATTGATGAGGTCTATTTCTGGGAACGCGCCCTCAGTGAAGACGAAGTCCGGGACCTTGCCGGTGGTGCAAGTGTCGTTGCTGTGGAAGCACAAGGCAAACTCGCGACTACATGGGCACAGGTCAAGAAACGCTAAGTGTTATTAACCTGAAACAGAAAGGCTCTGGGTTTCATGAATCCAGAGCCTTTCTGTTTGTTAGCGAGTCTTTGTGGCAAATCATCGCGGTAATCCAACAGAATCGCTTGAGGAAGGGAAGGCATTTCAGGAGAATTATATCAATCGCCTTGAGGATGCGAAGGTTCCAGCGATAAAAGAGTGGGATAGAAATGCATTTTTGCCAGAAGAGTGCGCTCACTGCGGAGAGATGAAACTCACGATGCTCCAACTTCCCAAATTCAGCACCGACGGTTTCAATGTCCCTCACTGAAAAGTAACGCAGTTTACCGGAATACTTCAGGAACATTTTTCGGTACAGCCACACCATCGGGTGATGACGCATGTTTTCCATGAAGATCGCCTTTCCGCCCGGTTTGAGAACGCGATAGCACTCTTTCGCAACGTGTTTATGGTCTGTGAAAACCAATACGGATTTGGAAATAATAAAATCGAAGGTATTATCGGGAAAGGCGAGATGCATCGCGTCCATCAGTGCAAAATTAACTGCCTCAACGACGTTGTGTTCCGCTGCGCGCGCCCGCGCTTCAGCAAGCCGAAAAGGCAGTAAATCTATGCCGACAACAGAGGCACCCCGTTTCGCCAGCAGCGTCGCAGTGCCACCAGTACCGGTACCGAGTTCCAGGACCTTTTTCCCTTCCAGATTCCCCATTTTCGGGAGCACGTACTCGAAGATGGGAAGATAAAAATCTTCCCACCAAAGCAAAAGATCTGTTTCAACACTATCGGAACGACTGGTAGGTCGCTGTCCTTTAAGGGGCAACCTGTTTTTGGGTTTTAGCATAAAAAGCGCGCAGCTTGAAACGAAGTGGAAAGCGGGTCTACGGAGAAGCACATCAATATCTTAACCTTCCTTACGGAACCGCAAGGTATAATTAAAGACCCATCTTTCGTCGGTAAAAGCGCGCAGCTTGAAACGAAGTGGAAAGCGGGTCTACGGAGAAGCACATCAACATCCTAACTTCCCTTACGGAACCGCAAGGTATAATTAAAGACCCATCTTTCGTAGATTTTCGATGCAGCGTTCGGCACATTCAAGAGGCGGGTAGGCGTAACTTTCCTGTTCAACGATGTACCACTCCGTGCCACCAACGGTTTCACAGGCATGGAACACAGCCTCCCACGGAATTTCACCTTCACCCACGTTTGCCTTGTCATTCGTGGAGGCATACTCTTTCAGGTGCACCAATTTCGATCTACCCGGATAGCGTTCAATATACGACACAGGGTCGGCACCGGCGCGAAGGGCATGACCGATGTCAATTTGCATCACGACATCCTCACGAGTGTTCTTGCCGAATGTATCCCACGGAATTCCGCCTTCCAGCGGTGTGAATTCACCCGTGTGATTGTGGTAACCGGTAAACATCCCCGCATCAGCGATTTTTTCGGCAATATCGTTGAAGAGTTTTGCTGTGTCAAGCCACGCTTGTTGCGAACCTTGATACGCTGCGGGGAGTCCCGGCACAATCAGATACGGGTTGCCGAGTCCCTTGTTGAACGCAACCGTTTTGGCGAGTTCATCACCGAGAAGTGTATCTATCCCTGTATGCGTTCCGGCAACTTTCAATCCGAGGTCATCGCACATCCCGCGTAATTCTTCGGCAGTCCGGTCATAGTAACCAGCAAACTCAACACCTTCGTAACCCATCTGTGCGACCGCTTGCAGCGTCAAAGAGAGGTCGCCTGCACAATCATCTCTAACGGAATAGAGTTGTAACGCAATTGGAATTCTATTGCTCATCAAAAATCTCCTTAAATCCGAGGTTTGTAGCATAATTGGTTAAGCGACACCCTCTTCCACAAACACCTGCTACGGTGTTACAACGCGTTCAGGTCTACGCGTTTCCATCTCTTGCCGCAATGCCTCGATCTGTTCTTGCTGTGCCGCAATCTGTTTTTGCTGTGCCTCGATTTTCTCGTCCTGTGTGCGTTGGTGTTTGCGCTGTGCCGCAACGATTATCTGCGGCACCCCTATGACAACACCAATGAAAGCAACCAATGCTATAACCAGCATAAAAATCTGGCTCAGCCGCTTGTCCATTTCTGCGATCGTGGCGTTAACAATTTTAATTTCTTGTGTGATTGTGGTATTGATAACCCTAATTTCTTGAGAGACGAGTTTAATTTCTTGAGAGACATACTCGCGCATCCGTTTCTCAGAGGCAGCAATCTCCGCTCTAAGCATCGTATCAGATTCTTTGACGATCGCTCGAATTTTCTCGACATCCGCTACACTCAGTTCCCCAAACGTAGGGGTACTAAAAAGCAAAAACCCTATGCTCAAAACCAAAACTACCTTCATCTTCTGTCCTCCGCAGCATTTAGACCAAGCCACCCCGCATATCGATCTTACTATTCTGACATTGGCAAGTTGACGACCTGTCCACTGTCTGCCGACACCAATCCCGCTTCGAGGATCTCTTGGGCATCCCGACTCACCTTGGCATTGCACAATCCTTCGATGGGTTCGCCTGTCTCTAAACAGTGGATGAAGTATTCCGCCGCGTTGCGCCTGCCTTCCGGGAGGGGTTCAGGTGTAACGACTTCAGCGTCACCATTTGCAGGATGCAGATGAACTTCGTTACCGCTGACCATCAGCGCACCCTCAGTGCCATAGACCACCGGATTCGGTGTGATATAACTGACCTTTTGGGTCCAAGATGCTTCCGTGAGTCCGAACGCATTGCCGTATTTCATGAGGATGACGGCGTTGTCGTCAGGAATCGGATAATCTTTGACGAAGGTGGCCCGGAACGCCGTTACCTGATGTGGCAGACCGAGGAGATAGGCACACATATCCGCGCAATAACAGCAGTAATCCATCAACGCCCCTGCACCATTCTTCTCTTCGTCGTAGAGCCACTCATAGAAGTAGCGGGAGCATCCGATTTCCATCGGTCCGTTGTGTGCGGAACGCCACTTGAAATAGAAGATGTCACCGATTGCGCCGTCTTTGATGAGGTTCATTGCAGTGTTGAGTGCCGGACTCCACGCCGTGGGCCAATTCACCATCAACAGGGTGCCAGCGTTCTCCGCTGCGGCAAGCATCCGATCTGCTTGTGAGAGACGCGCCGCCATCGGTTTTTCGGATATAACGTGGATACCTTTCGCCGCTGATGCCTCAACGATGTCAGCACCGACATTGTTCTCCGATGCCGCTTGAACAATGTCTAATTCCTCTTTCTCCACCATCTCTTGCCAAGAGTTATAGACGTTATTGATACCGACTTCTGCGCTGAACTGGGCGCGCAATTCCGCATTAACATCGCCTGCTGCGACGATCTCAACGTTTGGATGTGCCTTCCAGTAGCGAAGTTCACCCCATACATGGTCATGCACAAGCGATGCGAAGCCGACGCGATACGTTTTTGCCATTAATCGTGCCTCCTATGCGCGCAATACCAGCACGCAATTTGTGTCTACTTGGAAAATCTGTCCTTGCAGAATTCCAATTCTTAACAAACCTTTTCAGATTCCAAAGAGGTTCTGAACCAATTGTGTATCCGTGCCGACAACGAAGGCACGGCTCCTATCCTCAATAAACCTTTTCAGACTTCAAAGAGGTTCTGAACCAATTGTGTATCCGTGCCGACAACGAAGGCACGGTCCATATTTAATAGTTAAAAATATAATTTAAAAATCGGCTCGAACCGCAATTTTAATCGCTGTTTCACCCTGAATACGGTAGTCTCCATTGAGTGCATGAAAACCATCTGCGACCTGTGAGAGCGGCAGCTGGTGACTAATCATGTCGGCAAAGGGCAGTCCACTCTGTTCAAGGAGGGGTAAACCACGGACGAAATGTTCGTAGCTGCTGCCCCAGATAGCCTCCACACGCAGGTTTTTACGCATCAGTAATTGGTTAATATTGAAGTCAATCGACCCCATATCCACGAAGTGCCCGACCTCAACAAAAGTACCACTCCGTCGCGTGTACCCTAAGCCTTCCGGCGTGGCAGGGAGAAAACCCGCACATTCAAAAACAACGTCCGCTCCCTCTTGGCGCGGTGTTTCCGCTTTCACGAGTTCCGTCCGCTCTTCGACAGAAGTTACGTCCTCAATGTTAATCGTTACGTCGGCACCGAGTCGTTTCGCGAGTTCCAAGCGTCCAGCAGGTCCACCGACCATAATCGCTTTTGCGGCACCGCTCAATTTCGCACACGCAAGCGTCACAAGCCCGATAGCACCCGAACCCTGCACAACGACGGTATCCCCCAGTTTTATCTCACCCCGCATTGCGGCGTGAACACCGACAGTGAACGGCTCTGTGAGCACAGCAACCTCAGGCGACGCATCGGTCTTCATGAAGCACGTGTTTGGATAGTTGAGATACATATAATCCGCAAATCCACCGCGAAAATGGGGTGCTTCATCCGGATTCCACTGAAAGCCATAGGCACCGTAGTTTGTTCCCGGTGCGAAGATAACCCTGTCTCCCTCTTTAACCGGTTTACCTACATAATCGGTTTCCACACCTTTACCAATCGCTTCAATAATACCGACGTTTTCATGTCCAAGTAAAACTTCCTGTTGGAAGCCGTTCTGCCAGTTGTGAAGGTCAGTTCCGCAGATCCCTGCTAATTCCTGACGGAGCAGCACCGTGTTAGGCTCAGGCTCGGGAACCGGATATTCGCGAATTTCAAAATCTTTGCCGTGCGCAACCACGGCTCTCCCTGTCCGACTCATATTTCGCTCTCCTTAGGTTCATTTTTGGGTGGCGCACGTTCAAATTACACCACCCGTGGCTTTGTTCATACATATCTCCGTTTCTTTCGCGAGATAAGCACAATAACAATAATGGCAACAATCGTAATTGGCAGCCAGAACGCTTCAAAAATTTCCCAGAAAAAGTTAAATCCGATCCAAAGTAGGACTTCAATCCCAACGATAAGGGCTGTTTTGTTCCACGGAAAGGCGGCACCATACTGTTTCTGCAATCGACTGGCATATATCCACGAGACCACCAAAGTCCCAACAATCGCTACGAAGAATAGAAGGTTGACGAGCCCTTGGATGCCGTTTAAAATGCTTAACATAAGAATTTCGCTCCTTTGTAGGAGGGCTGTATAAGCCCGATTTCCTTTTATCCCTATAGAGACACGGCATCCCAAAAAGATAGCAAATTTGTGGGAGTGCTTTGTAAGCCCGATTTCCTTATGCGCCTTTGTGGGAGTGCTTTGTAAGCCCGATTTCCTTATTGACACGTTCTGGACAACTATAGACCGCCATACTCTGTCCCCGCATGAAACCTATTAATGTCAGGTTACCCTCTTTGGCGAGATCTACAGCGAGTGTAGATGCCGCTGAGACAGCGACGATAATCGGGATACGTGCAAAAAGAGCTTTCTGGACGATTTCAAAACTGGCGCGTCCACTGACCATCAAGATATGTCGATCCAGCGGCACCACGTCCGCCAGTAAGGCGTGTCCGATCACTTTATCGACAGCGTTATGTCTGCCTATGTCCTCTCTGATAATCAGGAGTTCACCGTTTTCATCGAACAATCCAGCGGCGTGGAGTCCACCCGTCCTTTCAAAAACGGATTGCGCTTTTCTTAACTGATCGTTGAGTTTATAGAAAAGCGTGTGATTGACATGGAACCCTGAATTCAGCGGTTGCACCTGTTGCCTGACGGATTCAATCGTCATTTTGCCACAGAGTCCGCAACTCGCATTTGCGTGGAAATTCCGCTGCCATCCCGATTCGGCATCGAGGTCCAGTTCCTCCGTAAGACGAACGTTGACGATATTCTGCAACGGCGATAAACCGGAAGCCTCCGTTTCAGAGGGATCTTCATCACAGTAGGCGATAATTTCGATGTCATCACCGGAAGCGATGAGGCTTTCCGTATAAAGAAACCCCGCGGCGAGTTCAAAATCGTGTCCAGGGGTCCGCATCACAACGATCAAACTCTGTTGTCCCACCCGAATCTCAAGGGGTTCCTCAACAACCAACTCGTCTTCGACTTGGATGGGTTCAGTTGATGCCCAACGTGTAATAAGTTTTGTGGATGTCGGTTGCATTTTTTAAATTTACCTTGCGGTTGAGGCAAGGCGTTCACCGAGAGGGCTTATTGTGCGTTCATGGTTGCTAAACCATTGGAAGTCGCTAACCAGACTCTATTGTTCATTACAACCAGAGATTTTACGATCAATTCACCCGTGAGTATCTGAGGGGTCGTTGTGTACTGCCATACATCGGCAGAACGCGTCTGGTGTGTATACAGGTCTTTATTCGTCGCTATCCACAAGACCAACGGAATTTGTGGCGTGGGAGGAGGCGGTTCAGTTTCTAACCCTTCTGTTTCCTGTTCAATTACGAATACGTCTGCTTCTAATGAAAAATCAGGGAGCGTCGGATCCGGTGTTTCTTCCGGTAAGGGCGCCGGTTCCTCTTTCGGTAGAGGTGAAGTATCCAGAGCACCTCTGATGTAGATATGCCTTAAATCGTTTTCATTTTCTATACCTGTGTCAAGCGTCGTCGATTTTCCATTCCCGCCGTCTATGTCTGCTCGAAAGTAACCGTTGGATTTTTCATCGGCATTGAACCACGTAAAGAGCAACTGCTCTTCTGCGATATCAAGTCCTACAACCTTCATGCCGGCTCGGATTTCTGTAGAGTGATAGGCGTCCCACTCCTCTTTTTCCCGGTCGAACAGGATGACATCTCCTGCTGCTGAAGCACTCCAAACCGTTTGAGGCGTTAGCAACAAGGTCTCAATGTTATCTGCTGGTAAAAGACTGTTATGGGTATTGTAATAGAGAAACGGGTCAACGCTGCCGCGGATCCGCCGTATGATGCCCGTGTCTGTGGCGAACCAAATCTCCGATGCATCCATTTTTATGTCCTTAATCCAGGCAGGAAATCCTTCTGCTGGAGAATAGTTTATGATTCTACCCGTCAGGTGACTGTAGTGGATCGCGCCTTGCGAACGCGTGCCGATCCACGTTTCTTGCGAGTTTGCCGCGATGGCTGTAACATCCGGCACATTTCCCAAAGCCGTGTTAATAAGTTCAGCGATGGGTTCAAACGGTATCCATTTGTCATACGCCGTCTCGAATAGCATCAACCCTTTTGGTGTTCCTATCCATAGCCGGGTGCCATCGGTCGTCATGGTTTGGATGTGGTTGTCGGGGAGCCCGCTTGCGTCGGTGTAAACCGTCCATTTCGTCTGATCCAAAATCTTTTTTGCCTGTTCCTTTATCGCCGCATCTTCGCTAATCTCGCTGACGTGCATCGCTTCATTCGCCGCTGCTTCCAGTCTTCCCAATTTTAAATGAGTCGCTGCACGGATGAGGTGTGCTTCATAAATCCATTCGCTCTCTGAATAATAGGTAACAAATCTGTCTAAGGTGTGGAGCGCGTTTTCCAGTTGATCCATATCTGCTTGTAGTTTTCCAATCAGGAAGAGTGCTTTTTCGTGGAACGCCATGTCGGGATAATCTGTGATTGCAGCTTCGAGAAGGGATAATCCGGCACTCGGATTCTCCAGCTCTTCGACGAGTAGGAAGCCGGTGAGGTATTTCAACACGGATACGTCGGGGTGATCTGGGTAATAGGTGAGAATCAGTTGGTAGTTATCCGCTGCTATATCATAAGCTTCGTTGGCAAAGGCAATATCCCCGAGTTCATGAAGGAGTGGCACGAGGTCGAAGTTCGGGGCATCAAGGATGGCGACAGAACGGAAGCGTTCCAATGCGTTGGCGTTGTCCCCATTGGCTCGGTAAAGTAATCCGAGTTGATAGTGGGCCTCTGGGTATTTCGGGAATTCTTCGATAGCGGCTTCAAATCGTTTTTGTGCTTTTTCGGGAAGTCCCAACTCCAGCAATATAAGTCCGTTCCGAAAATACTTTGCAGCGGTTCGGTCCGGGACGTGCGCCACATCTGACGTGAAATTGAGAGTGTGTCCTGCCAATGGGAATTGTAATACCTGCCCATTATATTCGATTTCAAAGTGAGTATCCGTGGCACCCCGCCAACTGCCGGTGAGTCTATCCCCGTTTTCGCTCTCTACAATGACGTATTTTTCACTATAGGCAGAATGCTGAGAAGCGAGCAGAAGGGCGACTGCCATCACTGTAAGAAGACAATAAACTTTCTGTTTTTTTACTTGTGTATTTTTTGTGCGTTTCTGCTGTGACATAATTTATTTACCTTCTTTTTATAGTTTTCAGTTTTCGGTCTTCAGTTTTCAGTTAAAAGAAGGTGTTTTGCGGGGATGTTCCTTTGTTAAACGAAAACCTCTTAACCGACAGCTGAAAGGAAATCTGTGTAGCAGATTTCCGGACTGACAACCGATACCTATATAATATCAGGAACACCCAGAAAAGTCAAGGACGTTTTCCCACTTGTGGGAGGGGTTTGTAACCCCGCTTCTTGCGCGCTGATGTGAGGTTTTTCCGTCTTGTGAGAGGGGTTTGTAACGTTTTTCTTTCTTGTGGGAGGGGTTTGTAACCCCGATTCTTGTGGGAGGGGTTTGTAACCCCGATTCTTGCGCGTTTTTCTCTCTTGTGTGAGGGGTTTGTAACGTTTTTCTTTCTTGTGGGAGGGGTTTGTAACCCCGATTCTTGCGGGTCGTCTTGAAAGGGGAAGGCATGGGGAAACGGACAGGCGGAGGTTCTGCTGGATGCCGATACACTTTAATCCGCTTTCATTTTGCCCCAGACTGTGGTAAGCAGCTGCGGTTGCGGTTCAACAGGCAACGTCGCAAATGCTGGATTGAACCAAGAGGGTGTCAAGTTTAAACCACGACGCGTCAGTTGTTTTTTCCGTCGAGTCTGCAAATCAATTGTGACAATTTGACGATCCCTGTCTACGACTTCCGCCGTATAAACCAGTTTTTCGCCATCCGGTGACCACGCCAATTGAAAAATACCCAGCGCAGGTTTACCAATTTGCTTCAATCCGCTTCCATCGCGATTTGCAACATGAATTGTGTCCCTACCGCCCAGACCCCATTTTAACCAAGAAAACGCCAGTTTTGTCCCATCTGGGGACCACGCTGGACCGTACATCCACGACGCTTCATTCGGTAGAAACGCTCGTTTTGTCCGAGAACGGAGTTCCGCAATGTATATCCGACGACTATGTGCGCCAGCAACGAACGCGATCTCCTCTCCATCGGGGGACCATGATGGATTACCCCCCTGCGCCTCCGCCAAAGCCACCTGAGCGCCACCGATACCGTGTATCGTCCCGGTTTGGATGCTCCATTGCGGCATTTCCGCATGATAAGCGATCCTTTGTCCGTCCGGTGCCCATGTCGGTTCGACTCTCTGTGCCTTTTTCTTAAAAACCCGTCGCACATTTCGTCCATCCGCATCCATCAGAAAGAGATCGCGGAGGCCGTCACGGTTAGAAACAAAAAGAATGTGCTCACCTGTCGGCGACCAGACTGCGGAGTAATCAGCGGCTTTATGTCGTGTTAAGTTCACCTGATCGCTCCCATCGGGATTCATAACGTAGATTTCCCAATTCCCGTCGCGATTTGATGAGAACGTAATCTTCTCAGTTTTCGGTGCCCTCGCGCATAAGGGATAAACACTCGCGAACACGAGCGCGAAACTCAGACTACAAAGAACAAAAAGACGTGTGATTTTCATAACATTTTCCTCCAGTAATGTAGTACTGATAGCGAATCAGTCCTGTGTTTTGATTTTTCCCCACGTCGTTGTTAGCAGGTGGGCTTGCGGTGCAACGGACAAGGTTTTGGGATCGAACCAATTAGGTGCCCCGTTCAAACCGCGGTGTGTCAGCTGTGTCTTTCTGCCTGTCTCTACATCGACGACAACAATTTGACGATCTCTATCTACGGCTTCCTCCGTATAAACAATTTTATCCCCCTCGGGCGACCAAGCTGGACTGTAAGTACCGAGCGCATGTCTACCAATCTGTTTCAAATGACTTCCATCCCGATTCGCCACGAAGATGGCATCTTTGTTTCCTATACCCCACTTGTACCAAGAAAAAGCGAGTTTGTCACCCTTCGGTGACCATGCCGGTGAGTACATCCACGACAGTTCTTTTGGAAGGAACGTGCGTACACCCCCGGAACCCAGTTTTGCAATAAGGATTCGACGAGTTCCACCTACGTTTCCAACAAAGGCTATCTCGTTGCCATTTGATGACCACGAAGGATTGCCGCCACGCCATTCTGCAAGTGCTATCTGTTCCACATCTCCGCCGTGTATCGTAGCCGTTTGGATGCTCCATTGCGGGGTATCGGTATGGAATGCGATCCTATCACCATCCGGTGACCAAGTGGGTTCCATTCTAAGTGCCGACTTCCTAAAAACTTGCCGGACCTGATGACCGTCGGCATCCATCACGTAGAGATCCCGGTGGCCGTTCCGATCGGAAACAAAAAGAATCTGTTCACCTGTCGGAGACCAAACAGGACTGTAATTTCCGGCGTTATTTCGGGTGAGTCGCTCTTGTTGACTTCCATCCGGGTTCATAATGTAGATGTCCCAATTCCCACTACGGTTCGATGAAAACGCGATTTTCTCGGTTTTCGGTGCTTTTGCCAAAACCTGACCTACATGCGTGAACACCACTACTAAACTGACACAGCAAAAAGTAAAGATACGTATGCCCTTCATAAAATTTTCTCCTAATAGTACTAAGGCAGGACTTACGCAATTTTGACCGTAGCGCGTTCTATGAGATGAGAACTCTCACAAAAACCCCCGTTCTTCTGACACAAACTGGAAAGTTTGTGCTACAAAAGAGCAGCCTGCGTAAGTCCTATAAGGTTTGGACAATTTCCGGTAGCAATCAACCCTCAGTGCTCCCGTAGGTTGGGTTGAGCGGTAAAACTCAGTTCCCTCTTGTTGCTACCAAAACAGCAGTTCACACAGACGCGTTTCTTGTAAAGAGATACAGCGAAACCCAACACACGCATCGCTTGGAGAAAAACATCGTTGGGTTTCACTCGGACCTTAGGGCATTCAGGGATTCCGTGGCGTTTGAAGTGGCGTGTTTGGGTCAGTTTCTTCGGAGGTAGTCGTTCAACCCAACCTACGGTGTGCACGGCGTTTTTTTTCAGTTCTGTTGATCTGTGTAACTGCGAGAAAAATCTGCGGTCCCCTGAAAGAACTCCCTCAATCGGATAGGAATTGTCCAAACTTTAGTTCATTTATGGTAAACCTGGAAAATAAACAGACATTTTACCCCGGGCCCGGTAGGGTCTTTCACCTAACCGCACCGGTTCTGAAGATTGAGTTGCTTGAGATAGGAGTATTATACCGTTATTTCCCGTCGAAGGTCAACCTTTTTTGGGCAGGACTTACGCACTCCCCCGGTAGGTTGGGTCATTTTGCGTAAGTCCTATTGGGGAGCGTTTTCCGACAAGAAACAGCAGCGGTCGCAGCGTCCGCTTTGGAGGAGACAGTGGGATGAAGAGAAAAGGATGAAAACGTTATGCAGCCAAGAGGTGAGGATGACTGGCGAACTTAACAAAACATACCTTTTGTATGTTTCGCACACCTTCCGGTGTGCTATCGTCAAGGGTTGTGGAGCGATACGCTTCTAAGAGCGACTGCTTATGTGCGGAGATGAGTTCCTGTTCAAACTCTTTCCACACCTCACTTTTCCGCCACCGCGATACATTGGAGCCAGATGTCTCTAAGAGCGTAGCTATCTCAGCGTCCGTTTTTCCA
>JAJEDB010000079.1 GCA_022821725.1 Candidatus Poribacteria bacterium | reverse complement strand
AGACCCGGATGAGCAATAAGTTCGGGGCGTGTCTGCTCGGTGTTTTCCTGAATCAGTGTCTCGGACGCCCTTTGATGAAACTCAAAGACCTCATCCTCGCATAAACACAGGTCTATAAAAAATCTAATTAGCACAAGGCGTAAGATTTATCTCATCGGTGGCACGCCCCTTGAAAATCTGCGGGGTGTTCGGCGTGAAAATGAACCTGGTATTTGGCGAGGTCCTTTTGGAATGTCCCTGGTGGAGGTCTATGACCCACAAACCAACATGTGGGAGAGACTCACAGATATGCCGACTGTCCGTTCCGATGCTAAGGCTGCTGTTGTTAATGGCAATATCTATGTCTTGGCAGGAAGAGTGGGGAAGGATGACCGCCATGTGAATCTCACAACTCTGAAAGGCGTTGAGATGTACGACCCGGAAACCGACACGTGGATCAGAAAACAGGATCTGTCCGTTCGCCGTGCGTCATTCGGCATCGGCGTGATTGCTGGCAAAATCTATGTCATTGGTGGGAATGTTGACCCAAGGGACAAGAAGCCTGAGGATCCAGGACGCGTTGATCTTGTGGAAGTCTATGACCCCGCCACCGATACATGGGCAAAGCGAGCGGACATGCCGACACGACGCGATGGCGTTAAGGCAGCGGTTATTCGGGACACCCTTTATGCCATCGGTGGGTCTGGGTGGCCACCGATATTTGGGGCTGGAGGTCCCTATCTTGGGACGATTGAGGTCTATGAACCGAGAATCAACCGGTGGACGATGAGAGCTGACATGCCCAATCCGAGAATAGTATTTTTTTCAGTCGTTATTGCCGAGAAAATCTATCTCATTGGTGGATTGCGAGCGGGTGATAGGCATCCTGCCCCGGTTGAAGTGTATGATCCGGCTACTGAGAGATGGCGTGTGATTCCTGCGAGGTCAACCGTAAGGTCGCCCTTTGGTGTAGCGGCGGTCAACGGCAAGATTTATATCTTTGGAGGCAAGACGGAAGATTGGGAACTTTCTCCAATCGTTGAAGTCTTTGATACCGGTTTTCATAATGTCGAAGCGCGTGGCAAACTTCCGACGCGCTGGGGGCAACTCAAAGCAGGATACCAAAACCCGCCTTTGAAAAACTAACAATCGTTTACAACCGTCTAACTTTTGAGAAACTGAGGATTTTTTTGAAAAGATACATATTACTTGCGCTGATTCTTACTATTATCTTTAGAACAGGACTTACGCAGCTCCCTTGCTGGCGAGGTTTCCTAACCTCGCCAATAGCGCAATATGTAAGCACTTTATGGGAAAATTGCATAAGTCCTATAGAAAGAAGCAATATCTTTCCAAACTTCTATCACACAGATTCTATATCTGACTCCCCTGAGTTTGTGTAAATACGAAGGGTTCCATAATGTTCAAACACCACGGCTATTTGCGACGCGTGCTTTTTGGATGGATGGCTATAGTTCTCTTATCTATGATGGCAAGAATTGCCGCTGGAGAAAGATGGCAGGTGATTTCTGAACTCCCAACGCCGAGACATAGTTTCTCGGTTGCTGCTGTTGAGGGTAAAATCTATCTCATTGGCGGGACGCTTTTTGAGAACGAGAATGGCCCTTTTGGGCTTTCACTCGTGGAGGTGTATGACCCGGGAACCAACACCTGGCAGCGAGTCGCGGATATGCCAACGCTTCGCGCAGGGGCTAAGACGGCTGTGGTTGATGAGAAAATCTATGTTATAGGTGGATATAGTGGGATCGACAACCGAGCGGAAAATTTCGACACCCTAAAGGTTGTTGAAGTCTACGATCCTCAAACCGACATCTGGGAGAAAAAGCAAGATATGTCTCTTCCGCGTAGCGAGTTCGGCATCGGTGTGGTTGCTGGCAAAATCTATGCCATTGGTGGGTTTGTTCATCCCTGGGACAATAAACCTGGTGCCCCGTGGCGCATTGATCTTGTGGAAGCCTATGACCCTGCCACCGATACGTGGGCAAAGCGCGCAACCATGCCAACAAAACGCTCTAGCGTTGAGGCGGTAGTCGTCAACGGTCTGATTTATGCCATTGGCGGATCTGGATGGCCTCAACTACTCCATGGGGGACCTAACCTTACCACGATTGAGGAATACAACCCGAAAATCAATCGTTGGCGAAGGAAAAAGGAGATGCCGAACCTTCGGACGTCGTTTGCTATGATTATACTCGAAAATAACATCTATCTAATGGCGGGGTTTGTTCGGATTGCTGGCATTGTTGAATTTCTGGATACTGTTGAAATCTATAATCCAAAAACAGAAGAGTGGCGTGAGGGGACACCGCTGCCGACGCCAAGAATGCCGGGAGGTACCGTATTGATCGACGGTAATATTTATATGTTCGGCTGGACAGAGCAACATGGAAACAAGTGGGTGCGCTCGCCACTGGTTGAGGCCTTTGGCACCGGTTTTCATGCTGTTACTGCAAACGGCAAACTGCCAGTGCGGTGGGGGGCATTGAAAGCACAACGCCAAAAATAGCTTTGAGCGTTTAAATACTGTTAAGTTACCAGAATTTGTTCACCGCTCCTCTTCTACTTTGCAATCTGCGTATTTTTCCCTCCTGTCGGAAAACTGAATCCCCTGTTTTTTTGATGAAATTGGCTTGCATTCTTAACAGGTTTATAGTATAATTAATAATAGAAATTCCTGTTTTTTTAATCAAAATTCGGGTTTCACCCTACGCTTTAACGGTGACGCGCATGATCGACAAACGAAACATTCAAGCCGCTTGTGATGACATCGTCCGTGAATTCGCACCGCTACAAGTTATCCTCTTCGGTTCCTATGCCTACGGGACACCGACTGAGACTTCGGATGTGGATCTGTTAGTGGTCGTGCCAACAGCCCGATCAGAGCGGCATCGGCGGACTGTGGAAACCGCACAGCATAACCCCTCTAACTTCAGCATAGATCTGCTGGTGCGTTCACCTGAAGAGATCGCATATCGCCTTTCCCATAATGACGGGTTCCTTCGCGAGATCACTGAAAAAGGCGAAATCCTTTATGAAGTCGCTGATTTTTTTATCGATATCCCCGAAACGGAAGAAACGGCTATGAACCCTTTAACGCTGGAATGGATGGAAAAAGCCGAAAAAGATTACGCTGCGGTTCAGTGGCTTCAGCAGGCACCCATACCAGATTATGATATTATATGCTTCCATATCCAACAGTGCATTGAAAAATACCTCAAGGCATGGCTGCAAGCGGCAAATCTCCTGATTCCCAGATCGCACGATTTAAAGGAAGTGTTGGCGTTAATCGTCTCAACTGTTCCTATGTGGCAGACGTGGGAGCCAGACTTTTCGGAAATTTCTAAATATGCAGTGGCGACTCGCTATCCCGGGGATTCAGCGACCGCGGACAATGCTATGCATGCCATGCAGATCTGCGATCAGGTGCGTCACGCGATTCGTGAGCAGCTAAAACTACCGCCTGATGTCACTGTAGGAGAAACGCAATGAAAGCCCAAGACGTTATCGAAGAACAGTATCGCGAAGCCGTGGAGCTGCTTGTCGAAAAGGTTCAGAAGGACCCCTATATCCTCGCCGCTATTGTCGCAGGCAGTTTCTCTTATGCCCAAGTATGGGAAAAATCCGACCTGGATGTGGAACTCATCGGCAGAGACGCGATTCGTCCAACGCAATCTTTCTTTTCGCTCGTTGAAAACGGGGTCAATATCCACGCAAATGTAACCCCACGTAACGCTTTTAAGCAGACAATAGAGAGCGCACAACAGGGCTCCTTCATGCACTCCTATTTCTCGCATAGCACGCTCCTCTTTTCGCACGATGCCTCTATCCAAGAGTGGTATGACAAAAACGCCAGCCGCACCAACATCGGTGAACGCGATAAACAGTTCCAACTGCTCAACGTCATCGCCAACACACTCCCGAGCCTCGTCTATGCTGAAAAGCAGTTTTACGTCAACAGAGATTGCCTCACCTGTTTCCTATCGCTTCTGAATGTCGTGCAAGGATTGGCACGGTTGGAAGTGCTTTTGAACAATGAAATCCCTGCACGCGAGGTGATTCAACCCGCACTCCGTTACAATCCAGATTTCTTTAATCGGGTCTATACGGATTTAATCAACTGTGAAAAGACGGAAGCGGTTATTCAGGACACACTAAATGCAATCAACGCCTATCTTGATGCGCGGCAGTTTATCTTCCAACCGATTCTTGCGTATCTCCGTGAGCAGAAAACACCGCGCACAAATACCGAATTGAACGCAGACTTAGGACGCAGTGCACACGGCAAGAATGATGAGGACTCCGAATTTGATGACGAGTCGTTCGATTTCGTCTGTCAATGGTTGGCTTGGAAGGGGATTATCAGACAAGTCGCGATGCCCATCAAACTCACAGTGAAGAGCCAGGGCTCTGTGGAAGAACCTGCTTACTATTACGATGGAACTGTCGGAGCAAGCGATGCTTCTCAGGATGGTCCTGTAGGAGCGAGTGTTTTTGCTTGGGTGTTTCTGCATGCTCGCGATTCTTCTCAGGAACATCTACAAGCGAACATCCACGCACAGATTCACCAGGCATTGGACAGTTTAACGGACACGCTCAGAGAGGACATGTACATTCTCGCCGCAGTGCTCACCAGTAATCTCGCCGAAGACAACGTCTGGGAGAAAACCACACCGCACCTCACGCTCATCCTAAGAGATGGAACGAAATTCAAGCAGGAGGCGTATCAGTTAATCGAAGATGGGATTCCGTTCCGGGTTCAACTCCACACCCGCAGCGACTATAGAAAGTTGTTGGAGGGGACGCTCCAAGGGAGTTCACTCCATTCGATTCTCGCCGAAAGCCGGGTCCTTTTTTCTAAGGACAGTCTCTTTTCCGTAGGGGCGAGGTCACCTCGCCCCTACAGTGTGGGTGACCCCTCCTGTCTGCAAGTCGGTGAACGGGATAAACACTCTCAACTTCTCAATGCCGCCGCCAACGTGGCAGCTATCCTCGCAAAAGCCGAAAAATGGTTACACCTCAAGCACGATATCGATTACACATTTCTTTACCTGACGTATGCGGTCAGGGAGTTGGCTCGCATTGAAGTCCTCCTGCACAACGAAACCCCGAGACGCAAGGTGATTTATCAAGCAGTTGCGCACAACCCCTCCTTTTTCAACCCCGTTTTCACGGATCTGATAGATAAGCCGAAAGACGAGACACTGCTTCGCGATGCCCTTGAACGGATTGACGCGTATTTAGAGGATAATCTACAAACACTGTTCAAGCCGTTGCTCGATTTCTTAGAGGAATCGGGTGAGGAACGCACGATAACCGACATCTATACCCATTTCGGTAGTCGTCAACTCGCCTTTGAATTGGCGTGTGAATGGCTCGCACAGAAAGAGGTCATTGAACAGTTCTCAGCACCCATCCGTTTGACAAAGGACAGCCAAACTTCCGTAGAAGAACCCGCATACTATTTCGATGCAAATAATCCGTTTCTATAGGTATTCCTAACTATTAAGTTTTACACCGATCGCGCCTTCGTTGCAGTCACGTTTTCGCTGGGTCCCGCGGCGGTTGGTAACTTTTCCCGTACAAGTCCGTAAAAATAGATAGTTCTTTGCAGAAACCTGATTGGACCGTAAGACCAATCAGAGCAGAAACTCAGTAATAAAAAAATAGGAGGTATCCATGAGACAGACTGTCGCCGTTAAAGGTGCCCGAGAAAATAATCTACAAAACGTTGAAGTTGAGATCCCGCGAGACAAACTCGTCGTTGTCACAGGGATTAGCGGTTCCGGTAAATCCTCGTTGGCGTTTGATACCGTCTATGCCGAAGGACAGCGTCGATTCTTGGAGTCGATGTCCACTTACGCCAAACGCTTTATCACACAACTCAAAAAACCCGATGTCGATTTCATTGATGGGTTGTCTCCTGTCGTTTCTATTGAACAGAAAACGATCACCATGAATCCGCGCTCTACCGTTGGTACGATGACCGATTTGCAAGACTACCTCCGTATGCTCTTCGCAACTATCGGGGTCGCGCACTGTCCGTATTGTGAAGGTGAGATCCCGATCCGTTCGCATCATCAGATCTTAGAACGTATGCTCGCGATGCCAGAAGGCACCGAGGTTGAAATTCACGCCCCAGTCATCAAAATCTACGGCGAAGATTATGACTATCTCTTCGATGACATCCGGACGAAAGGGTGTAGACACGTCAGGATTGACGGGGTTGAACACGACATCAGCGAAGAAATTGAACTCGATCCAGATCAGGAATACGACATCCAAGTTATCGTTGACAAATTCTTTATCAAAAAAGACATTGACAAACAGGTGCTCGCCTCTCTTGAACACGCCATGCTGGTCGGCGAAGGATTCATGCGGTTTGATGTGCAGTTGCCAGAGGGTGACGAAACTGATGCAATGGCGGTATTAGCGGGTTTCGGATGCCCGAAGCACGGGGTCCTGATGGCTGAGTTGGGACCCCATCACTTTACCTTTAATGAACCGACGGGGGCGTGTGTAACCTGTTCGGGACTCGGCACCTATTTGCAGGTGCATCCGGACCTACTCGTTCCTGACAAAAGTCGGAGTATCGCCGACGGCGCGTTCGTCCACCAAGCGTTTAACTACGATCCCGATAGGTGGGATGGGAGAACGATGTACAGTCTCGCTGGACACTACGGGTTCGACCTGAACGTTCCTTTCGCAGACCTTCCAGAAAAGGTGGTTGATATCCTCTATCACGGCACACACGGCGAAGAATTTCCGATCCTGCAACCCGAAGGCGCAAGACCTGTTGAAAGACGCCATCTCGGTCGGAAAATCCGTTTTGATGGGATCATTACCCGGATTGATAGGCACTATCGACGTTACCGAAAACAAGGCGAGGCGCACTCGGGTATGGAGGAGTATCTCCGAAAAGTAATGGTAGAACGCACCTGTCCCGATTGCCATGGCGCGAAACTCAAACGACAGCGGCTTCTCGTTACGATTGAGGGGAAAACAATTCACGAGGTCGGCGAATTGCACTTTGAAGAATTACGGGATTTCTTGCTAACTATCACGGATATTCCCGAAAAGCAGCGAGAGGCAGGCAGCCGCGTTATCAAAGAACTCGTCGTTCGAATTAATCTCTTGCTCGGCATCGGTCTCGATTACCTAAATCTCAATCGCCGTTCTGCGACGCTCTCTGGGGGTGAATCGCAGCGCATCCGTCTCTCTACACAGATCGGATCCGGATTGATGGGCATGCTCTATGTGCTTGATGAACCGAGTATCGGTTTACACCCAAAAGACAATGTCAAAATGATAGAGACCCTCCGAAAGTTGCGGGACATCGGCAACACCGTTATCGTCGTTGAACACGATGAAAGCACGATTCGCGCCGCGGATCATATTATTGAACTCGGACCCGGACCAGGTATCCACGGTGGACAGGTCGTTGTTCAAGGTGAACTTGAAACCATTGTTGATTGCCCTGAATCTCTGACAGGTCTTTATATGAGTGGCCAACGAGAGATTCGACTCCCCGAAAAACGTCGTAACTTGAATGGGACATTCTTGAGCATCACGGGTGCCAGTGAAAACAATCTTAGGAACATTGACGTTGATATTCCGATCGGTGTGCTTATCTGCATCACGGGGGCTTCTGGTTCAGGCAAAAGCACGCTCATTAACGAAATTCTCTACAAAAAGCTTCATTCCCTTTACCATGACAGCCGCACACTCTATGGCGCACATGAAGAATTGGAGGGACACCAGCATCTGAGTGATGTTATCAACATCGATCAGTCCCCCATTGGACGTTCGCCGCGCTCAAATCCTGCCACCTATATCGGATTTTACGATAATATTCGCAAACTTTTCGCCAGTACTCCACTCTCGCTTGAGAGGGGCTATACCGCTTCCCGATTCAGTTTCAACGTCAAAGGTGGACGCTGTGAGGAGTGCCACGGCGAAGGCACGATTACCACTAAACTCCACTTTATGCCGGATGTTGAAGTCGTTTGTCCAACCTGTAAAGGGGCACGCTATAATGAGGATACGCTTGATGTTACTTACAACGGAAAGAATATCTCTGAGGTCCTCAATATGTCAATAGAAGAAGGCGTTGCGTTTTTCGCCGATCAGCGGTTAATTCATCATAAATTGAATGTCCTTTACCAACTCGGTATGGGGTATCTTCAGATTGGTCACCCTGCTACGATCCTCTCTGGTGGAGAAGCACAACGGATAAAGTTGGCAAGCGAGCTCGGCAAAATCAAGCGAGGCAAGCATAATCTGTATATTTTAGATGAACCCACCACAGGACTCCACATCGCAGACGTGCAGAAACTTTTAGACAGTCTCAATCGTCTCGTTGATAGTGGGCATACCGTGCTGGTGATTGAGCATCACCTTGATGTGATTAAAACCGCTGATTATGTCATCGATCTCGGTCCAGAGGGCGGACATAAAGGTGGGGAGGTCTTGGCACACGGCACACCTGAAGATATTGCGAAAGTTAAAGCCTCTTATACTGGACAGTTCTTGAAGGAATACCTCATCTGAAGGTTCAGGGCTATTTATAGTAAATTCCAAAAATAAATACACACTTTCAATCCCCGGTAGGGTTTTTGCTGGGGTGTTTCTTCACGGTTTCCTAACCGCACCGATGCTGAGTGTATAAGTAATTACAGAATTTACTATAGTTTTCCGCAAAGAAGGTCGAAAGTCCCCTGATAAGGGGCGGGGAAGCCCACACGGGCTTCATACCGTTGATTCTTTAGGGGGTTTCTTTGGACAAAAAACCGAAAACTGAATTTCTCATGCAATATGATCGGGAGACGCAAAATGAATAGGGATATATTTGACGGATTTAACGTGAACGTATTTCTTGATGAGGATGGTGATTACTTAGCCCATTTTGTTGAGATGCCTAATGTATCAGCGTTTTCAGATACACCAGAAGGGCGTTAAAGGAGCTCGCGCTCGCTTGGAAAGGCGTTAAAGAGAGTTATCAAAAGCATCATGAACCTGTTCCCAAAGCACCGACTCGCCCGGAGGATGAAGTCCCCTTTAAAGTTGCCATTGATGCCCAACTTTATCATGATCTAACAGACGAAGCAGCAAAAGCAGGCGTGAGTCTTTACGCACTTGTAGCGCGGAAGTTGAAATCCACAGTACCCGTCGTTCAGGAAGGTGTGGATGAATAAAAGAGTTGTTAATAGTGGGCATACCGTTGAAATTTCCCCTTGCAAAATTAATCCCAAATCGTGTATACTTTATGGAATAAAGTTGGGGACGCTGCTGCACCACTCGCAAGTATATATTACAGCGTGTGCTTCCCCTAATACGACGAGGCAAGGGGTAACCATTGACCGATAACCTATTAAGTTCCTTAAATGAAGTCCAGCGCGAAGCCGTCCAACACACCGAAGGACCACTCCTCATCTTATCCGGTGCAGGCAGCGGAAAAACGCGCGTCATCACACACCGCATCGCCTATCTACTCGAACACCACGCCGTCTCTCCGTATCGTATCCTCGCTGTAACTTTTACGAACAAGGCAGCAAAAGAGATGAAAGATCGGCTGGATGTACTCGTGAAAGGCAGTGTTAGCCGAGACCTCTGGGTAGCAACCTTCCACGCCACCTGTGCGCGTATACTCCGCCGAGATATTGAGAAATTGGGCAGGAATGTGGGAACTGAAAGCGTGCTTGGATCCAAAGACCACGCCTACACCCGAGACTTTACCATCTTCGATACGGGAGAGCAAGCCACACTCGTCAAAGATGTACTCCGACAGCTGAATTATAGTGACAAGCAGTACAACCCGCGCGCGATCCTCAGCCACATCAGTCGTGTGAAAAATGAGTCTATATCACCGGAGGCGTACCGGCATATCGCAGATGGCTATTTCGAGCGAATCGTTTCGGAGGTCTATGTGCTCTATCAAGATGCACTGCGTCTGAACAACTCGCTTGATTTCGATGACCTGTTACTTTTCACGGTGAGACTCCTGAATGAAAATCCCGAAGTCTGTCAGTTTTATCAGGACAAATTTGAGTATATACTCGTTGATGAGTATCAGGATACGAATCGATGTCAGTATGAGCTGGTGAACTTATTGACTGGCACGAAACAGAATATCTGTGTCGTCGGAGACGATGACCAATCTATCTACGCCTTCCGGGGTGCGGACATCCGGAATATCCTCGATTTTGAGAAGGATTATCCAAACACGCGGGTCCTCCGTTTGGAGCAAAACTATCGTTCCACGCAAAATATTTTAGATGCCGCATGGGGGGTTGTCCACAATAATAAAAAGCGAAAAGCAAAGAAACTCTGGACAGATAACGACATGGGCGAACCCGTTACCTGCTACGAGGCGGTGGACGAAAACGACGAGGCGGGTTACGTCGGCACGCAGATTGAGGATTGGCACACTGAAGGTGTGGATTACAAAGATTTTGCCGTCTTTTACCGAACCAATGCCCAGTCCAGAATCTTTGAGGAGGCGTTCCGCGCCGCAGACATTCCGTATCAGATTGTCGGAGGGGTCGGTTTCTATGATCGAATGGAGATCAAGGATCTCCTCGCCTATCTCCGTGTGGTCTGCAATCCCAACGATTCTGTGAGTGTTCGACGTATCATCAACGTGCCGAGTCGCGGCATCGGTGCGACAACGCTTGACCGGCTCATGAATTTTGCCGCGCGCCAAGGAATCTCTCTCTTTGAGGCGATCCAGCGTGTTGGTGGGATCACCGCGATTAACCGCGGTCTTCAGACAAAAGTGCAACGCTTCGCCAAAATTTTTGATGATTTCGACGCTTCTATGCTACCCGCTGATGCTCTTGACTATGTGCTAAAAGTAACAGGCTACCTTAAAAATTTAAAGGCTCAAGGGACAATTGAAGCGCAGAACCGCGTTGAAAACATTGAGGAATTGATTAACGCCGTTATCGACTATGAACAGAACACACCCGAACCGACCCTTTCAGATTACTTGGAGAACGTAGCACTCACGGCGGATATAGACGCTATGGAGACCGACACCACCGATATGGTGACGTTGATGACCTTGCACAGTGCGAAAGGTTTGGAGTTTCCGTTTGTTTTCATCGTCGGTATGGAAGAGGGGTATCTCCCGCATCAACGTTCTCTGGATACGCGGGAGGAGTTGGAGGAAGAACGGCGACTCTGTTACGTTGGAATCACGCGCGCGATGGAGCAGTTATACCTCTTGCATGCCAGTTCGCGGAGGACATTTCGAGAGACGGAGTATCGCGTGCAATCCCGTTTTATCTCCGAAATTCCAGAACATCTCATCAAGCATGTGGATCGATACCGATCTCCTTTCCGCCAATCAGGAAGTCTGTATGAAGTCGTTTCTGAAGATGTGGTGGATTATCAGGTTGACCAGATTGTTCTCCATCCGCAATTCGGAAGGGGAAAGATAACGAAAATCAGTAGATCGGGGCATGGCGTTTATGTCACCGTTCGGTTTAGTCGTGGGGGTACGACAAGACGACTGGACCCATCGCTTACACCCTTGACAATATCTGACGATTAGGGAGGGATAAAATACGAAAAATGGCAACAATTACCGTTGAAGGCATCCGCCATGTCGCAAATTTGGCGCGCCTTGAGTTTAACGAAGAAGAGACGGAACACTTCACTGAGCAGCTCGCCCGCATTTTGGACTACATCGGGAAATTGAATGAGCTCGAGACGGATCATGTACCACCCACATCGCACATCCATCCACATCAAGTTTTTATTATGGGGTCGGAGGCTGAGGCATCTCATGTCGCCAAGCCGGATGTCGTCAAACCCTCATACCCCCGCGAAGAGGTGCTCGCGAATGCCCCTGAAGCGGAAGAGGGATACTTCGGCGTTCCCAGAGTAGTTGACCGCAGCCACTGAAATAGTTTTCAGTTTTCAGTTATCGGTGAGGCGGTTTTCGTGGCATCTGAAACTGCAACCCTTGGCGAGTGAGTGGAATACGCAGAGAAAAGTGCCTCGCTAAATAATATCAAAAACGTTAGCCCGTAACGAAGTGGAGGGCGACTCGAACACAGAACACATGAAGATACAAACAACCGATACTTCTCCGCAAGGAAAATTAGAAAGATTGACGGCACACGTCCTGCATGAGAAACTCAAAGCGCGTGAGATCACTGCCGTAGAACTCACCGAATCTGTTTATGCACGTATCGCTGCGGTGGAGCCTCACGTCAAGGGATACTTGACACTCACAAAGGAGCTTGCCTTAGCGCAAGCGAGTCGTGCCGATACAGGATTTCAGAACGGTGACGATATGCCTGCCCTCGCTGGCATCCCGATTGCCATTAAAGATGTGATATGCACGCAGGGCGTCCGCACGACCTGTGCCTCTAAGATCCTTGAAACCTTCGTGCCACCCTATGACGCGACGGTCATGACGAAACTCCATGAACAGGGCGTTGTAATGCTCGGTAAGACGAACATGGATGAATTTGCCATGGGGTCCTCTACTGAAAACTCGGCATATCAGATTACGCACAATCCGTGGGATTTGGATACGATTCCGGGGGGTTCCAGTGGTGGCTCTGCTGCGGTTGTGTCTGCGGATACGGCTATCTGTTCACTGGGTTCGGATACGGGGGGGTCGATCCGCCAACCCGCCGCGCTCTGTGGGGTTGTTGGAATGAAGCCAACGTATGGACGGGTCTCGCGTTACGGTTTAGTCGCATTCGCCTCCTCGCTCGACCAGATCGGTCCGTTCACCAAAGATGTCACCGATTGTGCCTTGCTACTCAACGCCATCTGTGGGAGTGATGCGATGGATGCAACCTCCGTTGATGTCCATGTGCCGGATTTCACACAGAGTCTCATTAACGACGTGAAAGGCTTAAAAATCGGTATCCCGAAGGAATATTTCACGGAGGCGTTAGACGCAGAAATTGCCGATCGCGTGCACACTGCCATCGCTGTGCTTGAATCCGTTGGTGCCACGGTTGAGGAAATTTCTTTGCCACATACCGAATATGCCATTGCGACGTATTACATCATCGCCCCCGCTGAGGCGAGTGCCAATCTCGCAAGATACGATGGGGTCCGCTACGGGTACCGGAACGAAAGTCCGGAGGATCTGATGGATATGTATAAAAGGACACGGAGTGAAGCGTTCGGTGAGGAGGTAAAGCGCAGGATTATGATCGGGACCTTCGCGCTGAGTGCTGGCTACCAAGACGCATATTATCGGAAGGCACAAAAAGCACGGACGCTCATCAAATCTGATTTTGACGCAGCGTTTGAGAAAGTTGACGTTATTGCAACGCCTACGTCGCCGACACCGGCATTCAAAATAGGTGAACGGACTGCGGATCCGTTGCAAATGTATCTTTCCGATGTGATGACGACACCCGCAAGTCATGCGGGGTTGCCCGGTATATCTGTCCCCTGCGGTTTTGTGGAAAATGGGTTACCCGTTGGGTTACAATTGCTCGGGGCACCTTTTGCAGAGGAAAAAGTCCTGCGGGTTGCTTATACCTTTGAGCAGCAGACGGATCACCATCGACAGAAACCCCCAATTGCCACCGATGGAGGTGTTTCATAATGAATACCTTGACAGCACCGTTCGGCGGACTCCTTGGGGCGGCGATAGGCGGGGTCCTTTGGGCAAAATATATCCAGTGGACAGGACGGACCGCTGGCTTCATTGCTATCGGTATCGGGATATTGACTGGCATCGGGATACTCCTCACGAGCAGTCGAACGCTTGAACGTGATGCCCGAACGATGTGGCGGGTTGTCAGTGCTGCCGCTGCGGTTTTCGCGATCCTCGGTATTTTTATCGGAAAATATCTGGATGTCCAGTGGAATGCGGTTGCCGAAATCGCGGCGCAACTCAGCCAAGAGCATAATATATCCATAGAGCAAGCCGTGCCGACCGCGACAGTTCTGTTTAAGGGACAGTCCGTTTGGGAACTGATGCAAGCCCGGATGGGTCGGATCGATCTGCTCTACTGTGCCGTCGCAGCCTTTATCGCTTTTCGGATTCCGAGCATCCAAAGGCTACGAAACTACTTTTATTAAAAAACTATAATGTCGGCGGGAGGGAATAAAAAATGAAATTTTTAACGATCGGTTTCGGGAACTCGCGAATTTCACCCGGAACCTGTTTTCGACTCTTGTTATCAGTGTTTCTTATCTGCGCGTTTCTACCGTTCGGTTGGAGTTCAGAAGAAACCTCCGATGATATATTGGTAGAGAATCTCGCGCTTTTCTCAGAGATCCTTGCTTATATTAAACAGGCACATCTCGAAACACCGGATTCCAAAGAACTGATAGAGGGTGCCATCAATGGTATGCTTCGCAAATTGGACCCATACAGTCAATTCATTCCCGACATCGCTGAATTCCGAACACAGAACCGCGGCAAATACGGCGGTCTTGGGATGCTTATCGGAATTCGGGAAGATATGTTGACTGTGGTTACACCCTTTAAGGGGAGTCCTGCTGCATTGGCGGGTTTGCAAAGCGGAGATGTTATTAGCCATATTGAGGGTGAATCGACAGCTGTTATGACCTTGAACGAGGCAGTTGACCAGCTGCGGGGTGAACCGGGAACCCCCGTCTCCATTACGGTCGTGCGTCAGAACGATAATCGCCCAGTTGAGGTTACTGTTACGCGTGAAGTCATTCGGATTCCGAGCGTTGAGCAGGATATCATCGGAGAGAATATTGGCTATATCAAAATCAATCAATTTCTTGATACGACAGCAAACGATGTAGATAACGCCTTTGTGGACTTCAAGGCACAGGATGTCCGGGGTGTCATTCTGGACCTCCGCTTAAATCCTGGCGGACTCCTCACTTCAGCCGTTGATATCGCGAGCGACTTCCTTACCCCCGGTCAACTCGTCGTCTACAGTAAAGGCATTGAGACGCGCGAGAACTTCAAGGCGGAAGGCGTAAAAAGGGAGTACTTTCCACTGATTGTCCTCGTTGATGGTGGGAGCGCGAGTGCCTCTGAGATCGTCGCTGGTGCCATCAAAGACCACGGGCGCGGACTTGTCATGGGCAATAAGACCTTCGGGAAAGCTTCCGTTCAACGTGTGTTTCCGCTGAGCAATTCAAAAGCTGCTGTGAAATTGACCGTCGCGAGTTACTTTACACCGAACGGGGTCAATATTGACAAGGTCGGCATTATCCCTGATGTTGAGTCGGCATGGTTTAGCCGTTCTGAACGCCAGATGCAGTTGAAACTCCGAGATCATGAGAAACTTAAAACTTTTATGGAAGAGAATGGGGATGATGTGTTAGCACAACTCGCAGCTGCTTCTCACGCCTCTCGTGATGACCGGCAGGCGGCAAAACTGCTGCGAAGTTATCAACGCTTGAGCGACGCACTCACCGAAGAACAAATTATCCTCAGCGATATCGGCATTAAATACGCACTTGCCCAGATTACAGAAAATTCTCGTGATGAACTGGAGCATGATCCGCAAATCGTCGCCGCTATGGAACAATTGAAAGTACTTGAACTCTTCGCGAAGGAGAACTAAGGAGGATATACGATGGAAACCGATGTGAGTCTTCTTAAAAGCGGAAACCTACAAACGCCGCTATCGAACTACGTTAATAACAGATGGCAGAAATCCGAGGCGGCTGCGCTGATCGATGTCACAAACCCAGCGACTGGGGAAGTTCTCACGCAGGTGCCGCTTTCGCCCGCGGAAGAGGTCCATCAAGCCGCTACAGCTGCTGCTGATGCACTCCACGAATGGCGGCGGACACCTCCTGTTGAACGGGTGCAATACCTTTTCGCTTTGAAAACCCTTTTAGAGGAGAACTTGGAGGACATCGCCAGAACGATTACGTTGGAATGCGGTAAGACGCTTGACGAGGCGAAGGGTGAAATGCGGCGCGCGATCGAGAATGTTGAAGTCGCCTGCGGGATTCCGACCCTCATGCAAGGCACTAACTTGGAGGATATTGCGACCGGTATCGACGAATTTATGATTCGTCAACCTGTTGGTGTGTGTGCTGCAATCGCACCTTTCAACTTTCCGGGGATGATTACTTTCTGGTTTCTACCGTATGCCATTGCCTGCGGCAACACTTACATCGTGAAACCTTCCGAAAAAGTGCCGATCACCATGCAAAAGGTGTTTCAGTTACTGGAACAGACGGGGCTGCCGAAAGGCGTTGTCAATCTGGTGAATGGTGGACGCGAAACTGTAGATGCGATCTTAACGCATCCAGACATCCGAGGCATCAGTTTCGTCGGTGCGACTGCGACTGCTAAAGAAATCTATGCGAAGGCTGCTGCGAACGGCAAACGCGTTCAGTGTCAAGGGGGCGCGAAAAACCCGCTGATTGTCCTGCCTGATGCGGATCCGCAGTTTACTGTCACTGCGACAGCGGAGAGTGCCTTCGGATGTGCCGGGCAACGGTGTCTTGCTGCCTCCCTCACGTTCACTGTGGGCGAGGCGCGTTCCTGGTTCACAGAAGCCATCGCCGACACCGCTACGGATCGAGTGGTCGGAAATGGACTGGAAGAGGGGGTCGAAATGGGACCCGTCATCACTTCCGAGAGCAAAAGCCGAATTGAGGGGCTTATTCAAGCCGGGGCTGATGAGGGGGCGCAACTCCTCGTTGATGGCAGGTATCCGAGCATCAACGGCGGTGAAAACGGCAATTTTATTCGTCCAACAATCCTCAATGACCTGAATCCACAGGGCGATATTGCCAAAACCGAAATCTTCGGACCCGTTTTAGGGCTTATCCATGTTGAGACGATCGACGACGCAATCCGACTCATCAATAGCGGGCGTTACGGGAACATGGCGTGTCTCTTTACGAGCAGTGGCGCGGCTGCCCGTCAATTCCGTTATGAAGCAGAGATCGGGAATGTCGGCATTAACATCGGCGTCGCCGCGCCGATGGCATTCTTCCCCTTCAGCGGGTGGAAGGATAGCTTCTTCGGGGACCTCCACGGTCAGAGTTGGGATGCCGTAGATTTCTTCACCCAGAAGAAGGTCGTCGTTGAACGCTGGGCATAGTGTGGATACTGGAATGGAAGGATGGAAGAGCGGGATGGAAGGATGGTCCCCCAACCTTCCACCCTTGCAGTCTTCCAACCAAGAATTTTCCGGTCTGCCGGTGGACTTTAACGATGCCTACGAGACTCTCGCTGGTTACGATGGGATTGATTGACGCGTTTCTTTGCTGCTGTCTGCCGTTTCTTCGTCAGTTCTGTCAGTTGCGTCATCTGCTCTTCCGTCAAGACCTCCTTGAGACTCGCGTAGAATTGTGTCTGCGTTTCCTTGATATTCTCGCGGAGTTTCTTCACTGCCGCCCGCTTCTCATCGGATTCACGTGCCTCTTTAATCTGTGCCTGGAGCGTCTCACGGGTTTTCTGATAGATCGGATGCACCTTCGCTAACGTCTCTGTGTCAAGTCCCACACCGAAAGTCAAATCTATCCACGACTGATTGAGCGTCGCCACCGGATTTAGCGTAGCGATCCGACCCCGAGTTGCGCGGGCAGTGTCTTTGCGATGTTCTCGTTTGTTGTGAACTTCTCGATGCGCTGCTGCCGTGTTTTCAAAAACGAACATTCCGACCATTGCGATTGCTGCGATTGTGCTAAGTGCCAACCATTTCCTTTTCATTTCTTTTTCTCCTATTTGAATTGTTGTTTTGTGAATGCCAAATTATCTTTTTAGGAAAGGCATTTACATCTTGCTTTTGCTTATTTAGTCAGATTCGTTCAGAAAAGGTTCGTTTTTTATTTACGATAGGACTTACGCATTTCCTCTTAAAGTCCCCCTGATAAGGGGGATTTAGGGGGTTAAATAAAACGGAATGTAGGGGCGGTTTCCAAACCGCACCAAAACAACAGACCCTTTTAAGAGGAATCGTCAATTAATTCCGTTCCTTGTATTACATTGCAAAAACACCCCGAATCCCGACTTCCTGCTTGAAGACAGCAGAAAACTGAAGGCTGAATGGCTCTAATCGTGATTCAGGGTCATTCAATTGTCCGAAATCTCTCTTGTGGGAGGGGTTTGTAACCCCGATTTATGCCAAAAGTGTCACATCTACTCTCGATAAGTCACTCAGAAACCGAGAACTGAATGACCCTGATCGTGATTAGGTTTTCCTTGACATCAGGTTCCCTATCGTGATATGCTAATTCAATCGATGATAGGTTACTCAGAAGGGCGAAACATCACTCTACGCGGCTTTACACCCGTGTTGAAAATCCTTCTACATGGTTACAAGAGGTGAGTTGAAATGGACGTTTTAAAGATGACGGATCTTGAGATTTACGAACTTGGGATTAAAGAACTTACAGAACAGCTGGGGGTTACATATACAAAGCGGTTTCTCCAACGGTGTAAACCGCGCGACTATGATTACACTGCTGAACGCCATAAATTGCTGGCTAATGATCCAGATATCCCTACGATAGTAAAGCAGATTCAACAGGCACGCGCAGCGGAAGAAAAAGAAGAATATATCAAAGCCGAGAGGGTCGCTTTGTGGCGTAAAGGTTTGTTAGAGCTTACTGATATCGACATCTATGAACTCGCCCTTAAAGTCCTGAGTGATAGGCTTGATGGCTACGGATTGGCAACTTTTATCATGTATCATTTCAAAGTCAATAGGACTCAGGAGAACCATGTTGGTGTCCCGAAGACTGAACAGGCACGCGCAAAAGAAAATGAACGCAATAGAAATGACAGATAATGAACTTTATCGAATTCTTCAGCGTCAAAACCCCGTCCTTCAGGTCGGGGATGTAGACGCTGCCTATGTTTGTGTCAAAAAAACATTTGACAATCGCTTGAAATTGTGGTATAATATTCTTACATGGTGGCGGTGGATTCTACCTCCCGCTTGGGAGTGCCACCGCACCGTTTAGAAGCGGTATTACCATGTAAAGGAACACCATGTATACCACAAAATACAAACTTTTTCGTGTGCCACGCAACCGGCACCTGAAACGAAAGACGTGGATCGCACATACAATATGGAACTACTTTCTCGGCTGGCAACGCACGCGCTATTCTCTTGGATTGCCTTACATGTCCTACAAAGAGATGTCGCGTGAGTTTACCATACTGCGGAACTCACATCCTGACATCTTTTCACACTGGCGTGAGTTAGATTCGTGGGCAGCACGCCAAGTGCTGAAACGTTTGGATCTCGGTTATGATCGGTTCTTTAAGAAAATCGCAAAACGACCGCCAAAGTTCCGATCGGTTCGGAAACCATACTCGTTGACAATGTGTCCCTCTGGATACAAGTTTGCTGTGCCTGTTGCCGGTGATAAAGGGTTCGGCATCTACAGCGACCGCGTGACGATCATGGGTAAAAGTTACAGATTTAATCTGAGCCGTCCTATATTTGGGAAGATCAAAACTGTTACAATCAAAGAAGACGCACTGGGTGATTTCTATATGACCGTTGTTACGAATCACATTCACTCCCATCTCAAACCAATGACGGGTAATGCTGCAGGGTTTGATATGGGGGTCAAAACAATGCTGACGTGTTCCAATGGAAAACAGTATGAATCGCCTCACTTCTACACCGAGTCTATTGATAAAGTCAGAACAGCAAATCGTCAACTTTCCACAAAACAACGTGGCAGCAACAACCGCGAACGGGCGCGACACCATCATGCGCGTATGCATCGGAAGGTCCAGAGACAACGTGAAGATCATCATTGGAAACTTGCGCTTGAACTTGTGCGTAGGTTCGATGTGCTGTTCTTTGAGACGTTGAACCTTGACGGTATGAAACGTCTGTGGGGTCGTAAAGTCTCTGACATCGGATTCTACGCATTCTTGCAAAAAGTCGAGTGGCAAGCGAAAAAACGTGGTAAACGCGTTGAATACATCAATCAATGGCAACCGACAACCTCTGTGTGCCATGTTTGTAAGGCGCGGGTTTCTCTTGAGTTGAGTGATAGAACGTGGACGTGCAAACATTGTAATACTCACCATGACCGCGACATTAACGCGGCTATTAACATCCTTCAGGTTGGGGCATCAACCTTTGGAGTAGAGAACGTTAGACTTGCGATCGCAAGCGGTTCTTGAGGATACCAGAATCTCCCTGCTTTAGCAGGGAGAGTATGTCAAGTCTTTCAAGCGGGTGTGGACCTCGGTGTTATCACCAATGGCAGAAGATGGGATTTCTACTTCGCGTATAAAACCCATGTCCCGTGGAGAAACAGAAGATTTTGCGCGATTGAACTTGAGAATCAACAGGAAGCTATTGCCAATTTTCAAAAGTATCTATCCAAATCCAAGGTAATAGATGGTAGCGCGAAGACAGCAGCCGAAAAGATTATTGCGGAACGCACAGGTATCCAATGGGATCCGAAACCACCTTCATCTGAAGAAACGGAAGATCTGAGACGAGAGGATGCATAGTATCTAAAGTTCTGTTAACATTCTTAGGTAAATGGAGCATTACTTTAACATTGAACACCAGTATCCGTAGGGAGGAAAAAGAATGAACACTCAATCCGACCCCCAGAATGAACTCAGTAGAGTCTTGCAAAAAATCTGTGAAATAGCCGAAAAATCTGTTGATGGAGACTATATCTTCCGAGGAGAAAGCAGATTCTATGGGAAAGTCGTGTCAAGTCTCTACCGCCAGTATGAGTACGATATTGAAGCAGACGATTTTGACATAGAATTCGTCCAAAAAGAAATTCTGGACGAAGCAAGGAAATATACCGAAAAAACGGATGAACTTGAAATCTTGGTTGAACTCCACTACCACGGAGGCATAACCAATCTCATTGAATTTACAACGGATTTCCACATCGCGCTTTTCTTTGCTTGCGACGGCGCACCCAGTGAAGATGGCAGGGTCATTTTGCAAAAAAGAGATTCAGTAGTGGGCTATCTAAAACAACCGCACGAGCCGAAGCAGCGTATTATTGCTCAAAAAATAGTATTCATTCAATCGCCTAAGGGCTTTATCAGCCCAGACGAGGTGATCACTATCCCGGCCGACCTCAAATTGCCCATGCTGGCATATCTTCGAAAGTCCCACGGCATCTCCACAGAAATCATCCACAATGACCTCCACGGCTTCATTAGAAACTGGAACATGCATAAGAGTGCCTACACACAATTTCATAGAGGGAAAACCTGTCGCAAGAGAGCAGACTCGGGGCAGAACTGGGACGAAAAACTGAAATGGTATGAACGGGCCATTGTCCATTATACCGAAGCACTGGAACTGAAGCCTGATTTTCCCGAAAGCTATAACAATCGGGGTTCTGTTTACGCCGATGCAGGTGATTTTGACAGAGCCATCCGAGACCATAACACGGCAATGAAACTCAAACCAGATTATGCTTCAGCCTATAATAACCGTGGTATTGCTTACTATCGCAAAGGTGATTTTGATAGAGCTATCCGAGATTACCACAAGGCGATACAATTGAAACCCAATTATGCCTCGGCATATAATAATCTCGGTATCGCTTACAGGAAACAGGGCGAGTATAAACGGGCGATTCAGCACTATAACACAGTGATAGAACTGGATCCCGGTGATGCAAAAGCCTATTCCAACCTCGGTACTGCTTACCTTCGCAAAGGCGACGTTGACAAAGCTATCCAAAACTATAACATGGCGATAAAACTGGAACCAAGTTTCGCTGGATTCTATAGCAATCGTGGCGAGGCATGGTTACAGCTAAGAGAATGGAAGAAAGCCAAAGCAGATCTAATTACTGCAAAGGACATGGGGATAGATATTGTGGCTTCATTTCATAACGACTACGAAAGCGTTGAAGCCTTTGAGAAAAAAAATGGTGTTCAATTGCCGGAAGACATTCGGGCGATGTTAACTCAACAGTAGGTCTAAACCAATGAACATACAAGCAGCAATCCAATACTATGAAGGTCTAAATGATGTCGGAAAAGCAGGTTTCATTTTGACACTAAAAAGAGAGGACCAACAACTCTTTTTAGACGCTTATGAAGAACACTACTACCGACATGATCCGGAAAACGCACCAAACGTCAAGATGTCTCACCACATCTTTGAAGATGAGAAATCCTAACGGTAATGTTAAGGGGATAGTCGTAACGTGAGTTTGGTATTTGTAGCGTAGACTGTGAGTCTGCGCCAGAAGAAATACAAACTCACGGATGATGCGACAAGAAACCCGCTGATTCTCAAAAATACACGCAACGCGGTTCTTAAAACTTTATTTTTTAAACTCACGTGAGTAGGACTGAAGTTGCAATATATGATTCCAATTATGAAGGAGATAGAATGCCGAATTCTCGTTACTCGTTACACCAATATTCTGTTGATACATTGTTGAATTGGATTAGGACCGAGGAGATAGTTATTCCCGAAATCCAGAGACCTTTCGTTTGGTCAGCACCGAAAGTACGGGATTTTATCGATTCGCTTTATCACGGTTACCCAGTTGGGTATCTCATTACGTGGTCCAAGCCCGGCGTTCCCTTGCGAGGTGGTGAATCATCAAACCGTGAGCGGGTCCTGATTGATGGACAGCAACGCACAATGGCACTCCGAGCAGCCTTGTTGGGAAGAGAGGTCTTGACAAAAAAGTATCAGACACGACAAATTCAGATAGCTTTTCACCCTGGTACCGAACGTTTCGCAGAAGCGACTAAAGTTATCCGTGGCAACCCAGAATGGATTCCTGATGTTTCTACTGTTTTCAATTCTAATTCTGGTCTATTCCGATTAGTTGATGAGTACTGTGAGAGGAACCATGGGGCGGACAAGTATGAAATAGTTATGCCTCTCCGTAAACTTTGTGAAATTCAGAACAATTCTCTGGGGGTTATTGAGCTCAATTCGGACCTTGATATAAATACTGTCATGGAAATTGTCGGCCGTATGAATAAAACAGATGCGCCTTTGCATACAGCCGATTTCATTAGGTCTAGGATAGCTGCTATCGGTTCCCTATAGGACAAGTTAACATGATATACTGATTTATCAGTATGAGGAAAGGATAGGTCTCAATTCATGTCCCCGAATGAAATTTTGGAATGGTTTAATCAGGTGTCCATTGACAAAACCTGGTCGTTTGAGGGCTGCAAGCCCTCAGACACAGGGAAATGGACGCACGGTTACCACCGTTACCCTGCTAAATTTATTCCGCAACTTGTTGAACGTCTGATGGATGAGTACATAAACAACGGGACCGCTAGTGTCAATGACCCGTTTATGGGATGCGGAACGACCGTTGTTAGTGCCATATCGCGCGGATTTCACGCGAGTGGAACGGATATTAATAAAGTTGCTCACTTGGTAACTGGTGCAAAAGCGACAGCTATTCGGCCCGATTACCTTGAAAAAAAAGTTAAGCAATTTCTATCGCAAATTTCTTGTTTTGAGGAAGAACTCAGTTTTTTTCCGGTGAGTCAAGTACAACCTCACATTCCAGAGAAACACTTAGAAAGGATTGATTACTGGTTTGCCGAAGCAGTTCGAGATGGATTGGGAAAAATTCTGACTCTAATTCGTCATGAAAACGATTTGGTTGTTCAATCTTTTTTCCTCGTTGCGTTTAGTCACGTCCTCAAGACGTGTTCAATTTGGAGTCAAGGTAGCACTAAACCGACCCGTGATTTGAAGAAACGTCCTACACTTCCGTGTGATGCTATCAAAAGGCACCTTTTGAAAATGTTAAAGGGAAACTCACAGTTTTACGACATTGTTCCTGCTTGTGTTAAAGATAAACCCAATAGTTTTCTAAATATCCAAGTGGGTTCTGCCAAAGTGCAGCCTGTCCGGGACGACAGCGTAGATTTAATTGTGAGTTCAAGTCCATATGTGACAAGTTACGAATACGCCGATTTGCATCAACTCTCAACGCTCTGGTTAGATTTAGCAGATGACCTTAAAGAGTATAGGAAAGAGTTCATTGGGACCTCCTATAAGCAGTACGAAGGCAAACCGCTATCAAGTCAAATTGCGTCTGACATCGTTACTGAAATGCTACCTAAAAGCAGAAAAAAGGCAAAGGAAATTGAAGCTTTCTTTATAGACATGCAGGAAGTTTTTGACGAAAGTTTCAGGATCCTGAGACCGGGCGGTAGGTGTTGCTATGTCATCGGAAATACGAGGTTAAAGGGTGTTGATATACTTAATGCTGAGGCGTTCGCGGAATCTTTACAAGAATCGGGTTTTAAGTTGGATCGACTCATAAAGCGGGAAATTCCACTGAAAATCCTCCCACAGAAAAGGGATGAAAAAACTGGACGATTTGCTAGCAAAGATAAGGCTGATTCCGAAGCGTATCCGACGGAATATATTGTTATCGGATTGAAGGAGTAGATAGCTGTGAAATTTGAAGATTTGAAAGATATGTACAATGAGGTACAATTGGTAGAGGGTGTGGAAGCCTACAAAACGGTTTCCCAACTTTTGCAAGATGCTAAGGAACGTCATAAGCAAGATTTTTTGAGGGACAAACCCGATGGAGACCATGAACAGAGTTGGAGGGCTTTCAAGGGAAAGAATTTTGAAAAGTTAATTCAGCATATTATCACAGAATCGATTGAAGCCCTCGGTATGAAAGTGATTAATGGCAATAAATTAGAACGAAGTAGAAACCTATCGTTAGAACTGAGCCAAGTTAAGAGAAATTTGGCAATTGATTATGGTGAATTTGGCTTGCATTTACCTGATGTTGATATTGTGGTTTACAATCCCATGGATCGGAAAGTAATTGCTCTCATTTCAAGCAAAGTTACGTTGCGCGAACGAATTGCTCAGACGGGCTATTGGAAACTCAAGCTTCTGGAGAGTGAGGCTACGGAGCATATCAAGGTCTATTTTATTACGCCAGACGAGGATGGAACCTTGACGAGCACATACGTTCCAAAGAAAGGACGCGCTATTGTGGAGATTGACCTTGACGGAACCTATGTTCTGACGGAAGCAGATCTGGAGGAGAGCAACAAGGTTAAACTTTTTGAGTACTTCATTGAGGATTTCAAGAAACTGATTGAGGCAAACTAATGCTTATCTGTTTTTTAACACACTGGAGTGCTTTTCTATAGGACATCTACTGCCTTGCAACGGCAGGTCAAGACGGAATGGGCTTAGTGCTATACTTAGTTCACTATATCTGATTAAAGGAATGAACAACTGTGCAAAATTTTGAAGATTTGAAGAATTTGTATGACAAAATGGTGGAGGAAAAAGGTGCGGAAGCTTATAGATACATCCATGATCTTTTGGAAGAAGCACAGCAACTTCGCTATGCCTATCTTGCAGCACATGACCCTGACAAAGACAAGGGGCAGAGTTGGCGTTCTTTCATTGGAAAGAATTTTGAGAAACTCCTCCAGTATATTATTACAGAGGCAATTGAATCACACGGAGTAAAAGTAATTAACGGCAGTACATTAAATAGAAAACGATTATCCCAGGAATTAGGTGCTGTTAAGCAAAACTTGACAATTAATTACGGCAGATTTGGAGGGCTTTTACCTGATGCTGACATTGTTATTTACAAACCTGAAAAAACGCGAGTCATTGCTGTTATTTCAAGTAAAACCTCTTTGAGAGAGCGAATTGTTCAAACAAGTTACTGGAAGTCAAAGTTTCAAAGCGGTGAGAATACAAAGCACATCAAGGTTTATTTGATTACACCTGATAAGGATAAAGACTTGACGAGGATGGATCCTGCAGAGAGACAACGAGTCATTGCAGAGACAGATCTTGATGGCACGTATGTGCTAACGGCAGAAGCACTTGAAGAAAGCAACAAAGTCAAACTTTTTGAACATTTCATTGAGGATCTTAAACAGGTCATAGGAGAAAACCAATAACATAATGAAGATTGCAAATGCCCCGTGTTCGTGGGGTGTGCTTGAGTTTGAGTTGGACGGTGAAGCACCCGGCTACGCACAAGTCTTAGACGAGATGCACACCATCGGTTACCTCGGCACCGAATTAGGAGATTGGGGGTTCATGCCGACGGATCCAAAACGCCTCCATGCCGAACTTAAAAAACGGGAGCTAACACTGTTAGGCGCGTTCGTAGCGGTCGCACTCGCTGACGAAAAAACACACACAGCAGGTGAAGCAGCAGCACTGCGTCACGCCCGTTTGTTAGCAGATGTCAGCGGAAAAATACCCTTCATCGTGCTTTCGGACGACAACGCCACCACGGAACTACGCACCCGATACGCCGGGCGTATCCGTCCTGAACACGGGTTGACACCTGCGCAGTGGGATACGTTTATACAGGGCGCGCATCGTATCGCACGATCTGTCCGAGACGAGACAGGACTTCGCACCGTTTTCCATCCACATTGCGCCGGATATGTAGAGACAGCCGCGGAAGTGGACACGTTGATGGAACACACCGATCCCAGCCTCATCGGATTGTGTTTTGATACAGGACATTACCGATTCGGTGGCGGTGATCCAATTGAAGCGTATGCCCGTCACGCCGATCGCGTCTGGCACGTCCATTTCAAGGATTGCCATCCCGATATCGCTGCCCGTTCCCGGAAGGAGGCGTGGGATTATTTTGAATCCGTTGGCAACGGTGTTTTTTGCGAGTTAGGCAACGGAGACGTTGATTTCCCCGCGTTCCTTGGGGAATTACGCAGGCGAGACTACGAGGGGTGGATCGTCGTGGAGCAGGATGTCTTGCCGGGGATGGGGAGTCCTTACGAGAGTGCAGAACGGAATCTTCGGTATCTGAATTCAATTGTGTAGCACGAATAGAATCCATGTAGGAAAGGTTTTTGATGAACAAATCCGCAAAAATTGGTGTCGGCGTTATCGGTGCAGGACGTATCGGGGCACTCCACATTGAACACCTTGCCCAGAACATACCCGAAGCCGAACTCATCTCGATTTGCAGTTTGGATGCCCCCGGTGTTAAGTCGCTCGCGAAACAGTTTAATGTGCCGAAAGTAACAACAGATTACAACACTCTCTTGACGGATCCACAGATTCACGCGGTGTTAGTCGCATCTGCCACCGATACACACGTCGAAATTAGCCAAGCCGCGGCACAAGCAAGGAAACACGTCTTTTGTGAGAAACCGATCTCCTTGGATTTGGAACAAATTGATGAGACTTTGGCGATTGTAGAAAGGGCAGGGGTTAAGTTTCAGGTCGGTTTCAACCGTCGATTTGACGCGAGTTTCATGCGGGTTCGCGAAGCCGTCGCTTCTGGAGAGATTGGCAAGCCCCACATCGTGCGAATCACGAGCCGAGACCCCGCACCACCACCGATCGAATACGTCAAGGTCTCCGGTGGGATCTTTCTTGACATGACCATCCATGATTTCGATATGGCGCGTTATCTCATCGGGGACGAAGTTGTTGAGGTGTATGCGGTGGGTGGCGTGCGCGTTGATCCCAAAATCGGTGAGGTGGGTGACATCGACACCGCCGTTATCACTTTACGGTTCCGAAACGGGGTTATCGCAACTATTGATAACAGCAGAGAGGCTGTCTACGGTTACGACCAGCGTGTTGAGGTTTTCGGTTCAAAAGGGATGGTTAAGGCGGAGAATCCACTGACAGATGCCGTTACCTTCAGCGGTAGTGAAGGGACACGCGCTGCGTCCCCTCCGTATTTCTTTGTTGAACGCTACAAGCCAGCGTTCCTTTCAGAGTTGCGAGCGTTCTTCGCGTGCATTCAGGAAGACACGCCACCGCCGGTTACAGGGAACGATGGTCGGGCACCTGTTGCGATCGGTTTCGCAGCGTTGAAGTCGCTTCGTGAAAACCGTCCTGTCCTGTTGTCGGAGGTCTAAAGGTTTTTTAGTGACCCTCCCCGCCGACTTCGCCGACTTCGATGTCAATCTCGTCTCGGTTCCTGATGCGTTCCACCAGCCCGTCTCGGATGTCCACAATCCGGTCAGAGACATCTAACATCTTCAGGTCGTGTGTTGCTGAAATAACAGTAACCCCTTGTTCTTTATTCAAGCGTTTGACGAGGTCGATAATCTCACGTCCTGTAATCGTGTCGAGGTTTGCTGTCGGTTCGTCCGCGAGGATGATACTCGGATCGTTCGCGAGTGCTCTGGCGATAGCGACACGTTGACGCTGACCCCCTGAAAGTTCGTCAGGGAGATGGTACATCCGATCCCCCAATCCTACCATATCCAGTAACTGTTCCGCTTTTTCATTGCGTTGTCTCTCAGGTATGCCAGCGAAAATCATCGGTAGCGTTACATTCCCATGCGCGCTCCGCACGTGCAGCAAATTGTAACTTTGAAAAATATAGCCCACACGATGACACCGAAACGCCGCAATTTGTCTTTGCGAAAGATGGGACATATTTTGCCCGTCGATGTAAACTTGACCCTCCGTAGGACGATCGAGAGCACCGATCATGTTAAAAAGCGTGGATTTGCCTGAACCCGAGGGACCCATCAACGAAATATACTCTCCACGTTCAATTTCAATGTTGATGCCGTCCAAAGCACGAAGAATGTTTGAACCCATGCGATATTCTTTGACAACATCTTCAGTTTTCACAACGATATCAGCCATAATTGTCCTCCGTGCTTATACCTCGGTACGCATTGCTTCAGCAGGCGGAAGTTTCGCCGCACGCCATGCAGGAAACGAGGAACCGATCACTGCCAAAATCATACCCAGAATACATCCCAGTAGGATGACGACGATAACACCGAGCCGCATTGTTCCGTCTTCAGGCTGCGCAGGTAACAGTGGAAAATAAAAGAATAAGTCTAACCCGTAGTCTTTAAGCCCTAAAAGCACTGCGCCCAGTGTTCCAATAAGCGCGCCGATGAGTGCTCCCGAAAACCCCTGAAATCCCGATTCAAGGAGGAACAATCTAACCACGAACCCGTCTAACGCACCGAGACATTTCATCGTGCCGATCTCGCGAAAACGCTCTGTTACCGCCATGAGCATTGAGTTCGCAATACCTACCACACAGACAATCAACGACATGATAATCAACCAGATATCTTTTGTGGAAATGCCTTTTTCCGTTGTCTCTTCAAAGGTATTAATTGCTGATTGTCGTCCGCTTTCCTGTAGGGCGAGACCGATTTCGTTATTTGTCCAAACTGAGACTAAAAATGCAATACCGAGTGTGATACCAGCCGTCGTAATGATTGAACGCCCAAAACGGATTTTCAAACTCTGAAAACTGATGCGTAAAGATTCTACAAACGGGAGATCAATTTGTTCTTCAATTGGTGTTCTTTGCTGCAAATGTCTATCTCCTTATCCTGGATTCGTATCTATTTATATATATTTTATCAAATTTACAATTTTAGGTCAAGTTTTTCATGCATTAAGGTCAAGGACACTTAACGCGCAAGCCCTCTTTGCACCAGCAGAGCAATATATCTATAGAAAAAGTTTTACACATCCATTGGCGTATACGGGATTGACATTTCGGTTTCTCGTTGCTATACTGGATACCAAGGCGGGTACATATTGATGTTCCGAAAATTTTTCTCTTCCCCGTTACTATTGCTAATTATCGGTATATTGTGCTGGATCACACCGATTTTTGCACACGATGCGTTCTATCCACACCATCGCGAGGATTTTGAAAGCATGACGCGCCGTCGTGAGTTGCGAGGCACTGTTATCCTGAGTACCTCCGTTTTTCTTTGTGTGCTCGGAGCGATAGTCTATGTCGCTTTACGAAAGAGTAAAGAGATGGATGACGCAGATGAGAGTGATACGAAAGCAGTTCAGGAACGTCTGGAGAACGCTGTAAACAAAGCCGCAAACGCAGCAAGACGTGTCCTTAACTCGGGGGAAGACGTTGCAAAAGCTGCCGAAACAGCCCTCACCGTCTATGCTGGGGCATCCGGTGTAACATGGCAACGGCGCTCCTATGGACACAATCGTTCTGAATCGGTTCCATACCAAATTCGGTGCAAAATTGGCACTGATATTGTTATCCTCAGCATCAATTCTGAAGTGGTTCAATTAAAAGCAGAACACAACTTCTCTAAATCAGGGACCAGTTCGCAAGGAACGCCAAGAAGTGCAAGTGTTGTGCTGAGAATCGCAGGTGAGGAAAAGCAGGAAGACGTTCTGGGTGCGGAATAACCGATAAGTTACGCGTCGAGCCGATTGATAAGGGACGCACTATACCCCGCCCCGAAACCGTTATCGATATTCACGACGGTGACACCGGATGCACAACTGTTTAGCATCCCTAATAGGGCGGCGAGTCCACCGAAACTGGCACCGTAGCCGATACTTGTCGGAACTGCGATGACAGGGCAATCCACCAATCCACCGACAACACTCGGGAGCGCACCTTCCATTCCCGCAACGACAATAATAACCCGCGCCTCCAGGAGTTTCTCGTGATTACTCATGAGTCGGTGTAATCCTGCCACGCCGACATCATAAAGACGTTCCGGTTGGTTTCCCATCATCAGCGCGGTTTCGGCGGCTTCCTCGGCTACAGGCAAATCGGAGGTGCCTGCAGAAACAACAAGTATACCCGGAGCCCCTGTATCTTCCGCGGATTGCGAGACGGTGATCGTTCGCCCAAGTTCATTATAGCGTGCCGTGGGTTGAACTGCTTGGACGGCTTTATACATGTCAGGGGTGGCACGCGTTGCGAGGAGAGGATGTCCTGCAGCGAGGATACGTTCACTAATCTGCTGGACATGTTCTACTGTTTTTCCTTGACAGAAGATGACTTCAGGAAATCCAGTACGAAGCTGCCGATGGTGATCGATTTTTGAAAATCCTAAATCTTCAAAAGGAAGGGTGCGGAGAGATTGCAGGGCATCATCCACTGCCATCTCTCCCCCCTTAACTTGTTCAAGTAGGATTCTCAACTTTTCAATTTCCATTCATTTAACGGATCATTGGACCTGTCGGTATGTGGCTCAGGTCCACGATCTTTTGTTCCGTCCGTATGCCTTGAAAAGGCGTTTAGGCTTCCTCGGTTTCTTCAGCATCGTCAACGCCCGGGATAGATCCAGCGATTTTGGATCGGACATCTGCGGAAACTTTACGTCCTGTTTCCACAGCACTTTTTACCTGTTCGCCAGCTTGGTGGATACGTTCCTTTCCACCGTCTACGATGTGGTGAACGCTTTCTTTTCCCTGTTCCACGATAGTCTGAACGCCTTGCCGCGCGCTATCACCCGCCTGGTTTGCGAACTCGACTGTCCGGTTCTTTGCTTCAATCGAAGTATCACGAATTTTTTGTCGGGTCTCCTTGCCGGAACTCGGGGCATAGAGCAGACTGATAACCGCCCCTGCCATAAAGCCGCTAATAAAGGCGAAGATCATTGCGATTCCGTTGTTCTGTCCGTTGTTACTCATTTTTTTGTCCTTTCTATTAACAGGACTTACGCACTCCCCCGGTAGGTGCGGTTTCTAACCGCACCGAATCCTGTGAAAATAGGTGAAATTTGGTCATTTTGCGTAAGTCCTATATTAAATTGGGATTGTTTTGGTGCAGCTTGCATATCTCCAAATTTGGAGTATTTTAAAGCAGCTTGCAAGCTTCCAAAACACGTTGTTAAAGTTTACGAAAATCAGGGTGGAAAGTTTCAATTATCATATTTAGCTTTTTCATCAGGATCTGTTGCAATTTAAAAATACGATGTTGCTTTTTTTAATGTAGGAAACTGACAATTTAGCCTTAGTGCGTTATCCGTTAGATGCCACGGATATCGGAATGTCCTCTTCCGATTCGGAGGGTTGTGTGGCACTGAAACTATCCCATCCCGCTTTGATGCCTTGCCACAAACTTACGATATCAGTAAGTGAAACCGCTATCTGATTCCGGAAAAACGTGGCTTGTTCGATCGTCTGACCAGAAAAACTGCTCACTTTTTGAACCAATTCATCAAGTTCTTGAATGCTTTGGTTCAGGGCACCGCTCATTTCTTGGATATTGTGCACGGTGGGTTGAATTTCGGACTCACTAATGCCTTGTAAGGAGGCGGTCAATCCATTCAAATTTTGCAGCAGTTCCGGGAGTTCCTTATTCACCTCTTTCACCGTCCTGTCCACGTCGGTAATCAATTCTCCGATCTCTTGATTAATGATGTTTTCTGTGGAGTTCAGCGTGTTTCGGATGCTATTTAAAGAGTTTCGGAAGCTACCGACAGCAGCACACATATACCCCGCGAGTGCTGTAAGGGCAATTAGGAAAATACCGAGACTGAATTTCCAAAAAAGTGACGCAATCAAACTCCAATCCATGACTTCTCCTTTGTGTATTATAAGACACCGTTTCTCGTAAACGCTTTTCACGCACATATCTGTCTTGCAGAAGGGGTATCTGCAAGTTTAAGCTTTAAGTTGTTGTCCAACGATGTCGCTGGTTTTCGCAATCGCTGCGTTCACCTTACTCGGATTCTTGCCGCCACCTTGGGCAAGTTCTGGACGTCCGCCACCGCGACCGTCAGCCAGTTGGGTGAGTTCGGAGACGATTTTGCCCGCATGCAAATCACGGTTTTTCACCAAGTCTGCTGTTACCCCAACCACAAAGGCGACTTCATTTCCTGACACAGCCGCAAGCGCAACAACACCGGATTCTAAACGCGTTTTGAGTTCATCGACGAGTTTCCGTAACCCGTTCCTATCGGCGTCTGTTACGAGGGACGCAACGACCCGCACATCTTCAACAAGCGTCGCACCTTCGACCAAGGTCCCGACGTTCGAAAGGGCTTGCTGGCTTTTGAGGTGTTGGATTTGTTGTGCTAAATCCCGTTGTTCCTGAAGGAGGCGTTCGACCCGTTCGGGCAGCTCAGTTTTGGGCGCTTTCAGCAGATTCGCCACGTTGGCGAGAAGCACAGTATCTTCTTGAACCGTTGCTACCGCGGCAGTACCGGTCAGTGCCTCAACGCGTCGGACCCCTGCAGCGATACTGCTTTCGCTCATCAGTTTTACGAAACCGAGTTCACCGGTTGCGTCAACATGGGTACCACCGCAGAGTTCAACGCTATAATTGCCCGCTTGCACAACGCGCACAATGTCGCCGTATTTGTCGCCGAAGAAGGCCAAAGCCCCTTTCGATTTCGCCGCATCTAACGACATTTCATTGATGGACAGCGCGTCATTCCCACGAATTTTTTCGTTGACGAATTCCTCAATCTCTCGTAATTGTTCTGGTGAAACAGATTCGTAGTGTGAAAAATCAAATCGCAATCTACCGGCTTCAACAAGTGAACCGGCTTGCGCAACGTGTGTCCCGAGGACCTGCCGCAGTCCACTGTGTAGAAGGTGGGTCGCTGTATGGCTCACGGCGACAGCATTTCGGCGTTCAATATCTATTTGTGCTTGCACTGCGGTGTAGGGTGTGATTTCACCTTCAAGCACCTTACACTTGTGAACAACTAAGTCTGCTGAAGGTTTGAGCGTATCTTCTACAGTCAACTTGGCATTGCCATTCTCAATTGTGCCGACATCGCCGACCTGTCCGCCCGATTCACCGTAAAAAGGCGTTCGGTTCAGCAGGACGAACACCTCATCTCCCTGTTGCGCGCTGGCGACTGATTCCGCGTTGGCGATTAAAGCCACGACTTCTGCATCGATGTTGTTTTCTGTGTAACCGAGGAATTCCGTTTCGCCATGCTCTTTGAGGACTTCGGCGTAAACAGAGATCTCTTCGTCTTTGGTGCCACCTCTATCTTCCCATGCTGCACGTCCACGCGCCCGTTGTTCTTCCATACTGTCTTCAAAGCCTGCATCGTCAACCGTGAACCCACGTTCACGCGCCAGCATCTGTGTCAAATCGAGGGGAAAGCCGAAGGTGTCATACAACTCAAACGCCCGTTTTCCATCAATTTGTGTGTCGTTCTGCGCCTTGAGCGTGTCGAATGAGCGATCAAGGAGTTCCAAACCCCGTTCGATTGTTTGATGAAAACGGTGCTCCTCACCCTGAATCGTGCGAGTGATAAACTCATGGCGCGGCCGCACATCAGGAAATACATCGCCAAGCAATTCGATGACGTTATCAACGAGCCGATAGATGAACGCTTCGTCCATCTCTAATTTTTTGCCGTAAAGCACAGCCCGTCGCAAGATCCTGCGGATAACATAGCCTCGCCCCTCGTTAGAGGGCATGACACCGTCGCCGATGGCAAAGGTCAGACACCGAATATGGTCAGCGATGACTCGATGGGGTAGCCCGCGTTCATCGTCGAAATAGGCGGTATCTGTCATATCCGCAATGGTCGCCAAAAGGGGTGTAAACAGATCCGTCTTGTAGTTTGTGTCAACGCCTTGCAAGATGGAGGTGATCCGTTCAAAACCCATACCTGTATCAACATGTGTTGCTGGCAGGGGTTCGAGCGTGCCGTCTTCGTTTCGGTTATACTGAATGAACACCAGATTCCAGAATTCTCTGAAACGATCGCTCGTATTGGGACCCGCGTCTGGGTCGTTTGCGGTTTCAGGGTAGGCTTCTACGCCCATATCAACAAAGAGTTCGCTGCACGGACCGCAAGGACCCGTCTCACCCATTTCCCAAAAGTTATCCTTATCGCAACGGCGAATGCGCGAGAGTGGAAGATCTGTCTCTTGGAGCCAGAGTTTTTCTGCTTCGTCGTCTTCAAGATAGACTGTCGCCCAGAGACGCTCCTTCGGAATCTGCCAAAGTTCGGTCACCAGTTCCCATGCGAAGGCGATGGCTTCCTGTTTGTAATAATCGCCGAATGACCAATTTCCGAGCATCTCAAAGAAAGTATGGTGGCTGGGCGAATAACCGACCTCTTCGAGATCGTTGTGTTTACCACTAACGCGCAGACATTTTTGTGTGTCAACGGCGCGCGTGTACTCCCGCTGCCCAATACCGAGAAATACATCTTTGAATTGATTCATACCCGCGTTCGTGAACAACAGTGTCGGATCGTCTGCTGGTATCAAAGACGCACTCGGCACAATGGCATGCCCGTGTTTACGGAAGTATTCTAAGAAGCTGGTTCTGATTTCATCTGATGTCATTTTTGGACGCTCTCCTCCGTTATCCTACGCCTACATTATAGTTTATTTCTTACAGAAAAGTCAAGACAAAAACGGATACAAAGATCCGTTCGGGAAACTTTGATATGATGTGCGGATGCGTTAAAAAATCTGCTCGAGTACATGCCGAACAATTTCCGATCCGAACCCGCGGCGCGCCAAAAATCCGTGTAACCGACGTTTAGCGACATGGATCGGTAGTCCTGTATACTGCTTCATCCGTTTTTGAGAAATCTGGAGTGCGACTTTCGTTTCGTCTTCGGTTTCTACGTTCGCTACAACCTGTTCCGCTATTTCTCGGTCGATGCCTTTGTTGACGAGTTCTTTCTTGAGCAACGTTTTTCCACGGGGATTCGATTTCTGCCTGCGGATTATCCAATTCTCTGCATACTTCCGGTCGCGAATATGTCCCGAATGAATCAACTCCTCGATCGTTGTTTCAATTGCTTTCGCTGAGAAGCCTTCTCGCGCAAGTCGCTGTTCCATCTCGTTTTTGGTATAAATTTTAGGCTTTCCTATAGGGCGAGAATCCTCTGAAGCGTCTGCTGTAAGGGGATCCTTCTCTTCGCGGAGTAACCGGAGCGCATGGTTTTTTGCTCGCATCACTTCATCCGCTGCAATTAACTTTTCGATGATCTCAGCTTCAATTTCTAAACCGATACGTAATCCGAATTTTTCAACCAAAGATGTATGGATCACAACAAATGGCGTGTCATTCAGAAAAAGGTGTTGATGCGAAGGCAATTCAGGAACCGCCTGAATACTGGTGATTTTCTGTTTCATGTTTAATAGGAAATCAACCTGCGAAGAAGCAGGATGGCTATCTGCAATCGGAAATTTAGAGCCGATAGCCGATAGCCGATAAGCATCTACGCGCCGCCGTTACTGCCTGCCCAGAGCGCACCCCGTTCCAAGAGCTTTCCGAACATCTCATGCTGACACGCCGCTGCATCATGACCGAGCGCGAGATAAAACACTTTACCTTCGCCCCAGTTCTTTGTCCATGCCACGGGTGCTGCCGCACCTTGCCATAATGCTGACGCAAGTATGTGATTCCGAGGATCGTAATCGAGGATATACTGTTCATCCGTCACGACAAACTCGTCGAGCCCTTTTGTGATTTCGTGCTCACCGTCAACGATGCTGACTTGGTAGTCGCGGTAGCGTGGATGCGTGACGAAATAACCTCCTACCATTGAGCGGTACTCTGGACACTCGCGGAACGAATCTGCTGCCGAGTGCACACCGACGTAGCCTTTACCGGAAGCGACGTGGTTGAGCAAACCGTTCTTCTGTGCGTCCGAGATCTCACCTATTGTGTAATAGAAAACGACGAGATCGTATGGATCTAAATTCGGTGACACGAGAGCATCCAAGTCTTCCTCGACGCGGGTAATCTCAAATTCATCTCGTTGTGAGAGCACCTTCACAATTTCATCACTACAGCCTTTCCAGTCATGGATGGCACCGCCTGCAAAGACAAGTGTGTTAATTTTTGCCATTATTAGCCTCCTTGCTATATGATAGTGCTATTATACCACGCGTGCAAAAAAGCAAGCAACTTTTTTTGATTTTGGCTAAAAACAAGAGGACTTGCTTTATGCTGGCATTTGTGATAAAATTGGCATGGAAAGTGTATAGCCCAACCGCAAGGAATAATTAAAAAGTATGCCAAAGAAAATCGCTATCTTTCCCGCAAGTTTCGACCCCGTCACGAATGGACACGTCGACCTCATTGATCGCATTTGCAATCTCAGCATCTTTGATGAACTGGTTGTTGCTATCGGTGTTAACCCTGCCAAACCGGCGCGCTTCACGCTTGAGGAACGCACCCAAATGCTTGAAACTGTCATTGAACCGTATCCGCAAGCCACGATTGATGGGTATACCGGGTTGACGGTGCATTACGCACAGACACGCGGCGCATGCGCGATTGTTCGTGGACTGCGCGAAATCTCCGATTTTGAATGGGAGTTCAAGATGGCGCGGATGAATCAACAGATCGCTCCAGACATCGATACCCTCTTTATGATGGCGAACACGCAGTATGCGCATATCAGTTCGACCCTCGTGATGGAGGTTGTGCAGATGGCGCAGCGGCGGGTAAGTGAGGAGAAATTACGGGAGATGGTGCCGGCAGTCGTCGTTGAATTTATCAAGAAGAAATTTGATGTGCTATAAATAATTGTCAGTCGTCAGTAAAGAGGCTACCTTTCAACAATTATCCACAGTTTGGCATACGCTTGGGGCTTGAATTGTTACCGAAAAATCTCTTAACCGACAACTGACGACTGATAACTATTAAAACCGATTATCCAGACTCAGACTCACGTTGAAACCTGAGGCGTTTACACCCGTGCCGTGTGGCCGATACCGTCGATCCAGCAGGTTTTCGAGTGATAATGTCACGTGTGTGTAATCGAAGAGTTGAATCCCTCCGCGAACATTAAGGGTCCACCATCCTGGGGTCCCAGCATCCACTGCATAGCCGTTGGAATCGAATTCAACTTCGGCGGGATCGCGTGTTTTTCCGGGCATCCGGGGGTCGCGGATATCACTGCGGTTCAGGTGCCGCTGTTCTGCCGCGGCGCGCACATAAAAGGTCGCCCAATACTCCGTATTCAACGGTTCCCACTGAACCCCAACGATGCCGTTCAATGGGGGTTCCCTACGGACACGGGCTTCCCACGGTTTCTTCGGATCTGGTGTTTTGCCGCCAATTTTAAGGACTTCTCCACGTATCAATGCCGCATTGCCGTAGACGGACCAGACAGGATTGATCGGAACCAACCCAGCTAATTCAACACCTTGGAACTGTGCCTCATCGACATTATCAAACACGAGTACGTCAATACCCTCGTATTCTTTGATGAGGTCTTGATGGAGTTGCGGGAGTGTTTCACCTGTATATGCCTCTTGCACAGGTTTACGCGCAACTAAACCGCTAATCCGACTGTGGAAGAGTGTGAAAGCACCCCGGAAGTAGGTGTGCTTAGCCTTGAGACCGCTCTCAACCGTCCACGAAGTTTCCGGTCCAAGATCCGGACTCGGGGCAGTGACACCTTCATTGGTCACTTCCACCGCCGTTGTATCGTTCAACGAGGGGGCACGAAACGCTGTTCCAAAGTTGCTTACAAAGTTCAGGTACTCTGTCAAACTCACCACTACGCCAGCACTTCCTGTCAGGCTGCTGTCGAATACATTGAACGCATCGAAAGCCTTATCTCGGACAGAGAGGTCTGCATGGGTCTGATAAAACGTCGCGCGTCCACCAAGTGTAAGTTCAACACGGTCATGGACCGTAATTTCATCTTGCAAATACAGACTCGCATCCCAGAACTGAGAACCGTTGATGAAACGTCCAACGTCTTCATTAATATCTTCTTTACCCGTCTTAAGGTCAGTATTGACGGTCCGACTCTGGATCATGTCCAAGTAGAATTCACCGCCGCCGACCAAGCGTTGTCGGGGAAGGATGGAACTAACCGCTTGCGCGCTTAAGCCGATGGTGTTAACAGTATCATATCGATGTCGTCGAGATGTCGCATCGAGTTTCACTTCGTTGCGTCCCTCTTTTTGGCGGTGATAAGAGGCTGTCAGACGGAACGAGTCGATGCCTCCTTCTACTGGAGTTACGAAGTAATTAGCATAGACGAGATCACGGTTTTGCGGTTCAAAAAAGAATTCGTCAAATTCCTGTGGTGCGATTTTATCATACCGCGGGGTTTGCGGTTGTCGCCACATCTGATAGGCGACATTGATAGTGCTGGTGTCGTTGAGTTGATAACCCAATTTTGCATTGGCGTCGTAGGCTTTCCAACCCAGTGGACCTTCGGTGTCGATGAGCCATCTCTCAGGGATATTGTCTTTTGACAACTGATTGATCTCATCATAGTTATAGAGTTTCACACCGCTTGGCATTTCGTTCACGATTTCAAACTTCCGGTTTTTGTAGTGGAGATCGTAACCGCTGCCGGGGTTCATATCTCCATAGAATCGGGCACCACCGCCAGCGATGAATCCGAGTCTACCCTTATTTCCTGTTACCTCCAGCCGACCGAGCCGTTCTTGTGTGGCTGTCGTGTACCGAGCAAGGAGTCGTGGATGTACCTCCCAGGTTTGCTGCGCTGGATTAAGTGGGATCGCTTTCGTAAAGTAACTCACCACACCCCCCATAGCACCGCTTCCGTATAACATCGAACTTGAACCAAGCAGCACTTCTGCCCGATCTAACATCTCTGGTCCGATAGTTGCCGTATATTGGTTTGGTCCCGAACGGAATGTTGAATTGTTCAGACGCACCCAATCGACCTGTATCAGTGTCTGGTAGCCAGTTAAGCCTCGGAGTAATGGAGAACCTTGTCCGACTGTCGTCTGTTGTGCGCTAACCCCGACGGCATCACGAAGTAGGTTGGAGGCGTGCTCCGCGTTGGTCCGTTCCAATTGTTTGAGGTTAAGAACGGTGATAGCATTAGGCGTTTTGAAAGGCTCTTTCTCGGCGCGCGTTGCTGTTACTGTGACCTCCTCTACTTCCGCAACTTCCATGTCACAATCTTTTTCTCCGTGTGCTTGGAAAATCCAACTCAGTGATAGACTCAGGCTTATGATAAGAATAAGGTAGGTTGATTTTTGCATAGTCGTGTTCTCCGTTCAACTTGATTCTGCTGTGTGTCGGTCAGATGTCTGGTGCAATTGATGCCTATGTGTTACCGTGCTACCCCTCGCAAGTTGTATGCCATTCGCGATTTGGCATAAAATTGGCGAATTTCGACCTATTTCTATCATAATTTGTGCAATAGTGTTCATTTGTTGAACACTATTTGCTTCTCTGGAGCGACTGCACACGCTGATTTAAGGAACGCCTCAAGGGTTTTAATGCACGTTGTTTCTCTGCAAAGTATAATTAAAAACTTGAATTTTTGTTGCAGGTTGTGATAGGTTACATCGCAAGCAATAACAGGGTCAGAACCATGAACAGAGTGGAGAACAGCCCAGGAGGCCATAAATTAAAAAATGTCGAAACAGAAATTAAATTTTGCGTTCATCGGATGTGGCGGCAATGCACGTGGACACGGACGCAGTGTCTCAAGTGTTGAGGGTGTAGAAATTGTTGCCCTCGCTGATCCAAGTGAAGCGTCGCTTGACGCGTTCAAAGAGACCGTCGGTTTAGACGAGTCGCTGCCGACTTATGCCGACCACGTTGAGATGTTAGATGCCGTCAAACCGGATGCCGTGGTTATTAGTTCGCCGCACGGTCTCCATTTCCAGCATATTATGGACGCACTTGATAGAGGGTGCCATGTCCACACCGAGAAACCGATGGTTTGCACGGTGGATCATGCCAAGCAGGTAATAGCGAAGGTGGAAGAGACCGGTTTGCACCTGATGATAGGTTACCAACGACATTTGAGTCCTACGTATCAATACTGTCGCCAAGTCGTCCAGAGTGGTGAACTCGGACGCGTTAACTTCGTCGCGGCACACCAGTCACAGAACTGGTATCGGAATCAGCAGGGCAAATGGCGGCAAGACCCGTTCCTCGGCGGTGGTGGGCAACTGAACGACTCAGGGAGCCATCTCATTGACATTCTCCTCTGGGTATTAGAAGCCAGTCCCGATACTGTCTTTGCCATGATAGACAACTTAGGCATTGAGGTGGATGTGCTCACTGCGATGTCCATTAAGTTTGATACCGGTGCCTTGTGCAATATCAGTATTGTTGGACACGCGTATGGCGGCGTTCGAGAAGCTTTTTCTGTCTGGTTGGAGGAGGGCGCGCTCCATCTCCGAGAGGGACAACTCTATCGTCAAGCAGGGGATGGGACACCAGAACTTGTTGACACATCTGAAATGCCGGAACAAGCGAACAAGGATGTCGCTTTTATTGAACTCATCCGGGGTGAACGGACGGAGAACCCGATCGGTGTTGAAAACGGGTTGCGGGTCATCCAATTGACCGAAGCCGCGTGGCAATCCGCTGAACTCGGCACACCCGTCAAGGTGGATCTGAGTTAAATGCGTCGCAAAATTAAAAATGCTTGATGTGCAGAGTCTCTCTAAATCCTTTGACAAGAAACCCATTCTGACGGAACTTACGTTCCAAGTGGCAGCTGGGGAATGCCTCGTCCTACTCGGTAAGAACGGTTCAGGGAAAACGCTTCTACTCAATATTTTGGCGACCTTGGTCGAACCGACATCAGGGACCGTTTCTATGGATGGGATTGATGCATTTGAGAACCTGAAACAGGTGCGTCCAAGCATCGGGTATATCCCCGTCGCTTTTGAAGGGTATCCTGAATTGTCCGTTGTAAATTACCTCAATTTTTTTGTCGCTGCATACAAATTGGAAAGACGGGAGCGTGTGGATGCAATCGATACAGTTCTCGAATTAATGGACATCCAGCATCTCCGTGAGGTTAAAATTGGTACGCTATCGACAGGAGAACGGCAACGGCTTTTATTCGCCAAAACCTTTTTACATGAACCACAGTTATGGTTGTTGGATGAGCCTCTCACACCGCTTGATCCGGGTGGACAGATCGAGATGGCCGAGCTTCTCGGTGAACTCCAAGCGATGGGAAAAACCGTCGTGGTTGCTACCAATCGTCTCGAAGATGTCCGTCGGTTGTGTGGTTCTGACTCGCACGTCGAAAACCTCGTCGGAATTCTGGACAACGGTCAATTTGCTGCCTTCAACACATTTAGCAAGTTGCAGCAGGACGCTACAGAGGAGCATAACAAGGGAAATTTTCTAACGATGTACCTTTAATACAGATAACCCAAGTTGTTACTAACAAACTCTGAACGTTTCAGCGAGCGGATCAGGCATTTCCTCACCCCAGCGGGGTGATATGTCTATAGAAACCGGGGCCTACAACTTCTTGCACTCCAGCGGAGTGCTATGTCTATAATAGGTGGCAGCTTGCGTTGGAGAGAAAACTTTCATAACCTGAAACAGATTGTTTGCCAATTTTAGATTCGGGGTGGACAATGGACACCCCGCTCAGGAGCAATAGTTAAAAAAATGTCAGATATCGGAAAATTCTTTCAGGAGAACGGATACTATTTCGCCAAAGGGGTCTATTCCTCTCAAGAAATCAATGCGATGGAAAGTGACTTCGATCGGGTCGTGGATCAACTCCTCAAAAGTGATGAGAACGTCAATGCACGCTGGGGCGGTAGATTGATGGACGCACTTGATGGCGGTGAGTCTGTTATCATCCATACGCACAATATCCAGAGTTTCTCTGGGATCTGGTTGCAGGCGTTCATGCAGGAGAAGTTTCTTGATGTTACCGAAGCCATCCTCGGACCCGATATTATGCTTCACCATTCCAAACTCTTCTGCAAACCACCGGAAACAGGGGCACCCTTCCCGATGCATCAAGATTGGCAGTATTTTCCGTCCGTCAAAGACACGATGATAGCTGCCATCATCTACGTTTCAGAGGCTACGGATGAAATGGGATGTGTCCGCGTCTATCCGGGGTCCCACAAGGAGTTGGGACGCACTGATGGCATGATGGGCAGCGGAAAGAATGCTGAAGTTACAGAACGATACCCCATTGAGAACGCAACCGTTTTAGAGGCGGAACCCGGAGACGTGTTGTTCTTTAGTTATTTTACCCTACACGGGTCAATGCCCAACCACTCGAACCGGACGCGAAAGAGTGTCCTCGTTCAAATGCACGCTGGTGACGATGAAATCGAATCCGAAAATCGCCACACTAATGTCCAACTGGTACTCCGTGGCTGGAACCATCTCGCCACTCGCTCTTCTGTTGGCAGAATTATATAATAACGTGGGTTTAACTTAGGAATTTAGAGGAGCACTATACGATATAGCATGACTCCCACATATTGGGAACCAGTTAGTTTCATAAGTTTCAGCACTCCAGCGGAGTGCTATGTGTAATAGCCACATACCGCACCTACGGAGCGGGCGGAGTAAGATTGATTGCTATAGACATATTGCTCCTATGGAGCAAAGGTATTTTATGTTTTTCAGCATTGAGTTGGGTTTAAGGTGTGTTCAACCTACATACATGATGGTGTTTAAGAGCCGCGTTATATCGAACTCACGAAAATAATAAGGAGAATTACATGATAAAAGTCGCAAAGATTAGTATGGCGCATGTCCACGCCGGTGGCTATGCACGAAAAATTAACGAAAACCCTGAAACCGAACTCGTTGCCGTCTGGGACGAAGAGGAATACGGTGGCAGAGATGCCGCTGAACAATACGATGTTCCCTTCTACACCGATCTGGACGAAGTTCTCAGCCGCGACGATGTAGACGCGGTCGCCGTTGACGCAATCACGTCCGACCATCCGCGCGTAATGATCGCTGCCGCTGAAGCCGGGAAACATATCTTCACCGAAAAGGCACTCGCAATTACTGTTGCCGAATGCGATCCAATTATTGAGGCTGTCGAGAAGGCGGGTGTAAAGTTCATGATTTCGCTGCCCTCCCGGGCTAATCCTGAAATTCTGTTTGCGAAAAAGGCGATTGACGATGGACTCCTCGGCGACATCACGTTCGGTAGAGGACGGATTGCGCATTCCGCCGCATTGGATAGCTGGTTCAGTGGAACAAGTGCTTGGTTCGCAGATCCAGAACGCGCCGGTGGCGGAGCCCTCTTCGATTTAGGGTGTCACCGTGTCGATGTTATCCGATGGTTGATGGGTGAGCCGAAGAGTGCTATCGCTAAGATTAACAACTTCACCGGCAACTTCCCGATTGATGACAACAGTGTTTCCGTTGTTGAGTTTGTGAACAAGGCACTCGGGGTGATTGACGTTGCGTGGACGCACCGTTCCGGTCCAAATATGCTTGAAGTCTACGGCACAGAAGGTTCGTTCGCCGCGGGACATGATGGCGAGATGCATTTTGAAACTCGCAAACTCTCTGATGAGGAGAAAGCGGAATACATTGCCAATGCCCCCGCAGCACCCCCTGAACCGATACAACAGTGGATTAACGCTATTCTTCGCGATGAACCGATGACGATTACCATCCAAGATGGACGGAACCTCACCGAACTCATGCAAGCGTTCTATATGTCCTCTGAGCAGGGACAGTCAATCGATTTTCCGCTTTAATAGTTATCGGTCTTCACCGAATCACAAGGAAAATTAAAAAAATGAGAGACTACCAATCTATTTCACTTTCCGCTTTGTGCAATGTCGGCACAGAGATTCTCGGCGAGAACGCAACGCCCACCCTCGGAGCACAGACGTTCCACGGACTTCCTTTCGACATCGCTGAAGGCACAACCTGTTTCTTGGGTTTCGGTGAGGACGTTAACACTGATGCCATCCAAGTTCCTGTCGGTGCAAGCCCGAAGAGAGTAATCTTTGTGCATCGGCTGCTTGAGTCACGCATTCCTGAAGGCGAACCGATCGGCAGACTGATTGCTAATTACGTTTTCCATTACACCGATGGTGAATCGGTGAGTGTACCGATTCGTGAACGCTTTGAGATCGGCAGTGTGCCACAGGGATGGGGACAACAGACGTTTCTTGCTATACCTGACCGACAGGAGAGTTTAGCATCGCGACACGAGGGACCTTGGGGATCCGCGGGCAACCGACAAACCGAAGTCAGCCAAGGGACACCGCGCGACTACTATTTATGGATATGGAAGAATCCCAGAGATGGTGTTGAAGTTGCATCAATTGAAATACAACCGCAAGAGCGGCGTTTTATTGTTGCAGCAGTCACGCTCGGTTATCTTGACGAAGACCCGATCCCACGTCGTCCCCGTCGCGAAGTCAAAATCACGCTGCCGCAATCTGAGGATGCCGACAAACCCTTTGATATGGAAGTCAATGTTGACCGTGGCGTTGCGACCTACCCGTACCCATTGCCGGAAAACGCGCCCGATGCCTTTATCGACGACGATTTCAAAGGCTGGGGGGAATCCCAAAACAACAAAAGCAGCCCTGCTTACGTTGAAGTATCCGCCACTCCGTCTGCAAGTGTTGAAGTCAAAAATCAAGGTGAAACGCTTGGCACTGTCAAGTGGGGGGAAGTCGAAGAAAAGGGGATCGTTCAACCCAATGAGCGAGTTAAGGTAGAGGTCATCGACGCCGGCAGAAACTGGGTGCATACCACTGTCATTGACGAGGATACAAACAAACCGGTTCCCTGTCGCATCCATTTCCGTTCCCCACACGGAGTGCCGTATGCGCCACACGGACACCATGCCCACGTCAATTCAAATATGGGGACATGGCACGTAGATGTCGGTGGTGATGTCCGGTTAGGACAGATCAGTTATGCCTACATTGACGGGACGTGTCAGGGGTGGCTACCGCGTGGCGACGTTATCGTTGATGTCGCTCGTGGCTTTGAATACACTCCCTTGCGAACTACCGTCAACATAAAACCCGGACAACGCGAGTTGACGCTTCGATTAAAACGGTGGTGTGATATGAACGCCGAACGCTATTTCAGCGGCGATACGCACGTCCATTTCCTGTCTACGCAGGGGGCGCATACCGAAGCACAAGGCGAAGATTTGGGGGTTGTCAACCTTCTCCTTTCGCAGTGGGGACATCTCTTTACGAATACAGAGGAATTCATCGGAAGACCCACAACCTCTGCTGATGGACGGAGCATTGTCTATGCGACGCAGGAAAATCGTCAGCATCTCCTCGGTCATCTCACACTCCTCGGTTTAAAGGAACAGGTCGCACCGTGGTGTTCAGACGGTCCTGGAGAAGCAGAACTCGGCGGAAATATGGAGGTCACGCTTTCGCACTGGGCAGATGCGTGCCACGCCCAGGGCGGCACCGTTGTTTTACCACACATCCCAAATCCGAATTGTGAACCCGCGACACTCATTGCTACCGGACGTGTTGATGCTGTCGAATACCTCACCAACGCTATGTATGGACACCTTGAATACTACCGTTATCTCAATTGTGGCTATAAATTGCCGCTCGTTGGTGGGACGGATAAGATGAGTAGCGATGTCCCCGTAGGCGTTTATCGCACCTATGTCCACATCCCTGACCACGAGGAATTCAATTACGATAACTGGTGCAAATACATGAGTGCCGGAAATACATTCCTCAGCGGGGGTCCCATGATCCGTCTAACCGTCGATGGTCAACCGATCGGTAGCACGATTAACCTGCCCGGGAACGGCGGCACTGTTGAAGTCGAAGCCTCCGCGGATTCCATCTTCCCGATCCATACCTTGCAGATTCTTCAGGCGGGACGCGTTGTCGCTTCGACTGAGGACAAAGACGGCAAAGCGCATCTACACCTGAAGGCGAATCTGAAAGTGGACAAACACTCTTGGATCGCGGCGCGATGCGGTGGACCGAACTACGCACAAGCCGTTCCACACTACGACGGATGGGGACGCGGCATCATCGCCCACACCTCTCCCGTTTACATAGCGGTCGGCGGTGAGTGGTGGATGTTTGACCCGGAAACTGCAAACTATATGTTGACTTTGATTGAGGGTGGGTTGTCCTATATTCAACAGACAGCACGCCACCATGAACCCGGCACTGTGACACACCATCACGGCGAGGATGACCATTTGGAATTTCTCTCTCGTCCCTTCCAAGAAGCACGAGAAGCGATTCACCGCCGAATGCATCAATTGGGTATCCCACACTAAGGTAGTAGGCACACGCCGTGTGCCGTTCACCAGTAAGGTGGTCCCCGTAGGTTGGGTTGAGCGATGAAAGACCGAGATCTATCAAGTCTCAATGGAAATACTGTTTTCTAATGAACTGTTCATGAAAAAGTCTACAGCGAAACCCAACAATCCAACTTAATGTTGGGTTTCACTTATATTTTTGAAGGTGAAAAAAATGCCAAAAGAATTAATCGCGGTTGCCCCGCGGCAACCCGTTTTGAGAGAATATGAGGACGGCCCCGTCCCCGCGGACAGCGTCCGGGTTCAAGTCGAATTCGGGGCGCCCAAGCGCGGTACCGAGCTGACAGCCTACTACGGATACAACAACCCAAGTTTTCCACTGAGACTTGGGAATATGTGTGTCGGAAAAATCATTGAAATTGGAGACGATGTTGAAGATTTCGAGATTGGAGAACGCGTCGCCAGCCACGGTCACCTCAAGGAGACACACACATGGCGCGCAGGCAGTGTCCTCAAGATGCCCGAGCGAATGACGTGGAAAGAGGCGGTCTGCTACGATCCAGCACATTTCGCTATGTCCGCGATTCGTGATGGAAAAGTGCGTGTCGGCGAACGGGTCGCTGTCTTTGGGCTGGGTGCGATCGGGTTGATGACGGTGCAGATGGCACGGATCGCGGGGGCTGATTTCGTCGCTGCCGTAGACCCGATTGAAAGACGACGGAAAGTCGCTGAAAAGACGGGTGCGGAACTTGTTATTGACCCAACTGCCTCTAATGTTGGGGAGGTACTCAAAGAAGCGACCGGTGGGCTTGGTGTTGATGTGGCTGTAGAAACCAGCGCAATCTACGAGGCACTTGATGATGCCCTCCGCAGCGTCACTTTTGAGGGAACAATCGTCTATGCGGGACGCGCAAAAGCGTGTACGGGCGGACTTGACCTCGGTGCGGTCGCGCACGTCAACATTCCGAACATCATCTTTGCACGTGCTAATAGTGATCCGAACCGCGATCATCCGCGTTGGAATTTCAAGCGGATTATTGATACCTGTTGGAAGTGGCTTGCTGCAGGACGATTTGACTGTGAAGATGTCGTTAACCCAGTAGTGCCGTTTGAAGATTCAGTCGAAGCCTACATAGAGATGGACAATCATCCCGAACGGAGCGTCAAATTGGGGGTCTCCTTCGGTTAAGGTTTTTAATTATTAACATGAGTTTGATAGTTGAAAATGCGAATAGGATTCCGGTAGGTTGGGTTGAGCGGTAAAGACCAAAACCACTCTGTTTATAGTAGAAATCTTGCTTTTCCATGAATCGGTGATTGATAGAGATAGAGCGAAACCCAACAGATAAGGCACGTTGGAAAGAGAAAAGCGTTGGGTTTCACCCATCCTTTGGTAGGGTCAAGTTTCTGAACTTCGAGTCCAGTCGCGTTATACATCACCGCAAGGTATAATTAAAAATTCGCAATTAGAAAAATGCCGAATATCATCATGGCAGCTGCGATCAAACGACGTTTTGTATAGGTCTCTTTCAAGGCGTACCCACCGAGCAGGACGACGAAAATGACAGAACACTGTCGAACCGCAGTCACGTAGCTGACCTTTTCCGTCATTAAGACGTAGAGGATGAGCGAATAAGAGATCAGCGAAAGACTCACAACAGCAAGGCTCCGCTTCCATTCCGTGCGTCCAATCTCGAGAATCTGCTGGCGCGGAAACCGAACGAGGCAGGACAACCCGTAGAAAACTTGCGAGATACTGTTCTCCATTAAATAGTAGGTCACAGCGCGCCACATAGGAACCTCCGTTGAGTAGCGATGAAATTCAAACATCCCCTGTTTGTCTATGAGTGAGTACCCAATGACGCTGATGAGGGTGGCATAAGCCCAGAGGGCATCATGTTGGCGTAAGAAGCGAAAGAACGCTTTGAACTGTATACGTGCTTCGCGTTGTTGGTAGAGCAGTATGGAAGCCATCACACAGAGAATGCCTATCAAACCTGGCACGGAAATGCGTTCCTTTAAAAAAAGAAAGGCGAAGAGCGGTAGGAACGCTGGGGCAGCACGCGCAATCGGATAGACGAATGAGATCTCACCAACGGTATACGCGTGCGTCAAAAACAGCTTATAGAATAAATGCACAAAAGCGGAGGCAACAATATAGACCCATACCGGTTTCGGGATTACCGGTTGCTTAATGCCAAAGGCAATAAAGGCTATGACTATGGTGTAAAATCCACACCAAAAAAAGAGGATGCGTGTATCTCTGCTGGATTTGCCGTAGAAATTCCATAAGGCGTGACAAAACGCTGATAGTAGAATTAAGGCAATTGAAGTGAAAGCCATAGGAGGTAATTATGTTCAAAAAACCGAAAAAATACAAGATTTTTATTTTGTTTGGGCTTATCTTCGGTATACTTGCCCTCACAGCAACCGTTACCCTCACACAAGAATCGTGGTTTCCTTCCGAATGGGGTGCCGATGATCGGCGCGGTGCCGTGAATCGCCTAACGCCAGAGAAAGTATTGCAAGCCGCGAGTTTGATTAAAACGGGGGAAGTCTTTCAACTCGGTAGAGTCTACGAAAGCGGTATCCCCGTCTTCGGGACGCGGCATTATAGCCTGCGAATTCCAGCGATGTCGGGTCCCCTCGGTGAGAACAAAACGACGTGGTTTGAGGAAATCTTCAGCGGTGAGATCGGTCAGATCGGCACACAGTTTGACGGACTCGGGCACATCGGTATCGGGGATCTCTACTACAACGGGTTAAATCAGCGCGATTTCGCCAAAGCCGAAGGTCTCACAGAGCTTGGCGTTGAGAATGTAGGACCCATCGTGACGCGCGGTGTCCTCATTGATGTCGCGGGTTATAAAGGCGTTGAATGCCTGGGCGACAGTTATGAAATTACGCGCGCCGATCTGGAGGGCGCCTTGGAAAAGCAAGGGATTCAGATTACCCCCGGCGATGTCGTTATCATCCACACGGGGTGGGGGAAGTTCTGGATGACGGATAACGATCGCTACGGTGCCACAGAGCCCGGTATCGGATTGGAGGCGGGACAATACCTCGTCGATCAGAAGATTGTGATGTTATGTTCCGATAACTGGGGAATCGAGGTCGTCCCGAATCCCGATGAAACCCTTGCCTTTCCAGTGCATCAGTTGTTTATCGTTAAACACGGAATTTACAACCTTGAGAACATAATCACGGAGGAGTTAGCGGCGGCGAAGGTGTATGAATTCGCCTTCTATTTCGCGCCGCTACGCCTAAAAGGCGCAACGGGCTCCCCCGGCAATCCGATCGCAATTTTTTAAATTTTCCTTGCGGTTCGTTCAGGCGGGTTTAGGTGATAATGTGCTTTTCCGTAGACCCGCCTTCCACTTCGTTTCAGGCTCCGTCTACTTACCCTTTCTGTACGACACGCTTACTCTCCAGTAATCCGACCTATTTTTCACACCTGCACAAATCCGTGCAGGTATCTCTCTGCATGCCCCATTTTGTGCAGTCAGCATACGTTTCAAACCCACTCAATCCGTAATATCTCCTGTTTTTTCACTGTTTTAAATTGGCATAGAAATTGCTATTTACTTGACAAGATTAAAGCGGAGGTGTTCATTGTGGTGAGCCAAATTTTCCAGGAGACTTTTTTGAAAATGAACAGATTTGCGTTTCCTTTATACTTAGCGTTTATCGCATGTATTTTAGTGGCAGGATGTACAGCACCAGCACATTTAAGGGATAGACCACATGCCTCTACCTTAGAACTCTCGTCAGAGGAGAAAATGCAGCAAACTATAGGTAGGTGGAGAGGCATACACATCTCAAAGGCTATTCAAAAATGGGGATCACCGAAGGAAGTCAACGATGACGGAACAGGTTGGCAAACCTATATCTGGCAAATTCCTGTCCACGGTTTCTTACCCAAGCAAGCAAGCCGTATGTTGAGATCCCAACGCCGACAAGACCCTCCGATCCACGCTCGCGGTATGCGGCAAGTAAGTGGAACATACATATCCACCGGTTATACCTATCAACTCACATTTTATACGCGTCCAAACGGTATAATTGACAAAACCGACATAAAAAAGAATCATGACCCTGCAAGTGAATTTAAGTGGAAGTAGGGACGAGTCTCTCAAGAAAAATAAGGCTTCAGAAAATAAACGATGAAACTACCCATAATTTCTATCGCATCACATCGTATCACACGACTCATCATTGGTGGCAACCCCTATAGCGGCATTTCGCACCATTCTCCAGCGGCATCGAAGGCCATGGAGGATTACTATACGACGCACCAGATTATGGCAGACCTCCGGCAAGCAGAAGAGAACGGCATTAACACCGTCCTCGCTCGCGCCGATAGGCACATCATGCGGACGCTCAACGAGTACTGGAACGCAGGCGGCACCCTTCAGTGGATCGCGCAGACACCGAAAGATACAGAATACGCCAACCTCGACGACTACCTACAGATTATTGCACGCTATAGACCGATCGCCATCTACCATCACGGCGGCACAACCGATAAATTATATGCAGAAGGACGACTCAGTTCCCTACGCGACGGACTCAAACGTATCCGAGACCTCGGTTATGCAGCCGGACTCGGCACGCACGATCCGCAGGTCCTCAAGTACTGCTACACTGAAGGCTATGATGTTGACTTTTATGTTTGTGCATTGTATAATCATACGAGACACAGGGAACTCTATCTGCCCGACGATCGATATGCAGCATTCGCTACGATACAAGCAATACCGATGCCGATAATCGCCATAAAGGTATTAGCTGCCGGTAGAAACGAGCCACATGAGGCACTTGAACTTGCACTCGAAAATATCAAGCCAACAGACGCAATGGCGGTCGGCATGTACACGCAATTTCAACCCGATCAAATTCGTCAAAACGCGCGAACTATTGCAAAATTATTGTCTCACTAAAGTAGTAAGCACACGCCGTTGTGCCGTAACAAAGGATTTGGAAAAGAACGATTAATGGGATCTGGTTCGTAGTAGGGCAATTCATTGCCCGTCGCAAGACGCAATAAATTACGCGACTACAAACATATCTCCAGAAAGACACAACAAAATGGAGCGAATTGTAGAACCAGAAGTCATGGATACAGCGGAAGCCGCCGAAGCCTACGATGCGATGGAGCACGGTGAGGTTGACCAGGCTTTCGTAGACCGCGTTGTCGCGCTCGGTGCGAGCACCGGACATTTTCTCGATGTCGGCACTGGTCCCGCACAGATTCCCATCCTCCTCGCGCAACAGTGTCCCGATATCCACATCACCGCTATTGACCTGTCCGAGGAGATGCTAAAGATAGCGAAGCGTCACGTCGCAGATGCCGGTCTCGCTGATCGGATCACCTTGGAATGCGTCGATGCCAAAACTCTACCTTACCCCGACAACACCTTTGACGGACTCATCTCCAACAGCATTGTGCATCACATCCACGATGCGATGTCGGCACTCAAAGAGATGGGGCGAGTTGCCCGTCCCCAAGGCACCGTTCTCATCCGCGATCTCATCCGTCCTGAAACACCTACGGATGCGCAAGCCTTTGTCGACCTGTATGCCGCTGGCGATACCCCTTACCAACAAAAACTTTACTACGACTCCTTCCTCGCCGCGTTCACCATCGCCGAAGTCAACGAGATGCTGGTGCAGATGGACATGCCGGGTGCCATTGTCGTCCAAAGCACGGATCGACATTGGTCCATTGAGCGTGCGGTTTAATATCCCATAGGACTTACACATGGTGCTCTTTTGTAGCATAACCTGTATGAAGTTTCAGAAAATATTTCGGTAATAGACGGGAAACCCTGAATGGTTTCCCTACTACAAGCGGGCTGGTTCGTAGTAGTGCGATTCATCGCACGTTCAGAAATTACCGAATTAATAAATTAATCTTCATTTAGGTTGTGCGATGGGTGTTGGCGTTTTTTCAGAATTCCGAATGGCTTGACATTCACTGTGAAATATGCTAATATGTGATTATTAAACCTTGTTTAACGAAATCACAATGAAACGCAACGCTCCCACAAAAGAAAATAGCATGCGACCTCTAACCACTGCAATTCTAATTGGGATAGTCTGTATCCTTTACGCTGAACCTGCCGAACCTGCCGAAATCACCATCCTTGATAACACTATCCTCGTCAAAACCGACGCGTATGAAGTCCAATTTGAAAACGGCGTTATCACCCAACTCCATAACAAACTAACAGAAGAAACCTACACCTTGCCCTTCGGTGTTGACGGTGTGTCCACGGGTATCAGTGGGCGTAGCGGGCTCTTAAGGAAAGACGGTGGTCATGTTTGGACAAGTGACGTTACTTTAACATCCGCACGAAAAGTGGCACCACTCAAAGCAGAACTGGTATTTCAGCAGGGACAAAACGAAGTTCGCCTCTTCATAGCCGTCGATGAGAATACGGAGGATTTACTGATTGAACAGGCAGGCATGTCTGACACAGCAGGTGTCTATGGGGTTCAGTGGGGCTGTGGAAATCTAAATGTCAGGAATCTGGACCTCATTCTTCCAGCAGAAGGCGGACAAATTATTGATGCCACAACCCTGATCACTGCCAAAGATTTTCAGTATCCCGGGCGTTGGGAGGTCCAACTTGCAATTCTGCAAGGGGAACAAGGCGGTTTTTTCGTTCGCAGCACAGATGCGACCTTTCAGTTTAAAACACTCCACTATCAAAAAGATTTCGGAGAGAGTTTTGCGCTCGGTTTTCAAACCCAAAATCAGGCACCTTTCGACGCGCTTACCTCCGTGAAATCTGTTGTATGGAGATTGAATACATACACTGGTGACTGGCGTGTGCCTGCGAGACAGTATCGGGAGTGGATGGAACAGACGTTCAAACCTTGGCGATTGGATGAGATGCCAGCATGGGTTGGAGAGATCGGTCTGGTCGTTATCTATGGCAACCCTGGTTTGGATGTTGGTATATTAGATAAGTTAGCCGATCAGGTTGACCCCGCAAAAACCTTGCTGTATTTGAGTAACTGGCGAAAGGATGATTACGATGTTAATTATCCGGACTATACAGCGAAGGCAAATTTGGGGAATTTCGTCAAAGCTGCACATCGGCATGGGTTTCGAGTGATGCTTCACACAAATATTGTTGGGGTTTCAACCTATCATCGCCTCTACGCGGAATTTCAGAAATTTCAATTTCAAGATCCATGGACTGGAACCCGGCGCGGATGGTGGTGGGAACGAACGAATGCTCCCCAACGTCACGCTTTCATAAATCTCGCGAGTTCTGCATTTAGAAAAGTCCTCGTCCAACAACTGAAAAATGTCTGGGAAAAGTATGAAGTGGATGCCTTCCATTTGGACGTTAGTCACTTTGTAATAAACGATGCAAATGGATTGATTGAGGGGTTAAACGCTGGTCAAGGGAACGTCCTAATGCACGAGGAATTGGTGAAGGCGATGCCGGGTGTTGTTTTTAGCGGTGAGCATCTGCATGAAGGCACTTTCTTCCGTGAGAGTTTCGCGCAACGTTGGAAACTCCCACCACTCTGGGATTCCACGCCACGGGGAACCCCACACCCAATTAGTGCGTTTCTATTTTCTCCTTATACATTGCCTTACGGCTATTTGGCATTGCCTAATCCTGATGGAGGTCTACAACTTTACCAAAAGTATCTGGATGCGTATGAGAAGTGGGGGGTTTTACCAACGCTTAGAATCTGGTCAGAGCAGGACTTGGAACCTGAACGGGTTGAAACACAAAAATTACTCTCAATTGCAAGAACTTGGCAAGAATTTGGCTTGAAGTCTGACTTTGAAAAGGACTGGGAGGCTGATACACTGTTCCAGTATATGGGCAAGGATGGTGAAATCGCAACGCTCAAAGCCACAGATGGAGGGGCTACTTTTGACTTACCGCTTGGCGAAGTCGGATATGAAAGAGTCTTTGGTGTAACACAAGTGAAAACTGACCGGAGTCTTCCACACTGGCGCGCTTACAACGAAACGAAGATATTCGGATTGGATCCAAGGAAATCTTATTTTTTGAGCGAAACCCCACGCGATTTTTCTCAAGTACATATTAACACTTTACCAGAAGGTGTTTCTGTAATAGAGGCGCGTGTGACAGAAAATGCCGCTCTTTTCCGACTGGAAAAGACGGATGTCCGTCAGGAAATTGATTTATTGGCACCGTTTCATCTTGTAAGAACAGGCATTGTCGTGAATGGACAAGAATTATCGCAGCAGAAAGGAGCTACCTTCCGGCGAATTGAGGCATCCGTTTCTGGTGTTCGTAAACCAGCGATTGGGGCGCATCCGCCTTGGCAAGGTCTTATTGGTAATGCATTCGGAGAATGGGAACTCTCGTTGCCAGAGAGTCCACGCCTTCGTTTGGAATACGATATCGGGCTGCAGGATGGCTCTGAAAACTCCGATGGTGTAACCTTCATTGTTTCAGTGCAAGGCAATGAGATTTTTCGTCAACATCACAACGCCCAGAGATGGAAACATATCAGTATAGATATGACCCCCTATCGTGGTCAACGTGTTAAACTCCGTTTTACTATCACGCCAGGTCCCAAAGGGAATACAGGATGGGATTGGGCGAGGTGGGCGCAACCTAAAATCGTCTCTGAACCATCAGACACGCCTACAAAGGTAGGATTCTATCTTCCCACTCAACCGATAAGAAACGTTCCTGATACAGTGGAGAATAAAGGAAAGGGACAATATTCGCTTGAAACCGAACTACCGGCACAGATTCTTTTTTTCTTTCAGTCCGGTGCTGAAGTGGTTTCCCCATATAATTTGAGGGACACTGATTTCGTTGCTGGATTGCAGTTTGAAGGTATGTTCCGACTTGGGAGTGTCTGGAATTCAGGTGAACCTACTATTGCAACCATCGGTGGAGTGCAAAAGCGGAGTATCTTTGCCCATCCGCCTCTGGACGGACAAACTGTTCTCCAATTTTTACTTTCTTTGCCCAAAGCGCATGAGCTAATGTTTTCCTTTTCAATGGGCTTGCAAGATGAAAGTTGTAGTGATGGTGTATCTTTTAAGGTGCTGCTAAACGGGCGGCAGCAATTTGAACACTTTACAGATATACCCGGTTGGGTAGATGCCCATATCTCGCTTTCTGAGTTTGCGGGTGAAACTGTGTTGCTGGAATTGGTAACAGACTCTGAGGAAAATTCAAATTGTGACTGGGCACATTGGGCGGATCTACTGATTACCGCTGAAGGTGCTGCGGTGAAAGCACCAAACCAGATGGCAGAAACGAATCAGGGCGTTAGGGAGACGAAATTCCTGCCGAATTACCCCAACCCTTTCAATCCAGAGACATGGATTCCGTATCAGTTGGCGAAAGCCTCGGATGTAAGCGTCAACATCTACGATGTCAGTGGTCATTTGGTCCGAACGATTTCTGTCGGATTTAAGCCTGTCGGATACTACCTGACACGAGAACGTGCAGCCTATTGGGACGGACGGAATGCGACAGGCGAACCCGTGTCAAGTGGTGTCTATTTCTTACACTTCATAGCCGGTGACTTTTCTGCAACGCAGCGGATCGTGGTATTGAAGTAAGAATTATTTATTAGCTCCTCTGAATCTCCCACCATGCGAATTTTAAGACGAAACACTTTCTCTTATCCGCGAAATCCGTATAATCCGTGATAATCCGTGATTCAGACAATTAACACATTTTCCTATCCTGCCCAGCTTAAAGTCTTGTCCCCTTGATAAGGGGGATTGAGGGGGTTATCCTGATTCAGAGAATATTTTTCTACATTTCATTTTGAAAAATATGTTATAATAAGGACAAATCCCCAAGAGATCACAAATCCAAAATTTCACGCTTACACAGGAGAAATCGCAATGTCCAAAGTTACCTTTGTATTGCCACTGCTATTCTCACTCCTCATGATTACCAACCTCAGTATCGCCAACGTGGCAGAAGACGGACTCGTCGCCTATTGGCCCTTCGATGAAGGCAAGGGCAAAGAAGCCATAGATGTCACAGGCAACGGACACGACGGAGAATTTCACGGTAAGCCGAAATGGGTTGAGGGAAAATTCGGGACCGCCCTCGAATTTAACGGCGTAGACGACCATGTCATCGTCGCAGACGATCCCGACTTCGCAATCGAGGAAAATATCACCCTCATGACATGGTTCAGCCCAAACGATGCACTCACCGGGCACCGCTTAATGAGTAAAAACAACTCCATCTTCGTCATCTTCGACTTCGGCAACGCAGATAGCATCGACTTTCTCGTCAAACCCAACAATACCTTCGCACAATCCACAACAACCGATTGGAAAGTCGGCGAATGGTATCACTTCGCAGGGACGTTCGATGGAAAGACGATGAAGGTTTACATAAACGGCGAACTCGAAGGCGACGCTGCCAACGATGTGCCAATCGCGCCCTCCGACTTAGAACTCTGGATTGGCGGCGATGACCTCGGCAACGCCACCGACCATTTCCCGGGTAAAATTGATGAAGTCCGACTCTATGAGAAAACCCTGAGTGAAGACGACATCCAAAAAGTCATGGAAACCCCGCAAGATGTGGAAGCGCGAGGGAAACTCGCCACAACGTGGAGTAGACTCAAGGGTGGACTAAGATAGCAACCCCTCAATTTCTGCTGGACAGTTTCCAGATGTCCACTGAAGATAGATTTGAATGACATCTTGATTTTTCCGCAAAAATTTGCTAAAATGATTTGACAAAAAGGTGGATTTACGGAGACACGTATGTCAACACTTACCGCGCAAACACATCTAACTTCCGAGGAATACCTCACTTGGGAACGCAAGCAGCCCTTTAAAAACGAATACTACAATGGACAGATAATCGCGATGTCTGGGGCAAGTCGCTCACATAACCGCATTACGGTAGACATAACAATCCAACTGGGCAACCAATTAATGAATAGTGAGTGTGAAGTCTTCGCCAGCGAGATGCGTGTGCGGACCAGCCCGGAGATATCCTACTTCTATCCAGATGTGATCGTTGTTTGCGGTGAACCCCGTTTTGAGGATGATACCTTTGATACACTCCTTAACCCGATTCTTGTCATAGAAGTGCTGTCTCCCTCAACCGCAGCGTTTGACCGCGGGGAAAAATTTGAACACTATAAGCAGATCGCATCTTTGCAAGAATATATCCTCGTCTCACAAAACAACGTGCGTGTTGAACACTACCGTCGCCAAGGTTCCCAATGGATCCACAATACCTTTGAACAGCTTGAAGATATGCTACCACTCGCTTCAATTGAACGCACACTGCCCTTGCGTGCGATCTACAGACGCGTCAGGTTCGATGCCTCATAAAATAGGACGGCATCCTTAAGACAGAATTTCACATACATCGGCAATTAAGAAGGAATTTACATGACATCCCAGCAGAAACGCCCCATCGTTCTCATCATTCGAGACGGCTGGGGCAATAATCCGTATCCCGAATTCCAGCACGCGAACGCCGTTCATCTCGCAAAAACACCCGTAGATGACTGGCTACGACGGAACTATCCAAACGTCCAAATCCATACCTCCGGCGAAGATGTCGGTTTACCCCCGGGTGTCATCGGCAACAGTGAAGTCGGACATCAGAACATCGGGGCAGGACGCATCGTGAATCAAGAACTCCTCCGTATCAGCACTATGATCCGTTCCGGCGAGTTTGCTCAGAATAAAGTGCTTTTAGACGCAATCGCGCATGCCAAAAACCACGGAACACATCTCCATCTCATGGGGTTGGCAAGCGACGCGGGCGTTCACAGCGCACTTGAACATCTCTATGGTCTCCTCACACTCGCCAAGGCGAACGGACTCGAAGCGGACCAGGTTTTAATTCACAATTTCAGCGATGGACGCGACTGCCAGCCCGACCTGGGTATCCAATTCTGTGAGCAGATTGAAGCAAAGTTGAAAGAGATAGGCATTGGACAGATAGCTTCCGTTGTTGGGCGTTATTACGCAATGGATCGGGATGACCGGTGGGAACGCGTTGCGGTAGCATATCGTCTCCTAACCGAGGGAACCGACAATCGTGTTGCTGCCGCCGCAGATGCATATCGGGACTATTATGACAACCCTGATGACACCAATCGTAAAGGCGATGAATTCGTTCGTCCGTCCGTAGTCGTTGGGCGCGATGGCAAGCCGCTCCCGCGTATCACTGATGGAGATGCCGTTGTCTTCTATAACTTCCGTGGGGATCGACCCAGAGAACTCACGAAAGCCTTTTGTCTTGATGAATTCCCGTTTCAAGCGGAAGGGAAAGACGGTGTCACGCGACAGATGGGCTTTAAACGGAATTGCAAACCTGACGTTAAATTTGTCACAATGACCGAGTATGAACGCGGGATGCCTGTTGAAGCGGCTGTTAAAAAACCACCCAAGATGCCGAATGCGCTCGGTGCTTATGTGAGCGAGATGGGACTCACGCAGTTCCGATGCGCGGAAACTGAGAAATTCCCACACGTTACCTTCTTTTTCAACGACTACCGGGATGAACCCTACAAAGGTGAAGATCGACAGATTATTGCCTCGCCACGTGACGTAACGACCTACGATCAGAAACCGGAGATGTCCGCACCGGGTGTGACGGCGGAGATGTTGCGTCGTATCGCTTCCAACAAATATGACTTGATGGTGCTCAACTACGCCAACGGCGACATGGTGGGGCATACCGGTTCGCTCTCAGCCGCTATCAAGGCAGTTGAGGCAGTTGATGTAGGGGTCGGAAAAATCGTTGATGCCGTGCTTAAAAAGGACGGTGCGCTTATCGTCACCGCCGACCATGGGAACTGTGAGCAGATGGTTGATCCCGGAACCGGTGGTATTCATACCGCACATACTACATACGATGTAGACCTCATCGTTGTTGATAACCAACGCAAAGGACAGCAACTCCGTGAGGGGGGGCGGCTTGCCGACATTGCACCAACAACGCTCCACCTTCTCGGTTTGGCACAACCCTCTGAAATGACAGGTGAATCCTTAGTGCCATAGTAGTGTTCACACATTGTAAAGCGGAGGCTCTGAATGAATGACCAACAACTACAACCCACCACAGCACAAGCCGATCTAACGGCTGAACGAGATGCGGAATCCGATGCCAAAAAGGTGACCTGGTTTTTCATCGGTTTTTTGGGAAACATACTCGGTATTATTATCGCATCTATCTATGAACCCACCCCGTCTGCCTCACGGCTCCTTGGGGAATCACCTGAATACGCGGCTTTGTATACGGATAGTTACAAAGCGAAGAGTCGAAAAATTCAAATACGGCAGTCTATAATCGGTTGTGTTGTTCCGGTTGGCTTCATGATCTTTATATGGATCTTGATGGGTACATTCTTTCCATAGGATACACATAACCTGACAAAATGTAGAGGATTTACGGTTTATGCTCGAGCGGAGCAATATGTGAGAACTAAAATAATTGGGTATAAGGAGGTTTTGGCATGTCCCCACTGATTGATCAGCAAGTTAACGACGATTTCAGGCTATTCGCCGGCAGCGCGAACCCGGCGTTGGCAAAAGATATCGCTGCGATTTTGGGTGTTGAACTCGGTAAAATTACAATCGAGCCGTTTCCGAACCTGGAGACTCGCGTTCAGATTGAGGAAAGTATCCGAGGCACCGATATCTATGTTGTGCAGCCAACGAGTCAACCTGCCAACGAAAATCTGATGGAACTGCTCATCACGATTGATGCCATGAAACGCGCATCAGCCCGGCAGATTACCGCGATTATTCCATACTTCGGATACTCACGCCAAGATCACAAAACAACAGGACGCGAACCGATCAGCGCGAAACTCGTGGCGAATCTCTTGACGACTGCTGGGGCGAGTCGCGTCATGGCTATTGATCTGCACGTGCCACAGATACAAGGTTTCTTTGATATTCCTATGGATCACTTGACCGCCCTAACGACCTTGACGAATTACTTCCGCGAGAAGCAGGTTGAAAATGGTGTCATTGTTGCCCCTGATGCAGGGCGCGCCAAATTAGCAGAAAAATACGCAGATATTCTTGGACTTCCGTTAGCCATCATGCACAAGCGGCGAACCGGGGTTGATGGACAGGGCATTAAGTTCGTCGAACTTGTCGGAGATGTCAAAGACAAAACCCCAATTATTACCGACGATGAAATACAAACAGGCGGAACGATTCGCCAACAAGCCATCGCCTTGGCAGAGGCGGGGGCAGAACCCGCGTATGTGTGTATCGCACACCCTATATTGGTGGGCCCAGCGTTGGAACGGCTCAGTCATCCCGCGATTCGCGAAGTGGTCACCACCAATACGATCCCTGTGCCTGCTGAAAAACAACTTGATGGGAAAGTTAAGGTGCTTTCTATCGCGCCACTCCTCTCTCAAGCCATTTTGAGGGTCCATCAGCATCGATCGGTCAGTCAGGTTTTCCGGGATCAGCATCTCGATTTTCCTGTGTAAGGTTTATGGAGGCACGCATGTCATCAGATTTGACGTGTGAACCTTTGAACGGATGATTTCGATACTTTACCTCAGCCATTGCGGGTCGAGCATCGGTGGTGGTGAAAAGCAACTCGCTTATCTCGTCGAGAATATGGACCGGACGCGCTATCGTCCACTTGTTGTCTGTCCTGATGGTGGTGTTTTTGTGGAACACTTGAGGCGTGCCAATGTGCCGACAGTGATTCTCAATCTGCCGCCGTGGCGTAAGGTGAAATCGTTAATAGCGAGATACGGAGCCGCAAAAAAATTGGTGCGGCTTGCCGAGACACACGGCGCACACTTAGTCCATACCTCAGATTCGTGGTTTAACCCGTATCTGTGGTGGGTTAGAAAACACCTGAAAATTCCTGTCGTTTCGCACGTCCGGAATCTCCTTACGCCTACACAGGTCCGAAAATACAGATTCGACCGGATGGACAGTATCATCGCTATCTCCGAGCAGAGCAGTGACCCACTGATTCAAGCAGGGATTGATGCTAAAAAGATTGAGGTCATCCATAATTGTGTTGATTTATCGGCGTTTCAACCGGCTTCTGAACCCGTTCACTCAGCGGAATATGTTGTCGGTATTGTGGGTAGGATTGAACCCTTCAAACGTCAGAAAACGTTTGTTGAGATCGCCGCTCGGGTTGTTGCACGATGCAAAAAGGTTAGGTTTCACATTATCGGTGGTGCATTGAGAACGCCGGAGCATCGCACTTACGAACGGGAAGTCCGTCAATTGATAGCCAAATATGGGTTACAGGAATTCGTTCACTTCACAGGTCACCGCACCGATATGCCCACGGCGATGCAGGAACTCGATCTACTCGTCACCCTTTCAGCGGGGAGTGTCATCGCGGAGGCGATGGCGGTAGGCAAACCTGTCATTGGCACGCCAGTTGGCAGCACGACTGAAATGATTGTTCATGGCGAAACGGGATACGTTGTGCCATTAGATCCCATAGCGGGAATTACGGATAAGATTATTGAACTCGCCAAAGATCCAGACCGAAGTGGACGTATGGGACAACGGGCAAGAAAATACGCTGAAAAAGCGTTCAGTATTGAAAGGCATGTCCGAATGGTGGAGAACATTTATAAGAAATTGTTAATTACTGATTTTACGGGCAAATAATAGGTAGCAGCCTGTAATGAAATAGAGGGATGTTTTTGCTTGAGGTTTTTGATAGGGTCTTTGCAATGTAATACGAGGAATGGATTTGGTCTCTCCCCAGACTAAATCCGGCGTTTCTGCGGATTTCTTCATATCTACACGGAGGATCGCCGTTCATTTCAATTCACCTGACTGAACCGCAAGGTATAATTAAAAAACGTTTTGATGTATAATAACAGCATTACTTCCTTAGGAGGAACGGAAAAATGCTCACACATGAACAGCGTGATTTTTACGACGAGAAGGGTTACCTGGGTGTTGAGGCAGTGTTAACAGCAGAAGAGGTCGCGGATCTCCAACGCGTCACCGATGAATTCGTCGAAAAATCGAGAGAGGTTACCGAACATACCGACATCTTTGACTTGGAACCCGGACATACGCCGGCGAACCCGCGCGTGCGGCGTATCAAAAATCCCGGACTACACCACGTCGTTTACGATTACGCCTTACGGCACCCCAAGATTTTGGATATTGTGGAGCAACTCATCGGAACGGGGGTGCGGTATAATGGACATAAATTGAACATGAAGTATCCGGAGTTTGGAAGTCCGGTTGAATGGCATCAGGATTGGGCGTTCTACCCACACACGAACGACGATCTGCTCGCAGTCGGGGTCGTGATTGACGATATGACTGTGGAGAATGGCGCATTGATGATACTTCCAGGTTCCCACAAGGGACCGACGTTAGACCATCACCAGGACGGTGCTTTTATTGGAGCAGTAACAGATCCCGATTTCACTCCAGAAGGTGCTGAACCTGTTGAGTTGAAGGCAGGGGGCATCACGATCCATCACGTTCGGGCACTCCACGGCTCTGCCCCGAATACCTCAGACAAACCGCGTCGCTTGATGCTTGCCCAATACTGTGCTGTAGATGCCTGGCCCCTGAAAGGCATTCCAGATTGGGAGACTTTCAACGACACGATTATCCGTGGCGAGCCGACGAATCAGCCACGTATAGTCGCTGCACCTGTGCGTATGCCGGAACCCTACGCAGAATTGAAAGGCTCCATCTACGAGGTGCAGTCCCTGCTTGATGATCCGCTTTATGCTAACAAGGGACAGTAGGTTGGAAATCGGGTAATTTCTGGACAAAATAGAAAATGCGAGGTTTTTACACCTCGCATTGGAATATAAATTTGCTTTCTCTGACAAAGTTTTTAAGCGATGTGCCTCCGACTACGCTCCATTCCGAGTGGGTTTCCGTTGTAGCAGCGAAGTTTTACCAAAGCCGCAGCCCGTAGCGTAGTGGAGGGCGGATATACGGGAAGGCGCTTCCAATATCCAAATCCACCTGACCGAACCGCAAGGTAAAATTAAAATTAGTTAGCGACTTGCGCGCTGAAACCTACATCTGTAACCGCTTTCACGAGCGTGTCTTTCTCGACCTTGTCCTTCTCAATTTTCACCACAGCCTTATTTTCTTCCATAGAAACACTGACGACCTCAGAAACACCCGTAACTTTCGTAAGTGCATCCTGCACTTTGCTGGTACACGCGCCTCACGTCATACCTGTCACAGTCAGTGTAACTTCTTCAACGGTTACCTCTGCCGTTTGCGCGGGGGCGGCTTCTTCTGCCTCTTTCTTTGCGGTGTCCGCACATGCAACCATAAACAGCAGTGCTGCGAAGCAAACAAATAGCATACTCACATTTAACTGACGCATAAGTTTAATCCCCTTATGTGTAGGGACGATCTCTCGATCGCGCCTCTTCAACTTCAACGCTGATGGTTGAAACTTTATTCGATTCAGACTGCAACAGAAATATCGTTTGCAACCTGCTCATATAGAGAAAGGGTGAGGAACCCCACCCTTCTCCGAATTTATTAGCCTTATTGAGCGACTTCGGCACTGAAGCCGGCACCTTGAACTGCTGTAGTGAGATCGGCAGTCTTAACTTTACCTTTCTCAACCTTCACAACAGCCGTATTATCCGCGTCAGAGACACTCACCACTTCAGAGACACCGGCAACTTTACTGAGTGCAGCCTGCACCTTGCTGGTACACGCGCCTCATGTCATACCCGTGACATTTAGTGTAATCTCTTCAACGGCGGCTTCCATCATGTCGCTATCCGCTTCCATGTCGGTTTCCATTGCGGCTTCTTCGGTGGCACCGGCGGTGGGTTCAGACATCTCTGCCTTCTTCGCCAGCATACCACAGCCTACCATGAACACGAAAGTCATAAGACAAATAAGCGATAATCTTGCAATATACATGTGGTTAACCTCCTTGAGTTAATTGTTGACTATTTTAACACACATTAATTTTTTAGGCAAGATTTTTTTCGAATTAATGCAAATCCGTCCAAATTGCACACCAAATGTCCAATATTTATCGTTGACGATAACCCACTTTTTAGGTTTTTTCTCTCGCTATTGGGTTACCTCCGGTGGACATCTAAAAACGTAAAGACCTTCTGAATCCGTTGCAACTGCTTCTGAAATGCAGCAGCCCGCTCAAAGTGGAGAGTCTCCGAGGCGCTATCCCGTTTGGCAATCAGACGTGTTTGCACTTTTTCATATTCCCCATCCAGCAAATCAACGATATCTGTAATCATTTCTCCGTAGTGCTCGCGCGTAATGCGTGCCGCACAAGGGGCGTCGCACCGTTTCAGATCGTATTGAAAACAGGCACGAAATCCCGGTATCGGTGTAATTTCACCTTCGCATGTCCGAACCGGAAAGATCCGCTGTAAAACGTCAATCGCTTCGTCTGTCCATCGCCGACTCGACAACGGACCAAAATATCGCGCACCATCCGGCTGGGTCTCGGAGACTCTTTCAAGGCGCGGAAAAGCCTCTCCGACATCTATCCGGATATACCAAGAGGCACGTCCGAATTTCATAGCCGTATTATAGGAAGGTTGGTATTCTCGGATGAGGCGCGATTCTAAGAAAAGTGCTTCCTGTTCCGACCGACACACCTGATACCGAACGTCTGTCGTCCACCGGATAAGCCGTTTGATTTTGCTTGGGCGTCTTTTGACCTTATGGAGATAGGAACGGACACGCTTCCGTAGACATTTCGCTTTGCCGATGTAGAGGATTTTCCCCGAAGTCCCACGGAAAAAATAAACGCCTGGATCCGAAGGGGCATCGGCTACCATTTCTTGCGTTAGCATTTTTTGATTTTACCTTGCGGAGGAACGATGCTGTATGAACTGTAGCATCCGCATTGCGTAAGTCCTGCGTTAAAAACATTTTATCGTATTTACTAAAATTGTTCAATATAGGACTTACGCAGGTTCAGGGCCATTCAATTGTCCGAAATCTCTCTTGTGGGAGGGGTTTTCAACCCCGATTTATGCCAAAAGTGTCACATCTACTCTCGATAAGCCACTCAGAAACCGAGAACTGAATGACCCTGTACGCAGGTTACTCTTTTGTAGCATAACCTGTTAGGTTGTGTCCTGAGAACGTCTGTGTTTTTTGACACTTCATCCGCTAAAGGCGCGTCCTATCGCCAAAATTGCGTCCGTCCTGCAATAGAAAGACCTATGCAGATCCTTGACACATTTTTCCCTTTCTGCTAAACTCATATATCAGGGGGAAGAAAATGAAACAGATATTTTGGTTTGTTATTATTGGCAGTTTGTGTGTAGCAACAAGTCCGCTTTCGGCAGAACTGTTGGACGATGCAGTCGGCATCTGGCTTTTTGATGAAGGCAAAGGTGGTGTCGCAGCGGATACATCAGGCAACGGAAACGACGGGGCAATTACCGGCGCGAAGTGGGCAGAGGGCAAATTCGGGGGAGCCTTGGAATTTGAACCACCACAGGTTGTAACTGTTGAAGCCTCCGATAGCATCAATTTCAAGGACCAGATGACCATTGCAACCTGGGTCTATATGAATAAAGGCGTTTCGGATACCGCTATCCGGAGGAACGGTTCTTATCTATTGGAAGTTCAGTCCGGAGGTGAAAGGGTACCAGGGGGTTATGTCTTCGGTATTTGGTCGGGCGGTGGGTTTACTGGGGGTGTTTGGGGAAAAACCGTCGTTGAACCCGAAAAATGGTATCATATCGTCGGGCTCTACGACGGCAGTGAAATGAAGCTTTATGTAAATGGCACGCTTGAATCTGCCGTTAAACAGGGCGGTGATGTAGACCAGGCAGGTGAACTTTTGTTCGGCACCTTTGGTGGTGAAAAGTTTATTGGCAGATTGGACGAGGTCATCTTCTTTAACCGCGGTATCACAGAAGCTGAGATTGCCGAGTTGATGACAGGTGTGGAAGCCGTCCTACCTGTCTCTCCAAACGGTTTGCTAACAACCACTTGGGGACGGCTCAAGGATCGCTGAAATCGTTGGCAGACGTGCCTGCAAGTGTTATCATATCTGAAATGGAAAATTATTAAATATTCTTTTGAGGTGGACCTCATGGCAGACACACAACTGAATCAACCAAGACCGGCATTGTCAGCTGCGCAGCATAATCTTTTAACAGCTGATGACCTCGCCAAGCAGCCTGATGATGGCACTCGCTATGAGCTCGTGAAGGGAGTACTGCAAAAAATGGCACCTGCTGGATTTGAGCATGGTATCTGCGCCGCTGAAATCGGAAGTAAACTTAATGTTTACGTCAAAACGCATAAATTAGGGTATGTTTGTGGTGCCGAAACAGGTTTTAAGATTGCCCAAAACCCTGATACGGTGCGAGCTCCAGATGCTGCTTTTGTTTGTCAGGCATCAATCGAACGGCAAGGGATTGTCAGAGGTTATTGGGAGGGAGCCCCCGATTTGGTTGTTGAAGTCATTTCCCCGGGTGATACTTATGCCGAGGTTGCCGAGAAGGTGGAAGAGTGGTTAACTGCCGGTTGCAGAATGGTGTGGGTTCTGAATCCACGTAGGGAAACAGTAGAGGTCTATTGTCCCAATACAGATTTTACCATTTTACGAGGACTTGATACGCTCGATGGTGGTGATGTTGTTGAAGGGTTCCAATGTCAGGTTCAAGACCTCTTTGTGTAGTGTTTTCTCCACTTTGAACTTGAGGGTAGGTGCGTAGTCGTGCGATTCATCGCACGTCCACCGGTCAACAACGGGAGAAGGAACATTCCAATGAAACGATGGCAACCAAACGCTGACCAAAAAACGCAATATGAGACCGAGGGCTACTTTATCCTTCGTAATGTTATCTCGGAAGACTTAGCAGCGCAACTCCGCGGGGTCATTCGTAACGTCCTTATGCTACCCAACGCCGGCGAGTTCGCCGATTACGATCCCATGGATCCGATGGAGGATTCACCGCAAGGACGTATCGCACGCTTTCGGAAACTTGCTAACTTCTGTGTCGAATCTCCGCTGATATGGCACAACATCCACGCCGGTCCGAGAGTGCTCAACATCGCACGCTATTTTCTCGGCGATGATATCATCATGAAGTACAACAGTTGTTTCCTCAAACCCGCGCGGACTGGTGCCGCAACGCCGTGGCACCAAGACAACGGACTCTGGCGGGACGGTGAAACGAAGCCTTTCAACTTCTGGATACCCCTTGAGCCGGCAACTCGGGAAAATGGATGCATGCAGTTTATCCCCGGTAGCCACAAAACCGAGATCGTCGAACACGTCTTGTATCCCGATAGCATACACGGTGAACTCCCACGCGAAGCCGTTCAGGAGATGATCGAAAAGCGCGGTATACATCATATTGAATTGGATACCGGAGATGCCGTCATTTGGCACAGTAGTCTGTGGCACTATAGTCCGCCGAACAAGAGCGAAAAGAGCCGTATTGCTGTCGCAGGGGTCTATACAAATCCAGAAATCGCCAAGGCGCGCAAACGCTCTTGGCATAACTACCGATGGGTGATGAAGAACGGTGAAGTCTGCACCCAATTCCCGCCGGAAGTTGTCCCAGCGGAAAATGAACCCTTTGAACAACCGAAACCGTTCCCACCTGCGAAGGACGACTAACAGAATGGCATCAAAGAAACCGAATATTGTCGTCTACTTGTCCGATTTACTGCTTTTCTCCGCGCTGTGTGCCGTCACTGTTTTTTTATCCTTTGCTTGTGGCGATGCAGAACGAACGACCCACATTACAACAGCACCGGAGGATGCCGCTGAAAAACTCCCTATGGGCGAAGGGCTGGACCTCGGAGCGCTTGCCCCCGAATTCTCACTTCCAGATGGGGATGGGGAATTCCACAGTCTTTCGGAATATCGCGGGCAAAAACTGGTTATTGTTTTCTACCGCACCGGCACATGAGGCGACTGTCGAACGCAACTCGGTGAGTTGCAGAAGGGGTATGAAGACATTCAAGCCGAAGGTGCCGAACTCGTTGCTGTCAGTGCCGACCCGATAGCGACTGTTAATTCAACGCAGCAGACGCTCCAAATCACCTATCTATTGCTTTCGGATGAAAAAACGAAGACAATAGAGGCTTATAATGTCGTTGACCCGAGTGAAATCGAGGTAGCACGTCCAGCGGTCTATATTGTTAATCAAGATGGGAACATCGCGTGGAAATACCTTGATGCTAAGAGTGGTAAACGCATCGGGACTGAACCCATACTTGCACAACTAAAGAAATTTTAGGAGGCGTTTTTTGAAATGATTGATGTTTGCTATTTTGCTGATGAGGTTTCTAAAACCGATTTTGAGGAAGCCATTAAACTCGGTGTTGAAGCCGGGGCAAATACCGTCGAAATCCGCGGCGGTGTTTGGGGAAAACATGTGACCGAGATTGACGAGGACGATGTCAAACGTGTTCAGGATGTACTCAGCAATTACAATGTCCGTGTTACGAGTGTCGGGTCGCCCTTCGGTAAATGCTCGATTGACGATTCACAGGAGTATGAACAGCATCGACAACACTTTGATCGGATGGTGACGTTGGCACACGCATTTGATACCCAAGTCATTCGAGGATTTACATTTTGGAATCCCAATCGTGGGACCAAAGGCGCGCCGCGCCCGGATATTAACGACTATATGGAACGTATCGTCGAGAAACTTTCGCTCGTTGTTCCGGTTGCAGAGAGCGCCGACGTTACACTCTGTTTTGAAAACGAAAGTGCGTGTCTCGCCGGAACTTGTGAAGAGACGCGTGCCGTCATCAATGCCCTCGGAAATAGTCCCGCCCTCACCTCGTGCTGGGATGTCAACAATGGACTACACTGCGGAGAGAATCCCTTGCCGGATGGGTACGCCCATATTAAAGGATTGGTGCGGCATCTCCATGTGAAACCGAACAGTGAGAAAAACCTTGATCCGATTGGCGACACAGGATTGCGCTATAAACAGGTGTTGGAGACGCTCGTCGCTGACGGATTCACTGGCGCAGCAAGCATTGAACATTGGGGACAACCGGAAGATATGTTGAAGGGCGTGCGGCAACTGCGTGCCTTGATTGATACTATGTAACTGTTTATCGCAAAGGGGAACACGATGCAATTGAAGCCGGATACGCCGCAGTTAACTTGGCAGGGAGCTGTCTCCCTACAAAAAACCGAAAATTGGGTGATGCCGTGGCGCACACCGCATCCGATGCATGTCCTATTTCCAGAGCCGTTACTGGAACGCTCGGCAATGCCCGCAGGCGTTCGTATCAGTTTTCGGAGCAATACGACGCGGGTTTCGGGCAATATCGTGCCACAGAACGAAAGCGGGATACTCGATCTCTGCTGTGAGGGTGAAGTCCTGGCTTCGCTTGACCTGACACAAAAAGACAACTTCGCTTTTGAGGGGTTGTCCGGTGAGGAGAAAATGATTGAATTGTGGCTGCCGCAATTCGGACAGTTTCAACTCCGCAACTTGACGATAGATGATGGGGCAACGCTGCGTCCCTTCGCCGACGCTCGACCCCGATGGGTAACGTATGGGAGTTCTATCACGCAATGTCGGACAGCCGCATCGGCGACGCAGACGTGGCCCGCGATTGTCGCACGTCAGCATGGGCTAAATTTAACCTGTCTCGGTTACGGTGGACAGTGTCATCTCGATGCCATGGTGGCACGGATGATCCGAGATCTGCCTGCCGATTATATCTCAATGTGTCTCGGTATTAACATCCAAGGGGCGTCCAGTTTGGGACCGCGGGCGTTTCGTCCCGCAATTATCGGGGCAGTCCAGATTGTCCGTGAAAAACATCCAGATATCCCACTCGTGCTGATGTCTCCTATCTATTCCCCGCCGAGGGAGGAGACGCCAAACGCCGTAGGATTTCATCTCAAGGGGATGCGTGAAGAAGTGCAAGCCGCTGCTGAAGCGCTGCAATCACACGGTGATCGGAATATCCATTACATTGACGGATTGCGTGTGTTTGGAGCAGATTACGAACACCTACTCCCCGATGCCCTACATCCAGATGCCGAGGGCTACCGAGTGATGGGCAAGAATTTCAGAACTGAAGTTGCCGAGAAATTTTTCGTATATGGTAAACCAGAAAAATAAACAGACATTTTACCACCACCCAGTAGGTGCGGTTTCTAACCGCACCGGTTCTGAATGTCCAATTAATTCTAAGGTTTACCATAAATGAAGAAGGACGGGAACGCGTTCCCGCCCTTTTTTATTGTTAAAAAGTGACTGCCATCTATCGGGCTTTCAGAGTCGCCCAAGTCGTCGCTAACTTACCTTTTGCAGAGACATCCAACGCAGTCTCCCAGCCTTCCTCCGCAAGCAGTTGAATGTCCTCCTCTTCTAACGCCACGCCCTTTTTCGTGATAAAGACCTCATCCAATCCCCCAACGAGGTTTTCGCTGCCCCAGCCGCCGAACTTCAGAATAGCCGGATTGTCCATGTTCGCCCCAACGTTCCGTTCTGTCTCCTTTTTGCCATTCACATACAAAGAAACAACCCCTTTCTTGCGAACAGCCACGGTGTGATGCCAACCGTTTCCGACAATGTCGGTTTTACCATCGTCGATGTGGTTTCCGCCACCTTCAAAAATGAAGAACCCCGTGTCTCTATCAATACTGGAACTCATCGCCCAGAATCCGGCACCACCGTTCCGTTTGATGACGACGTATGCATCTTTATTTTCCGAGTTCATCCAACATCCGACGGTAAAGTCATCATCTTCAAAGTTGAAGAGGTCGTTATGCTCAATAACGACATATTTCGGGCTTCCATCAAATTCCAATGCTTTGCCGAACTTTCCATTTATCCATTTAGGTCCGTCAAATTCCCCATCATTCCCGTTCTCGGTGAAATCTTTAGCAACTGATCCTTTACCTTCATCAAAGAGCCAGATGCCAGCAAAGTCGTCTATGTTAATCTCGGCATGACCAAGCGAGATGATAATGAGGCTGAAACAAATACTGCATAATATTGTGAATCCACGGAATTTCATGTTATCCTCCTATCTCCACAGCATTTCCTGTTGCTGCGGAAGTATAAATAGCATCGGTTATCTTCTGAACAACAAGTGCTTTTTCCAAACTCGTTGAGGGCTGCCGGTTCTCTCGGATAGCGGCAGCGAAATCAGACAACGGTGTGCTGTGTTCTGTTTCGGCGGTTTTGTCTGCTTCTGTGAGGGATGTGGACACCACACCCCCTTCTGTTGTCGTTCGATTGTGGATGACACTATCCGGTTTTTCATCCTGCATATTCAGTTTAAGGGAACCTTCTGTGCCGATAATTTCCCAATCTGCATGCGAATGCATCGTCATAAACTCACCACGCTCCACGCTCAGCACAATGTCGTCCTCACAACGGATAATTGCGGTATAGTGCGTTTCAGCATCGGAACCGGGGGCGATATGCGATGTGAACACCTGCGGCACGGTCCACGTTTGCGCAAATACAGTTTGGGGTTTGAGCTGCCACCCTGTAAGACCGAGTAGGTAATCGAGATCGTAGCATCCCCAGTTAACAAGGATACCACCACCGTTGAGTGACTTAATCAGCCGCCAGGCAGGACGGGGCGTGTCAGGCTTTTTTCCTGCCCCGATAATAGCGCGGCAGTGGACGGTCCGGAGCTCTCCCAACCCCCCGCTTGTGATAAGTTGCGTCGCAAGCCGAGCGGAGGCAGTAAAACGCTTTCGTGAAGAACAGCATCCTGAGATTAAGTCACCCCGTGCAGCGATGAGTTGTTCAACCTCAGCGGCGTTCATTGCGATCGGTTTCTCAATCAGGACGTGTTTTCCTCTTTCATAAGCGCGCAGGGCTACGGCGGTCCGATATTGCGTCGGAAATGCAAGAACAACGGCTTCAATTTCATCGTCGTCGAGCAAGTCAACGTCATTGCTATACATTTTGGGTGGGTTAAAACGTTCAACTGCATGTGTTCTGTTTGCTTCGATGAGGTCCGCTGCAGCAACTAACTCAATATGGGGTGCCTCTGATGCGATACTGAGATGCCTGCTTCCGATCACACCGCACCCAATTACACCTACTTTTACGGGTTTCATAATTTTGGTGGCAAATTTTCGGCTGACAAACTATGCCGAACGATTCCTTTCTGGAAATGAAGACTAAGCGACAGGAGCAAATTCCTGATCCCTATGCACACTCGGAATTAAGTCCGAACGTATTCGTTTATAGTAAATCCTAAAAATATATGAACAGTTTTCGTAGGGGTGTTTTTGCTTGGGCATTTCTGCGGATTTCCCCAGGTCCCCCAACCCTAAACACACCCCTCATCTCGGTAGGGTTCTTACTGGGGGTATTTGCTTGGGTATTTCTGCGAATTTCTTCGCGGTTTCTAACCGGGGTCCCCGCCCGTTACTGGGGAGGGGGGTTCCCACCCGTTACTGGGAAGGGACACCGATGCAGCGTGTCAAAGTAATTCTAAAATCTACCATAAGTATGGCATAGAAGTGAATTGATGTCAAAGAAATTGTGAAAGGGTTCACGCAGGACAGCAAAATTTGCGCGGGAAGAGATGGGCGAATCTACAATAATCCGCCCTATAAAGGAGAGTGTTACTTTAGAATGATGTTTTGATTTTCGCCCAACGGGTCGCAAGTTTATCTTGAGGTTCTACCGGAAGACCCTCCGCTTCAAAGATTTGTTCAACTTCATCTGCTGAGAGGGCTTTACTGTAAATCATGACTTCGTCGATGATGCCTACAAAGCCGCCATCGCCTGCTTTACCAATCTCGGTTTCTGAACCGCCGGTGGTCATAGGTCCATTATAATTTTGTTCTTTCTCTAATTCACCATCAACATAGAGTTCCATCTTTTTCTGGTTAACGATCCCCACCATGTGGTGCCATTCGCCCTTGTTGAAAGCTGCCGCGCCGAACCCGCCATCGCCTTGCCATCCGGGCGTTACAATGAATTCCATCTCTTGCCCACCGTTTCTACCATCAAAACGCAATGCCCAACCGTTGATGTCGCGCTGCGCGACAATCGTCCCGCAACATCCAGCGACAACCCCTTTGACTGGGCTGTCGCTATCAGCATTCACCCAAGCAACGACGCTCATCTCTTCCGCACCGGCGAATTCTAATGAAGCAGTGCCTGGAATATGGACGAAATTCTCGCCATTAAATTCGAGTGCCTTTCCGACTTTTCCGGGAACGGGTTTCGGATTCCCTTCGAGTTCGCCATCGTTGTCGCCTAAAACATCTTCAACCTTGCCACCTGCGACAGTACCTTCATCAAAAGACCAGTAGCTTACGACCCCGTCTAATGGAAGTTGCGCATGCGTTAAAGCGGTAACTGCAAAGAGGCACGCGATGGATAGGATTAACACTGATATTCTTAGGAACATTTAATTTCATCTCCTTATATTTATAGTGGAGCTTAGCAGTAAGTGGACATCTATTTCTTAACAAACACCCGTTCGTAGTAGGGAGACCATTCATTGCCCGTCGTATTAAAGAGTGCCCAACTATTTTTCGACCTTACTATAAATTGAAAAAAGGCGAGCAAAGCAAGCATCACCCGCCTATTGATTCGATTAATACTGTTGTTTAACGTTCGCCCAAGTCGTTGAGAGTTTGCCCTCGGGTTCAACCGAGGTCAATAGCAACGCCGAAAGTCCTTTATCCACTATCATCTTAATCTCAGCGGCACTGAGTGCGACGTTGAAGATAGAGACTTCATCAATGATCGCATCGCCGAATCTACCGTCACAACAGGTATCCCGACCAATATAAAGCTCACCATCGTCAGCATCAATTGGATTGGTATCGATTTCCATCGTGCTTTCTGCCACGCCATCAATCATGAATTTCATGAAAATCTCCTAATCTATTTAGATGTTTGCATCTGCACAAACCGAATTGGACGAGTTTGTGAGAACTTTTTGGCTTTACATTAGTCTAAATTATTATGGCACGGAATCTAATGGGTGTCAATCCAAATTTCCTAAAGCGTAAGATCACTCTCCACAGTGCTGTTCCTTCTATACAGAAGGTCAGCAAACTGGAAACCAATCCCCGATACTTTTCAATTGACATGAATTACTGCGTCGTGATATTATAATAGACATAGAATAAAGCGCGTAGGCTTTAGTTCACGGCTCTTGAATAGTATAAGGTACTACCTAAAACGAAGGGCGTTGTTTACAAGCCCATCTTGAGAAGTAAGGAGGTTGGCGTTCGCTCCACACCGAAAGGGTGTGGGTTCCGACGCTATGAAATCTGATGAAATCGAGAAAGCAAATATTTTCTGTTTTGGTGGCACTGCTCTTGCTTTGCACCCTGCAGCTCGCGTTTGCACAAAAATCGTGGGTGAAAGTGAGCGAATCCGAGTGGCAGGCGGGCTTTTCGGATGTCTTTTTTGTAGACGCACAGCATGGCTGGATCGTTGGTAGCAATTCAACAATTCTGCATACCACGGACGGAGGAGTAACGTGGAACAGACAACCCAGTCAACCCCTGCCATTTGACATCATGTTGAAGAAAGTCCGATTTATCGACCCACAAACCGGGTGGGTTGTTGGAGACAATGGCACAGTCTTGAAAACCACGGATGGTGGCACGACGTGGATGAAAAAGAATACAGGCACCCGCACCGCGCTTTTGGCGGTCTCCTTCGCTGATGCCAAACATGGATGGGCAAGTGGAGATGGGGGACTCATCATTAGCACGAAAAATGGTGGCACAACGTGGGCGAAGCAGGAAATCGGCACGAATAATACCATTGAGGGTATCGACTTTGTAAGCGCGACAGTCGGTTGGGCGGCAGGCGGTGGTGGCACTCTTCTTCATACCAAAGATGGCGGACAGACTTGGGAATTCCAGACCAGTGCCACAGTCAACACACTCGACGCTATTTCCATGTTGAGTGACAAAGCAGGTTGGGCAGTCGGTGCCGGAGGTGCTGTCGTCGCAACGGTTGACGGTGCCGAGTGGGTCGTGCAAGAGAGTAAAGTCCCGCATTCTAACGGTATGCCTGAACCCGTTTGGGATGTCCATTTCGCTGATAAAAACGTCGGTATTGCTGCCGCCGAATTCGGCGTAATTCTTCGGACAACGGATGGGGGTATCACCTGGGAACCGCTTGAGCCGAGACCTGTTGCTGCTCGCCTTGAAGGTATCCATATGCTGAGTCCAACCGAAGCATGGATAGTGGGCAAAGATGCGACTATCCTGCATACAACGGATGGTGGAGACACTTGGGATGTCGTTTCCAGCACGAGCGAACTTCGTGCAGCCTATTTCCACGGCGATAAACTCGGTTGGGCGGTCGGCTTGTCGGGAAGCGTTTTGCACACCAACGATGGCGGCGAAACATGGAAACCGCAAAGTAGTGGGGATGTCTTTGAACTCTTCGGAGTCGGATTTGTAGATGAGAATAAGGGGTATATCGTCGGGAGCAACGCCGCTTTAGTTGAAACACTTGATGGTGGAAAGACATGGCACGGCGTTAGCGATCCAGGCGATGAAGGCCACGGCACTGCGCAGCGAATTCAGTTTGAAGGCATAATGAGTTGGCGGAGTGCTATGGGATCTTACGGTCTGAGTTTTGGCACCCCGACACACGCGTGGGCAGTCGGGGAAACCGGAAGGGTTATGCACACGCCCGATGCCGGGCAAACATGGATCGGTCAAGATATGGATCCCATGATGACAGGCGCAGGCTTTAACAATCTCTACGGCGTCCACTTCATAAATGAAAGTATCGGTTGGGTCGTCGGGGATGCCGGAACCATCGCAAAGACGATGGACGGTGGACTCACGTGGGCATCTATTTTGCAAGGACCGAAATTGAACGATGTCTATGCCATCAACGAACAAACCGCTTGGATCGCCGGCGAACAAGGGGCAATCATGGCAACCGCGGATGGCGGGGCAACATGGGTCGATCAGACAGTCCCAACGGATGCTAACTTGAATGCTATTCTGTTCCGAGATGCCAATGAGGGCTGGGCAGCTGGAGACGGTGGAACAATTCTTCACACAACTGACGGGGGCGTTACGTGGTTGATGCAGGAATCACCGACGACAAGCCATCTCTGGGATCTCGTCCAAACACCAAGTGGTCAGGTCTGGGCAGTTGGCGATTCGACAACGATTGTCCGCTATTAAGGAACAGTTATCGGTTGTCAGTTGTCAGTTATCAGTTAAGCAGGACTTACGTACTCCCCGGTAGGTGCGGTTTCTAACCGCACCGAATCCTATGAAAATAGGTGAAATTTGGTCATTTTACGTAAGTCCTATTAAGGAAACCTTGTGGTTATTCAAAGTAAACGTAACCTGCCACAAGTCCCTTTTTAACGGAAAACCGAAAGGGTTTTTTACGGGATAAAAAATCTGAACTGACAACCGACACCCCTTAAAATTGGAGGATATAACCGCGATGAATACATTACGGTTCTGCCACTTCCTATGTGTTGGAACCTTTCTCTTCCTTTTGATGAATCTCTCCGTTGTAGCCCAAGAACCCCAGGTTTTGACATTAGAGGAAAGTATTGAGCTTGCCAAACAGAGCAATCTGACCCTTCAGACGGCTGAGCAAAACCTTAAGGCTGCCGAGGCAGAAGTTCGCGCCGCACGCGCAGGACTCTTGCCAAGAATCACAGCGAGTGGGAATTACACCTATTTTAAAGATATACAAAAATCCGTAATTCAAGCCGAGGGCGGGTTTGGATTCCCGATGCCGGGTAGGGAAATGGACGGTCCAGAACCCCCCAGCGCCGACAGTGAATCCGACCTGATTGAGTTGGAATTCGGTGCCCATCACAACGCGCAAGGCACTGTCAGTTTGACGCAACCTGTCTTCGCATGGGGACGCTATTATTACGGGTATCAAGCCGCGCAGCTCAACTATCAGGCAGTGCAACGCGACGTTGATGCCGCTTCTAATCAACTCCGCTTAGATGTCTCTGAGGCATTCTATGGTGCATTGGTCGCCCAAGAGTTTGTAAGAGTCGCCCAACAAAGTGTTTCTTTGGTTGAAAAGCAACTCACAATCGCAGAGGCGTCGCTGAATGCGGGGGCTGCGACCAATTTCGATGTTCTGCGTGCCAAGGTCCAACTCGCAAATGCCAAATCACAACGCATCCGCGCCCAGAACGGTGTTCAAACCGCTAAAAATGCCTATAAAACCGTCCTTAATATACCTCTCTCTGGGACTATATCGGTGAAAGGTACACTTGAAATCCCAGAAAGCCATAAAATACCAGCGTTAGACCTTGAGACCCTCATCCAGCAGGCACTTGACAATCGTCCAGAAGTGCATCGGGCCCAATTTGCGGAGGATGCTGTCCGTAAACAGATTGATATTGCGAAAACCCGAAGCCGTCCGGACCTCGGATTCTTCACGAACTATCAAATTTCACAGAATGAAAGACTGACCGAAATGAATAGGATTTGGAGCCT
>JAJEDB010000110.1 GCA_022821725.1 Candidatus Poribacteria bacterium | reverse complement strand
ACCGAATCTCTTTTGCGTGTCATAAGAACCTCCATGAAATCAGACTTGGTGATGCAAATACATCTACCTGTTAGCATAGTTCAGAGTTATCATAACTCTCAGTATAACTCATGGGGTCATATGAGACAAACTATAAGTAGGCAATTGTGCTTGACATCGTACGCCAAGAGTGTTATACTTAACCTCGTAAAGTCAACCCACTTTCTGAAAGGATGTAGGGCCTTATAGCGGCGGCTAAAATTAGGATGCGTCGGATTCAGCGGAGACGTGCGATATTAACGAAGAGAAGTTAGGTACAAATCCTCAATCCCAGCCGTGAATTAACCGGAAACCCGCTCGTAATGAAATTATGTTTCCTTAAATGGCATAATTTGTCTTTGCTTTACATTTGGAGAGCGGCCCAGGGGCCCATAGTTTAAAAAATGGATCTTGGACTTATAGACAAAATTGCAGTCGTAGGTGCCTCAAGCAAAGGACTTGGGCGCGCAATTGCACTCGGTTTAGCACACGAGGGAGCGAAGGTCGCTATTTGCGCAAGAGACAGAGATGCTCTGGAAGCAACAGCAGATGACATTCGCAACCAGACCGACACCGAAGTTTTAGCGGTACCGACCGACATCAGTCAACCCGATCAGGTTGAAAATCTCATTCGGACAGCGATTGGACACTTCGGTGGTATCGATATTCTGGTTAACAACGCAGGTGGTCCCAGAGCAGGACGGTTTGATGACTTGGGAGCACAGGACTATCAAGATGCCGTCCACTTGAACCTAATGAGCACGATAAACCTTTGCCGTGCTGTTGTTCCGACGATGCGGGCACGTGGCGGGGGACGGATTATCAACCTCACTTCTGTCTCTGTCAAGCAACCTGTCGATGGACTGATGCTATCCAATATGGCACGGACAGGGGTCATTGGATTCGCAAAAACCCTCGCGACGGAGTTAGCACCTGATAAAATCCTTGTTAACAATGTCTGTCCCGGTATTATCTTTACAGATCGCATTCGACAGCTGGCGACCGTCCGTGCCGAAGAGGGGGGCATTACATTTGATGAGGCACTCGCGAACATGACCGCGGATATCCCGATCGGTAGAATCGGGGACCCAGACGAATTTGCAACCTTAGTCGTTTTTCTCGCATCGGAACGCGCAAGTTACATCACTGGAACGACAATTCAGGTAGACGGCGGTATGGTGAAGTCACTTCTCTAATTTAGTTTGCATACGGTCGAGGCGATCTCGTAAAAAGGTTTTCTTGTCGGTTCTGCACGCGTGTTTTTGCTTGGGGGTTTCTGCGTATTGTTGCGTGCTACAATTTCGGGACAAAAAACGCAGCAGGCATTCTCACTGCGAAGCAGTTGACTGCGGGTATACGGAGAGGCACTTGAAACCTCTAACCCACCCCACCGAACCGCAAGGAAAATTAAAAAATTGGTATCTGTAATCATTCCTGCGTTTAATGAAGAGCAGACAATTGGACAGGTGCTGGCGGCACTCCGTGCCCTGCCTCTTGAGAAACAGATTATTGTTGTCAACGACGGCTCCACCGACGGGACTTACACGGTACTTGAGGAATTGCGAGCGACTCATGAACTGACCGTCGTGCATTGCCAAGAGAACAGAGGTAAAGGATTCGCAATTCGGAGCGGACTCCCGCATGTGAAAGGGGAAGTGGTCGTTATTCAAGATGCAGATATGGAATTGGATCCAGCGGATATCCCTGAACTTGTGAAACCGCTTGAAAAGGAGAACGTTCAAGTAGTTTACGGATCACGGTTTCTGAACGGACGCGGAAACGCCAGTCTCCAGAACTTCATCGCGAACCGTATTCTTGCTACCTATACAAATCTCCTTTACGGATGCCGCATTACCGATGAATCGACAGGCTACAAAGCCTTCTCAACAGAATTGATCACACGTTTAGAGTTAACCTGTGAGGGATTTGAATTCTGTCCAGAGGTCACAGCGAAGATTTTACGGGCAGGCTATCGTATCCATGAGGTGCCGGTCTCCTATGTTCCGCGCACAAAAAAGCAGGGAAAGAAACTCCGATTCTGGTTGGATGGACTTTTTGCCGCATGGACACTCTTAAAATACCGTTTCATTTCAGAAACAGAAATTTTCAAAACATCTGGAGGTTAAATTGCTAATTATGTTTAAAAAAATAGTTTATCCCATACTCATCTTCTTACTGATAGGCGGCGTGTCCCTCTTGGTATTTGGACACAGTAATCTCCCTACTTTGTTAGAAGATGTTAACAAAGACGGTGTCGTGAACATCCAAGACCTGGTACTTGTCGCGGGTTCCTTCGGACAACCCAGGGATCGCAATGCGGAACAGGATCCTGATGTCAATCGCGACGGGATTGTTAATGTCCTGGACCTCGTTCGCGTGAGCAACAGTTTCGGACAAACCGCCCCGGATGAAAACTCGGCGTATCACGACATTCAGGAATATGTCTTTGACAAGAGTTGTGCAAACAGTGCTTGCCACGCTGCGCCCGCGAATGCTTTTAATTTGAATCTTAGCTACGGATTCTCCTACGAAAATTTAGTTGGCGCTGTGCCACAGAATCCTGCGGCGGCAGCAGCGGGTATGAAACTCGTTGATCCGGGGAATCCAGAGAACAGTTTCCTTTTAACGAAACTGATGGGACCGACGGTGCCGGAACAGGGCGCACGGATGCCGTTCCTTGGTGGCATGCTTCACACCGGTAAAATAGATGCGGTTCGGATGTGGATTGAGGCAGGGGCACCACAGACGGGTAAAATAGCAGGGATCGGGGACCTCGGCGTGCTGCGGGATCCTGACGAGACATTTGAAGCACCTGCGCCGCCCGCTCCCGGTGAAGGGTATCAACTCCGTTTGCCACCGTTCAAAATTGAACCCGGCACGGAACGGGAAATTTACTATGCCACCCAAATCAGTGATGAAAACGGAAATTCAGTAGAGGGAGACATCTTTATTAACAGAGTGGAGATTTTCTATCCTGCTGGGAGCCATCACTTCATCATATATCGGATCACAGAGGATGGGATGGCAAAGGGTCTCTTAGAGAATGGGATCGTACCCGATATTTCGGTTAATTCTGAAGACACTTTCCGGGAACTTGACACGGACAACCCAGATCCTGTATTCGGCGTTTTCGGTGCCGATAGGCTCTTCGTCGTCGGAACACAAACCGATGATACGCTGTTTCAGTTTCCTGAGGGGGTTGGTTTGCGAATGCCTGGGGACACCGTTTACGACCTGAATTCGCACTACATCAATCTGCTGGGCGACGAGACCTTGATTGGCGAAACCTACGTTAATATCTACACGATCCCGGAAGAGGAAGTTCGGTACGAGGCTGTTGAAATCTTCGTCAACAATCGGTCCATTAACATCCCACCCGGAACAACTCGCGTCGCTAAAATGACATGGCTTGTTGAAGATGAACTTTTTAAACGAGGGCACGATTCGGAGACGGCATTGAATGTCTTTTTGCTGACCTCTCACATGCATCGGCACGGTGAATTGTTTGAAATTTTTCAGGAATCCACTAATAAGTTGCTGCACCGGAGTGTCGCTTACGACGATGCGCCTATCGACCTGTTTAATCCGGTTCTTCTCTTAGATCCAGATGATGGTCTTCACTTTCGGTGTGTCCATAACAACTATGACACAGACGAACCCCTCATTTTCGGACTCACATCTGAAGACGAGATGTGCATTATCTTCGGCTATTACTATATCCCGACCGAAAGTGCGGGAGATATAATTGAATAGTTAATGGTAAGAAAAAATAACTTCATGGAAGCCATCGCACACCAAATTCTGGTGTGCGATGGTGCTATCGGAACCGAACTCCGCAAACGGATTCCTTCATCATATTTACAGTGCGTCGATGCCTGCAATATTTCTACAGAACATGCCGAGAAAATTGTAGCAGTTCATCGCGCCTATGTCGACGCGGGTGCCGATGTTATTCAGACGAACACCTATCAAGCAAACAGGCAAGCATTAGCAGTCCACGGCTTAGTTGAACAGGTTGAAGAAATTAACAGAACAGGTGTGTCTCTGGCACGAGCAGCAGCACAGGAACACTGCTATGTTGCTGGCTCTGTCGGTCAAATTCCGCTTCAAACCTTAGATACGGCGATCCCATCCAAGAAGGCGATCCGACGGCTTTTCAAGGAACAGATGGACGCGCTTGTGGATGCGGGGATAGACCTTCTCGTCCTCGAAACCTTTGTCTCTCCCAAACAGGCAGAAATCGCTACAAAGCAAGCCCTCACATACAATGTTCCTGTCATCGTTGAAATCAGTGGCGTTTCAGGTGGAACTGTAGGCACTGGGTTAGATGTTCGCGTCTTTGCCCAAGAGTTGGAACAACTCGGCGCGCATGCAGTCGGCATTAATTGTAGAGGACCCCACGATCTCGTTGAGGCAATGGAGCTCCTCGCGCCTGTTATCAAAGCCCCTATTGTCGTGCAACCGAACGCTGGTAATCCGAGAGTAGAGCAGGGTGAAATTGCCGTCTCTTACACAGTCGAGGCTGAGGTTTTCAGGGACTACGTTGGCAAGTTAATCGACCTTGGCGCGAACATGATCGGCGGCTGTTGCGGCACAACCCCGACATACACGGCAAAAATCCGACAGGCTGTCACAGGGCGAAAACCTGTCCAACGAGAGCAGCGTATTTTTGTGCTTCCACAGATTACGTCAACATCCAAATCACCAACCGATAATCCTATCCAGCAAGTCTTTGAAACGCGCGAACGCATCGTAAGTGTAGAAATGCGCGCCAATACTTTTCCGCAATTGCGAGCGATGTTGAAAGAAGCAAAAAACCTCGCTGCAATCGGTGTAGACCTATTTGATGTAACCGACAATTCCGGTGCCGCCGTGAACATCGGGGCTATCGCGACAGCCTATCAACTCCAGCAGGCGACCCAGATTCCGACGCTTATCCATTGGACGACCCGATCCCGTAATCTCATCAGTATGCAATCACATTTACTGGAAGCGGAGGCATTAGGGATCCGAGGCATTGTCGCCTTATCCGGCGACCATCCGAAAGCCGGTCCCTATGAGACCGCCAGTCTCGTGCCGGACGTTCGCGGGGCAGTTCAATTGATGCGACTCATCAACCGACTCAATCACGGGGAACTCGCCGACGGCTCGTCAATCGGTAAACCGTGCGGTTTCTACTACGGAGGCGGCTTCACAATCGCTGAGAATCTACAACCACACGTCAAGCATCTCGCAAATAAGATTGCACAGGGTGCGAAGTTTGCTTACACACAACCGGTTTGGACCTACCGGGATATTGTCCGTGCGCAGCAGGCAACGGAACATCTCGATATAAAGGTCCTCTACGGTATCCTACCCCTCACGAGTTTTCGAAGCGCGTCCTATCTACGCGACAATTTGGGACTTTACATCCCGCAGTTTATTGTTGACAAATTCCGAGACCTCGGAGACACCGCTGCGCATGAACTCGGTACGCGACTGAGCTTAGAATTGGTTCAGGAAATCCGTAGCCAAGATGACGCCGCAATCGACGGTATCTACCTGATCCCGCCTGCTCGCATGAATTGGAAAAACAGAGCCAGGGTCATCTCAGAAATCGTTAAAACCTATAGAGATGCCCCCCTACGCGGTTGAAGATTGAACAGTTCCCGAAACCGTAGCGCGTAATGAAATGGAGAGCGGATACACGGAGAGACACTTGAAACCCCTAACCCATCTCACCGAACCGCAAGGAAAAATTAAAACACGCATTACAGGGCGCTCGCTTCTCTTAGGTGTCCTTCTCATCCCAGTCAATGTCTATTGGATGACGCTTGTTGAGGTGAAGTATTACTCCCTCGACGGTTCGTGCCTCCCGCTATTTATCCAACCCGTTTTCATCATGTTCGTCTGCGTTGTCGCCAACCTTGTGTTGAAACGCATCGCACCGCGTCAGATGCTACAGCAAGGGGAACTGCTTGCCATCTACATTATGGTCGCGATTTCCTGCACGTTTGCGGGTCACGACACGATGCAAAATATGTTCGGCAGTATCGCCCATCCGTTTCGGTTTGCGACTGAAGAAAACGAATGGCAGACGCTCTTTTTTCGGTATCTACCGGCGTGGCTCACCGTTTCCGACGCGCAAAGTTTGCAAGGGTTTTACGAGGGAGAAGCCACCTTCTATACAAACCACAACTTTACCGTTTGGACCAAACCGTTGCTGTTCTGGGGACTCTTTTTCCTGATTATGATGTTCATGATGCTCTGTATCAACACACTCGTTCGGAAGCGGTGGGCAGAACAGGAAAAGTTGGCGTATCCGATTATCCAACTCCCGCTTGGGCTTTCGGAAGATGGCGGCATCAGTCTCCTCAAAAATCGGATGATGTGGATTGGATTCAGCATCGCCGTCGTCATCGGCGTGATTAACGGGATCCACTATCTCTTTCCACAGTTCCCAGAGATCCCTTATATCAAACGGACAGCCGTCTTCCGGGACATCTTCACCGACCGTCCATGGAACGTTATCCGTGGCACTCGAATCTCCGTTTACCCCTTCGCAGTGGGATTGGCGTTTTTTCTACCACTGGATCTCTCGTTTTCGTGCTGGTTTTTCTTTGTTGTTCGCTTAGCGGAATTTGTTATCGGTGCCGCACTCGGCACACGCTATTTCCCTGCGCTCAATGAGCAGGCATACGGCGCGTGGATCGCGCTTTTCCTACTCGCTGTCTGGGTCACGCGGCGTCACCTGACGGAGGTCCTGAAAAAGGTGTTTGGGTTTAACTCGCGCCTCGATGATTCCGACGAACCGATGCCTTACCGCGCCGCTTTCCTCGGCATACTCGGCTCGCTCATCGCTCTCGGTATCTTTTCCTCTATAGCAGGGATGTCCTTGTGGGTTGCGGGTGTTTTCTTTGGGGTCTATTTCCTACTCTCCTTTGCGATCACCCGTGTTAGAGCGGAACTCGGCACCCCTCACGAAATTTACTACGTCAATCCACACGACATGCTGGCGACAGTCGGCGGCACTCGGCAGTTCGACACAAGCAGCCTCACCATCATGTCCCTTTTCTACTGGTTCAATCGCGGCTACCGCAATCACCCGATGCCGAATCAGATTGAGGCGTTTAAACTCGCAGAATCAACCGGAATGGGTAACCGACGTTTGTGGATGGCGATGCTCATCGCGATTGTCGTCGGTATTCTGGTGACCTTCTGGGCAAACCTTGACATCACCTTCCGTAACGGTGCGGTTGCGAAAGCAGGTGGTTTCAAAGGGTGGGTCGGTAGAGAATCGTTCAGTAGACTGCAACGCTGGTTACATAATCCGACAGAACCGAATCTGATCGGCATCGGTTTCATGGGCATCGGCGCGATCCTGACGTTCGTGATGATGTATATGCGGATGCATTTCTTGTGGTGGCCCTTCCACCCCGCGGGCTATGCCCTTGCGATTAGTTTCGCAATGGATTACTTCTGGTTCGCCTTCTTCGTGGCGTGGTTCCTGAAGTTGATGATTTTACGGCATGGGGGTTTACGGTTGCACCGCAAAGTCGCACCGCTCTTTTTAGGACTCATCTTAGGCGATTACGCCATCGGTAGCATCTGGGCAATTATCGGACCCTCATTCGGTTTGCGGACCTATAAAATTTTCATTTGAGAGCGAAAGACATGAACCTACCCGTCGGGAAACTGAAACCCGATTTTTTAAAAGAACTTCTGCCCACGCCCGATAGAAATACAAGCGTGGTCGTCGGTCCACAACTCGGTGAAGATGCCGCAGTGATGGCGTTAGGGGACACCTATCTCGTTGCAACCAGCGATCCAATCACCTTTGCGACTGAAGATATTGGATGGTATGTGGTATGCGTCAATAGCAATGACATCGCTGCGATGGGTGCGGTGCCGAAATGGTTGCTGGTAACCCTGTTGTTACCCGAAGGTGCAACGACACCGACAACGGTTCGCGACATCATGTCGCAAATCACGCAGGCATGTGCGGCGTTTGACATCTCGCTCTGCGGTGGACATACCGAAGTCACACCAGCCGTAACACAACCCGTTGTCATCGGGCAGATGATGGGGGTTACCGACAAAAATACCCTGTTCACTTCGGCGGATGCTTGTGTAGGGGATCTCCTGATTCTCACAAAAGGCCTCGGTATTGAAGCAACGGCAATCATCGCACGCGAGCGTGAAGAGCAGTTGCGTGAAAGATACGATGCCCAATTCTTGGAGCAGGCGAAGAACTATCTCACGGATCCCGGAATTTCTGTGCTAAAGGATGCCCACATCGCAATCGCTACAGGCGGCGTGCACGCCATGCACGATGTCACAGAGGGGGGTGTCACGACCGCGGTTTATGAACTGGCAACTGCGGCTGGGTTAGGGGTGACCGTCTATTCGGATAAACTTTTAGGTTCACCTGTCCTGTATGGAAACATCACACGGACGTTATGTGAGATGTTCGGACTCAACCCCCTCGGTGTTATTTCATCTGGTGCCATGTTAATCGCCTCGGAACCTGAAAAAGGCGAAACAATGTGTCAGGCTCTCCGTATGGCGGGTATCAACGCGGACATTATCGGAAAGTTTTCGCCACCTGCGCACGGATTGTGGTTGGAAGCTGCCACAGGCACACAACAACGGCTCCCTATTTTTGAGACGGATGAAATCGCCAAACTTTTTAGCACTTGTCCGCCTTGACATCTTCTCGGGATTACGCTATAATACGAAGTATCAGTCCAGTACATCACCGGAGGAAACCATGGCAGCTTCTGCAGCACAAACATACCTCACACCCGAAGAATACATCGCTTTTGAACGCAAAGCACTTCCAAACGCAGAAATAATCAGGCATGAATATTTAAACGGGGAGTTAATCGCGATGTCTGGCGCGAGCCGTGCGCATAATCTTATTACTATCAACATATCTACTGCGCTCCATACCCGCTTAAGAGGCAGTGGCTGCGAAACCTACGCGAACGAGATGCGCGTGAGCACCCCTACGACGACATCTTACTTCTATCCAGATGTCGTTGTCGTTTGTGACGAACCCCGTTTTGAAGACGATGTCTTCGATACACTCCTTAACCCCATCGTTTTGGTAGAAGTGCTGTCGCCTTCAACCAAAGCGTATGACCGAGGCGAAAAATTCGCGCACTATCGACACCTCCCATCGTTGCAGGAATACCTCCTCGTCGCCCAAGACGAGGTTTGTGTAGAGCACTATCGACGCCAAGAAAAACAGTGGATTTTCACCGAATGCCAAGACATTGAGAAAAGTCTACCGCTCACCTCGATTCAATGCGAATTGTCCTTACAAGAAGTCTACGAACGCGTCAGATTTCCAGATTAGATAGCCAAAACAAGCGGAGAATCTATGAAAGAAAATTGTCGGACATGTCGATTTTACAGTGGTGGATTTGATAACGAGTCAGGTATATGTCGGAGATTTCCACCTCAAGCATTTATGCCTGGCGGGTATGATGGTGTTGACACGATATGGAAATTTCCAGAGGTCGCGGCTTCAAGTTGGTGCGGCGAATGGAGCCCGGCAGTAACTGACAGAAATTTACTAACAGAGCACCCTGTCCCTGACAGTGAAATCAATAGAAGAAACTAATAAACCCAGGGCCATTCAATTTTCCGAAATTTTAGATTTTTGGTTCCTGAGGATCCCCTGTAGGAGCGAGCTGTGCTCGCGATGTCTTGGTGAAAATGCCGAAAAAAACCTACAATTGAATGACCCTGCTAATAAACCCTGTCACTTTAGCAACAACCCGCAGGAACACGTTGATATGAGACATCTCTTTGAAAAACTACGCGAAGATACACTCAACTGGCGTAATGAAGGCTATCCGTGTCAAGATTACCCACTCATTGGTGAGATTCTACGCTATCAGTTTGAAGGCGAACCTCAAGAAGGAATCTCCCTCAAATACCTCCGTGAACCCCAATTCCAATCGCTGGAACTTTATTGGTTTCTGAGGTTAAAGCTGAAAACACCACATATCGTTGATCTTTATAAACACTATTATAGTGATAAAAGCGATTTTTTTAAAGCGATTGGCATCCCAATAGATCCTGGCACCTTACGTTTCATTAATGATGTTGACACAGTGATTAACATGGTGAAAACAGATTCGGAATTTGTTAGGGAGAATCAACTTGACCCTGTTTATGAGGCTGTGATGCTCCCCTACCCGAGTTATATCTTCGCGCTCGCAATGGGTACTGGTAAGACAGTTCTTATCGGCACAATTATTGCGACCGAGTTCGCGATGGCACTCCGATATCCCGAAGGCGATTTCATGAAAAACGCCCTCGTCTTTGCCCCAGGCACAACGATTATTGAAAGTCTACGCGAAATTAGCGAGGTGCCTTTTGAACGAATTCTGCCTGCCAGTCTACACCGTGACTTTCTCGCGAATCTCAAACTTACCTACCCCCAAACTGGTGCAAAAGAAATTCAAGTCCAGTCGAGCAGCACTTACAACGTGATTGTCACGAATACTGAAAAAATCAGCCTTCGGGCAAAGCAAAGGAGCAATCAGACCGAACTAGCATTTGAAGAAAAGAAGTTAGAGGCAAATCTTCGCCTTCAAAAAATCGCAAGTCTCCCGAATTTAGGTATTTTCTCAGATGAGGCACATCATACCTACGGAAACGAAACGGACAAGGAACTCAAACGGGTTCGCGAAACGGTTAACTACATAAATGAGGAAACCGATTTGATTGCGGTTATTAATACCACGGGAACACCATACGCGAAAAGACAGATGCTCCGCGAAGTCGTTGCGTGGTATAGCCTCGGTGAGGGCATAAAGGATAATATCCTTAAGAGTCTTCACAACGGTATCGTTCAATATCCGATTGGAACGATACCCGATGAAGATGTCATCCGAAACATCATCAAGGACTTTTTTAAAAATTATCGGAATGTTGCCCTACCCGATGGTGCGAAAGCGAAAATCGCTTTCTATTTTAAGACGCAAGTCCATTTGGAAACTTCACAACTACATATTCAAAGCGCGTTGGCAGAAATCGGGGAGAGCCCGGCTCTGATACTCGTTAATACGCAAACCTCAAGTGCTCAGGAGAGAGACGAGTTCAATCGTCTTAACGATCCAAACAATCAGAAGCGAGTCATTTTACTTATCCGCAGAGGAGAAGAAGGGTGGAACTGCCCCAGTCTATTCGCTTGTGCGTTGATTAAGGAACAGACAACCAGTGGCAATTTTGTTTTGCAAGCCGCAACACGATGCTTGCGTCAGGTAAAAGGCAATAAGCATGCCGCCAGAATTTTTTTGGACACAAGGAACAGAGATATTTTAGATAAGCAATTGGAGGAAAACTTCGGCACTACCATTCGCGAACTTCGTGGACAAGATTCCGAGACCGAAGATATAGTTATCCGTATTCAAAAGACAGAATTGCCTAAACTTGAAATTTCTCGATCAATACGGAAGGTTATTTGGACAGAAAAATCATCTACAGAAATTCAGTTGAATATTCCTACGGATGCAGAGGAGGTAACACCTGTTTTTCGTAGTATTCTGACCCCTGATTTCGCGCGAAAAGGAACAACATCTCCGCTTGCAGCCGTTGGAGACATAGATGAAGTAGAGGTTATTAACCAGACAACCGATTGCTATACATTGGCGCGGCGACTTGCCAGAAATTATCATCTATCGTTTATAGAGATACTCAAAACTCTTAAGCAACTCTATCCAGAAGGCGAAGTTCCAAATAAACACCTCACCGCATTATACCAACAAATAGACAAACAATTGAAGAACTATGACGAGATAGAAGAACAAGTGACAGAGGCACTCGCGCTTATCCACATCCATGATGATGAAGGCACGCCACTTTTTGAAAAAGATGCCGATGGACACTATATTCACCGACTGCGCCTGCTCAAACGCACAGCTGACCGTATGAAAAGTGACAGGCTACTTTTCGATGATAAAGATTTGGAGGACCTGCACGACATCAGTTTTCACTATGCGCCGTATAACTTCGATACCAAACCCGAACGGGCATTCTTTCAGAGGATTCTGGCAACCCTCAATATGTCTGTAGAGGATGTGGAGACTTTTCTGTTTACCGGCGGTTTGACTGATCCTAAGAAAACAGATTTCCATTTTGAATATAAAGGGGTTGATGGCAATTATCACCGATATTTCCCTGACTTTGTGATTGTCAAGAAAACAGGGGAATTCTACATCGTTGAAATAAAGTCTGAGAAAGATCGAATGGATGAAACAGTCAAAGCTAAACGGAAAGCAGTCGAACGGTTGAAACAGTTGCAGCCGAATACTCACTTTGACTACCACATTATTTATACGACAGACTCCACTGCGGACACTTCTCTCCAAGAGGATGCCGATATGAACGCTGTCGTCGCGTGGATTCGCAATGACAAAACTCCGCAAAACAACACCTACGAAAACATCTTACGAGAGGCAGATAATGAAAATTAATCCAGTTAAAGGCAGACCAATGCTCCATTGGGTCGGCAAGCATCCAATTGACACAGTGAGCAACTATCCTGCCCAGCTTGTAGAAGTCTATAATGTAGATAGCCCAGAAATTGAAGCAACATACAAGAATTTTTTGTCGGGTCCGAACTTCGTTTTTCAAGGCGACAACAAGGAAATTCTCTCCACACTGCTCATACAGGGATTCCGTGGAAAAATAGACCTTATCTACATTGATCCGCCGTTTGCAAGTGGGGCAGACTATGTGCGAAAAGTAGCATTGCGGGGAAAAAAAGAGAAGTTTGAGGCGGAAGGGCACTCTATTACAGAACAAACACAATACACTGATATCTGGGCAAACGACACCTACCTCCAATTCATGTATGAGCGACTCAGCTTGATGCGGGAACTGCTATCGGATAAAGGATCTATCTATTTGCATTGCGACTCTACTATGGGTCATTATTTGAAGTTGATTATGGATGAAATTTTCGGTAAAGATTTGTTCCGGAATGAGATTATTTGGAGAAAATATGGCGGACACAAGAATACAGCGAAACTAAAATTTACAACTGAGAACGATACAATACTTTTTTACTCTGTGACCGATAAATATATTTTTAATGGTATATTTCGCCCATTATCGGAACAAACTATTAAATCCGAATATAAGCATACTGACGAAAACGGACGACGCTATGCAATACCTCGTGGTCGCAAATATCTACAAGGTACTATTAAAAGAGTTTACCTTGATTCTAATCCTGGAGTCGCTATTGGAAATCTATGGACGGAAAAGGAACTTACAATACAAGGCAAAGATAATGAACGTATAGGCTACCCTACACAAAAGCCCGAGGCGCTAATAGAACGCATCATCAAAGCCTCAAGCAACGAAGATTCGATAGTCCTTGACTGCTTTGTGGGCAGTGGCACGACTGCTGCCGTTGCAGAAAAACTGGGTAGACGCTGGATCATCGCAGATATTAATAAGGGAGCTATACAAACAACAATGAAACGGATACAGACCTGCATTGATGAACCGCGTGGAATTGCCCATTATCGCGTCAATAATTACGATGTCAATACCGAGCTGGAGTTCAGACCGATTGTCACCCAAAAATACGGTGTAGAAACCGACAGGAAAGATCTCTTTTTCGATGGAACTTTGGACGGGACGCTCGTTAAAATCGTTGACTTATCGAGACCTCTCACCCGTTTAGACCTACAATTCATCAAAGATGAACTTGATAGTCGTCCGGATGAGGCACGCAATATTACGGTGTTGTGTAACGGAAGTGAAGTGGGAATTCAGGAAGAACTCGACACAGAAAACCAACGTCGTCCGATTAACAAAATTATTATGCGTGATGTTCACCTCGAAGGGGTCACTACTTTTGAACCAGCCGAAGCAGAAGTTAATTTCAAAAGGGACGGACAAACTGTTACGATTACTATTTTGGAGTATATCAGCCCAACTATTTTGGATCGATTAGACATAGACCGCACTGTTTTTGACGAACATATTGAAGATTTCCTTGCACAAATTGATTGTGTGCTGATTGATACCGACTACACAGGTGAACATTTCAAAATCGTTGAGAGCGACGTTCCCGAGAAAAAGACCGATTTCGTCAAAGCAAAATACACACTCTCGCTACCGCGCGCGGATGCCCGCGTCGCTGTGAAGATTATTGACATGCTTGGCGAGGAAACTATTGTTATGGAATAATACCAAGTTCGTAAAATAAAGATTTTGGTTGGAACGTAGGTTTTCATTCCATCACACAACAATAATACAGCAAAAAGACACTACCAATGTCCTCAGAAATACTCACTCATCTACCAGAAATACTCGCTGGTCTGGCTCTAATTCCGGATTGTTATAAAAAAAGAGCTTTTAGGTATATAGGCAAATTACTGCCGTCGTCCCTGTCTAAGCCTCGATATATAGAAATGCTTAAGGCACACGCCGAACAAAGGTTGTCCTCTATCAATGAAAGAAGGCTGCTAAATGTTTGTCAGATATGTGATCGGACTGGAGGAATTTTAGGGCAGGAAATACCTAAGATTCCTGCTGCTAACGATAATCCTTATGAAGATGACTGGCTTAGTGCTTTTGAAAATGAAGCATGTCAGAAAAGTTCAGCAGAGATGCAAGAACGTTTTGCCCGCATACTTGCAGGTGAGATTAAAAGGCCTGGCACCTTTTCAATACGCGCCGTCAAACTATTAGGTCAGATAGATTCAGAAACAGCATCAATCTTCAGAACCTTCTGTGCTGGCTGCATCTCATTCGACGATCCGGTTGGCTCTGGTTTTATTTATCGGTCAATTTTTCCAAGTTTTCATGTAGGACAAACGAATAGATTTTTAGAAAATTACGGAATTTCTTTGGTAAATTTGGAGCGGCTAACAGATTTTATGTTGTTGCCAGCAAATCCTGGATTTAATTTGAATAATCTGGCTGGACTTACATTAGTCTTTGAAAGTCCCTTTTTAGACAATACCGACACATTACCTATATCCTCTTTAAATGAGAAATCACTCATCCCTTTTTTATATGCTGGCAACTACTATTTTCTCAAATCTCGTCAAGACCAACGGGATCCGGACTGGGATTTCGGAATGCCCGGGATCTTTTTGTCTTCAGTTGGACAGGAATTGATTAACATCGTCGAACTCCAACAACCTATAGAACAACTTACCGAGGACATAAAAGGGTTTTTCTCGGAGAAGCAATTAGAATTGGTTGAAGTTGAATTAACGGACGATAAGCATTGGAAACCTAAAACCTCATGAGTATTCAAGTTGAACTGGCACAATACACTCCTTTAGAAATGGAGCACCGTTGTTGCAATATAAGAGAACATATCAGGTATAATGCCCGGTTCGGTCATATTATCGTGTCGGATGTCTTTAACCCTTAGATTCTCTCACGTTTAGCATGAGGACATCACCATCTCCTCGAAGTCCTAATTTTTTGTTTCGAGACGCTTTGATGTCCATTTGTAAATCATGTATTTTGTCTATAAGGCTATTTATTTTATCTCTGTTTTTTATCAAAAAATCCTTGCATTCCGCGAATTTTTGTTCTATCGCCTGATAATTTTGGTATTCTATATTTCTGTGGGCAATTATGCTATGACGATAATCAACTAACTTGCCGTATATGTTGTTTCCTTTTATCTTGTCATATTCTTCCGTTAGAGCATTCAGATCGTCATCATGGCAAGTGTAATCAATGAGTGCCTTAAGGTTATAGGTTTGTAATTCAATCTCTCGGTATTTGCGAGTTCCGAGTTTTACACTTTCATTTCCAATCTTTTCTTTTGGCTTTTCTATTGTTTTGGTGAGATTGAGAATTATAGAATGGATGCAGTTTCTGATTAATGTCTGTAATTCTTTTTTGCTGAATACAGAAGTATTAGGTTGGTTGCTTTGCGCTATCAACTTTTCAATCAGGCTAATCGTTTTTTTCGCGTCCATTAGATCCAAATCTATAGCATTGAGGAAGCGTATGCCAGGTAGGCATTGTTTGCTCATTTATTTCTCCTTTATTTATAGATGTTCGACCTACCCATCTATCATTCGGTTAAGATTTTACGTGAATCATAGTGTTATTATACCCGAAAATGGAGATTAGGGCAAATTCTTTGGATATATATCACTGCTGTAAAATGTTTGCTGAATCGGTAACCGAAGTGCAGAACTATCCCCTCACAAGCACCCTTATTAAACTGAAAACCGGTCGGGTCCAACTCACAATCGTAAAAGACCCGGATTGGTTTCTCGAACAACTCAGTCGAGAGGACAACCAAGGCAAGCTCTACCTCCCCTATTGGACCTATCTTTGGGAATCTTCGATCGGTCTTGCCCGCCATATAGAAAAAATCGGCACCCGCCTAAAAGATGTGCATATCTTAGAAATCGGATGTGGATTCGGGTTGGCAGGAATTGTCGCCTGTCAGATGGGGGGGCGCGTGATTTTCACGGATGCGGAACAAGAGGCGCTCCGCTTCGCGTGCCACAACGCCGAGCAGAACGGTGTGAGCCAATGTGCCGATTTCGTCCAAATGGATTGGAACACCCCTTGTTTCAATCGAAAATTTCTGTTCATTCTCGCCGCCGATGTCATTTATGAAGAACCGCATTGGATACCGATCGTGACGCTACTTCAAGAGTATCTCGCCCACAACGGGGTCGCCCTCTTTTCCGAACCGAATCGTAGCAACGCGTCCGGTTTCTTCAAACTGCTCACCGACAACGGCTTTGTCTATCAAAAAACCACCTGCCCTGTCACATTAGACGGACAAACGTCTCAAGTTTCCATCTATACTGTCCGACGCGCGAGCGCATAAAAGGGGTTGTCCTTGTAATACCTCTTCCAACCTTCCCTTCTTCCATCCTTCAAATCTTCTTTTTTCATATTGCCCAAAAAACAGGAAAAAAGGTGGGTCCTTTGCCAAAAAAATAGGCAAAAATTCGCGTCCCATGGACTTTCTGTGAGGTTTCCGTTTTGAAGGAGCCTTATGAACCCTAAAGAAATCAGGAATCCGACCTTTTGGCAAGGTTTTTGCTAATGGTGTATTGAGGTTAATATTTCTCGTTGTTTCAGCACATTTACGCGGAATTAACTTGGGAAAGGGTGGAGCATGGAAGCAGCTACCTCAACGCCGGGGTCCTTACGCATGGACGGGACGGGTAACCCGTCCCCTACAAAGGGGCGAATTTTAATCATTGATAACAATCCAGAGCGCGCATATACGTTAATCCAGATACTGGAAGCGAGCCGTTACAAAGTCGCTGTCCCTGTGCGTCTACAGGAAGGTTTAACTGGGCAGGTTACACAGATAAAGCCAGACATTATATTGATCGGCGTTGACTTCCCAGGGCAAACGGTTCTCGGTTGGGTTGCATCCCTCCATGAGAGTTATCCGTGTCCGACAGTCATGTTTTCACGTGATGAACGATCGGAAACAATTCAGGCGGCGACGCGTGCGGGTGTCTCCGCGTATGCTGTCGGGAAACTTACGGGTGCCCGAGTGAAAACCATTATTGAAGCAGCTGTCGCCCGGTTCTATGAGTATCGGGCATTGCAAGAAGAACTTGAAAAAACGAAAATAAACCTTGCCGAACGTAAAATTATTGAACGTGCAAAGGAAGTGGTCGCACAGCAACGGGGCTGCAACGAATCACAAGCATATCAAATTTTGCGGAAGATGGCGATGAATCGTAGAAAACGGCTCGCAGAAATCTCACAAGACGTGCTATCTGTCGCCGATGTATTGACGAACAAATTGTAGCGTAGTGCCTGTTCAAGGGTGAACAAAGTATTCACATCAGCATACGACCGATGTGTCCCGCACTACTGTGATGATACCGATACACCTAACCGAAGGTGGCATATAAAATAAAGACAAATTGCGCCGCGATGGCACAATTTCGGTCTGGACACAGGCGTCCATTCAGTCTCACGGACGGGGTAACCTCGTCCCTACGGCTGATGGATGCCTTTTTTAATGGTTATCAGTTTTCGGTAATAAATAAAAAGGAGATTCAAAGGTGAGGCAAACAAAAAAGAAAGCGACTCCCACAGGTCGAGGGGTGCGTTCAGCACCGAGTTTGAAAAGCGCGAGGGTTTCCAAGAAATCAAGGTCCAAGATAAACGCTGCGGAAACCCTGAAGCAAGACAAAAACGGACTTGAGGTCATTAATGACATTCCCAACTACATTCGGGACGGCTGGGAATCTATTCCCCCGAACGAACGGGATCGGCTTAAGTGGGTAGGTGTCTTTTTTCGAAAGCAAACCCCCGGTGCATTCATGATGCGTCTCCGTATGTCAAGCGGTTTTAGCAATTCCGATCAGTTTCGCGCGATTGCTGAAATCAGTGAAGCACACGGCCCCGGGTTTGTCGATCTCACGACGCGCCAGCAGATCCAACTTCGAGGTTTCACGATCGAGAATGTCCAACATATCTGGAATCGGCTTGAAGAGGTCGGTTTAGGTTCACTCCAAACGGGTTTCGACAACATTCGCGGTGTCATCGGATGTCCGGTTGCGGGGTTGACCCCGAACGAACTCTTTGATGCATCGCAGGTCTGCAGGGAATTCACAAAACTCTTTGTCGGGAATAAGGAATTCACCGATATTCCGCGGAAGTTTAACGTTGGTATCACAGGCTGCTTGGACAACTGCACGCATACCGCCTCACAGGATATCGCCCTCACACCAGCGGTCAAAGAGATTGACGGTGAAAAAACAAACGGCTTTAATGTCGCAGTCGGTGGAAAGATGGGCTCCGGTGGCTATACGCCCGCGCAACCCCTTGACGTGTTTATTACGCCGAAAGAAGCCTCGGTTTTGTGTGGGGATATTACGTTAATTTTTCGAGATCACGGACCTCGGATAGCTCGCAATAAATCCCGCCTTGCTTTTCTGATTGCAGATTGGGGGGTAGGAAAATTCCGAGAAGAATTAGAAAGGCGTCGGCACAGAAAGCAGCCGCTCCTGACTGCGGGGAAAGACGCACGCGGTAAGAAAAAGACGGATCACACCGGTATTTTCTCACAGAAACAGCCGGGGCTCAACTACGTCGGGCTTGTTGTCCCAGTCGGACGGATAACAACAACGCACCTTTTCGAGGTCGCACGGATCGCAGATGAATACGGCAACGGCGACATCCGTCTTACACAAGGACAGAATTTGATTATCACCAACGTGCCAGACGCAAAAATCGGAGACCTCACCGCAGAACCGCTCCTACAAGAACTCCGCTATGATCCCTCAGAAGTCATGCGCGGCATGGTAAGTTGCACGGGCATTGACTACTGCCACTTTTCGCTGATTGAAACCAAAGAACGCGCCATGGAAGCGATCCGACATCTGGAAGCGAAACTCGGCAATACGAAACCGCTTACGATACATTGGTCGGGATGTCCAAACGGATGCGGCAACCACGCCGCTGCAGACATCGGACTCCTCGGTAAGAAAACCAAAATTGACGGGGTCGTCACGGATGCAGTGGACGTATTTCTTAAAGGAGATGCCGGGGCGAATCCGAAAATCGCGCCGAAGTTATTAGAAAACGTGCCTTGCGATGAACTCCCGCAAGTGCTTGAGGGACTCATTCCTTACCTTTCACGTAGATAGAATTTTTAATTATGCCCTCAAAACTGTAGCCCGCAACAACGGCGCGGGCGGATATACGGAAAGGCATTTCAAACCTGAAACCTACCTGACCGAACCGCAAGGAAAATTAAAAAAAGGAAAATTAAAAAAATGGATATAAAAAACAAAGCAACACAGATAAACCTTTTCAGTTTAAAAACCGTTCAGATGCGCACGTTCCATACCACATGGTTTGCGTTCTTTCTCGCCTTTTTTGGGTGGTTTGGCATTGCACCGCTAATGGCGATTGTGCGTGAAGATCTGATGCTAACAAAAGCAGAAATTGGGAACACGATTATCGCCTCCGTTGCAATCACAGTTATCGTGCGAATCTTAATCGGACCGCTGTGCGACCGGATCGGCTCTCGAAAGGTGTACACGTGGCTGTTGATCCTCGGCTCACTGCCGGTCATGGGTATCGGTCTCGCCCAGAGTTACGAAACGTTTCTGCTATTCCGCTTAGCGATCGGTGCCATCGGTGCTGCGTTCGTCATCACACAGTATCATACATCAACGATGTTTGCCCCGAACTGTGTCGGGACAGCGAATGCGACAACGGCAGGCTGGGGGAACCTCGGCGGCGGTGTCACGCAGATGGTGATGCCTCTCATCTTTACCGCCGTGCTCAGTTTCGGTGTAGACAAATTCCTCGGATGGCGGTTGGCAATGATTATTCCCGGGATCGCTCTGTTTATCACCGGTTTCGCATATTACTTCTTTACCCAAGACGCGCCCGATGGAAACTATAAAGAGCTTCGTGACCGAGGTGACCTCGAACCCGCAAAAGGCAAAGGTATGGAGTCTCTCATGCTGGCGATTAAAGACTATCGCGTCTGGGCACTCTTTGTCATTTACGCTGCCTGTTTCGGGGTAGAACTCACCATCAACAACGTCGCCGCCCTCTACTATCACGACCAGTTCCAGTTAGATGTCAAAACTGCTGGACTCATTGCGGGGTTGTTCGGTCTGATGAACATCTTTGCGCGGACAGTCGGCGGCGCTTTTTCCGATTTCTTTGCGAAAAAGATGGGACTTCGCGGACGCGTCATGTTCCTCTTCGTTGTCCTGTTAGGCGAAGGGATCATGCTGATGGTGTTCTCGCAGATGGCAGTCCTCGTGTTCGCTGTCGGAGCGATGATTGTTTTCAGTCTCTTTGTGCAGATGTCCGAGGGGGCGACATACGGAATCGTTCCCTTCATCAATCGAAAGGCGTTAGGAGCCGTTGCCGGTATTGTGGGTGCGGGCGGAAACGCTGGCGCAGTCGCTGCGGGTTTCCTGTTCCGTTCTGAGAGCATCACGATGCAGCAAGGTTTGTTATACCTCGGCATAACGGTCGCAGTCGCCGCATTTGCCACAACATTGGTGAAATTCTCACCTGCAGTCCAAGACGCAGAGAAGAAAGCATTTGATGCCGCACTTGCTGAGAGACAACGCCTGAAAGCGGAAGCGGGTGCGTTATCCTAATCCTGCTTCGATAGATTGTATTTGGGCGATCCTTCGGGATTGCCCATTCATTACTTGAAAAAAAATACCGTTTCATCACCAGTGGCCTTCAAATTAACCGAAAACCCGATTTTGACAACAGAAAATCGGAGCAGAAACCTAATAATTAAAAACATGGAAAATTCAACAGGAAAAGCGGTGTGTCCGTATTGCGGTGTCGGTTGCGTCATCCGCGCAACCGTGCGTGATAACAAAATCACGAGAATTGCAGCGGACGACGACATCGCTCCAAACTACGGAATGCTCTGTCCAAAAGGCGCCCATCTCAAACAGGTCTTTCAACACCACGACGGCAGACTCGCGTATCCTATGATTCGTGACCGCCGGAATGAACCGCCACGTCGGGTTTCGTGGGACGAAGCCATCGCCTTCACAGCAAATCGACTTCACGAAATCCAACTGGAACACGGCAAAGATTCTATCGGTCTCTACGGTTCCGGACAGTTAGACACAGAGGCGTCCTACGTTTTCAACAAACTGTTCAAAGGCTTCCTCCGGACGAATAACGTAGACACGAACAGTCGGCTCTGTATGTCTTCAGCGGTCGTCGGTTATATGCAGTCGTTCGGTTCCGATGGACCCCCGACCTGTTACGACGATATTCAGCATGCCGATGTTTTTCTGATTATCGGTGCGAATATGGCGGTAAACCATCCCGTCCTCTTCCAGATGATTCGGAAACGGCGGGCAGTTGAGCCGAATACACGGATTATCACTGTGGATCCGCGACGCAGTAAGACAGCGGAATTTTCAGACATCCATGTACCGCTCGCTCCGGGAAGCGATGTCGCCTTCCTCCAGCTCATCGCCAAACGGCTCCTTGCGATAGGACGGGTCAATCGACGGTTCGTCCGACGGAGCACCGAAAACTTCAGTGCTTACGAAAACCATTTGGATAGCTTAGACGAAGACGCACTTCTCACTGTCTGCGATATTCACCCAGCACGTATTGATGAGATTGTTGAATATCTCTCTAAGCCGAGTCGTTTGCTCAGTTTCTACTGTCAAGGCACCAATCAAAGCACAAGCGGTGTTGACAAAAATGTCGCTCTCATCAACCTACACCTCCAGTTAGGTGAAGTCGGTATCAGAGGTGCTGGTCCGTTTTCACTCACCGGACAACCGAACGCGATGGGGGGTAGAGAGGTCGGCTATCTATCACATCAGTTGCCCGGCTACCGCGTCGTCACGAACGAGATGCACCGTGCCTATCTGGAAGGGTCATGGCGTGTTCCACCCGGCAGCATCGACCCGAACCCCGGTCTAACAGCGGTCCCGATGTTTGAGGCGGCGGCTGAGGGTAAAGTCCGCGCACTTTGGATCGCTTGCACGAATCCCGCGGTGAGTATGCCCGATACAAAGGTGTCGCAAGCAGGACTCCGCCGTGCCGATTTGGTTATCGTGCAGGATTGTTATTACCCGACAGAGACATCGGAATACGCGGATGTGATCCTTCCCGCAGCACAGTGGGGTGAAAAGCAAGGCACTATGACGAACAGTGAACGGCTTGTCGTCCGAAGTGAGCAGTTCCTCACGCCCCCCGGTGAAGCGAAACCGGATTGGTGGATATTCACGCAGGTCGCAAAAGCGATGGGATTTAAGCGGAATTTTGACTTCTATACACCGGAAGAGGTATGGGATGAATATCGGCTTTTGACAGCAGGCACACCGTGCGATCAGATGGGGATGACGAATGAACGGCTCGCGAAAACTTCACTTCGCTGGCCCTGTCCTTACCCGCGACACCCTGGGACCCCCCGCCGGTATACGCGTAGGAAATTTTTAACCGAGTCCGAGAAGGCACAATTTCATACGCCTGTCTATCAACCCCCGGATGAAGATACAGACGCAGAATTCCCACTTGGCTTAACGACAGGACGGGTTGAGAGCCAGTGGCATACCCGGACCCGAACGGGCAAGGTGCCGCAGCTGGTGCGGAAAGACCCGGACCCCTTTGTGGAAATCCATCCAGATGATGCGATAGAGAACGATGTGCAGGACGGTGAATGGGTGTATCTCGTCGGGCGACGCGGACGGTGTTATGCGAAGGCACGTGTCACAGAGACGATTCGACGCGGATTGCTTTTCACGCCGTTCCATTGGGGGGATCTTTTCCATGCCGAGACGAACGCCAACTATGTAACGAATCCTGCGTTTGACCCAGTATCCAAGCAACCGGAATTAAAATTCTGTGCCGTGCGGATTGAATCTGACAGTTCATAAGGCGAACCTTATCGAACTCCTTAATCAGTATAGCAATGCCCCGATCGCGAGATCGAGGCACTGGAGAAATTAGATATTCTTGTTAGAAACCAAGTTGCTTGTTCACAATGTTTCGCAACTCTTCACCCTTCAGATACCGTTCCAAGTTATCCAAGAAGAATGAGGTGATACGGCGCATGCGGTGCTGTGACCCGCCGGCAGAGTGCGGCGATATGATAACGTTGTTGAAATCCCACAAGGGGCTGTCTTCCTGGAGCGGTTCGACCTCAGTGACATCTAAACCTGCTGCCGCAATTGTACCGGCTTGCAGAATCTCAATTAGGTCGGGTTCATTGACAATCGGACCGCGGGCGACATTGATAAAGAACGCCGTCGGTTGCATCACGGATAGGTTGTCCTTATTGATGAGTCCCCGTGTCTCCTCTGTCAACGGACACGCAATCATAACGACATCTACCTCGCTCATCACATTTGAAAGCTGATCCAGTGGCACCAATTCATCGACATTATCCGGTTTATCGGTGCGGTAGGCATCGACAGCTGTCACGTGCATATCGAACCCTTTTGCACGTTTCGCCATCTCCATTCCGATACCGCCCATCCCGACGATGCCGATCTTGAATCCATCAATCTCTATCATCGGCATTGTCCTTGCACCACCCCACTGGTGTTTGTCCTGATTCCGAACAGATTCGTGGATACCGCGTGCCAAACCGAGCAGGAGCGCGAAGGCTTGGTCGGCGACGTGTTTCGCGTAGAGTCCTGCGGCGTTCGTCAGGATGACATCACTCTCACGGAGCGCGGGATACATGTGCCGATCCATACCAGCACTGGAAGATTGAATCCATTTGATGTTGGGCAGATGCGGAAAAATATCCTCACTGCAGTAGCCGAAGAAGACTTCAGCGTCTTTGCCTTCTTCAATAAGTGCCTCGCGTGAATCCGGAGCAACATAGGTATGGTCATCGCCAATGATGCTTTCGAGTCTTTCGAGGAGTGCGCCTTCAACACGTCCTTGAAGTAGAATTTTCATATAATAAATGTCCTTTCATCATGTAACATTGGGTAATTGAATTGGAAGCGTGGAAGAATGGAAGAAAAAAGCGCGGAAGCGTGGCCCCATCCTTCCAACCTTCCTGTCTTCCATCCTACTTTCTTTTTTATTGCCACGGTGGGGTTTCTGGCAACAATTCCTGGAATTTGTCAACCAATGCGTCCTCATACGCCCCAGCGTATTGCCCGTTGAAGAATCTATCCATCGCTTCATCAAGGAAGAGTTGCCACGATGTGTCCTCGGACCCTGGATTGACGGGGAAGAACAATGCCCCGACATCCCTTGCGGCTTTCAGGTCGCCGGGTGAATCGCCGAGCATCAAGACGTGGTTTTCGGGATACCGGTCCTTCGTGGTTATCGTGAGATGTTCCGTCTTCGTTCCCATCTCCTGTCCGGCGATCAGTGCAACGTAGGCATCAATCTCGTGTTCAGCCCACTCTCGGACGAGTGCCTCATCCGGTGTCGCGGAGACGACGATGACATCCGATTTGCCCTGAAGTCGTTGCAACGTCTCGCGCACCCCAGGAAAGGGGGGGAGGTTGTAGACAATCTCTGAGACGCTTTCGTTCACCCCGAGACTCCACGCCATCACTTGGCGCAATTCGTCAAGCCGTTCCCCCGTTGCGCTGTCGATCGCGGCTTGCAGTGCGGGGTTCCCAAGTTTCGTCTCCGTTTCCGACCATTCCCGTAGGTGCGACAGTTCTGGCACCGCAACCCCCATCTTTTGCACGAGTGGCATCTCGCGCAAGAAATCGCAGACCAGTAGGATCGCCTTAAACCGGTTCGTGCCACGCGTCTTTGAATAGAGATTTACGAAATCCCATGCCTGATGCACCTGTCGCGAAAGAGATGCCAAACCGAAATGTTTGACGAGGTTCACGCTGAAACAGTCGTTGTGTTTGACCTCCATACTATTGAAAACACACCCGTCAGAATCAATTCCAACGAAAAACTCGTGTTGGGGTTCAAAATCGTATAATGCCTGTTGTGCTTCTTGCGCCATGTATTTTCCTTTCAAAAAACGCTCAGTGCCTTGGGCTACGGCACGACGGAGCGTGCCTACTACTTTATTCAACAATAACTTCTGGACGCCCTTCCAGCATCCATTCGGTATGGAATACCGTTGGTTCCCCACCCTCACCGAGAACGGTGTTTCCATCTGCATCAAGTTTATGGTAGGTGTGTGCGCCGAAGTAGTCGCGCATCGCCTGAATCAGGTTCGCAGAAAGTCTGCCGCTGCGGTAACTATCGAAATAGGCTAAAGCGGAACTGAATGCTGGGATAGGGACACCGAGTTGGGTGGCTGTGCCGATGACACTTCGCCAGTTGGGTTGTGCGGTTTCAAGCACATCTCGGAAGTAGGAATCCAGCATAAGGTTCGGCAGCTCAGGATTCCGTTCAAACGCCTCTGCGATCCGATGCAGGAACTTTGCCCGAATGATACATCCGCCACGCCATCCGAGACTAATCGTGCCGAGGTCCAAATCCCATCCAAACTCCTCGCTTGCCTCCCGCATCAAGGCGAAGCCTTGGGCATAAGAGCAGATCTTCGCGGCGTAAAGTGCGTCGTGAATCGCTTTGAGTGCCTCGTCCCGGTCGCCTTGATAGGTGCCAGCGGGTCCTTGAATCACCTGTGCTGCGGCGACACGTTCGCTTTTAACGGCAGAGATACACCGCGCAAAAACCGCCTCCGCGATTGTCGGTGCGGAGATACCGAGATCCAGTGCCGAGATACTCGTCCATTTACCGGTGCCTTTCTGCCCCGCTTGGTCAAGCACGACATCAACGAAAGACGTGCCGCTCTTATCGAGCTGTGTGAAGATGTCTGCGGTGATTTCGATGAGGTAAGAATTTAATTCACCGCGATTCCATTCGCTGAAGACTTCGTGCATCTCGTCGGCGTTCATGCCCAAAACCCCTTTCATCAGGGAATAGGCTTCACATATCAGCTGCATGTCGCCGTATTCGATGCCGTTATGCACCATCTTGACGTAATGCCCCGCGCCATCGGGTCCGATATAGGAACAACACGGTGTGCCTTCCACCTGTGCTGCGATTTTCGTAAAGATGGGTTCTACAAGTGCGTAAGCCTCAGCTGAACCGCCCGGCATCATCGCCGGTCCTTTGAGTGCGCCCTCTTCGCCACCGGAGATACCCGTGCCGATAAAGAGAATGTCCTGCTCCGCCAACGTCGCATGCCGACGGACAGTGTCGTTGAAATTGGAGTTTCCGCCATCAATAATGAGGTCACCCTTTGAAAGATGCGGGACCAACTGCCCAATAAACGCATCGACGGGTTCGCCTGCTTTCACCATCAAGATAATTTTTCGAGGACTGTCTAACTTCCCAATGAGTTCTGGAATGGAATGCGCCCCTGTGATATTTTTATCCTTCGCAGCACCTGCCATGAAAGCATCTACCCGTGAGACCGTCCGGTTGAAAACCGCCACCTCAAACCCTTTGCTTTCCATGTTCAGTGCGAGGTTTTCGCCCATCACTGCTAATCCGATGAGTCCAATATCTGCCGCCAAATCTGTTTCCTCCTATGATAGAATCGGTTTTGCATATCATATATTGTCTCTAAAACGGTGTCAACAGAAAATAAAGGGAAGGTGCTAAAGATAGGTTAACTTGTTGAGCTTCTGATACACTTCACATCGGCGAGGTTAGGAGACCTCGCCAGCGGGGAATGGAAGAACGCTTATTTATAGTAAAGTTTAGAATTAATGATACATGTTTATGACATCGTCTATGGATATATCGGTGTTGTATTCACGGAGACGTTTGATATTTGCAAAGTCGTGTTCAATCGGATTGTAGTCGGGTGAATAAGGCGGTAAAA
>JAJEDB010000100.1 GCA_022821725.1 Candidatus Poribacteria bacterium | reverse complement strand
GTGTAAGAAAAGTATACCCAACTTTTCGAGAAAAAGCAAGGAAAATTATGAACGTTCAGAACAGAACTCGCTTTATGGTTTCCGAATACGTGAAAAACTTGTAAACACGAAATTAACCTATCCCAAAACTACTTATTACGTACCGAAATAGATTTGGATACTCGACCAACCCGGCGGTAGGGCGGCACCGAGTGCCATCCATAGTGGGATGTCCGGGAACGCCGACAGGACTTCAATAACGCGTTGGATGAGGTTGTCTACCCATCCGCCCCAATAGCCAGAGATCGTGCCGAGGATAGAACCGAGAATGATGCTCAAAAACACACCGACCAAACCGAGTGTCATAGAGACGCGTGCCCCGTACATAATACGCGAGAGCAGGTCGCGTCCCATCCGATCAGTGCCTAACAGGAACATGGGACCCGCGGAACTGAACAGATGCCGTTTGCCGTCAGCATCCTTGAATAAGAATTCAACGGGGTGACGTCGCGCCAAGTCTTTGGTGAATTCCAACTCAAGACTTTCCGGATTACGGACGGACTTTAAGCCGTGAACATAGAACCCGTCTTCGACCGAGAAATGGAGACGCTGGGGCGGTACATGGCGCAGTCGCATATTGATATCGTTGTAGTGATAGGGTGCGAAGAAATCCGCGCCAATGGCGAGAATATAAAAGACCAGCAAGAGGACCCCCGCAATAACCCCCATCCGATTCTTGCGAAACCGTCGCCATATCAGTTGGCGATAACTCAGTTGTCCTACTTCGGCTGCATCTTTAACTTCTTCACCAGTCTCAATTGCCTGATTATCTATGCTTTGTATCTCATTCATAATAAATCTATGGAAAAAATTAGACCTGTTGTGGAACACAACCGCAGGTGATGCACAGACTAACAGTCTATGCTACAAAAACAGGAGGCACAGACTAACAGTCTATGCTACAAAAAGCAGCCTGCAACAAAGGTAAAATTAAAAATTATTCATAGCGTATTCTCGGATCTACCCACGCGAGGGCTATATCTGCGAGCAGGTTGCCGATAACCAAAAGAAGACTCAGCATCATAATCAACGTCCCCGCGAGATAGATGTCCTCGTTCAATAAACTGCGTAAAAGAATCGGTCCGACGGTCGGTAACCCCAAGACGATGGAGACAATCGCTGAACCGGAGAGAATGCCGGGTAGACTCATCCCTAAAATACTGATGAGTGGATTGATCGCAATCCGCACTGCATGTTTACTCACCACAACGATCTCTTTAAGCCCTTTCGCTCTCGCGGTTTGGACGAAAGGCTGTCCCAGAACGTCAAGAAGGTTACCCCGCATGATCCGCATCAAACTCGCGGTCCCGTTAATCCCGACGACGATAACAGGGATCCAGAGGTGCTTGAACAGGTCGTTGAGTTTGCCCCAGGTCCACGGCGCGCCTTCATAGTAAGCCGAGAACAACCCAAACAGTGGAACACCGAAGATGTCAAAGGCGAACACCATCAACGAAAGTGCCAAGAGAAACGCCGGTATGGACATCCCGACAAAGCTGAGGAAGGTGAGAAAGTGGTCTGACCATTTGTATTGGTGCGTTGCGGAATAGACACCGAGGGGAATAGCGACAACATAGGTAAAAATAAGCGATCCCACAGAGATAATCAGGGTGAAGGCGATCCTATCCCATATCAGTTCGTGGACTTCCCGTTTATACTCAAACGACTCGCCGAAGTTCCCGCGCACAAAACCGGTTATCCAGATAAAGTAGCGTTTCCAGAGCGGTTCGTTCAAACCGTAGCGTTCCCGCAATTCCTCAACATGCGCCAGTGAACTGCTATCGCCGAATTCCTCTTCTAACCGCTGAATTTCCCGGTCGAGGTAATCGCCTTGCGGGAGCTGGATGATGATAAAAGAGATGATAGAAATCGCCATGAGTGTCGGAATCGCAATCAAACATCGGCGAATGATATAGGTAATTATGGGTGTGCCTCCTGAGATATCCAACACTGTTCGGGATAACTGGTCGCTGGGGTAACAATCGCCCAGGGACCCAAAATGCCGTCGTTTGGGACGTTGTGAAAATGGTTTGATACAACTAAAAGCGATGGCGAACGCGCCGCAGAACCGAGATGAAACGGTCCCTCGTCAATGTGAATCCTGACTGCATCCCGGACGTATTGATGCCGTTGCTTTTCATCGGGTTCCTTTTTAATTTCGTCGTATAAATCAAGCAACTTTTTTAGGGGTCCGGTAGCGGGTTCACCCTTTTCACCCCCCGTTTCATACCACTTTCCTACCTTCGGATGCCAATACTTCGGAAGTGTCGGAAACACCCAATCGGGATACGTGAAGAGATCCATCTCCGCTTCACCGTGCATACTGATCGTGAATTTACCGAGCGTGCGCCGCAGACTTAATTCGGCACCCGGAGGCGTATACAGCAGCGTTTTCAAACCGAGCTGCTCCCATCCCTCCTGAATAATCAATCCGATATCGTTCTGTTGGCTATTCAGATTAGAACTCGGCACGTCCATGAGCATCTCAATCGGTTTGCCATCGGGACGGAGTCTATAACCGTCCCCATTACGTGCCGTGAGCCCCATTTCATCGAGAAGCCGGTTTCCGGCATCGATATCAAAGTCTGCATCGGCGCGTTTCCATTCTTCAAAGAGGGTCTGTCCGTCTGCATCGGCGAAGTGCCACCCCTCTTGGCTGACGGTTGCCGCCTGAGGTTCCAACAAGCCGCGCCATGCGATTTCGTTACATTTCACACGATCCACACCGTAAGCGAGTGCCTTGCGGAAACGTTGATCTCGAATGAGTTTTCTTAACACAGGATCGGGGGCCGTCCAGTTAATCAAAATAGCGGGTTGTGCGCCAGCCGTGCTTTTCCAGCGACGGACCTTATAGTTCCCCTTCTCCTGTCCCTTCAAATAGAGTGCGAGATCGCGGAGTTCCATCCCGCGGTATTGGCAGTCGATCTCCCCTGCGAGGATTTTGAGCACGCGCACCTGTGGCTCAGGCACCAAACTCGTTTTGACGGTATCAATATAAGGGAGCTGCCTGCCGAGTTCATCAACGACATAGTAATACGGATTGCGCTCCAACTCAACACGGAAACCACCCTTCTCATATTTTATCACCCGCCAGGGCCATAACGTAGGACGCTCCGGGTTTTGGTGTGGGATGTTTTCCTTCTCAAATCGGATGAAGTCTTTGTATTCCGGATTTCCATCCGGATGGAACTGCATCATGTAGTGCTTGGGGATGTTATACTGATTACACCACCAAAAACCCGTCGCCAACCAGAGCGGCACGAGCCAATTGGGACCTGCGAATTTCATTACAATCGTGTAATCATCGGGCGTTTCGACTTCCATCGGAATACCGTTGACCTTGCACCAAACCGGTGGGCTGTATTTGTACCGTTCATCAAGGCAGAGGTCATAATAGAAAGCAAACGAGGCAGAGGTATACGGATGTCCGTCCGACCATTTGACCCCCTTGCGGAGATGCAACGTCAAGATACTTCCATCCTCATTAAATTCCCATGTTTCAGCCAGACCAGGTTCCAGACCAGAGGCATCAAATTTCCATCGGATGAGTGGCGCATACCCGGCTGTCATCTTCCACGTTCCCAAATCCGGATGTGTATGGAACCGGTGCCACGTGCCCCCATAGGGACCGGGACGTTCATAGCCATCGAAATTCGTCTTGGCAACGAGCGGGTTTTCCGGGAGCCGCTCCGTAAGAGACGGGAGTTTGCCTTCGGCGACGCGTTTTGCCCACATCGGTGCCTCTTTCGCCTCAAGTCCACGCGAAAAATCGGAGGCATCCTCTAACGGGTTACCTGAACATCCAGCAACAAAAATCAGTAAGATAATTAGAGTTTTTGCTGCATTCTGAGGGATTTGTATCGGAAACCTTCGCATGTTAGACCTCCTCCTCACGCTTTACGAGGGAATCAGTGAACGTATTTAGGTCTTGGGAAACCCTTGTAAATAGGTCATCAATTGACTTTGCATGCGGTATGGTCTCTTCATATCTCAATTCTCTACCGTAGATGTTATTCACCTTATGACGGAACTTCAAAAGGTCTTCTAATTGGAAGCATGTCTGTTCTGAGAGCACGGGAGATCGTTCCGGTCGCTGTTCCGCCATTTGTGCGAGCAGATTTTTATGCCATTGACTCCCCGTCGGCACGTGCATATCCACCGCACGGGCAATTCGGAGAAAGATGTTCTCTATGCCTCTATAGATATCAGCGAGATCCGTCGCGATCGTATTCTCAATGAATTCTATGAGATCAATCGGAGCCACCTCAATCTTTTCCAAAGCCCTATGGATTCTTTCAAGTGCGTCCTCTATTTTTACGAGTTCGTCGTTGATGCGTTGTGTGAGTCTTTTTCGGTTCATCTCATAAATTTCTCCGTCGTCAATAGGGAAAACCTGTTGCTGAAGATGTTTGTAAAGCGTCTGCCATATATCTCTCATACCCCTGGAGGGAAGGGTTCCTTTTTCGATGGGGATCGCTTGGTGTTTGATCCGCTCCCGGAAAAGCCCTTTGGCGGTATCAAAGTTAATGATGTCCATTTTGAATCCCGAATCGAAGTCCATCACCACTCCCCACGCTTTATCATAATCGTCATCGGAGAGTCCTGACACGGCGATATCAATATCCGATTTATCTGTGAACCACATCGGTTCCGTGAGGGAACCGAAGACCATGACTTGGATTGTGTCAAATTGCGCATAGAGGTGCGTGGCGACTTCATAAGCAGCGTCCCATGCTCGATGGAGCAATCCTTCGTCCATTATTCGGCTTTTCCAGCGTTGCTCCAGTCGCTTTCTGCATGCGGAGCGTTGGTCTACAGACATCTTTTGTTTTGACATCACTACACTCCCTGTAACGCCAATGTATCACTGTGATGACATGCCACCTGAACTCCCGATGCTACCTGACGGAGTTCCGGGGTTTCCTGTTTGCATATATCGGTTGCGTATCGGCACCGCGGGTGAAAATAGCAGCCAGTGGGCGGTTGAGACGGATCGGGGACATCCCCTTCAAGACGGATGTGCTCACGTTTGCGCTGCGCACTCGGATCTGGCAGGGGCACAGCGGATATCAATGCCTCCGTATACGGATGCTTCGGCGATTGATAGAGGGTCTCAGCATCGCTGATCTCCACGATTTTTCCGAGATACATGACCGCGACGCGGTCGCTGATATGTTCAACGACACTCAGATCGTGCGCGATAAAGATATAAGAGAGCTGAAATTTTTCACGGAGCTCCGCCAGCAAGTTGAGAATTTGGGCTTGGACGGAAACATCTAACGCCGAGACGGGTTCATCTGCGACGATGAGTTCAGGTTGAAGTGCTAACGCCCGCGCAATACCGATCCGTTGACGTTGTCCACCACTGAAGGCGTGTGGGTATCGGCGCGTATCTTGCGATCTCAAACCTACAGATTCCAGTAACTCAACAATCCGGTCTTGGAGTGCTGTTCCTTTCTCGGTCCGGTTGACGCGCATCGGTTCTCCGACGATATCTCCTACCGTCATTCGTGGATTGAGCGAGGCATGCGGGTCTTGGAAGATCATCTGGATACGTCTGCGATACGGACGCATCTCGTGGTGGGTCAACTTCGCTAAATCTACCTCCTCCTCACCGAAAACGAAACTCCCGCTTGTGGGTGGAATCAATCGGAGCAAGCAGCGTCCTGCTGTGGTTTTCCCGCAGCCACTTTCACCGACGAGTCCGAGCGTCTCACCGCGTTGGACATCAAAACTGATACCATCGACCGCCTTGACATAACCGATAGTGCGCTGAAAGATACCTTTCTGTATCGGAAAATATTTTCTGAGATCGTTCACCTCAAGCAATTTCATTCTTAGGACTTACGCAATATTTTAGAAAAGTGTTATACTCTTGAATTATGAACACCTTATCCCTGTCAGAAAAGAAGCAACCGTTATTTTCCGATTACTGTCAGTTTCTGTTAGCGAGTTTTCATAACTTCACGCAGACGT
>JAJEDB010000131.1 GCA_022821725.1 Candidatus Poribacteria bacterium | reverse complement strand
GTTGACAGCAGCAGGGGCGGAAGTGTAGGGCCAGCCTTTGCGGTAGGTCTTTACGAGGAACGTATAATTCCCGGGCTTGAGCCCTTGGTAGGTAACGGAGGGTCCCCGATGTTCTGATGTGTCTGTTGTAGCAAAAGTTTGCGTAACGGTATCCTGTAGGAGACGCGTCGGTGTCTGCCTGGAGCCCCGGGTCCAGCCGTTTGCGCCAAGTCCAAGGAGCTTAAATTCGTAGGTGAGATGATGTCGGAGCCGGAGCGGATTGATACCTTCAAAGTTGAATGTAATGTCGCTGACATGCGATGGGAAATCGAAGCCGGTTGCAGGAATGTCCGTATGGGTTTCATCGGCTTTCACTTTACAGAAAGGGAGGGCACCATCGGTCGGCGTGTAACGGGTTATGCCCCCTTCGGTTGCGAACCAGATAGGGCCGTCGCCTGATTGGTAGATGTCAGAGACGCTGTTGTGTGCGAGTCCGTCTCTCGTTGTAACAGGGGTGAACGTTTTACCATCGTATCGGACGGCACCACCGCCCCATGTTGCGAACCAGATATGGCCCCTGTCATCCTCAATCACATCGCGTAGGTCATTGACAAGAAATCCGTCTTCAATGCCGTAGGTTTCAAGTGTGGTGCCGTCGTATCGGACCGCGCCCTGCTTTGTAGCGAGCCATAACACGGGTGGATCGTGTGCATCCGAGAGCAGCGCAGCCTTAACTTCAGCAACGACTTTTTTTCTTCTTCTTCGTTTGTCGATAGGTTGTGTGCCGCGATATTTCCTGAGAAGATCCGAAAAGATAAAGGTCGTCTCTGCTGCGTCGGCACTCTCCGATATCGCGAGGAGTGGTGCATTGAAAACATCTTTAACCGCAATTCGTTCGCCGGGTTTTTCAATATCCCAACGGAATATCTGATTTTTCTGGCTATCGAAGAACCATTTCGGCGCAGTGTTCTCCGCGGATGTCCCTGATGTAACTTTAAGATTCGGTAAGCGTAACGGTTTTATATGCGTCATCGGGACATCTTCAGGCCGCACAATTTTAGAAATATTTTTCGCGTCCAAGTTTGGGTAAGATTGAATCGTACCGTCTTCACGATAACACCAGATTTTTCCATCTCGGCGTTCTCCATTTGGGACTGTATGCATGTCAACAATTGCAGAGGGACCGTGCTCAATTTCGGGTAGGTCTTCAAACCGAGGTATGTCCTGAAACTCATAGGTGTGAGTACCATCCGGAGAGAGTCGCTTTAATCCGTATGAATAGGAGTAAGTGTCATCCGGAGACTGGACTCGGTGTGAATAGGGTTTGAACAGCCAGCCACTAAAGGCTATGTATGGGTTTTCAGGACCGGAGATGACCACTTCTGGATGCCTATTGTGCCCTTTTTTTGTCTGGACTCGGAGGGTGAGCTGCTTAAATTCAGAATCAAATTTTAAAAAAAAAGTGTAAAGCGTTTCGGGCGGAGTGTGCTCGGGTTTGTCGTCATCTAACGCGTCAGGTGTCGGCTTAGCAAGACGGGTTTCGGTCGAAGTATGCTCGGATTTGTCGGTCAGAGTATGTTCGGGTTTGTTAATTAGCCAGGTCCACCCATCCGTCTTAAAAGATCCGACGATTTCAGTCCGTCTATCCCCGCTTTTAATCGGTTTTGGATCAACCTCAACCGCAGCGAGCAACATATCCTTCTCAGATTTAACGTCGCTTTCAGCATATTCTGGATGTAATTTCTGTTGATAAAGAGAACCGGCATAGTCTTCAAAATACGCAGTTCCACCCAGAATGCTGAACCAAGGATAATCAATTCGGCGTACACTGTTGCTGCCGATCGCAGAACGTGTTTTAAAGTTAACAAACGCAGATTGCGGGTTGAAGACAGTAACACCGTTATCGTGTCCAAACCAGATTTTACCATCTTCCGCTTCAAAAATAGTCTGAATATTGTCGCTTCCGAGTCCATCTTCAACAGTGTAGGTTTTATCGCGCCTACTGCGCCTTGAAATGCGGTTATTTCGGTTATATTGGTATGCCCCCGTTGGTGTTGCAAACCACAGACTGCCCAAAGTATCTTGCATTTTAAGGGTTCCGAAGAGTTCATGAGACTCCTCTTGGTATGATTTTCGGAGGCTGTTTCGGCTCCACCATCGAACGCTTCCTCTGTCGGAAAACCAGATATGACCGCCAAAAGCGTCATGATGCAATGCAATATCGTTTGGATTTGGAGTTTCATGCTTTGTGGATGAGTTCGGTGGCGGGTTGGAGGGTATTTGGTGAAGGGTTTTACCATCAAAGCGGAGGAGCAAGTTGTGTCCGGCGAACCAGAGGTGCTCGACCCCATAAGGTCCCTGGACGATGGCATGGATCGCAAGAGTTCCACCTGTAGATACAAGAACAGGAGGTGGTTTCGCAATGTCCGCGACTTCATCCTTGAATAATCCGACATCGGGATCAAAACTCAGGATCAGAATGCTGTCCGCTGCACTACCACCGAGCCAGAAGGTCCCGTCTTTGCTTTGAAAGAGAACGTTGATCCTTGCATCAGCAGTTTTCGGGAATTGGTAGCGTTCAGGTTCCTCGGCGTAAGCACTTGCGTAGGTGCCTCTATAGTGCATGAGTTCTCGATGGTTGGCTGCCCAGATGTCGCCGTCCCTGTCAAGGGTCATGCACGTAGCTGTAGTTGCCTCGACTTTTTCAATGTCGGTGCCGTTGAAATAGCTGAGTTTACCTTCAGGTTCTGTAGGCAATTGGGTCAGGAACCAGATACGTCCCCATCTATCCTCAAGGATTTGCTGGGTGATACCGATCGCCAAATCGTCCGTAAGGCGAAACTGTTCAAAGGTATCCCCATCAAACCGGCTTACGCCACCGCTTTCAGAACCGAACCAGAGCCCGCCTCGGCTGTCTTGAAAAATAATAGGGACAACAGGACCTACAAGTCCATCTACTACCGTATAGGTGTGCATTTCCTCAGTATCACCTGCATTAGAAGTACTGAAGGCATCAAAGAAGACACCATCTGCCTCGTGGCAAAGTGCCCACAACGCTGAAGATAGAATGAGTATCATCCCTAATTTCCATAGAGACAACCTGCTAAACCTGACGCGGATAGCATGTTTATGGAACGATACTTTTACAAAATTGCGATTAGTCATTGTTAGCTTCGCCTCCGAATTGTCGTGGCGACTTCATAATCTGCGTAAGATCCCAGAGCACCGTGCACCCCCCGCTCCTGGTTACGAGGGTTTTCCCATTCGGACTATACGCTACACCCCCGACAATCTCATCGGTATGCACAATGAGCGTTACTTTGTGTTTGCCGGTATCCGCATCCCACAAACGCACCGTACCATCCATGTTCCCGGTTGCGAGGATAATGCCATCTGGACTATACGAGACACTCGACACATCAACTGAGAGGGTGGTTTGAACCTGTAAAGTATCAGCATCCCTCAATTCTACGAATCGTCCCCTGTCCTTAATTACCACTGTTGCAAGCGTAGTTCCATCTGGACTATACGCCAGCCTCTCAACATAAACTTGTCCGGGGAGCCTTGTTTTGTGTTTCCCAGTATCCGCATCCCACAAACGCACCACACCTTCACCGTCAACAGTTGTCAGCGTCAAACCATCCAGACTATACGCCAGCCTCTCAATGGGACGACCATGTTCGATGCGCACTTTTTCCTCTTCCCCAGTATCCGCATCCCACAAACGCACCACGCCTTCGTAGTCACCAACTGCCAGCGTCAAACCATCCGGACTATATGCAACCCTCGATACGTCACCACGGGAATATCCTGTGAGGATGGCTATAGGCTTTTTGGTGTCAGTATCCCATAAGCGGAATGTGCCATCATTGCTTCCGCTCGCGAGGGTTCTCCCATCCGGCCCATAAAAAATAAGCATTCCAAACCCTTGGGCGTGTCCAGTGAGAGTCGTTTTGTGTTTCCCAGTGGCTGCATCCCACAAGCGAACCGTGCCATCCTTACTTCCTGTGGCGAGGACAGTCTCATCTGGACTATACGCTACATTCCAAATCACGCTGTTATGTCCAATGAGCGTTTTCTTGTGTTCGCCCGTGGTGGCATCCCACAAGCAAACCGTATTGTCCTCGCTTGCAGTTGCAAGGGTAGCACCATCCGGATTATACGCTACAAAAAAAACATACCCGTCATGTCCATCGAGCGTTGCTTTGTGCTCGCCTGTCGTAGCATCCCACAAACCTACCGTGGAGTATTCGCCTTCTACTGCGCGTCCTGCTGCGAGGGTCGTGCCATCCGGGCTATACCTGAGAGTACGGGAACTACTAAGACGTTCAGTAAGTACTTTGGAATCCCAAGTGGCAGTATTCCACAAGTGGACCGTCCTGTCTCGGCTGGCAGTTACGAGGATTCTCCCATCCGGACTATACATGAGTTTTGTGATACTGCTGTTACCTGCAGCAAGCACTTCTTTCGGGCTGCCTGTAGTAGCTTCTGTGGTAGCATCCCACAATAGAATTTTACCATCGGTGTCCCCACTTGCAAGGGTCAGGCCATCTGGACTATACACTATCTCCTGAACATCATTAGTATGTCCTTTGAGCGTAGTTTTCTGTTTCCAAGTGGCAGTATCCCACAAGCGGACCGTCCTGTCTTGGCTGGCAGTTGCGAGGGTTCTCCCATCCGGACTATACTCAACATCAGTGACAAAACCGGTATGCCCCGTGAGCAAGGCGAGTTCCTTACCAGTATGTGCGTCAACGATTAAAGCCCCAATAGTACCGGCTAGGGCGAGGTGTGCACCGTCCGGTGAAAACGTTAGCCAAGATAGTCCACCTTTGCCGGGTTCGCCGAGGAGGGCTTTGGCACCCTCGGGCAACCCTAATAGCTTATTCTCTTCATATTGAGATAGTTTATGCACTTCATATTGAGCGGAACTGGGGGGCAAACAGATGAAGAACACAACAAAAATAGTGCCCATCAGGTTCAATATGGTCTTCATAGGTGGCAGCATTTTTTTCAAATATTTCCAGGGCTTATGCAAAATAGAAATGCATACCGAGGCATCACTAGCGAAGTTCAAACCTCGGCAGTAAATATAGTGTTTCGCGTAAATTCTATTCATAACGAATCGCGTTTATTTGGTCAAAAGATAGTGGATGATTATTTCCACAGCAACTTCGCCTTTAGGATCATCTTCCCATGGTGTTTGAAAAACAAACGCCAGTCTGCCACGATTGCCGTCTCGGACGATGATTGGATCAGCAAGTATCCCTTGATTCTCATCAGTATAACTGGCAAAAATCTTTTCAGCAAACCACTCGCCTCGGAGTTGATTCAATCGAACGGGTCTTGGGGCCTCAAAATTGCCTAATCTCGGGATCAACGTTTTGCCATCGCGCGTTACAGACATTAAGAAACGTTCATCTTTCTATTGGGTTGTCGGCTGGCACCTGACAATAACGATGGTGATATCATCATATTGCTCGGCTGCCTGCACGAAGTCTTGAATGTCCTTGAAGATATACACAATGAGCTCTTCCGCACTCAGATATTGCGGGGCTTCGGCAAGCACCGACTTCAGTCGTTCAGTGCCATACATCTCCTCCTCCGAATTGAGGGCTTCAATGACACCATCCGTATAGAAAATATAGATATCACCAGGGGCAAGTTCAAGCTGCTCCTGACTGTATTCAATCCTTTTCATACCACCAAGCGGGAGTTCACCTGCCTCAATCTCAATAAGCGTGTCTCCGCGTTTCAGAATAGGATAGGGCTGCCCCGCATTGGCATAGAGCATCTGTTTACTCTCCGGATCAATAATAGCGAGATTCAGGGCGATGAACGTCCGACCATAGAGCCGCGGAGTAAGACTGGTATTGAGATGGGTGAGGATGATATCTGCACTGTATTGGATCTGGACGATTTCGTTGAGCATGCCGTTGGTAAGCACAGCGTTCAGCGCACCGCGCAGTCCTTTCCCCGCAGCATCTGCCACGGCGATCGCAAGATGTTTCTCGCCAGCATTGAAGTAATCGTAGAAATCGCCGCCCACCTGTGTCGCAGGGAGTGACATGCCCGCGACATCAAGTCCTTCGACTTCCGGCACTTCCGTCGGCAGCAAAGCCGCTTGCATATCTCGGGCTTCATCGAGTTCTGCGCGGAGCTGTTGCATTTCGGCTTCTTCCTTCTGTTGCCTCTCTGCGTGCAAGCGTGCGACACGCCGCCGGGTCACAACCAATCGAGCGAGTAGGAATGGGACGATTGTGATGAGCAGCCCAATTAAAATAAGGTATGG
>JAJEDB010000088.1 GCA_022821725.1 Candidatus Poribacteria bacterium | reverse complement strand
ATCATAGAACGCTTCTTTCATCGCTTGAAACAGTATCGGCGGGTGGCAACGCGCTACGATAAGTTAGGCACCCGGTATCTCGGATTCGTCTATCTCGCAGCAATACTCATAACTGCTAAGAAAATGTAAACACTACGTAGGGAATGGGAAAAGAAGCAAAGGCGTGGCACGTCTTAGTTTTTCAGTCTTTCTCAACAAACCATTTAAAAGGAGCCATACCCATGAAAGTCTTTACGTTAACTTTGGCAGTCACTTTTCTCCTGATAGGCACCACTTTAGGGATTGCGGGTGAGGATCCAGATTTGGTAGCATACTATCCATTTGAGGGTAATGCAGAGGATGCTTCTGGGAACGGAAACGATGGCGAGATTGATGGCGGATCCAATTGGGTTAAAGGTAAATTTGGAGACGCTATCGAGTTAGATGCGGCGGCTTTTGTCCAGCTGCAAGTTTCCGATTCCCTCCACGGAGACATTTTCAAAGCCGATCCGTTTACAATTTCCGCATGGATTAAACCGAATTTTGAGGGAACCGAGTGGGAGCATATCTGGCGGAGTCTCCCTACTGCTTCCGGGCATAATACTTTCTTCCTCAACAAAGTTCAAGGTCTCCTCTCGTGGCGTGGGCAGGTCGCTGGATGGACGGTGCTGTGTCAGAGCGAAGGAGGGATCGTCGAAAAGGATAAGTGGATGCATGTTATCGTCCAAGGCGATGGCGATAAATTCAGGATTTACGCGAATGGCGAGATGGTCGCCGAGACCGATTTCCAAGAGACGCGGGGTAACAATGTGACCTACCGTCTTGGCGGCTCTGGTGGCGAGACGTTTGCGGGTATCATGGACGATGTCGCAGTTTTTACGCGTGCGTTAGATGAGGACGAGATCAGCCTAATAATGGACAGCGTTGAAACGTTCTTACCGGTTGAACCCAAAGGTAAACTCGCAACACAATGGGCGGACCTCAAACGTTAATTCAAGGGCCGGTAGGGTCTTTCACCTAACCGCACCTACCGTATTAGAGGAGTGCCATATTTCTCTTGCGCTCCTACTCCGCTTCTGATAGAATTGCCCATAAAGTCCACCCATAGGTGAAAACATAAAGGACAGAAATATATGGCACTTCCAAAAATGACACGGATCCAACAGCGGTTCGAGGCACCCGTTCTCACCGATCTCCCCGCAGCGATTCATACAGAACTGGATCGGATTAACGCAACTGCTATTATCAAACCCGGCGAGACTGTTGCTATTACCGCGGGGAGCCGCGGTGTTGCGAATGTCGCGACGGCGGTCAAGGCGACTGCTGATTATCTCAAAACACTCGGTGCGCACCCCTTCGTCGTTCCAGCAATGGGAAGCCACGGTGGCGCAACTCCGGAAGGACAGCGGAGTGTGCTGGAGCATTACGGTATCACCGAAGAAACCGTCGGGGCACCGGTGAAAGCGACAATGGAAGTCGTGGAACTCGGAAAGACAGCGGATGGTTTGCCCGTTTTTTTCGATCGGTATGCCGCTGAGGCGGATCACGTTATCCCGCTCAATCGCATTAAGGCGCACACAGATTTCAATGGGTCCATCGAGAGCGGCTTGATGAAGATGATGGTTATCGGACTCGGCAAACAGCAGGGAGCGAACTTCTACCACCGCGCATTCTTTCAGTACGGCTTTGAGCACGTTATCACTGCCGTGGGGGGTTTCATCCTCGATAGTGGCAAGATCGCTTTCGGTATCGGTTTGATTGAGAACGCACACGAAGATACTGCAAAAGCGGTCGCGATGCCCGCCGCACAACTCCTTCAAACCGAACGTGAACTGCTTGTTGAGGCGAAATCGCTGATGGGACGCCTCCCGTTCGACGACCTGGATCTGCTCATCGTGGATTGGACAGGTAAAAACATGAGCGGCACAGGTATGGATACAAATGTCATCGGCAGGATGATGCAGAACTTTGAACCGGAACCCGCAAAACCCGCGATTCTCCGAATATTTGTCCGAGATATCACCGAAGAGAGTGATGGCAATGCCACCGGTATCGGACTCGCTGACTTCACAACGACCCGCCTCGTGGATAAGATTGACCGGCATTCTACTTATATGAACGGCATCACAGCACTTGGACCGCAGAAATCGAAAATCCCGTTCTACTACGACACGGATCGGGAGGCGATTGAAGTGGCACTCGACACCATTGGTCTCACGGAGCCGGAGGACGCACGGGTTATCCGTATTGAGAGCACCCTGAGATTAACGGAACTCGACATCTCTGAGGTGCTGCTGGAAGACGCGAAACTGCACTCAAGGTTAGAGGTTATCGGCGAGACGAAACCACTTGCGTTTGACGCAGCAGGCAACTTGTTACCCTTCTAAATTTTTTAATGATGGGCCTAAGGTTTTGTAGGATAATCCTAAGCGCGTAGCCCGTAATATAATGGAGGGCGGATATACGGAGAGACGCGTCAAATACCTACGCCACGGCATCGAACCGCAAGGTAAAATTAAAAATGCGGAAACTCAAGATCATCTTGGAGATGATTAAATTTGAACACACGATCTTCGCGCTTCCGTTTGCGGTCATGAGTGCCTTTATTGCTGCAGACGGGTTGCCTGCGCTGGCAAAATTTGGCTGGATTCTCGTGGCGATGGTAGGGGCGCGTAGCTGCGCGATGGCATTCAACCGACTCGCCGATGCCGAGTTCGATGCGAAGAATCCACGCACCGCTATGCGTGCGCTTCCTGCGGGTTTAATCACGAAGAGCACTGTGTGGGGTTTCACGATTGCGTCGGCGGGACTGCTGGTTTTTGCGGCGTGGCAACTGAATCCACTCGCCTTCGCGCTGTCGCCTGTTGCAATTGTTGTCGTTATGGGGTACTCCTATACGAAACGTTTCACTGCGCTCTCACATTTCTGGCTCGGACTTTCCCTCTCTATTTCACCTGTCGGCGCGTGGATTGCGATCCAAGGCAGTTTTGCGGTGCCTCCCATAATTCTCTGCCTCGTGGTGCTCCTCTGGACAGCGGGATTTGACATTATCTATGCGTGTCAGGACGTTAATTTTGATAGGAAGCATGGATTGCACTCGATTCCGGCGAAAATTGGGATTCGGTGGTCGTTATGGCTCTCCTCTGCCTTACACGTCATCGCGGTATTGCTACTCCTCGGACTTCCGCTTCTCGTTGAATTAGGGCTCTTTTATTACATCGGTGTTGGGATTGTGGTGCTCATCTTTATCTATGAGCACGCTATTGTTAAACCGACGGATCTGTCCCGTGTTAACCTCGCTTTTTTCACATTGAACGGCATGATTAGCCTGGTCCTGATGGCACTTTCAATTGCCGATATTTTGTTGTTATAGTTTTCAGAGGTTTTCGTCTAACATAGCTTACCTCTAAGATAGCATCATAACCCGTAGCTCGTAATGTAATGGAGAGCGGATTTGAGGAACGTCCCCGATCGTTCTAACGCCCGTGATTTCTCCGCAAGGTAAAATTAAAATATGAAACTTTCACTTTCCGTCCGCGTCGCAGAAATGGCATCGAAAAGAGATGCCACACATACCTTTAAACAACTGACTGAACTGGCGGCAGGACTCGGCTACGAGGCAGTCTGTATGCGTGCTTCCCAAGTCGGTATCCACTCGCCTTTAGAGCAAATTACCGCCGCGCGCAAACAGGCGGCATCGCTTAACCTGAAGGTCTCAATGATCACTGGGGATTTTCCCGTTCCGCTCAACAACGAGCAAGGACCGGATGGACTCCGCAATATAACCCCCTATCTGGATTTAACAGAACTTCTTGGCGCGGATCTCATCCGCATTGCGATGAAGGTCGAGGCAGACATTCCCTGGGCACAACGCGCCTCCGATGAAGCCGCTGAGCGCGGTATCCGTCTGGCGCATCAATCCCATACACAAAGTCTGTTTGAAACGGTAGACGGTTCAGTCGATGTATTGAAGCGGGTGGGTAGAAAAAATTTCGGGATCATCTATGAACCTGCCAACCTCGACCTGTGTGCTCAAGATTACGGTGTTGAGACGCTTAAACGGTTCTCGCCGTATCTTTTGAACGTCTATCTTCAGAATCACATCCGCCGCCCAGAGGGAAAAACCCGCCTTTTGACGTGGATTCAGGGTGAAGTTCCGCACGATCCGATCCGTTTGCAGGACGAAGGTGGCATTGATTATCCACTGGTGTTTCGCGGATTGGAAGCGATCGGTTACGATGGATACGTGACGGTGCATCAGGCGTTCCGAGAGATTATGGAGCCTGAAGACGCAGCGGAGCAGAGTTACACCTATCTAAAACCGTTTTGTGGATAGGAAAGGTAGCACCCTTAGCACTATGAGCACACAGCAACCGAATATCCTGATTATCACGACCGATCAGCAGCGGACAGATAGTTTGAGCTGCTATGGGTCAACGTTCACAGATACACCCCATCTGGACCAGTTCGCCGCTGAAGGTGTCTGTTTTGAACGGGCATACTGTGCAAATCCAGTCTGCACACCCGCCCGCGCCTCAATCTTTTCGGGACGATATGTGAGTCGTCACGGGGCATGGAACGTCGGCATGAACGTCCCTGAAGACGAAACCCTGTTGTCGCATCGACTTGCTGACGTCGGCTATCGCACGCACTACATCGGTAAGGCACACTTCCAACCTTTCGGCGCATCCCCGGCAGTGTCAGTTGAAACCCGCGGTGATACAACGCGTTACCCGAATTTCCAGGGTCCCTACTATGGATTTGAGACGGTGGAATTGGCACTCGGTCATGCGACTTATGGCGTTGCGGGACATTACGGTGAGTGGGTGCGTTCATGCGTTGCTGCGGAAACGTTCACGAGTTACAGCAAAGCAACACGCCTGAGCGAACGGGGATTCGGTGGTGAGGCTTACGATTGGGATATACCCCTGAAATACCATAATAGCGTCTGGACAGCGGATCGGACAATAGATTTCCTATCGAACCGAGACACCTCCCAGCCGTTCCTATTGGCGGTCGGTTTCCAAGATCCGCATCATCCACACTGTGTTCCAACTGAATTCGAGGCGCGCGTTGATCCGGCGAAGGTCCCACTGCCGGATTTTGTCGAAGGCGAATTAGACGACAAGCCGCCCCACTTTTTAGAGGCACGATACGGTCAGCTTGAAAAATCGGAGATCCGTGGCACGTTTGCCATCGCGGGACAGGGCGGCGGTGCGGATTATCGCAAGGTCTCCGACACCGATGCCCGTCTTGGTAGAGCCTACTATTACAACATGGTGAAGATCATCGATCAGCAGATGGGACGGATTCTGGAGTGTTTGGATACATACGGATTGACAGAGAATACGTTAGTGCTTTTCACGACCGATCACGGTGAACTTCTCGGTGATCACGGTCTCTGGATGAAGGGACCGTTCCATTATGAGCAGCTTGTCCGTGTGCCAACGTTGCTGCGCTTTCCCGCAATGATCCCCGCCGGACAGCGGACACAGGCACTTTTCAGTCATGTCGATATCGTCCCGACGGTCCTCTCTGCAACCGGCTTGTCAACCCCATCAGATACCGATGGTGTGGACGTTATACCGATGCTTACAGGTGAGACGGCGTCCACCCGAGATTCGGTATTGGTTGAGTGTGTGGACGATCCGCGCGGTTTGCGACTCAAAACGATTGTGACGGATACACGGAAACTGACATGGTATTGTGGGCACACTTATGGGGAACTTTATGATCTGGAAAAGGATCCGAGTGAACGGGTCAATCAGTGGGAGAATAGTGCCTACGCTGCAGATAGGATGTATCTTATGGGTCGTATTCTTGAGGCAATGGAACCATTGGAAAGAAGGGTTGAGCGGTTATCGTATGCGTAGGATTCGGTTTTTAGACTTGCAAAAAAAAGAAAGATTGGGTATCATACTAAAATAGGAGGCGCACGCTGTGTGCCGTAACCAGATTTCCAATCCTCTTTCGTCCCGTAGGGACGATATATTTATAGAGGGAAAAACATTGGGGGCATCCAGATGGAGCCTACGCTATCCATTGTGATTCCGATTTACAACGAGGTTGCAAGCCTAAAAGAACTTCTGCAACAGGTCGGCAGTGTTGAAATCGGCATGAAAAAAGAGTTGATTCTCGTTGATGATTTTTCAACAGATGGCACCCGCGATATTTTAAAGGAAATTGAAGCCATTCAAGAAGATTCAGACGAGATACGTCAGTATATCTCAGTACCCCAGATACCCTCAAATGAAAATGCTATCTCTGATAGCGAAGTCCCGAAATCCGAAAGTTCCGCAGAAAACACCTCTGATATCTCCGCAAAAGTCTTTTATCACGATGTGAATAAAGGAAAAGGCGCAACCCTCCGGACTGGATTCCAGCATATCACGGGTGAAATTACCCTCATCCAAGACGCTGACTTGGAGTATGATCCAGAAGATTATCCTAAATTGCTTCAGCCTATCCTCACCGGAGAAGCCGATGTTGTATACGGCTCTCGGTTTCTGGAGGGACGACAAACGGGATTGTTGCGCAGTTACCTCGCCAATCAATTCCTGACGACCCTTGCCAACATCGTCAATGGCACCAGGCTTACCGATATGGAGACGTGTTATAAGGTGATCCGGACATCGATTCTAAAGGAGATTTCGCTGTATTCGGATAGGTTCGGCTTTGAGCCTGAAATTACGGCGAAACTTGCCCGACGAAAGTGCAAAATCGTTGAGGTGCCTATCTCCTATCGCGGTAGAGACTACCATGAAGGGAAAACAGTGAGTTGGAAAGATGGTGTCGCCGCAATTTTTCACATCCTCCGTTTCCGATTCTTTTCATAGTGAAAATATGTCTAATTTGCGAGACTTGCTTAAAGAGGTAGATGCTATCCTCAACTCGGGAACCGATGTGCCAGAGGTTCCGACAGAGGAGTGCGAATCGCCAGCAGATCCCCTTTTGGTAGCACTCGATACCTACTTTGGTTACACTTTTTTCCGTAAAGGGCAACGCGAGATTGTCGAGGCAATCTTAGAGGGCGAGAACGTATTTGCTGTATTCCCAACAGGACACGGAAAGTCGTTGTGTTATCAACTTCCTGCGTTGATGCTTGAAGGCATAACGATCGTGATCTCGCCTCTCATTTCACTGATGAAGGACCAGGTCGATGCCTTGCGAGCACAAGGGATTCATTCGGTTGCGCTCATAAACAGTACACAGACCTGGGAAGAATACCAAAGCGAATTGGCGCGTCTGAGACGCAACGAAATAAAACTGCTCTACATCTCACCAGAACGTCTTCGGAGCCGACGGTTCTTGGACATCTTAAATGCGTTTCCTATCTCGTTATTCGTCATTGATGAGGCGCATTGTATCTCACAATGGGGACGCGATTTCCGTCCTGCCTACCTATCGCTCAAAGATACAATTGACGTTCTCCAACCGCGCGTTATCGCACTTTTCACCGCAACAGCACCCCCAGAGATTCAAGCAGATATCCTCAACGTGCTGAACATACCAACACCGCGCACCCTTACACAAGGGATCGAGCGTCCCAATTTGAAATTGGCCGTTCAACAGAGTGAAGATGACGATGAAAAGTATCAACACCTCGAAAGGTTTCTCACCGATCAGAACCCAAATCTTCTACCAATTCGTCTGGGAAATCTGAAGGCTTCACCGAAAAATGGGATCATCTATGCGGGACGGCGGCGAGATACTGAAGAGATCGCGGACTTTCTTCAAAGACGCGGATTCCGAGCAGATTTCTATCACGCTGGACTTGAACCTCACGAACGCGTACGCGTGCAAGAAGCCTTTTTTGACAACAGTGAGAACGGATTAGATATCGTTGTTGCCACAAACGCCTTCGGTATGGGTATAGACAAACCCGATATCCGATACATCGTGCATTGGACGCTTACTGGCACGCTTGAAGAGTATTGCCAAGAAGTGGGTAGGGCGGGTAGAGATGAAGAGGATGCACTCTGTATCCTACTTTTTTGTAACGATGACCGCGGGTTACACGAGTGGTTTATCAAAGAGAGCGCACCGGATAAGCAGTTTTTGCTTAAACTCTTAAAGGTTATTGAAAATTTCAGGGGGAGCGAAAGGTATCGCACAATTTCTAACGACGAATTGGAGTGGATGAGCAGCGCTAAAGGGACAAAAGTCCACGTCTGCCTCAGTTATCTGGAAAAACTCGGATTTTTGAAGCGGTGGTATAACGTGCCGTCTCAGCTTTCTGTGAGATTTCGCGGATCTCGGATTGGAGTAGGTGCACCAATGGAGGCAACCCAGCGTGAATTACTCGGTCAATTGCGGGGTGGAAAATCAAAAACGATTTTAGAACTCTGTGAAGCCGTTGGAGAAAACCCGAAGGAGATTATGGAAGGTCTTGCCGAGTTGCAAAGCGAGGGTTATATCCAGTACTGGGGACAGGAAGATTTGCTCCTCATTGAACTGCTTGAGGACAGTCAAATGCTCAGCACACTGACGGATGAACAGATTGAGGTCGGCGACTATGTTCGCCGAAAACAGAGCCAACTCAATCAGATGGTTGTTTATGCGTTAGAGACGACCTGCCGAATGCGTGTGATTCGACACTATTTCGGTGAACCTGTTGACGAAGATTACCGGTGCGGGACGTGCGATTTGTGTCAATAGTTTTCAGTCTTTACTATAACTGTTTATTATTTAATTTTCCGTGCGGAGTGCTTCAATCGGTGAAAGCTGAGCAGCGAGTATCGCTGGATAGACCCCGAAAGTAACGCCCATGAAAATTGAGAAGATAACGGAAGTCAATATCCACGGCAAAGAGAGCACAACGGGCCATTCTGGGACAACCTGTACAATTCGGACAGCAAGTTGCGCCATACCGTGTGCTGCCATCCAGCCGCCTGCAATGCCGAGCACCGCACCCGACAAACAGAGACAGATGGATTCCGTCAAGAACTGATAGAAAATGTGAATCCGTTTCGCCCCGACCGATTTCCGCAAGCCTATCTCTCGTGTCTTTTCACCGACAGAGACAAGGCATATATTCATGATGCCGATGCCACTGACAAAGAGCGAAAAGCCGGCAATACTCCCCAAAGTAATCTTTATCACTTTTTCAATGTGGTCAAGTCGCCTGGCTGTTCGTTTTGCTATCCAGAGTCCGATAAAGTCATCTTTCCCGCGGTGCCTTTTACGTAGGATCTGCTTAACCGAATCAACGATGCTGTCAATATCGGTCCCTTTTTCAAAAAAGACGACCATGTCTTCGAGATAGCGAGTGCCTGTGATCCGTTGTTGGTATGTTGTTAAGGGGACACAAAGGGCATCATCTAAAGAATACCAGATACTGAGGCTGCGGCCCTTTGGTTTCATCACCCCCACGACCTGTAGCCTGACTGTCGCTCCCCGCCAACGATACCGAACCTTTACCTCCTGTCCAATTGGGGATTCCTCTCCAAACAGTTCAGTGGCGGTATCGGCACCGAGGACACACACCTGCTTGGCATCTTCAACATCCCCCTCCGAAAGGAATCTGCCAGACTGTAACTCCCATCTCATGCCGTGTGCGTAGTCTGCAGTAACACCCTCTAAAAGGGGTCTGGCTTGGTTCCCGTTTCGGGTGGTAACAAAAGTTGTGTAGCCTTCATGTTTGGGCAGGACATATAGGACATTCGGACATTCCGCTTCAATCGCAAGCGCGTCCTCAAGGGTATATCGCTCGGTGGTGCGTCGGACGAGCCGTCGGCGTTTCCAAATAGAGGTTCGGGTCCAGAATTGGACTTGGTTTGCGCCGCCGAGGGTATCGATGTCTTGAGCGATAAGAAGTTTCGCACCATCGCCGATTGCGATCATGCACAGCACACTGGCAATCCCGATAAAGATACCGAGAATGGACAAACCGGCGCGGAGTTTATTTTGGGCAAGATGCGCAATACCTGCGGTGATAGCCTCACGAAATTTCATTGTTATGGTTTTCAGTTGTCAGTTTTCAGTTGTCGGTGGGACGCGTGGCCGTTACAAACGTTTTGTCTGCCACACACCTTTTTAACCGAAAACCGAGAACCGAGAACTACTTATACAGACCTTTGGATGCACTTTCAAAGAATTCAACATGTCTCGCTCAAGTGCTAATTTAAAGAATCACAGGTGTTTAAACCTCATTCTCACTTGAAAATTCATCTCGTCGGAGGTTGTTGTGGTTATATAGAGGTGGATTCTCGGCAAAAAGGCTTAAAAAAGATAAAAACCAGTTTTCTGGAGTATGTGAAACGGAAGAAAACAAATTGGAGGGATGCGTTAGGTTTCAGAGGGATCTACAGTATCAACAGGATTGAGGTTACTGAGTGCCTGCGCATAGACCTGTCGGAGGGGGACGTTATTCTGTTCCGCAAGTCGTTTGCAATCTTCATATTCGGGAACGGTTTTAATAAGGACATCGTTGAGATACCCACGTTTCGCTCGCACTGTTCCCCACCGCGTCTTGATGTAGATGAAGTTGCGCCGTAGTTTGACCCGATTGGCAGACGAGAGTCTGACCCCAAAGGTCGTGGTTTCGGTGAGCAAGCGTTCGATGAGTTTATCGCGATGGGTTGTAGGACAGAGGACTGTTATCTGTGTGGCGGGTCTGTTCTTTTTCATGAAAATGGGTGTCAGAAAAACATCAAGCGCGCCATCTTCAAAGAGCTGAGCGGTGACATACCCCGTAATCTCTGGCGACATATCGTCCACATTGGTCTCAATGATGTCCACGCTGTCAGTTTCGGCGTGCTGGTGGGTCGTTTGTAAACCGCCACTTGAGACCTGTTCACCGAGGCAGAGGCGGAGGAGGTTGGGTCGTTGTTCAAGGTCGCGAGTGCCAGCACCATATCCGACGCGATCCAATCGCATGTGGGGCATGGCACCGAATTCCCGCGATACTGTCGTAATGAGTGCAGCACCCGTCGGCGTTACCAGTTCTTTGGGTATATCGGTTTGATGAATCGGAACACCTTTTAGGAGTTCCATTGTGCCGGGGACAGGAACAGGCATGCGTCCGTGAGCGCATCGGACAAAGCCCGTACCGAGAGAAAGGGGTGATGCGTAAACCGCGTCAACGTCGAGATATGTCAAACCGATGACAGAACCGACGATGTCCACAATTGAATCGATGCCACTCACCTCGTGGAGATGAACGTCGGCTTTGTCCATGTTGTGAACCTTCGCTTCTGCTTCAGCGAGCCTGTCAAAGACGCGTTTGGCGGTATCCCGAATTTCTGGGTCTAAACCGCTGTCATCAAGCAATTTGAAAATATCGGAGAGATGACGAGCGGGTCCGTGCTCGTGGTGATGTCCGTGCTCGTGGTGATGCCCATGCTCGTGGTGTGAATCTGCGTGTGAGGTATGTGCAGGGTGCACCTCCACAATCGCTCTGGTACCGGTAATGCTGTGTTTCTTTGCTTTTTCAAAGCGTAGGTTGAACTCGGCATCGAGTTTGAGCGTAGACAATCCTTCCCTAAGCATTTCGGGGGAAACGCCAGCATCGACGAGGGCACCCAGTGTCATATCACCGCTAATACCTGAGAAACAGTCGAAATACGCGATTTTCACTATATTATAGTATCCTCTTTAGAAATCTTGAAGTAAGTCTTGGAGCAGTATTCTTGAGTCGTGTCGTTTGAGCTTAGCAATGGCTTCAACCTCTATCTGCCGGACACGTTCACGACTAATCCGAAGTTTGTTTCCGATGTCAGCTAAGGTATACTCGGTGCCATCCATTAAACCGTATCGCAGAATAATCACCTGTGTCTCACGAGGATTGAGCGTCCGGTTGAGAACCTCCGTAATAACCTCGATTTTTGCATAATCGAGCAAATAGTTTTCAGGTGTAATTTGAGATTGATCCGGAATCAGTTCGGAAAACGAACCGTCCGGGGAATCTTCATTGATCGGTGCATCGAGCGGAACCGGATCTTTTGTGGCGTTGAAAATTTCGGAAACCTTTTTTTCTGTAAGTTCGACCTCTTTTGCAATTTCAGTCGTAGTCGGTTCACGTCCGAGTTGGGCTGTCAGATCTGATTGTGCCTGCTTAATGGCGCGACGCGCTTCGCCGATATAGCAGGGAACCCGGATCATCTGTCCTTGCTGATCGAGGGCCCGTTTGATGGATTGCATAATCCACCAAGTGGCGTAAGTGCTGAATCGGAATCGGAGGGTGTGGTCGAACTTATCTACGGCTCGCATCAATCCGAGGCTGCCTTCCTGCATCAAATCAAGGAAGGTTAAGGATGTTTTACTAAAATGATGCTGTTTGGCGATACTGGCGACAAGGCGCAGATTTGCCTCAACAATTTTTAGTTTCGTTCCGTGTGTGACTTGGTCGGCTGCTTCCAATTGTTCCGCCAACCACCTGACATGTGCAAATTCCCTTCGGATGTCCTCAAGTACAAACCGGAGTGTATGTGGCTTGCAGGTCATCATCCGCCCGCCTAACATATTGGTAGGTAATTCCTCCAAGAGTGTTTCGACTTCATGGCGGATAACGTCGAATTCTTGAAAAGCCAAGGACTCCTGTTCCTTGTCAAAACATGCTGCTGCGATACGAGAGAGTTCAGGGATCCGATGTGCTTCTGCCAAAGGGAACTCAGCCTGTCGTTGCCGCACTTTCGTGATTTTTTTGTTAAAGGTGCTGATGTTGCTGCGAATCGCTTTGCGAGCGTATGTCCGAAATTCCGTGCCCCGTTTTGTGCCGCTATCGTCAATAGCTTTCAAGAGTCCGAGGCCTCCGACCTGCATCAATTCCGGAGACGCGGTAGTGTCAACATATTTTTGTAGGAGATATAAGTTTTCTTCAAAGATTTTCCAGCGTGTTTGTTCTAATAAATTTGCCTTCGCCTCTAATTTTTCCAATAGGACACCAAGTGCTTGGATTTCGGCGCGGACCTGGTCTATAATGAATCCGTGTTCTGATTGTGGGGGTTCTAATTTTCGGTTTTTGTCTGAAGTAGGGTTCTCAGCAATGTTAAGCGAGGCTATCATCCAATCTGGGAATTGATTTAGCAGGTTGGTAAACGTCTGGAACCCCTCTCGGTATTTTTCAAAGAGTGTGGTTTCTTGCTCAGGTTCCAACAAAGGGGTCTTTGCAATTTTCTGTAGGTACGCAAAGGTCTCATCCCTGGGTGATTCCGTAGGGTTCTCTTCCCGCTCCTCATCCTCTGCAAAAAGTTCAGATTCTATTGCGTATGCCGGATAATAGTCTCTCATGTCTCCAACCTCCCTATAGACATATTGCCCCGCTGGGGCTTTAGGATAAAAAAAGTTTAACTTTTAATTGCGTATATGGTATGCTACTATGTATAATTTATTCGTATACCTTCTAAATAATATAATTGGCTTGCAAGCAGCCCCCTAAAACGGAGTATCACACTGGAGGCAGTTAATTAATGGCTCAACTCACACAGAATGAAATAATTAAAAAGTGTCAAGCCGGTGAATCTCTTTCTGGTGAAAATCTGGCAAACTTAGATTTAGCGAATCAACCGCTCGTAGGTGCTGATTTATCGGAAGCGGATTTGAGCGGGACCGATCTACGGAACGCGGATTTAACGGATGCGAATCTCAACGATGCGAATCTTTCCGGCGCGAATCTTTCCGGCGCGACTTTACATCGGACGTATTTGGTCGGTTCTAATTTAACGGATACCAACCTTGAAGCCTCGAATCTATGTGGTGCGTTCCTCAGCGGAAGTCTGCTTTGTGGTACGAACTTCCGAGGTGCTGATCTGCGTCGTGCTACCCTTGGTTGTCCAAGGTGCGAGGTGTCGGGACCCTTCGGTTCACTCACCAGTTTTGAGAACGCGAACCTCGGAGAGGCAATTTTCGGTGAAATCAAGTTGATAGGTGTTGTCTTGCTCGGTGCCAATTTCAAAGATGCATATCTATATGAGGTTGACCTCTCTGAAGCCGTCTATCGTGAAGCCGATCTTGAAGGCGCTATTACGAAAAAAGGGCGAAATTAAACACGAGGCTTCTTGTTTCCGCCATAGCGTCTACCCATTTCGTCACTGTCGTCTCGATCTACCGATCTCGTCCACCACTCGGAAATTGAGATTGCCAAAAATTGAATAGCACGGACCGCGTTCCTCTAATATGTGTGACGTTAACAAGGGGTAAGAGGTTTATCCAAATTTCATTTTTTTTTAGAGTTTCGGCAATCCACGGCGCATCTCGTAAATATTTAAGAGTATACTCGAAAAGGTAGGAAATCGCGACCGGAAGGTTGCTCCTACGGAATAGTGATCGGTTATTAGTCGTCAGTTAAGAGAGAGTGATGCTCCCATAGGAATAGAGAAGTAGCAGTCCGGGGTCGGCACCCTTTAATTTTAGGATTAGTTGAGCTGCATTTCACAGAGTTTTTGATACAACCCCCCGCTTGCTAACAATGTCTCGTGTGTTCCAGTTTCCAGAATTTCCCCATCCTTGATAACCAGAATTTTGTCAGCCCGAACCACGGTTGAAAGCCGGTGCGCAATAATAAAACTGGTTCTTCCCTCCATCAGGTTTACCAACGATTTTTGGATGAGTGCTTCAGAGTGTGTATCCAATGAAGATGTGGCCTCATCTAAGATGAGAATCGGTGCATCTTTTAAGAGGGCACGGGCGATAGACAAACGTTGCTGTTCACCTCCTGAGAGTTTCATACCCGCTTCACCTATGGGGGTCTTATAACCTTGAGGGGTTTTCGTAATAAACTCGTGAGCGTTTGACTTCTTCGCAGCGGCGATAATCGCCTCATCCGTGGCATCTGGGCATCCGTAGCCGATGTTCTCCAAAATCGTGCCATCAAATAGAAACGTGTCCTGCGGAACAAGCGCGATATTTTGTCGCAATGCTTCCAAATTTATTTCGGAAATAGAGACATTGTCAATCAGGATTCTCCCGGAGCTCACCTCATAGAACCGTAACAGCAGGTTAAGGAGAGTTGTCTTTCCACTGCCACTCGGTCCGACAAGTGCTACAACCTCCCCCGACTTCGCGCCAAAGGTTACGTTGTCAATGACGGGTTTCGATCTTGGGTGCGGATTTCCCGAATTTGTTGTTAAAGGTTGGGGATAGGAAAAAGAGACGTTCTGAAATGTGACAGCGCCGTGGATATTTTGCGGTTGAATTCCGCCTGCTGTATCCTCTTCGGGGGTCCCGCGATCACGATTATCGTGAGGGCGTGCCTCCGTAGATTTCGGACGGAGGTTATACTGACGCTCGTCGTTCTCTTGGTGCATCTCTGGTCCAAAGTCGAGGAGATAAAAGATCCGTTCTGCAGAGACAAGGCACTGTTGTAAGGCACTATTGACGCTGCCAATGGTTTTAATGGGCTTGAACATCCAGCTGACCATTGTAACATAGCCGATAAACCATCCGGTGGAGAGTTGTCCTATAATGACCTGCCAGCAGCCCAACCCGAAAACAGTTGCCACACCGAGGGCACCCAACCATTCGATCGTTGGTGGGAGAAGTGCGGCGAAACGGGCGCGCCGGATCGCTGAGCAGTACTGATTCCAGTTGATGGCTCGGAAGCGTTTGCTTTCAGCGTGTTCAGAGGTAAAACTTTTGATGATTTTGATACCAGCCAGGGTCTCTTTGAGTTGTGAATAGATATTTGCACTCTGCTGCTGAATTTCTATGCTCGCACCCCGAATTCGGGCACCGATAGATGTGATGAAGTAAGCCAGAAATGGGAGAATAAGCAGGACGAACAGGGTGAGTTTGAAACTTGTAATCAACATCACAGAGACAAAGACACTCACAAGAACAACAGCACGGATGATGTTCGCCATCGCGGCGACGAGATTTTGCCACACCCGGACATCATCTGTGACACGTGCCATGAGATCGCCAGTGCGTTCTTCGCGTAAGATGCCTAAAGGGGCAGATACAATGCGTTCATAAAGGGCGTTCCGCAGTCGGAAAGATAGCTTGTGTCCGACACGCGCCATCACGTAATCGTTACCGTAAACGAAGAATCCCTTGATGAATACAAGGATAAGCAACCCACCCAGAAGCCATAGGAAGGCTTTGAGAGCATCACCGGCGTCTACCAATAACATCTCGAACCCCTCGAAAGCAAACAGACCTTCGCGCTGAAAGTATCGGATGGATACAGTCTCGTCGAACGGGTTCCCACCGACAATTTCAAGTGTATTAATTGTATCGGCTAAAATCTGAACAGCCCCTAATTCACACACAGCAATTACCAAGGCAAAAGCCATTGCCAAGAGAAGGGAACCCGTGTAGGGGGCGTGATACCGGACGAATCGCGTAAAGATTGGGTTTTTTGTGAAAGTTTTTTTATCCATGCCGAGTCTATCCCTTGAATCTGAACCGGAGCGCAACCCAACAGATTTGTTTCATTTCAATTGGTAACTGCCAAATTGGATGGCACATGCCTGCTTCACGGCATCGTCCGCCTTTGACAATGGACAACGGATACTGAATTCTCGCTTTTGGAAATCAACAGCCTCGATAATCCCAATGGCGTAGGTATTACCGGCGGTGTCGATTAAGCCAATCAAGCGGCGTTCGAAATAAGCGCGGACTTCTGCCGTGACGTACGTCAAACTTAAATAGTTTTTGATGTGGATGATCGTTGCCTTGGAAAGCGGTTCTGACGCAACGAGACACAAGGTGCGATGTCCCCATTCGGCGTGGTCAATTTGCGTTTCGGCGAGTCGAGAGAGGATCCCCAATTCTTTCTCATTTGCGATGCGTCCGACAAAGAAAGGGGTGCGCTCCCCGCGAATCTGTTCAAAGGGTAGGGATTGGATACTATTTTTCGACTTTTGTAGAACAGGTTTTGGAAACTCGCACGCTTCGCCATTTCTAACAGCACGCTTTGGCTCACACGCTTCGCCACTTCTAACAGCAAGTTTTGGCTCGCAAGCCTCGCCAAAATACGCCTCAAATTGGGCTTTTCGGTATCGGCTGCGTGCCTTGCTACTTTTGGATCGAACATTTCGGTGTGGAAGCAGGTAATGAATATCAAGCCAGTCCTGTTGACGGTAGCCTGCGGTTATCTGTTCCAATTCGCTGGAACGACCGATGCATACCACATGGTTGGGTCTGGTGAGTTCAATTTTGTGTCGTTTGAGAATAACAGCGGGTGCGTCGTGAATGTAACCACTCGTGTCAACGATAATGAAATCAGCCGCGGTTTCACGGGCGTGATCTACCATCAACCGCGTCCCTGTTAGCACTTCAAGAGCGTGCCCGTGTGGCGACAAATCCCCGACAAAATACAACTGGTCGGCGATGCTATTGAACTGAACAGGGGAACTTTCTGGATCAAAGGATTTCATACCAATTGTAGTGGGAGGACCGATTTGAGATTGTCCGACATCTGTGTCCACAAAGACGGTTTTCAGTCCCCGATCAACGGCAGAATCAACCAAAAAACGGCAAAAGGTCGATTTTCCAACATCGGTTGCTCCTATCACAAGTACAACCTGTTGGGGTTTGACAATCCGACTCTCAAGTTTTTCCCAGTGTTGGTTAACGTGATAGGTGTCATTCATCTTTGACCAAGATTTTTATGATTTATCTGATAATCACAACAGTCTTTTGTAGATCCTATCCGCTGACGGCTATTTGCCAAGGTGCATTTCATAACGAAAGGTGACACCGGGGAGGCTCAACATTTCATCCAAAGGGGGCATCTGTTTCATTCCAACGAGTTGTTCGAGGAGTGATGTCTTTTTCTCCTTACGCACGACTTTGGGTTTGCCTTCAATACCTGCTAACGCTCCGGCGGTTTCAATTGCATCAGGGAGATTACCGAGTTGATCCAGTAACTTTGAATCTAACGCCTGCTTTCCAGAGAAAATGCGCCCATCTGCAAGTGCAACAATTTCGTCGCGTGTTAAGTGATTCCCCCGCGCCTCAAAGATTGTATCCACAAATTGATTGTAAACATCGTCCACAGTGGATTGGAGAACGGCTCGTTCCTGTTCCGTCAACTCGCGGAAAGGTGAACCTGTATCTTTAAAGTCGCCGCTCTTAATGACCTGATGCCCTAAGCCGACCTTGTCGTATAAACCCTTTAGTTGCGTGAATTGCATGATAACGCCGATGCTACCTGTCAAGGTGCCGGGGTTTGCGAAGATCGTGTCGGCGGCGCACGCGACGTAGTAGCCGCCAGATGCCGCACTCCCGCCCATTGAAGCGACTACAGGCTTCTCTATCTTCTTCAATTCACTGTAAATTTCTTGGACCGGGGCGACACTGCCGCCGGGAGAATTGATTCTAACGACAATTGCTTTGATACTTTGATCATCGCGGTACGTGTGAATTAGTTTAATTGTGTCATCTGAGCCTGAGATAATACCCGTAATGTCTACGACTGCGACCTTTTCTCCTATTGACACGTTGCTGCCTATTGACCGTAAAAACAGGAGCCCGAAGAACAGCGCGATGATAATTCCTAAAATAATGTAAACACGTCTCTTTCTCATTTTTTAATTATACCTTGCGGAGGAACAGCGTGCGTTTGGAATTTGAAGTGCGTCCCTCAAATCCGCCTGCGCCGTTGTTTCAGGCTACATCCCTTGGGTTTAACGAAAATATCATTTGGAGCGGTGGGGCGCGAAGATAACCACCCAAAAGGTTTTTAGCAACCATCCGACATCAGCAGCGATGCTCTGCGTTGCAATGTAGTGGAGATCCAATGCAAGTTTTTTTGGCATTAACTCTGTTATGTAGTAATGCTCTGCATCGAGTCGCCCTTTGAGTTTCGCCTCTTCATTGCGGTTCGCGAGTTGTGATGGACCCGTCATCCCTGGCTTTACTTGTAGGACCCGTTTCTGCGTTTGTGTGTAGTACTTGACGTAATCGGGTGCTTCCGGACGTGGTCCGATGAGACTCATTTCGCCTTTGATAACGTTGATTAAGTTTGGGAGTTCGTCCAATTTCGTCCACCGCAAGAACCGACCCATCGGTGTAATGCGTTGATCCCTATAGGTTGTCAAGCTACCGCCGAGCGTATCGGCGTTTACGACCATCGTCCTGAATTTATACATTTCAAAGATGATTTCGCCTCTACCGACGCGTTTTGCTTTGTAAAATACAGGTCCTTTTGATTGCAATTTTGCGAGCAGACTCCCAAGAAGAAAAAAGGGAGAGAGAAGCACGAGTCCAATCGTCGCGAATAGAAGATCGAACGCCCGTTTCGCCCAGTCACGTTTCGGTTCTATATCATCTTGAATTCCTGTGGTTAAACGCTTGGTATGAGGCATGCGCTTATCCTATTTTGCGGGACTAACGGCGGCTTGCTCTGACAGTTTCCGTTTCTGTTTCCGTAGGAAACTGGATAATCTCAGACGCACTATCTTCATCATCTTCAGTGAGGAAGGCGCGGTTCGGCTGGTATGTTGGGACCAATTCTTGGAATTTAGTAACAATGCCTTCTGAATCCAATGCATCTGCGAGTTGTGAGAGTTCTTCTATCTGGGAAAGGAGTTGGCGTTCTGCTATCTGCTCCAATTGTGCGACGAAAATACGCTGGTGCTTTGTCGCTGTAACGCCCTCTTGAGGGGTTAGAAGCTCCTCGTACAACTTTTCGCCCGGTTCTAAACCTGTAAATTCAATTTTAATGTCCGTGTCGACTTCAAGCCCCGAAAGGCGGATGAGGTCTTGGGCGAGGTCAAGAATCTTAATGGGTTCCCCCATGTCTAACATGAGAATTTCGCCGTCGTTCCCCATAGCTCCTGCTTGGATGAGGAGTTGGACTGCTTCCGGGATGGTCATGAAGTAGCGTGTTGCTTCGCGATGTGTGACGGTGACGGGACCTCCCTTAGCGATCTGCCGTTTGAAATTGGGAATTACACTTGCCCGACTCCCAATAACATTTCCGAAGCGGACTGCGATAAATCGGGTGCGGTTCTGCTTTGCTTTGCATTGGACTAATTTCTCTGTCACACGTTTGGAGGCACCGTAAACGCTCGTTGGGTTCACGGCTTTATCCGATGAAACGAGTATGAAAGCCTCTACCTCATGCTCAATCGCGGTATTGATGAGGTTTTGCGTGCCAAGTATGTTGTTTTTGACGGCTTCATCGGGATGGTTTTCCATGAATTTAACATGTTTGTGTGCAGCAGCGTGAAAAATAATATCGGGACGGTATTTGCGCGTAACTTGTGAAACTTTAGCATTATCCCGAATGTCGCCAATCACTAAAGCACGATTAAGGTATGGTTCGGATTCCCGGAGTTCTATATCTGTATGGTAGAGACTGTTTTCACCCCGCCCGAAGAGGATGAGGAGTTCGGGGTCCAGTTTCGCAACTTGTCGACAAAGTTCGGACCCGATTGAGCCACCCGCTCCTGTTACCATCACGCGTTTGCCTGAGAGATATTTAGAGACTTCCGCGAGGTCCATTTGCGAGGTAGACCGATTCAGAAGATCCTCAAACCGGACTTCCCGAATCTGACTGACGCTGGCTCGTCCTTCAAGGATGGCATGAATGTTCGGGACGATTTTAAACTGACAGCCCCGGTATTCACACTGCCGGATAATATCACGAATTTTGCCGCCTGGTGCTGAAGGGATAGCGATGACGACCTCATCAATCTCGCGCTTGCGAGCGATATAGGTTAGGTCGCGGGTCGTCCCCAAGACTTCAAGCCCTGCGACACTTCTGCTCACCTTGTGTGGTGCATCGTCAATAAAGCCGACTGGCACGTAGCCTTTTTCAGGGTGGTTTCTAAGGGCGCGGAGCACACCGATCCCTGTTTCACCTGCGCCAACAATAAGGACTTTTGTTGGCGGTTTTTGCATGGACGGTTGCGATTCGGAGTGTAGTCCCATTGCCCCTTTATGGCTTTGGGCTCTCTTCTGTATCGTTCTTTTGTCTCTTTGGAAGATTTGCGCTGAAAATTTGGTAAACCCGATGAGTGCGAAGTTATAAAATCCATCGATTAAGAAAAGGACCCAAGCGATTTTTAGTAGCATGGACAGCCCAATAAGTCCTACAGTCGCGACGATAATCGCTGTTGCCAAGGCGCGAAATTCCTTAGCAGCGGCGTATTGCCATATCGGTTTGTAGAGATTGAAAGCCAGCAGTAAGCCGACGCGGACTATTGTGACAGCAGCTGCGATACCGAATCCGGTAATATGCTGTGGCTGGAAGGGAGATAGGTCAGCATTCTGCAGTATAGTGGAGAGTGCTGTAACTTGTTCTAAAAAATCAAAACCGAGTTGCCTACCTGTCAAGTAAGCGAATAGAAATGCGAGATTGACGAGAAGCGCATCAACAACAATTGTAAAACTCCATTTTATTTTGGGTTTATCCATATTTTAATTATTCCTTGCGGTTAAACAGTGTGGGTTCGGACTTTGACATGTCTTTTCCGTGTATGAACTGCCTGTGCATAGACATGCTCTAAGCGTTCGCCGATGGCTTCCCAACTATAATTGGTTTCGACACGAGCTCTGGCGGTTTGCGCGAAAGTCTCTCGCGAATGCACATTATTCAGTAAATGAACGACCTGTTTCGTAAAGTCGGCAGGTGTATCCGCAACGAGCAATTCCTTGCCGATGTCTGCCTCTAACCCCATTGCACCGACGGAGGTTGTGACGACTGGCACTCCCATCGCCATTGCCTCCAGGTTCTTTGTTTGTATGCCTGATCCTGCCCGTAAAGGCGCAACAAAAACAGACGCCTTTTCAAAATAGGGGCGGATGTCTGGGACATACCCTGTGACGACTACACCGTCCCGTGTCTCAAGCCGCTTTACCTGATCCGATGGATGATTGCCTACTATATAAAATTGCGCGTTCGGATGACTCTCGCGGATACGTGGAAAAATCTCGTTACAAAAATAGATGGCAGCATCCGAATTCGGAAAATAGTTCATTGTTCCGGTAAAGAGCATCAAGGGTGCGGACTGTGCTGCTGACTTCGGTTGAAAATACCCGAGATCGACCCCCATTGGAACTATCGACAGATTTAGAGTGTTGTCCTGCTTTAGGAGATAGTCGTGATCAAAACGTGCGACAACGGTGCCGCAATCAAAAGCCTTCATAATGTTGACTTCGTAACGCCGGACCCGCTTTTCCTCTAATTTTACCAAAAAACGCTTCGGAGTGCAATCTAATTTAATTTTCGCGAGCCATGGATTGCTTTCCAGTTCGGCGCGGCGGCTGAGATTTAGTGCCAATGAATCACACAAATCTAAGACTTTGGTGGGCCCCTGGACTTCCGTCACGTATTGTCCCATCCGAAAGAGTTGTGCGTGAATCAGTTCGAAGTTCTCTTGTTCAAGGAGTTGGTTAATCTTCCGTTGCATCTGGGGCGAGTACCAGTAATGCGACTGAAGCGGACGACGCGATAAGCAGTGGATTCCTGTATTCATGAAGGCAAAAGAACGATGAAAACGGACCCATTCCACGCGTTCACAAAAGGGTTCTAAATGCTTCGCGGATTCAATATCGTCTCCAGATTCTGCAAAGTAAACGAGTGTTACGGCATGTTGTTTCGAAAGTTGTTTAATAAAATTGTAAGACCGGATCCGATCGCCCCGATGTGGTGGATATGGACATCGGAGGCTTAAAAATAGAATCTTCATCTTTTTAACTATGGGACATCTTCATTCGCCGCGTTTTTCGTCAGGCAATTCCGCTTCATCAATCAGCATGACTGGGATGCCATCACGGATCGGATAGCGCCGTTGACATCTGCCGACACACACGAGTTTCTGTGCCGTTTCATCGTATTCTATCCCACCTTTACATGCTGGACATGCGAGAATCTCAAGTAGCGTCTTTGAAATTTTAATTTTACCTTGCGGTTCGGTGAGGTCACTTGAATGAACAACGAGCCTCTCCGTAGAACCGCCCTCCTTGTGCAAGTTTTTGGTGTGAAGTCTTAGCTTCCGTGGCATCTCTTATATTTCTTGCCGCTTCCGCAAGGACAAGGTGCGTTTCTACCAACCTTCGGGATGTTCCCCATCGCCTGTTGCGAAGCAAATTCGGCATCAGCACGGGTTGCGGCTGCACGGCTGCGTTGGGGTGCCCTCGGCTGAGGTCTACGCCGTCTGCCGGTTCGCTGACTCGGTGCCCTACGCGGTGCCTCGGTATTGACGCGAGATTTGAAGATGAACTCACTGACCTGTTCCTCAATCTGTTGATACATATTTTCAAAAACAGAGAGTGCTTCGTTTTTGAAAACGACGATCGGGTCTTTGCCGCCATATCCTGCGCCGAACCGAATCCCCTCCTCAATATAGTCGATGTTATGGAGGTGTTCTTTCCAGTGATCATCAATTCGGTCCAAAAGGAGTAAGCGTTCAAGGATACGCATCATTCCTGGACCCATTTCCGCTTCGCGCGCTTCATAAGCGGTGCGCAACACCTGCAGCGTCTGTTCTTGAACCTCCTCGGGACTCGCCTGCACCAAGGGTGTTTCCCATATCGGCTCGACTGGGAATGTGGTCGTCAACCACTGTTGAAACCTATCAGGGGTCTCAAGGGGGCTTTCCGCCTTTTCTCCCATATTGTCCTCGATTGCATCTCTGACGACCCTCTCAATCATTCCCCAAATTGTAGTTTTGAGGGAGGTAGGGACTTTGGCATCCTTTTCAGCGAGTGCGGCGAGCCCACCCTCGTCTGCTGTCTGTGCGTGTTCTTCAGGTAACTCGGCGATATCCGTGGTAGCAGCCAAGACGGTGTCACGCAAGGTGTAGATGGTGTCGCGCTGTGTATCCATGACATCATCGAATTTGAGAAGATTCTTTCGGATCTCGAAATACATCTGTTCAACACGCGTCTGTGCCTTCTCAATGGATTTGGTAACCCACGGATGCTCTAACGGGACATCTTCATCTATTCCGGCGCGTGACATTAACCCTTGCAAACGTTCAGATCCGAATTTTCGCATCAATTCGTCTTCGAGGGAGAGATAGAATCGGGATGAGCCTGGATCGCCCTGTCTCCCGGCGCGTCCACGGAGTTGGTTATCAATACGGCGGGACTCGTGGCGTTCAGTACCGACGATATGGAGTCCTCCAGCGGCTAATACGTTCTCTCTGTTTTCGTCGCAAATGGCTTGCGCTTCTGCGAGTGCAGCTTGAAATTCTTCGGACTCTGGGGAGAGTGCTTCTGTCTTCGCTTTCCGTTTCCGTAGCGTTTCGAGTGCCATACCTTCGGGATTGCCGCCAAGGAGAATGTCTACACCTCTACCTGCCATATTCGTTGCGATTGTCACAGCACCCGGCACTCCTGCTTGTGCGATGATGTCGGCTTCGCGTGCGTGCTCTTTGGCGTTCAGCACCTGATGGCGGATTTTACGGTGTTTGGTTCTGAGCATTTTGCTCAATTTCTCGGAATTTTCAATCGAAACAGTGCCAACAAGGACGGGACGTCCTTTCTCGGTTTGCTCGACGATATCTTCCAGAACGGCATTGTATTTTGCGTCTTCAGTGCTGTAAATTTGATCGGAATTGTCAGCCCGGATCATCGGTTCGTTGGTGGGAATGACGGACACCTCTAATCCGTAGATGTGTGCGAATTCGTTGGCTTCCGTAGCGGCGGTCCCTGTCATACCTGCGAGTTTGTTATACATGCGGAAGTAGTTTTGGTAGGTAATCTTGGCACCGGTTTCGCTTTCCTCGACGACCTTAACGCGTTCTTTCGCCTCAATGGCTTGATGGAGCCCTTCACTGAGCCGTCTCCCGATCTGTTTCCGTCCTGTGAATTCGTCAACGAGAAGGACTTCGCCATTTTCGACGAGGTAATCGACATCTCGCTTATAGAGCTGGTGCGCAGAAAGTGCCTGATTGACGTGATGCACCATAGCGATGTTCGTGTGTTCATAGAGGTTCCCCACACCGAGACGCCGTTCGACCTCCTCAACGCCTTCATCGGTCAGGGTTGCACTGCCGCGCGATTTCCCCTGTTGATCGATTTGGAAGTGTTCGCCTTCTCGGAGTTGTGCGACGACGCCGTTAATTTGCCTGTAAAGTTCCGGCGGTTTACCGGAGGGTTCTGAGATGATGAGGGGTGTGCGGGATTCATCAACGAGGATGCTGTCAACTTCGTCAAGGATAGCGTAGACATGCCCGCGCTGGGTCTTATCTTCAATTGAGAGCGATTTGTTGTCCCAGAGGTAATCGAATCCAAATTCGCTGTGAACGCCATAGGTAATGTCAGATTTGTATCCGAGTCTTTTCTGTTCCTTCGGCATTAGACTGAGCGTCAACCCCACGGAGAGTCCGAGGAAGTTATAAATTTTGCCCATCCATTCGGCATCCCGCCGTGCGAGGTAGTCGTTGACGGTGGCGAGGTGGACCCCTTTTCCCGTCAAAGCGTTCAGATAGACAGCGAGGGTTGAGGTAAGCGTTTTGCCTTCACCCGTGCGCATCTCTGCGATAGTGCCTTGGTGGAGTGCGATACCGCCCATGAGTTGGACATCGTAGTGTCGCTGCTTTAGGGTTCGCACCGCGGCTTCACGGACGACAGCGAAGGCGTCTGGCAAGAGGTCATCAAGGGATACCCCGGCATCCAACTGTCGGCGAAATTCTGGTGTTTTGGATTGCAGTTGGGCATCAGTGAGTTTTTTGGTTTCGGGTTCGCGTTGATTGATGGCTTCGACGATGTCGCGAAATTTCTTGACATCACGATCCTCTTTACTGCCGAAGACTTTGGTTATCATTTTTTGGAACATTTTAACTATTGCTCCTGGGCGCCTTTCACGTTGTGAAAGGCGATATATTTCTAAGTCGTGATTGGCTTGGCATCTATGCCCTATTTGTCCCGGTTAGCTGCGATTCAGATGGGACTAACACATTCTGTCCGTCGAGTTTCTTTCTTTAGGACTTACGCAATATTGATAGAAATAGCAGGTTTTTGAAGTTGTTGTCGGATGTAATCATCAAGTAAACTTTCTTTGAGTTGATAAATCGTTTGACCGGCTGCCCGGGCGGCTCGCGTCAAACTCACCCAGACCCA
>JAJEDB010000134.1 GCA_022821725.1 Candidatus Poribacteria bacterium | reverse complement strand
AAGCAGGGAGAGGGTTCTCTTTGGATATGCCTTCCCGTTCGTAGGGAATTGAAACTCCTGATAATCTGTGCTGTTGTTGGCATTTCCCATCGCTTTGGATATGCCTTCCCGTTCGTAGGGAATTGAAACACAATCAACTGGTCTTCCTGGACAATCAACTGGTCTTCTTTGGATATGCCTTCCCGTTCGTAGGGAATTGAAACTTTTCCGACAATTCTTTCAAACATTACTAATCTCCTGTCTTTGGATATGCCTTCCCGCTCGTAGGGAATTGAAACTGTAGTGCCTTCTGTGACACTAACGATGCCATATCCACTTTGGATATGCCTTCCCGTTCGTAGGGAATTGAAACAGGTCAACGCTGATTTCGATGTCCAGGCTCTGTGCGCCTCTTTGGATATGCCTTCCCGTTCGTAGGGAATTGAAACTTCCCGTCCTCGTCCTCAAGGAGCATTGGGATTCGGTCTCCTTTGGATATGCCTTCCCGTTCGTAGGGAATTGAAACTTTTTTTGCGGCACGAATCTGTTTACGCCGCTTATTCTTTGGATATGCCTTCCCGTTCGTAGGGAATTGAAACTAACGGTCAAATTCTTGATGTCTTGATCGCTCAGGTCTTTGGATATGCCTTCCCGTTCGTAGGGAATTGAAACTAGTATTTCGCACCTTTGCTCCACAATGTTCCATCTTTGGATATGCCTTCCCGTTCGTAGGGAATTGAAACATGGTTCGCCGCAGTCTGAGCAATGAGGTCTTAAACTTTGGATATGCCTTCCCGTTCGTAGGGAATTGAAACTTTGACGTATCTTTTTAATACGATTTTTAATATTCCCCTTTGGATATGCCTTCCCGTTCGTAGGGAATTGAAACTTGGGCTTTCAACGTCTCGATCCGGTCGAGGACGGTGTCCTTTGGATATGCCTTCCCGTTCGTAGGGAATTGAAACACTTTTCCTCAGCTTCGCCGGAGTCGTTACCGTCGTTACTTTGGATATGCCTTCCCGTTCGTAGGGAATTGAAACTTGGAGTCATTGCCGTCTCAACAGCGATTTTTGCCGCTTCCTTTGGATATGCCTTCCCGTTCGTAGGGAATTGAAACGCCTCTTTCTTTGTAGAAATATAATTATCATTATACTTATAACTTTGGATATGCCTTCCCGTTCGTAGGGAATTGAAACTTGTAGGCGAACCAACAGACGATCTCATCTGAGTTGACTTTGGATATGCCTTCCCATTCGTAGGGAATTGAAACTATACTATCGCCAGTAAGCAATGGTAGTCTAAAAAATCCACCTTTGGATATGCCTTCCCATTCGTAGGGAATTGAAACATGAGCGTCTTCGCCTCAACATATGGGAGGAATTTCACCCCCTTTGGATATGCCTTCCCGTTCGTAGGGAATTGAAACCCATAGGCACGGATGAACCCGTTTCCGATTTCAGGCTTTGGATATGCCTTCCCATTCGTAGGGAATTGAAACTTGACCCACATGTCACTCTTACGAATGACCTTATGGCTTCTTTGGATATGCCTTCCCGTTCGTAGGGAATTGAAACCTTTCAAGCCGGCGTTTCGCAGTTTGGACCAAGCAAAGACTTTGGATATGCCTTCCCGTTCGTAGGGAATTGAAACCCGACTTTCTGATCTATCCATTGCTTATACTGATCTTGTTCACATGTGCTTTTCCATTCGTAGGGAATTGAAACGAATTTGCTCTCTTTTTGGGAATTATGTTATACTATTTTGCTAATAGGAGGTATCTTATGACCCCTCAAGAACTCTATGATCTTATGTCCAAAGGTTTTGATGATATTAAAGCCGAAATGAAACAAGGCTTTGAGCAAATCAACAATAGAATCGACAGCATTGACAGTCGGCTGCGAAATGTTGAAACCGATGTTGCAGAGTTGAAAGGCAGACGCTTGGCATTCAAGGAATGGATACCTATCGGCTGTGCTGTGATTGCTGTGATTGTCTCAATCATTGCTTTAATCAAGTAATATGAAAAATAAACATTTTTACTTTCTAACTGCATTGCTCGCTTTTGCCTTTTTTGTGTTCTGTGCTTCTTTTGTAGGGTGTGATTCAACAAAAACTCTTAACTGGAATAAAACCGCTTCCCAATAAAACTTTAAAATAGGAGACGCTATCAGTGTTGAAGGCATCGCTTATGACCCAATTGGCAACCCTCTAAAAATTGAATTTGATTCGGACAAAAATTTGCTTTGGGTAAAAAAGGGTTGGGAGTCCAAAACAAATACTCCGACCTTGGCTTTCATGGCTTTCTCTTTTGCTTCGGATATGCCTTTGAACATAGCACTCCGCTGGAGTGCAAGAGGTTGAACACACGATTTTCTATAGACATATCACCCCGCTGGGGTGAAGAAAACTTTTCTATAGACATGTTGCTCCGCTGGAGCAAGAGATTTCTTGATGCGGATTTGGTATTTTTCAACCAAAATTTTGGATATGCCTTTCCGTTCATAGGGATAAGGTAGAATGACCCACACCGCGCCCCTCTATCTATCCTTCCTTTCTCGAATTAAAACAGATGACAAATAAACGCGTGTGACGTAAAATAGATGAGGAACGTTTGGATCTCCGAATCCCGAGAACTGATAACCCTTAAAAGGGAGTTTTGACCATGCAAACGAATTCACAACTAAAGGAAAGCCATAAACTGACCGACGCGCAGCTGCGGGATTTTATCGTGAACGGGTATCTCACCGTAAAAACCGATCTGCCGCGCAGTTTCCATGAAACGATCTATCGCAAGACGCAGGAACTCACAGGAAAAGAAGGGAACTTGGGGAATAACATTTTGCCACGCGTCCCCGAATTGCAAGCCGTTTTCGAGGAACCCGCTGTTCGCGGCGCGTTTACGAGTATTCTGGGTGAGAATTACGCCATGCATTCCCATCGGCACCCCCATCAGAACCGTCCTCACAGTGATGGACAGGGATTCCATAAGGACAGTTACTGGGGCTATCACAAAGTCCGGCACCACTGTCCACGCTGGGCGATGGCGTTCTACTATCCGCAAGACTCGCCACTCGAAATCGGACCCTCGGCAGTCTTACCGGGAACGCAGTATTATGACACGCGTATCACGAAGGATAACGAGGGTGAGTTAGCACTCAGTGGCGAAGCAGGCACCCTAACGATTATTCACTTCGACCTCTGGCACCGCGCCATGGCAAATCTGACGGACAAGACCCGCTACATGATGAAGTTCCAGTTCATTCGGATGGACGCGCCGCAGGCACCAGAGTGGAACGTAACGGATCCGCACTGGCAACGAACAGATGTTAATTCAGCCACTCCTACACATCAAGGAACATGGCGGCACGTCTGGAATTGGATGGCAGGCGAATCTAACGGACAGGCAACACAGTCCGCCAATGGAAATCTGGCGAAGCATATCGCAGCTTTAAGCGATGCTGATGGAGCTGTCCGTTCCCGCGCCATTGACGACTTGGGGACGTTAGGTGAATCGGGTGCAGAAGCGATTCCGCGCCTCATCGAGGCACTACACGATACGTATGAACCCGTCCGCTTGAACGCAGCGTATGCACTCGGCGCGATCGGTGCATCGGCTGTTCCCAAACTGATTGAGACGCTCGGTGTTGAGGACCCGATCATGAGACGGATGGCGGCGTATGCACTCGCTGCCGTTGGTGAACCCGCTGTCCCTGCCTTGAGCGAAGCATTGCAACACCCTGAGGATGCCGTTCGCGTTGAAGCCACCTACGCCTTAGCGCAAATAGGCACGCCTGCAGCATCCGCTATTCCAGCGTTGATGGAACGCACAAAAGACGCATGCGTTGAGGTGCGCCGCTATCTCGCGGAAGCCTTCGGAAGTTTAGGCCCCATTGCGGCGCCCGCTGTGCCTGTCCTGACCGATATGCTCGCAAGCGATGACGACGGACAAGCACGCTTTGAAGCGGCATTGGCATTGGCACAGATTGGACCCGCTGCAAAGGATGCCATTCCAGTACTATCAAATGTCCTCAGCGACGAAAACCGGTACGTCCGAGACAACGCCGTCTTGGCACTGAAACGCATCGATACGCCAGAAGCGGAATCGGCACTGTTTGATTACTTGCTGATGGCGCGGTGGTGTCCGATTACAAATCGTGAAAGCACATTTTAAACCTATGAACTACGAACTCATCATTAAAAACGGAACCGTCATTGATCCGGCACAGGGTATCCATGGGCGTAAAGATGTCGCATTCTCGAATGGACGCGTCTCGGCAATCAGCGACGATATCCCCACATCTGACGCGCGGGAGGTCTTAGATGCGGAAGGGTGTTTCGTCACACCCGGCTTAATCGACCTACACGTGCATGTCTTCTACGGTGTAAGCCATTTCGGGATTGAACCCGATCCTACGTGCTTGGCACGCGGGGCAACGACAGTCGTCGACGCGGGTTCAGCAGGAGCGGACACATTTCCCGGTTTCCGTAAATACGTGATTGACGTGAGCGACACACGCATCCTGGCGCAGTTGAACATCTCTTCACAGGGTATGCTCACACAGGAGATTGGGGAACTGGAAAACCCTGACTATGCCGATGTCGGAAAAGCGTGTCGGATGATAGAGCAGCACCGCGACATCCTTCTGGGTGTCAAGGTCCGTTTAACGCGGGAGACGATCGTCGGTGCAAGAGCAAAAATGTTGCCGTTGCACAGGGCGCGTGAAGCCGCCGATGCGGCAGGATTACCGCTAATGGTTCATCCACAAGACGCCTGGTGCGAGTCCATAGACGATATATTGGCACTGATGGGGGAGCGGGATATTTTAACGCACTGCTTCCACGATATGGCGTGCGGTATCTTGGACGAAAACGGTAGGATTCGGGACGCCGTCCATGACGCGATCGAGCGCGGTGTCATCTTCGATGTTGGACACGGGGCAGGCTCTTTCAGTTGGGATATCGTCCAGAAAGCGATGGCACAAGGCGTTGAACCGACGACCATCTCGTCCGACCTGCACATCTATAACGTCAAGGGTCCCGTCTACGACCTCGTCAATGTCGTCAACAAATTCCTGTATCTCGGTATGTCGCTTGACGATGCTTTGGCGAAGGTCACGAGTATTCCGGCAGATACCATCTTGATGCCGGGGCAGGTTGGGACATTGGCTGTCGATGCGTGGGGAGATGCGGTGGTTTTTGAACTGCGTGAGGGTGAATTCCAACTCGTAGATGCCAACGATCAGGTGAGAGTCAGTAAACGGGTATTGGAACCGGTGGTCGTTGTCAAAGGCGGGCAGGTGTATCGGCAAAGGCGATAGAAAAACTGTTCGAGTAAAAAATTTCTATCGCCCGATTCTTGTAAGGATGGAAAGGATCAGAGACACGATGGCGACACCACACGAGACAATGATTCCACCAATTTTCCAATGCTCACTTGTGTCCGCCTTTCGTTCCCGTATGTTGTCAATAAAGGCATCAAGTTTAGTTTCCAATGTTTCCAATTTGCCTGCGTGTTTTGCTTGATTTATCTTCACTTCTGTCGAGTCCTCGCGGATCTCCTTCAGCTCAGAATGGATATCCTTTATCTCGGAACGGACACTTTTCAGTTCGGTGTCCATAGAGTCAAGTTTTTGAAGGATCAGGTCTTCTTTATTCATTAGGTGGCACCTCCTTTACGGAATAGAGGCAAAGTACGAAATTCGTATAAGAAGTATAACATAATCCCTAACACATGGCAATCTTTTTTATATAGACGATCTTCCTTCCACAAAAGCAGGTATCGGAAAGGTTTGTAACCCCAATATTTCAATTACATCCACTACGGATGCTGTTCCCCCGCTTTCGGTTTCTCCTTGGGCGCGTTGGCATCGGGTCCGAAGCGGATATGCAGGGACGCACCCGGGGCGTGTGCCTTTCCGAAAAGCAGATGCTTCACACCCCAAAAAACAACCGTTGAGCCTACCAGCACGGCAAGCCCCCAGATCAATGTCTGTAGAACCCATTCATTAAATGAAAAGAGACCCGCCATCTGTTTCGGCACCGATAGGGGACCGAGTGCCATCAGGACAGTGCAGATAATTGCGTTGAGCGTAATCACACCCTCCGTCACCAGCCGATGTGGACTGAAACCCACTAAGGCACGCTCAAAGTTAAAGATAACCATCCACCACAAGAATACGAAATAGAGGAGCTGCCCCTTCCCCAACCAACTCGTCGGGAGAAAGGCGAGCGGTTCGCGGAAGTGTGCCGACAGAAGCCACACACAGGCGATACCGAGACCGATATAAAAAAGTTCAAACCAACCTACCCATCCCCGTGAATGCCGAAACCAACCAACAACAGGGAGCCCAAAAAACCGTTCCGGTAAGCCATCAACCAAATCCACCCACGTCCCTGCCGCTTTCCGATAATTGAGGTATGTCAGAGCGATGAGTACACAGAATACAGCGAATATTTCCATCCATTGTGGGAGATTTGCGTTGGTCTCTAATAGCGGTGCCCGGTTGAGAAGGAGACCGAAGGGTATTGCGATACCGAGTCCGAATAGGAAGCCTTGCGTCTGCTCCATGACGCTGTGCCAGTTCGTTTGGCGTCCCGTCCGGATGTAGACGAGTTTCAGCAATTGTCCAAATGAGAACGCGATACCGCCTCCGAAACCCGCCATTAGCGTAGTGAAAGCCACACCGCTGAGCTCATACCGTGAACAGTATCCTAAGATCCCGATAACCATACCGACACACCCTGCCCAGTTATCTCCACGCGGCGGGGTCATACGGAGACGGAAGACGTTTACCAACAACAAAAACCCGCCGAACCAACAGATGCCCAGATACAGGACAAGGTTCGTGCCCATATCCAAACCGCCACGGAAGAGCGCGACAATCAGCGCGGCGACGATTGCCACCAATGCGGACACCCAATCCGTGTCGTACCAATAGAGCGGACTTTCGTGGCGTTGCATCCGTCTCGGCGCGAGCACCCGATCGATGATCACCGCTTGAAGCGACCAACCGATGAAGACCGCGGCGATTGGCGTAAAGAGGAGAGATAGTTGGGTTTGCGTCAGAAACGCAGGCAGCGCAGTACCAGCACCGCCGAGGGCTGCCCAGAGGAAACCGATAACGAACAAATTGGCAAACCCGTAAAACACCGTCAATGGATGTGAAGAATGACTATACCCGACGACCATCATATATGACATACTTCCACCGAAGGACCAACCGATTGCCCCAAACAACGCGAAGTAGTGAACGTGTCGCCACCAATCCTCCCGTCCAGAGAGCAGTGCGATTGCCATCGCTCCGAGCGCACCGGCGAGTGCAGCACCGTATTCATGCCCGAAGTTGCCGCGTATCCCCCATCCCACACAGACAGATAATCCACACAAAAGCACCATCTGCCACGGGATAATTGCCATATCCATACCTATACCCTCCATCTTAGACGCAATTTGTTGCATCTATTATGAGCGTTTTTGCTTTTATTGTCAACCTCCCAACGATACAAGGCTCCCTGTGGGAGTGATTACCAGATCGAGATATCTGCTCTGGCATGTTTGGCAGATTTAATTTTTTGTGGACGTGCGATGAATCGCACGACTGTTGCTTTGTCATGTTAAAGTTGATGGTGCAACGCTCGCGAGCACAGCTCACTCCTACAGAAGAGGGTTCGGGAATCGGAGTGTTTTTGCTTGGGTGTTTCCCCCCTTCTATCAGAGAATTGAATGACTCTGGAAAATTAATAACTACACATTGCATCTATTTCGCGTGTATGATACGATAGACGCATAGAAAGCGTTATCTGTCGGAGGTAAAAGATATGAGGCGTATACGGATAGGTGTTGTCGGGTGTGGCGCAATCGCGCAAGTTCATCATCTCCCCAATCTTACCGCACTTCATCGGGAATTTGAGGTATCCATCGTTTGTGATCTTTCGCAAGGCGCGGCGCAGGCGGTCTCACAACGGTTCAATGTCCCGCAATATGTAACGGATTACAATGCGTTGCTCGGTTCAGATGTGGATGCCGTTTTGCTGTGCCACGGGGATCCAAAGACGGAAGTCGCACTCGCTGCGTTTAGGGCGGGGAAACATGTTTTTATTGAAAAACCCGTCTGCTTTTCACTTCAAGAAATGGATACGATGCTCACCGCCCAACGTGAAGCGGACACCGTTGCACAAGCCGGGTATATGAAGGTCCATGATCCAGCCTTCCAATTCGCCAAGCGCGAAGTGGATGCAATGGAGAGTTATCGTTTTGTGCAGATCAACCATCTCCATCCGAATAACAGTTTACACTTGAGCCAATTCGATGTCGAGCGGTTTGACGATGTTCCTGCGGACGCCTTTAAGCCCGCGGGCGCGGCACGTGAACAAGCACAGGCAGAAGCCATTGGTGATGTCCTGTCACAAGCCGGACTCGAAAGCGACATCCAAAGCAAGGCAGCGCGGGTGTTCTACTTGCTTGCCGGTAGCATGATCCACGACATTTACAGTCTACGGGTAATGCTCGGTTCGCCGAGTGAGGTAGTGAGCGCGGAAGTCTGGTCGGAAGGACGCGGTGTGACGATCGTGTTTGGCTACCCGAACGGTGCCCGCTGTGTCGCGACCTGGGTCGATCTGCCAGACCTCTGGGACTTTAAAGAGACCTTGGAAATCTATGGGGATACCAAACGCGTGATCGTCTCCTATCCGACCGGTTTTTCACGGGGTATCCTGTCAGAGGTAACGATCCACGGGATAGACCCTGATGGCACGACCTATAGCAAGACCCCGGCTATTGAATGGGAGAGCGCGTTCGTGCGGGAATTGCGTCATTTCCATGCGTGTATCACAGAAGGTGAACCGTGTTATACCTCGCTGGAATCGGCGCGGAACGACATTGCCCTCATTATTGACATTGTGCGGTGCTATGCCGAACGAAAACCGGTTCCATGTTAATTAGGGAGTATCACAGAGGACTGCAGGGAGGTAGGCGCGGTTTTCCAACCGCGCCTATTCACCTGCGCTCTATCTTTTATTCTCCTTCCACGGGCTCCACGGGTTGCATCGGTTGCCCCGGTTCTGCTGGCATCATGCCCTCATCCAAGTCTTCCCCTTTTATTGTGACCGTTGCATCTCTGGAACCCGTTACGACAAAGCCATCGATAGTGAGTTCTGCTTCAACAGTCGGTGGGGGTCCGATGTCTTCCGGAAGTGGAAGTTCGTCTAACGGTGGGAATCCTTCAGGGACTGGGAAATCCCCGGGCACTTCACCATCTCCATCCTCTTCACCGTCTTCAGGCATTTCACCATCATCGTCTCCATCCTCTTCACCATCTTCAGGCATTTCACCGTCTTCTGGTGGCAAGAACCCTTCAGGCAACGCCCCCCCTGGAGGTAGTAAGCCTGGGGGTAGTCCCGGGAAACCTCCACCAAGATCGGAAGGTGTCAACGTTACCGTGATAAGCCCCGGATCTATTTGATCTTCTTCCATCTGTTTGATGAGTTCATCCAGATTTTGTGGAACAGGTTTCTCCTCTTCGTCCCCAAATCCGCCGAAATCAAATCCGAAGTCGGGAATCGGAATGCCATCGGGCGGCAGTCCAAGTCCCCCACCGAAGTCAAAGGCACTTCCAGAGACGTTGATGTTTGCTTCACCCGCAGGAAAATCTTCAGGCACCTCAAGGGTGACCTCTCTCTGGATTGTCCGTTCATCTCCAGCAGTACTCCAGTGGGGAACGAGGACGACTGAAACGGTGACGCTCTCACCCGGTATAATCTCTTCAGGTGCTATAACTTCTGCAACCTCTGCTTTCGAGATTTGCGGTTTGTCTGCAATAGAGATAGATACCGCTTTCAATGTTGCTTTACCTGCACTGTTTGTAAGTGTATCGCTAAAAGCCCGGACAATCCGATCGACATTTAACAGGACATCCAAAAATGGGATCGGAGAAGCACTCCTGAAGGGTTCAGTATAGACGGTTTCGGTCTCCTGAAACTGGAGTGTAACGGTGCCGTCTACTGTAGCATTGCTCAATTCCATCCGAAGGGCATCCATAGTGATTGCCGCAACAAGCGGAATATACCACTCTTGTCCATACGCCACGCGATGATCTTTTTCTATCATTGTTGGACTGTTCGCGGGATGGTAAGAGGTCTTGACAGGAATCATTGGTGGCAGCGAACCAAGCTCGCCAACGATCGCTGGTGTGAGATCCTTTGTTACCGTTCCGATTGGGTTCCCGTAAGCGGCGGCAGATTTATAGGATATAGAAAGGCTCGGAACGATACCGTTGACAACGGCTCTATATACCGGTAAGGCGGACTTCCCATCGCCAAACATTGGATGCCCGAACGCTACAAATGTATTGTCATACACTTGTGTGACGGTTCCAAAACCTATCGCGTTGGCAATGTCACCTGTTGCTATAGCAACACCAATCATATCCCCCGGTGCAAGTCTCGATGAAACTCCCACTGGCGGTGCCGCAGGCACGCCACCAATATCAGCGAAGAGTTCAACGAAATTATATCGTGAGTTCGCCAAATACGAAGAAAGTTCTTGGATCCTATGTGCCTGTATGCCGGTAATCATTACGGGCGTTTTAACGGGTGTGTAAGTCGCATGGATCCCAGCAGTGGGGGCAGCAGGGGCAGCCTCTTGCGCAAGAATTTCACCAAACGTTTGGTGATCGATTGCCGCTTCCATTGCGTCAATTGATGTTACCCAGAACCGAGTCGGTGCTTTTGAGAAGACACTACCATAAGCAAGCGCCCCCATGATACGTCCCGGAGGACCAACAGGACTCCCTGACATTCCTTGTGCGATGCCGCCCATCGCCTCAGCTGATTCGTCCATCAGTTCGCACTCATAGAGCGGAAATCCGAAACCGAAATCCCGAACGCCCCGGAACCGCGCCTGAAGCACGACTCTGCTCGTGCCTTCAAGCACCGTAACGATTTGGACGGGAGTTTTATCCGTCAGTTTCCGCGCTTCATCCTCATACATGTTTTCCAAGACGACATCGCCTAAAAGCGGGGCTGCGCTGAAGCCGGTTATTAGGTCATCCGCTACTGGATTTTCGAGTTGTGTCTGCTCCTCATCGGGAGAACAGCTCAAGTGGCAGAAAATTAAAAGAGCAATGCCTGTCATTACGAAATAAAATCTCATTAATGTTCCTCCAAGGTAGATTTACCTTGCTCCCTACCAAGCCACCCAACCGCCATCGACTGCGATTGTTTGTCCAGTCACCCAGTTCGCTGCCTCTGATGCTAAGAACAGCACAGCCCCGACGACCTCGTCCACTTCGCCGACACGTCCCATTGGGATACGGCGGACAACGTCCTCATAAAATTCCTTGCGTTGTAAAAGGACATCTGCAAGCGGAGTCCGCGTAAACGCGGGTGCCACGGCATTCACCGTGACGTTATGCGGTGCCCATTCAACGGCGAGCCCTTTCGTTAGCAGCACGACCCCGCCTTTGCTGCCTGAATAGGCAGTCCGCAACGGTCCGCCTACCAAGCCCATCGTCGAGGAGATATTAATAATTTTTCCGCTCTCTCGCGCTATCATCGGTTTCACGAGGGTCTGCGTTAGGAAGAACAGCCCTTTGAGATTCAGATCGTAGATCGCGTCCCAATCCTCTTCGGTTAACTCGAGCGCAGGTTTCGGACGGTTCGTGCCAGCGTTATTGACGAGCACATCAACTCGACCCCATACGTCGAGTGCGGCTTGTGCCCCTGCCGCAACCTGTGCCATATCGCTGACATCAAACACAACCGACGCCGCTTCGCCTCCGTTTGCACGGATCTCACCCGCGACCTCCTCAAGATCAGTCGGGGTGCGGCTATTCAAGATAATCTTTGCCCCCATCTGTGCAGCGGCGAGTGCGATTCCTCTGCCGATGCCCTTGCCGGAGCCAGTGATTAACATGACCTTATCTTTTAATTCAAATCCTGGAAACGCCATTATCTTAGCCTCCAATCGCTAATTTCAAAGTATTTTCTAATAACATTGCGCGTGTCATAGGACCCACACCGCCGGGGACCGGGGTTATAAATCCTGCTACTTCTTTAACTTCCTCAAATTTAACATCCCCAACGGCACGTCCATTGACATGATTAATCCCGACATCAATGACGATAGCCCCAGGTTTCACCATGTCTGCGGTTACAAACGCCGGTCTACCGACTGCGGCGACGATAATATCCGCTTTCTGAACCTCCGCCGTCACGTCTACCGTTCGAGAATGACAATACGTAACGGTAGCATTTCGATTCAGCAGCATCAATCCAACGGATTTCCCGACCAGTGGACTCCTACCGATACAGACGGCGTGTTTACCTTCAATCTGTTCACCTGTTCGTTCAATCAGGCGGATAATTCCTGTCGGCGTACAAGGCGTCACACTCTCGCGGTTGATGAGGAGATTCCCTAAATTGACCGGATTCAACCCGTCTGCATCTTTCTGGGGGGAAATCCTATCAATGACGGCTTCTTTATCTATACCCGCTGGGAGTGGCATTTGCACCAGTATCCCATGGATATCCGTTCGCGCATTGAGTGCCTCAACGTGCGCAATCAGGGTGTCTTGGTTAATGTCTGCGGGTAAGCGATGGACTTCGGAGTGGAAATGCACCTTTTCACAGTCGCGTTGTTTGTGTTTGATATAGAGCGTTGATGCAGGATCATCACCTACCTGAACGACAGCGAGACCTGGTGTGAATGTGAGTTTTTTTAGTTTTCGCCGGATCTGGCTCCGGACGCGTTTTGCAAGTTGACTACCCTTAAGGAGTTCGGCTGACAAATCCTTGTTCCTCCAATCTATTCAGTCCCATTTTGTGGCACACCGGGCGGCGGTTCCGTGAAAGTCTCACCCCGCGCCTCCGCCGCCGTTCGACGAGCCTGCCATGCCACAATCTCTTGATACACCTCAGCTTTCCCTTCAGCTTTTCCTTCAGCTTTTCCTTCAGCTTTCGCCATCTGAATCCGCTTTTCTTGTCTCGCTAAATACCAATCTGACAATAACATGAATAAATCTATGCCTCCCACTATCATTCCAACGTATGCGACACCAACAGGTATAAAGTCCGAAATATCTTTCAGAACATTTTGAACAGATTCGTGTCCGTTCCAACCTCTCGTCAATTCATAATCTAAAGCGATATAACTATAAACGACAACAAAAAGAGAAATCAGAAACAGGACAACTCCCGCTTTTCCTGTCCGCCAAAAGTCTCTGACGGCTTTCCAAAAAGCACCCAATTCTTTCAAAACACCCTCCATGAAATTAAAAATATGGTAACATATCCAGTCTAAATTGTCAAGGGTTTGGTCACGCGCGTGTAAAAACTTTAGTCATTATAAGTCACTTACCCCCATTTTTTTCTGAAGGTTTATGGTGAAAGGTATTAGTTGTTAGAAGTGTGAGAAAGTCAGTGGGTTTATGATAAAATACCTCCTTACGACTCGTGTTTGTAAGCAAACTTTACAAAACATGTAAGGAGG
>JAJEDB010000012.1 GCA_022821725.1 Candidatus Poribacteria bacterium | reverse complement strand
TGTTTTTACCGCCTTATTCACCCGACTACAATCCGATTGAACACGACTTTGCAAATATCAAACGTCTCCGTGAATACAACACCGATATATCCATAGACGATGTCATAAACATGTATCATTAATTCTAAACTTTACTATAGTATTGCCTCGTTACTGCGTAAAAACGCAAGGTCTGGTTTGTAGATCAGATAGTAATCGTTTTCATTATCACTGTGAAAAAGTCCATCATCATTTTTCTGATCTAACGTATCCTCCTCAATGGAGACACCGGCGGTGGTAAACAGGAGATTGGTAGCAAGTGCTGCATACGATGGCAATTCTTTCCCGGTGAGCATTGCCTCTATTTCAATCGGCTTGCCTAATGTGCAGTAGGTGAAAGAACCTCCTAAGCCTTCTCGCAGGGAATCGTCACTTACCTCGGGAACACCGTTGATAACGCGGCGGACACGCTCTGCGGTGATGGTGTCGGCGTAATCTTCGCACTCAATGAGGATAAACTTCCTATTGCCGCCGTCTTCTTTATTTGAAGCGAGTACAGCGTGAGCAGTAGTCCCACTTCCTGCAAAAGAATCAAGGATAATGTCGTCGGGACCTGTAGCGATTAACAGGAAACGTTGAATAAGTCCAACAGCTTTCGGAGAGTTGAAAATGTTGCCTCCCATGATGCTCTTTACTGTTTCGGTAGCTGTCTGTGTGGATCCAACTTCATCTGTTGTTAAGATAGAGTTTGACACCATACCCTGCATAACATCAGACAGATATTTTTTAAGACGAGGAACGTTTTTGCCTTTCTTTCCGAAATATAAATATCCTTCTCTGTAAAGTGATAAAAGACTTTCTTTTGGAAATTTAGGAAATGTTCCACTTGGAGGGGACCAAGTCACACCGTTAGGAAATGTCACAGTATATACATTTTCCTGTGTGCCGCTTTTTGCTTGGAGTGCTACGCTCTGCCAAGGACCACGAGGATCGTTGTCAGGGTTCTTGTATCGCTGATTTGCTTTCTCGCTTCTCGGAAGAAGATTAAACTTTTGAAACGCATCACTCTTGCGGTAACAAATGATGTATTCGTGATTGACTGATGCGAATTTTGCATCGTTTTGAACAACATTTTTCTTATTCCATATAAATTGCGTTATGAAATTATCAGCACTAAAAATCTCATCCATCAACATTCGTAAGCGATGCATTTCATTATCATCGATAGAAATAAAAATAGTACCATCTTCAGCAAGTAGTTCTTTTAGCAGATGCAATCTTGGCCACATCATGCAGAGCCATTTATCATGTCGTTCAAGGTCTTCGTTGTCAATAGGACTATTCTCCTTAAACCATGTCTGCATAAGTGGACTTTTCACGTTGTCGTTATATTCCCAATCTTCTTTGCCGGTGTTGTAGGGTGGGTCAATATAGATACACTTGATACGATTGGCATAGCGCGGTAGTAATGCCTTGAGGGCATGCAGGTTGTCTCCGTGAATGATGAGGTTATCGTTTTCACTGGTCGGGTTGCAAGAGAGGCTTTTGTCAGTTTCAAGTGGGCGGTAGGGAACAGTGAGATGGTGAGTGTAGATATGATGTTTTCCGTTGAATTCGAGTGTAGGCATAGGTAAACTCCGCTAAAAAAATGTCATTTGGTTTGGATTTGGTAGAGGAGATAGATGAAATAAGGCATAAACTCTGTTTTTATAGGGTAATGCTTCACAGATTGTGTTCTTGTGGAAGCCGCAGGAAGTATAAAAATTGCCACTTTAACAACGTTATACGCGCTTCCGTTTAAAGCGTGAAATGATAGGCGTAACAAAGGGTAAAATGAATTGCTTCTTTGGTTTTATTTCAACGCTAACAAATTCTGCCGAAATACCTGAAGGTGTTTGATCAGGCAATTTTGAGGTAGGTATTGGAACAGCGTCACCATCTTCTTGTAAACACTCAATATGAAATTTCATGGCTGCGGAAATTTCCTTACGTGTTTCTTCAAGGGTATCACCTACGGCTACACATACGGGCAGATCTGGAACATACGCACTATAATTCGTATCGCCTTGTTCAAAAAATACCAGATAACGCATTAGTTAAGGTCTCCTTTTTTTAAAGAAGCTTGTTTCAAAATATAGTTCAATGTGCGCGGGTGAACGTCTTTACTCATTTTTCCTGGAACTGTCACTTTTCCGGGTTTAGTTGGATGTTTAAAATGTCTATGACTTCCTCTCGTTTTGTGAGCAAACCACCCATCATTTTCAAGTAATTTGATGACTTCCCTAACTTTCATTATAGATATGCAAGTTTTTCGCCTCGTAGTGGGTTTAGACCTTACGACTTTCTACACTAATGAATGGATGTTTAACCAGCTACCTACGTTCCTATAGTGATTTTTACCTCTTCGAACCCACTTTCAGCTTGATGCGATGCTCCCTGCATACCGAACTCTAATAGGTCAGAGGCTTTTATTTCCTCAGTCTCACTTTCAGTTCGATGTGATAATCCCAATGTGTCAAATTCTAAAATTTCACGTAGCGTGATTTGCAAGGTATCTAACAATTCACTTCTCGTTCGTTCTTGACAGATAACGCCACGGACCTCCAATATCCACCCGATCCACCATCCTTCGCTTTGCCGGATAAGGGCAGTATAGGGCTGTAACATTGTTTTTTCTCCTCGTCGTTAATGCGTGCTAAAGTTTGGACAATCTTTGTCTATTTTAACCTAAGTTGTCACCTATTTAAACTTCTCAGAGCCGCCCATGTTGAGGGTTTGATTTTTACCAGAGAAGGGGCTGGTGGTGCAAATGGAGCGGCATCAGCACCCTCGACATCCGGTATCTCAAAGAGCGCCCACACAGGGTAGTGATCGGAGATAGCTTTATCGTAACCTTCACCGAATTCGGCATCAAAACGATATACCCCTTTTGCCTTCAATTCAAATTGACCCGAATCAAATAGGATATTATCATAAGTCGTTTCGTCATTTTCACCGGCGACTGTTGTATCATGCGTCGCATCTAAAACCGCCTTCATTTTAGGATATTTTTCCGCATCTAAAAGACCCTCATCTCGGAATGCTATATCCGTTGGTCCCTCTTCTAAATTGAAATCCCCTAATACAAAGATATTCGGATTCCCTGTTTTGCGTTTCACGGCTTCATAAACATCATCTAAACGCTCTGTTTCATAAGCAGCGTGTGTGTCCGGATCTAAGTGACACGTAATGAGGATAAACGCAAAACCCCGATATGAAAAACTCGCGTATCCAGGGTCCCTTGAGAAATGATCCCAACTGTCTTCCATATCATCATAGAGATGTATCTTGTCTTTTGGTGTTAGTTTTAGAGGGTTAAAAAATATCGCGTATTGTTCCTTTTTTTCCCTACCGGTTCTTTCACTTTCAATATACTCCCAATCTGCGCCTAAAGCCGCTGACAGCGCGGGTAAGGTCTCAAATTTCGCATCTTGAACCTCTTGAATAGCAATTATGTCAAATTTTCCCTGTTTTATGATCGCTGCTATCTTGCCTATGGTGTCATTCGTCTTATGATATTCAGTCCGGGCTTTGGTTTTCTCGTTTTTACTCTTATTAATTCCGGCTTTTGTTTGCCCAAACTGTTGTATATTCCAACTGGCAATCTTTATTTCATCAGCGATCACCGGTGAAGTCAGAACCATTACTGCCGTGAGTATCATCCAAAATTTTGCTAACATATCTCATTTACTCTTTATTCAAGGTTCCTTGTATAGGGTCATACGTCCTATGAGAACTTACGCACTTCCCCGGTAGGTGCGGTTTCTAACCGCACCGAATCCTGTGAAAATAGGTGAAATTTGGTCATTTTGCGTAAGTCCTATCCTATGTCAAAAAGCGGTGGTAGATGAGGGTTGTGAGTATCTTGTAACCGGCTTTGAGAGTGCCGGTGAAGGTGCCTGTGATTTTAGAGACACCGATCCGCTTGCGATAGCGAACCGGAACTTCACACACAGGGATTCCCTGTTTCACGGCTTTGAGTTGCATCTCGACTGTCCACCCGAAGGTTTTGTCCTGCATGTTCAAAGCAAGAAGCTGCGGATACCGGATCGCTCGAAAGGGACCCAGGTCTGTATAGCGCGCGCCATAGAAGTGTTTTATCAAGAAACAGGCAAGCCAATTGCCGAAGCGTGCTTGCGGTAACAACGCGTTCCGTGCCCTGTTCGCACTTCTCGCACCGATGACGAAGTCGGTTTTGCCTTCAAAGATCGGGTGAAGGAGTTGCGGCATGTCTGTGGGATAGTCGCTATAGTCGCCATCAAGAAAAACCACGATATCCGGTTCAGTCGTTGTAAGCGCAGCGATTCCGGCGAGACAGGCGAATCCATATCCGCGTCGGGGTTCAGCGATAACCCTTGCACCGTTTCGGTGTGCGATTGCGGCGGTGTTATCAGTGCAGCCGTTGTCAACGACGATGATCTCCTGGACTGTTGCTTCAGTTTTTCCGTCAAGGCTCCGCACGCTCTTTGGGATATCGGCGATGACGTTGGCAATGGCGTTTTCCTCATTGAGGACTGGAATGATGACCGAAATTTTTTCTGATGGCATCTACAACCTTGCAGCGGGTTCCTGCACTGTGTCGAGTAGACGTTGGATGACGGTGTCGGAGTCAACACCTTCGGCTTCGGCGTGGAAATTGGTTAAGATGCGATGGCGTAGAACCGCAGGTGCGACAGATCTCACGTCTTCACAAGAAGCGTTGTAACGACCTCGTAGAATCGCGCGGGCTTTTGCCCCTAAGATGAGATACTGTCCGGCACGGGGACCCGCGCCCCATCGGACCCATTGCTGGATGAAATCGGGAGCGTCTTCCTCTTTCGGACGGGTTGCCCGTGCAATTCTCACAGCGTATTGCACAACGTTCTCGGCGGCAGGCACCCGCCTCACAATGTCATGGAGTGCTACGATAACGTGCCCAGACAGTAAGGTGTCAAGTTCAGGTATCTCTGCACCGGTCGTTGCTGAAACGATGTCCGTCTCCTCTGCTTCTGTTGGGTAATCGATGACGATTTTGAACATGAACCGATCTAACTGCGCCTCTGGAAGTGGATATGTTCCTTCTTGCTCAATCGGGTTCTGTGTAGCGAGTACAAAGAAAGGCTGTTCCAATGCGAATTCGGTACCCCCGGCGGTAACGTGATACTCCTGCATCGCTTCTAAGAGTGCGGCTTGTGTCTTCGGGGGGGTCCGATTGATCTCATCGGCGAGGAGGATGTTCGCGAAAATGGGTCCCTGAATAAATCGGATCGTGCGATGCCCGGTCGTCCGGTCTTCTTCGAGGACATCGGTTCCCGTGATGTCGGCTGGCATGAGATCAGGCGTGAACTGGATCCGCTTAAATTTAAGGTTGAGAATTTGTGCCAATGTCCTAATCATGAGGGTTTTGGCAAGCCCTGGGACACCCTCTAACAAGCAGTGCCCTCCGGCGAAAAGTGCCATCAACATCTGATTGATAACGTCCTCTTGCCCAACGATTACTTTTTTGAGTTGCCCTAAAATCAACTCTTGGCTTTTCATCAACTCTTCTATTGCTTGAACTTCTTCTGTTGCTGGCATTTTTTAAATTATGGCCTCCTGGGCTGCGCTCCATTACATTACGCGCAGGTTCTCGATCAATTCCAACTGGGTGTGGAAATCTGTGCGGTAAATTTTCAAAACAATTAATGGCTGATAGCCAAAAGCCGACAGTTACTGCGTCAATATGAATCGCTTTGGTCCTCGATTTGAGGCGATTCTGACGACATCTTTGAGAGGGTAAATGTCCTCGGGTGTGACCCTCGGTGCCAAGAAACGGATCGTCTGATGCATCTCGGCTTTCCGCTTGGAGTGCGAATAGCGAATCTGTATCTCCGCGACCTCGGTCTTCAACGTCTGCTCCTCAGGAACGGTATCAATCCGAAAGGGGGCATCCGTGCTGACACTGATCTTGTCCTCAAGCGTTAATGCCTTACCAATAACGGCGGGATACATCCGGCGTTCCTCACTCAATAGCTCGGCATACGGGTGCTTGACGATCGGTAATTCCAGGACAAATTGACTCCCAATCGCGTACAAATACTCTTGACATGTCCATGTAACTTCAACCTTCAATTCACCCTCCAACTTTGAAAGCCCTGAGACTTCGACCTCCGTCACTTTGGCACGTTCGTCCAATTCCAACGCTTTATGGAAGAACTCCGCTTTTTCCTCAGAAGTCTGTAGGTGTGCAAGTTGGCTTCGGAGTTTCATGTTAAAAATCCCTGTTACCGTCAACGCTTGACGCACAGAGACGCTCATATCTTTTTTTACCGCGACGCGGGTGTGAACATGCTTCAGATTCGATGTCGCATCGATGGAAGGGCTCTTCTGAAAGAGATAGAGCCTATTTTCCATTGAATGACGCTTGGAAGTCGGCGGTGGATTATCGGTTTCCGAAGACTGACGGCTCTCGGTGAGAAAGCGGGGGTTGATAATCAGTGCCCATCTATCTTGGTCGCTGGCAGGGAAATCCCCAAAAGCACACGTCTCTGCTGTCGGATCGAGCCAGATGAATTCATCTTTGCTTTCCTCAACAGCAAGGATCATGTGATTGAAATAGGCGAGTGAAGGGACTGCCTCGACCTCAGAACCTCCGTCTGAGAGATGGGCGTTAACGCCGCGCGTATCGCCAGCGGAAATGAGAACAGGATAGGAATTAATACCCACGGATGCAAGCATCGTAGAGAGGAGCGTCGTTTTGTCCTTACAGTCCCCTTTCCCGACTTTCAGAACGAAGTCCGCTGGATACGGCTTAATTGCCCAAATACCGAGCTCATAACCGAGATACTGGATATTCGTGGCGACGTATTCATACAGTCGTTTTACTTTTTCCTTTCGGGACCAGGCACCCCTGAGGAGTTGCTCGGTCTTTTTCGTAATTTCTGGTGTAATGGTATCCTGCTCCCGAATGAGCGTCGCATACCACGTCACCAATTTATCCCAAGAATCAATTGAGGAGATACTAATGCTATAGGCGAGATCCTGAGGTGCAGGCATCAAGTATTCCTCTTTCAAAGGCGGGACATCTTGCACTTCAAAGGTGTAAGTGCGGATATAGTTATTCTCGGTAATTGTGGGTTCAATATTAAGAACAGTTTTTAATTGATGATTACTGGACCGCTGTGTCGGTTGTGCTTCTACAGCCGGCGCGCCTGAAATCTGATAATAGAGTTGCTTCTTCTTCGGGATATGGACGGTGAACCGATAATATTGCACGGGTTGTGAGCCTTGAAAATAGACCTTGCGCCAAAACTCACCCCGCATGACATGCCCAAGATTGTTCGTGGAATAGGCATAGTCTATGATACAGCCATCGGAGATTTCTGGGAGTGTGAAATACATCAAGCGTGCATCGACGTATAAACCTGCGTCCACAGCACTCGGCGGTGGGATATTCGTTACCACATCATTCAAATCCAACGCAACAATTTTACCATCAGGTGTAAAGGTTCGGGCATGATGGATCGTGACATCGTCTTTGCCACGCATATAAGGGATGCTAATTTCGCCGAGATCTGCGCCGTCCTCATTGAAGATTTTGACGACGCGCCGTGTGGAGTAGATATAACGACTCTTTTCATCAATGTCTACATCGACGCTTTCCCACAGAACAACAGCACCGTCTTCTGGATAGTCCTTTTCGGAGGGGGCTGTATCAATGGCTTCTTGGATGACGTTCTCGTCCGCCTCGCTGATATAGTCGTAAGGCAATGTCGATGGACGATTCTCAGCGTTGTGAATGGCAGTCGAAGTCTCTGGATTTTCCTGTTCACGCTCTTCGGGAGATCCCGTAGGTGATACATCGGCGAAGACTTCATCAGGTTCAGGTGGCGATGGTGTGCTCGGTAGAACTGTTTGACGGGTCCCTAAGAACGTTTTTGTGGCGAGTGCACCCTCATCTGTCCCGTCTACATCCTCGGTCTCAGGGTCAATCGTTAGGTTTCGAGTAGCGTTTCCATCGCCGTTATCATCAAGATGCGGATGTTCAGACTGAACCGTCCCGCGGTTCTCATACCATTCCTGCGTCCGCGTCTGCAGCGAGAGGAACACTTCTAAAAGTGAGATGTCTCCATCGGTGTTTATATCGTTATCTGCTGTAGAGAAGGCATCAACAAAGACATCGCCGAATCCTGCTTGTAGTGAATACCCTTCGTTTGGTGAACTTGAGGTGAGGATTATGCGTCCCGGCGCGCTCAGTTGCGGCACAAGTCGTCCACTATAAGGGAAGCCGAAGATCAGAACCTGATTCTCAGCAGGAATACTGTTAATAAGCCCCACATATTCCACCTCAGTAATGTCCCGACCTCGCAGATTAAACTTCGCACTCCCTCTACCGGTCCGGGATGCGTGCCCCAGCATGAACAGCAGAAACCGATCCGCGGGCTCCACAGTCTTAGCGAGCTGATTGAATGTAGCTAAAACCTGTTCGCGATTTGATTCTGCGTCAACCAGTTCTAACGCGCCTTGCCCGCTTTGATTTGTGTCGCCTATGTCTTCAAAGAGAAAGGTAATCTGGTCGGGGGCGTAACCGTATTCGTTGGTGAGCAACCGATGGAACCGAGAGGTGGCACCCCAGAACGCGTCGTAAAAGGATTTTTCACCGGCGACACCACCGATAATCAGGACGTGATCCGCGGCAAAGGTGGTCGTAGAAATTAGGCAAAGTGCAAGGATTATCTGAAGCATTTTTTTCTTCATGGTTATATACCTTTTTAGGGAGCGCTACGTATTAGAACCAGCAACCGTTTCCTTTGTAAAATCACCACTTTTGCCGCCTGTTTTTTTTATAAGCCTGACTTCACCAATAACCATCTCTTTATCTACTGCCTTACACATATCATAAACAGTCAAGGCAGCGACTGACACGGCGGTGAGTGCTTCCATTTCTACGCCTGTGCGTCCCACAGTCTGAACTTCCGCTTCAATTTCGACCTGTGGTGCGTCATCTGCGATAGCGAGTTCAACGCGAATTGAAGTCAATGCGAGGGGGTGACACAATGGAATCAGTTCACCCGTGCGTTTTGCCGCCATGATCCCCGCAAGCCGTGCGACCTCTAAAACATCACCTTTCTTCATGCCCTGTTCAGCGATGAGATGGAGTGTTTCAGGACGGGCAGTAATATGCCCACGAGCGATGGCGATACGGAGGGTTTCATCTTTGCCACCGACATTCACCATTCGCGTATTGCCTTTTTCGTCAAAGTGTGTCAGGGAATTGCCCATCCTTCCCTTCCTTCCATTCTTTATTTCTATCGGTGCGGTTAGAAACCGCACCTACCGGGGGAGTGCGTAAATCCTATCCTATATTGGGTGTTCCGCTATGATTTTTTCGTATTTTTCCCGAAACTGCTGGAGGTATTTCCCTTCACCATGATAGGCGGCAACGTCTTCAGGATACGGCTGAACCGGTTCGCCACGTTTCAAGACTGCAGCACTGAACGCCTCAACATCAAAGGATTCTGCCTCCATATCGGCATCTGCGTCAAAAAGGGCCTTGACCCCTGCAACAGCTGCACCGAGTGCAGCCCCCCCTTTCTCTACGGGGAGCGTTGGTCTGTTCCAGATTCCTGCGACACGCCGCATGATTTCGGGACTCTCTGTTGCCCCGCCTGTTACAAACAACGGGTCCTGTGTCTGCTTCGTGAAGACAGCGGAGTAAATGTAAACCGCAGCAAGGCTCGTTTCAATAATACCCGTATAGTCCTCTGCCAATGTGGATTGTGCGGTGGCGCGGATGCGTTCAAACGCACCAGAAACAGGGAAGGACTCCGTCTTCGGTTGCCAAAACGTCATGAATTGTCCGGGGGCAACAGTCTGTAACGCCGCCTCTGCGGGTGCGTATTCCTCTTTTGATAAGCCGTACTGACTCCTCACGGCATCCCATACCATGGCACCGTTTGTACGACATCCAAACATAAAGGGACGGTTAATGCCGTCATACATGGCGTTGGCGAATCCCTCTGGGTCGAGTGTATCCCCGTCGGTTGACACCATGTTGACGAAACTGGTTCCGAGACTCAGCAAATCTCCCGCAACGGGGACCTTCGACTGCGGATTGTCGCCAGAACCGGTGATCACGGTGCAATGACTATCGAAGCCGTACTTCTCTACGTAATACGCGGCAAGACTGCCCACGATGGAATCTGGACGTGCGAGCGCAGGCAATTTGGAGGGGAGCCCTTCCACACCCCCCGGTAAGCCTTCCGCTGTTGCCGCCAACAGGGCCGGATCCCACACCTTGCCTCGGTAGTTCATGAGCGACATCCCACATCCGTTTCCGTAGTCAATAGGCACATCTGCGTTACCCGTCAGCACTGCGGGGATAAAACTGCTAATCAATTGGACTTTTGCTGTCGCGGTGTAACATTCAGGGAACTGTTCTCCGACACGGCGCACAACGGCACCTGTGAAGCGGAGCGGCGCATCCGAACCGGAAAGGTCAATCATCTTCCCTTTTCCACCGACCCCGTTTCGGACAGCATCCGTTTGTGCGGTCGTGTTCGCGGTCATCCAGATGGGGGCGTTGGGATACGCAAATGCATCTTTTAGCAGGGTTTGTAGGGGCGAGGTGCCCGCGCCTCTATGTGTGAGTTGCGCCAGTAGTGCGTCGGCATCTCGGTTCAGATAGACGTGTCCGTGTTGCTGTCCTGACGTGTTGATGAGGCGGATGTTCTCAAGTGGAATGCCTGCCTCGCGCATGTCAGCAAACAACGCGTCAAGTGAGGCGAGATACATCAGCGGCGGCTGTTCGGCTTCACCTTCCTCTCTCGGCGGTAAGATATAGTCTTCACCAATACCGAAGTGATTGAGGCGTGCATCGGCGCGATAGTCAAGCGAATGCTCAAAGCATTTTTCGGCGGTGTCTATATCAATGACGACAGCGGATAGGCTCTGTGTGCTTGAATCTAAACCGAGTGCGAGTCTTTCTCTTGGCACAAATTTCTCCTATACATCCCGCAATCAGGGATTGTGATTAATTTCCGGGATAGGCACGGTTCTCTAATTCCGCGACGAACTTTTCAGCGGCGATCGCAGCTGCGGCACCGGCTCCTGCAGCGGTAATCGCTTGGCGGAAGACATGGTCATGCACATCGCCCGCGGCGTAGACACCGTTTACGTTCGTGCGCTGCATCTCGTCGACAATGATGTACCCTTGCTCATCCATACTTATGACATCTGTGAAGAGCTCTGTGTTCGGAATATGTCCTATAAAAATAAATACACCGTCGATCGGGAAGGGTTGCGTCTCACCGGTTTTAACGTTTTTGAGGGTGGCACCCGTCACTTGTTCTGCGTCACCCTTGATTTCTTCGACCACCGTATCCCAGATAAACTTGATTTTATCGTTTTTGAAGGCGCGTTCCTGCATAATCTGGCTCGCACGGAGCTGATCGCGGCGATGGACGATATATACTTCGGAAGCATACTTGGTTAGGAAGATGCCTTCCTCCAACGCAGCGTCCCCTCCGCCAACGACAATCAGTCGCTGATCTTGGAAGAAGAACCCATCACACGTCGCACAGTAGGAGACACCGCGTCCGCCGTATTCTTCTTCGCCGGGAATATCAAGTGTGCGCGGCGATGCCCCTGTTGCTATGATCACAGATTTTGCGCGGTATTCTTTCTCGTAGGTGGTGATGGCAAACGGGTGTTGCGAAAAGTCGACCGCTGTTACGGTGTCGAATTTAACTTCGGTGCCGAACCGCTCTGCTTGTTCCTGCATGCCTTGTATGAAAACCCCCGCCTCGTTGCCGAAGAAACCGGGATAGTTTTCCAAGTCAAGCGTTAAAGAGAGTTGTCCACCGAGTGCCTCTCCTGTAATCAGGATAGGTTCAAGCATTGCACGAGACGTATAAACGCCCGCGGCAAACCCGGCGGTGCCACCGCCAATAATCACAATATTTCGATCTTCTGCGTTGTTTGTATTCGTTTCCATTCTATTTTTTCATTCCTTTTAGAGTGCTTTGAAGATAGCAAGGAGGACACCGATGATAGCGACTTGCGCCCCAATTACCCACCGGAGCGTCGAAATACCCCCTTCAATGCGGTCGAGGCGTTGCCCCAAAGATTTAACGTCTTCCTTGACGACATTCATATCATTTTTAAGGAAACTGACATCTTCCTTGACGACATTCATATCATTTTTAAGGAAACTAATATCTTCCTTAAGGGAGTTAGTATCTTCTTTATCTGCCTTGGTATCAATCTTAGCATCCAAGCGATCCAGGCGAATGTGTATCTGTTTCAAGATCTCGATCAGAAGTTCGTTGAAATTTTTAGTGTCGTCCATAAGATTTCTCCTTATTTAGAATGGAAGTGGAATACCAAGGCGTTCAGCAACTGTTTTCAATTGTTCCTGATGTGCCTCGCCGATCGGGATGCCGATTTCAGCCCATTCCCGTTCTCGTTCCCATTCTAAGCCGCCGGGCAGATCCGAGCGTTCATACCCCGGTGCGGGTTGCATCTGTCGTGCCTCGTGGATGTGTTGATCGATCTCTGCTTTATACGCGTCAATCGGTCGAAACCGGGAAATGTCAATCGCGGCAATGAATGCCCCCTGATTGGCACCCTCCCAGATTGTTGGCGGATCTGGGGGTTTATCGAATAGCCAGATGCCCGCCATAAATCCACCGAGTGCGTGACTTACATGACTCAAGCCCAGCATCTTGAAGAACGCAGCAGGACTCTGTTCAAATGCCTCTTCCAACGGCAGTTTGGCATCAATACCGGTTGCCATATCAACAACGATAGGCGGCTGGTCACCCGCGGGAATCGCGAAACTCATCGGTGATGCCCCCGTTGCGGTGGCAATCGGAGCGTCAGGACTGTGTCGAAAACGGTGGCAGGAGACCGCAAACCCGGCGCAATCCGCTTCCAGTGCGAGTCGTGAATACTTGCCAGCACTCCCAAAATGGAAGTGGTTCCGACTCGTTGCGGCGCCCAATCCCATCTCTTTGGCTTTTTTGACGGCTGCCTTTGCTGCAGGATACGCCGCAAAATGTCCCATACCGCCATCGCCGTCGTAGATTGCCGTCGTCGGCGATTCATCGATGCAACGGACGTTTGGACGCGGGTTTACTTTGCCGTCAAGCATCATCCCGACGTATCCGGGAGTTTGCCATGTGCCGTGACTGAATACGCCACGCAGATCGGTGAGAACAAGTAGGTCAGCTATATGTGCTGCGTCCGTTTCCGAGGTTCCTGCCTTCTGGAAAGCGGCACTGATGAAGCTCCGCAGTGCGTTCGGCATCACGCGGATAAAGTCTTTCGGGACAACATTCATTTTTTTAATTTTCCTTGCGAATTTTTAATTGTACCTTGCGGAGGAACGACGCGAATACGAGAACAAACCGTTAACAAACCAATCACTTTATTTAACGCCTTGCGAACAATTAAAAGGTGAATCTCGGAATTCCGTCAATAATTGGATAGTGCCGTTCGCACGCCTTGCAGTGAAGCCGTTGTGCTTCCCATGTAATTTCACCTTTACACTGCGGACAAACGAGAATCTCGGGCAACGTTTTTGTCTGACGATTTTTGCTTCTTACCAACAGTGATTTCGCCTGAGAAACGATGCGCCGCGGGATTACGCTTTTAAGAAGGAGCAGCCATTCACGTTGTTCCGAAGTGCCATTGCCTGACGCGATGAGTCTCTCAAGGGTATCCGGGCATTCTAAATTCAATGCCAGCTCCTGATCCGGGAGTATCTCGTAGTTGATTTTATTCTTCCATTCGTACTGGACCAGGAAAAGGTTATGATGCGTAAGATGAAACCGTTTCCAGTGTTTGTCCGTCACTGCTAACTTATGGAAGAGTTGCCCAAACTGGGAATCCCTTTCATTCCTCCGTAGCATCAGACGACCCTCGACTAAGTTGACGACCCAATTGTGGTAGTGCCACCCGTAAATGCGTTCTCCTATTTCAGAGGGCGTTTCAATATACCCACGGCGTGCGACACGTTCTAATTCGGCAATGAGCTGTGTGGGGTCTTCGACGTGCTCCAATACATGTGAGCAGATAACATAGTCAAATGCTTTGTCCGCGAACGGCAGAAATTGCCCATCCGCTTCCACAATCGGGCGGTCAGCGACGATGACACCGCCGCGCTGTTCGTCATCCGCTATAAATTTATCACATAAGACATCCGAGCGTGCTTTCGGATTGTGACCGCTTCCTATCTCTAAGACAAAATCGTCTGGACGAATGTTCATTTTTCGACGACCATGGTGATATAAGGACTCAGGTACGGAAACGCGCCTGCGATAATTCTACCTTTTATCCCGAAGCCAACGGCTTTCTTGACGATCGTGCACCCGTGCGACCGGAAAAATTGAGCGAGATCAATAGGGCTGGCATAATAGGCACTGTCTGCATCTCCACCGATGGCATCCGCCTGTAAATCGGGTTCACGATAAATGAAATGCGGCGATTTCGTCAAGAACCGCTTCTGGACATAAAGCCTGCAGTTGCGTGTAAACTGCTGCAACGCTTGTCGTTTCGTTTCACCCCAAACGGGTCTGCCGGGTTTGCCAGACATCAGGTTCAGCCAATCAAGGAACGGGATTAAGGGGGAACAGAGATTTGGTCCCGAGATCACAATTCTCCCGCCCCTGCACACAACTCGCATCATTTCGGTTAACGCCGTTTCTACGTCAGGCAGATGTTCAACCAATTCGTTTGAACAGATAACATCAAAGGCATCGCTTTCAAAAGGGAGTTCCATCACATCGCACACCCGATAGCGAAGTTTCGAATTCTCCCATGCGCGCGCCTCTTCGAGAAAAAGCGGGGAGATGTCGGTGCCGATGACATCAAAATCTACCTGATTGAGCAGCCGCGCTGAGATACCGTTCCCACATCCAAGGTCAAGGATTTTGGAACGGGGCGGTGCGTAACGGGTCACCAGTTCTACGTAGTGTCGGAGATAGGTTTCATCGTGTGCAGAGAGAAGCCCTTTATAGGTCTCGGATGTTTCGTAGAACTCACGCATCCGCTCGCGAATTGACATGGATGTTTCAGGGACTGGCGTTCCAATCATTTTTTACTCTTACGAGCGAAGCGTATTCCACGGTGCCTGATCGTAAACATCGATGAGTTGATACCCCTCTGTACCTTTGCTGGGGCTGAGCGTAACAAATAATTTCGCTGACGCAGAAGAGACGTTAAAAGAGGCGTGGACCATGTCCGCAGGGATAAATACAGAATCCCCTGCGTTGAGTGTCTGTTTCTTATCCTCAAGCCACTGTTCGACGCTGCCTTCTATGACGTAGATAACCTCTTCTTGGTCTGGATGTTTATGGAAATCGTGTCCATATCCAGGGGAGAGACTGACTTCCATGGCAACAATGTCTTTCGCCCCTGTGCTTTCTGGACGACTCAGCCAACCGATTGTGCCCCAGTCGAGTTCGTCTCGTTCTACGTTCGCGGATGCAATAAATTTTCCGTTCATGACGTTATGTATTCTCCTTTTTACGAAATAAAGAGACAAGTGCGATTTCAAATTACACCAACTCTGAAAAAAATTACATTTACTTTTGGGATTTCAGTGCCGCCCAGGTCATGGACAATTTTCCAAGCGGTTCAACTGATGTCAAGGGTCTATCCTTTTCTATGAGAATTTCCTCTTCGTTGAGGGCACGGTTCCAGATACGAACCTCATCAATAAGTCCAAGGAATTCACGGTTGCCTTCGTGCGTCTTCCCGACGAGAACATCCGCTTGATCGGCAGTCCCCGGCAAAGGATTTCGACCGTCGAATTCGCCAACTGCCTCACCGTTCAGCCAATACCGATGTGTGCCGTCTTCTACATGCGCTGCGACATGCTGCCACTCGTTGAGGGCAACTTTCCCAGTACAAACGCTACCGCTTCCACCGGCACTGAGGTGGAGGCATTCACTCGGGAATTCGGTGTAGAAACTGTAAGAGCGTGGACCGTTACCTTTTGCGAGGATACCTTGCCACCGCTGGTCGTTGGGACCTTTGTGTCTTTCGGCATTAATCCAAGCCATAACGGTGACGTTTTCATCAACGGTGAGAATGTCAGCGTGTGGCACTTCGACCCAGTCGCTCTGACCGTTCAGTTTAAGCGCATTGCCGAACTTACCAGCGACTAACTCAGGCGCGCCAGCAATCGTGCCATCGTTACCATACTGTGAATGATCGATAACCTTGTCCCCATCAAGTTCATCAAAAGAGAAATAGAGGACAAGGGATTCATCAGATGTGTCTGTTGCGTAGGCAAAAGGTGCCACAAGGGCGGCAATCAAAAAGATAAAAAAGACCGTTTTCATATATCCTCCTACTATTTGTCTGTAGCGCGCGCTGAGAATTGAAGTGGCAATTCAGAAGCGCGCACTCGGATGGATTTTATCGCTGTGAGGTTTTCAAGTGTCCCCAGGTTGTAGCGAGTTTTTGGCGCGGATCAACGGCGAAAAGCTCGAAATAGCCTTTCTCCATCTGGTCAATAACCTCGTCCTCATCGAGAGCACGGTTCCAAATACGGACCTCGTCAATGAGTCCAAGGAATTCGCGTTGACCTTCGTGTGTTCTCCCCACCAGGACATCTGCTTGATCGGCTTTGCCGGGCGGCGCGCCTTTGCCAGGGAATTCACCAGCCGCTTCACCGTTCACCCAATACTTGTGTACCGAGCCATCAGCTACCTGTGCGACAACGTGGACCCATTCATTAAGGGGGACCTTTTTGTTGCAAACGCTTCCGCCACCGACACTCAGGTGCAAACATTCACTCGGGAATTCGGTGTAGAAACTGTAAGAACGTGGATTGTTGCTTTTCGCAACGATGCCTTGCCACCTTTGACCGTTGGGACCCTGATGGCGTTCGGTATTGATCCAAGCCATAACAGTGACATCTTCATCAACGGTGAGAATTTCATCGTGTGGAACTACAACCCAGTCGGTTTTACCGTTAAGTTCCAAGGCATTGCCGAATTTACCTTCAACAAGTTTCGGCGCGCCAACTAATTCGCCATGGTTCTCATAGAGTGAATGGTCAATGGCGTTTTTTCCATCAATCTCATCGAAAGAGAAGTAGAGGATCATTGAATCCTCCGGTTCGTTCAACGCGTAGGCGAAAGATGCCGTAAACGCGACAAGTGTTAGCATTATAAATAGGGTTTTCATTTTTCCTCCGTAAAGACCCACCTTAGGTAGGCATCTTTTTGCAATTGACTAACGTATCGGAACAATCTCTCTCCCTTCAACTGCAATAAACCTTCGGTTGACAGGGAGGTGCGTTCCACGGTCAGTGTGTCCATTAAGCCAGCGAATTTCAAGGAGATCAATCTGTTCCGCTTTACCAACGCCGAAATGAGCACGCAGGTCGTGGAAAGAGAGATAACTCCCGCCACTCTGGACTTCCCAATGTTGGACGTGTGTTCCTGTGACAACTTTAATCTTTGTGCCAATCCCAGAGCGGTTGCTTTTCTGTCCGATGACCTGAATCTGTATCCAATTGTTTCGATTTCCGATTGCGTTTTGGAGTAGATCTGGTCGTTGATTGCAATTGGTGACAAGGATATCAAGGTCCCCGTCGTTGTCATAATCGCCGATAGCAGCACCGCGGCTGACCTTTTCCAGTGCCAAGCCATCCATCTCTGACATGACATTGGCGAATCTGCCATCGCCTAAATTCCTGAACAACAGATTCCTTTGGGGATAGGTTACGTGTTTCTCAAGTAAGGTGATGTTGTCCATCAAATGCCCGTTGGCGACAAAGATGTCTTGGTATCCGTCGTTGTCGTAATCAAAAAACTTGATGCCCCATCCCAGATAGCCGTGTGTTACTTCTGCGATACCTGATGTAATGGTATTGTCGGTGAAAAAGGCGCCGTCATGATTATGATAAACGGTATTGGTTTCGGTCTGGTAGTTGCTGACGGTGAGATCGAGCCACCCGTCGTTGTCGTAGTCTCCGAAATCGGTACCCATACCGGCTTCTTCTTTACCCATATCATTATAGCACACGCCTGAAATTAATGCAACTTCCGAAAAATTGGGCAAAAAATTGTCGCTTCTGTTGTTTTGAAACAGAAAGTTCGGATCCTGATCGTTCGCGACGTAGAGGTCGGTGTCACCGTCGGCATCGTAATCGGCGAACGCTACACCTAACCCGTGCTGGGGAATCAGGTCGGCAGAATGGAACAAAGCCGAGGCATCGGTGAAAGTACCATCTCCGTTATTCTTGTAGAAGGTATCGTGAACGGGTGGATACGCGTGGGGACCGCAATAAACGTGGACCCCGCGTTCTTCGCACCGAATGTCGTTCTCTGGTGTATACGCAGCGTAGTTCGCTACATAGAGGTCCAGATGCCCATCGTTATCTACATCCGCAAACGCGCAACTGGTGCCCCAGTTCACATTGCCAATGTGGGCGTGTGTTGTCACATCCGTGAAGGTTCCGTCGCCATTATTCCGATAGAGTTGATCTTCACCGAAGTTCGCGACGTATAAATCTATATCGCCATCGTTATCGTAATCACCAACAGCGGCGCCTGTCCCATAGGCACGACTTCCTACACCCGCTTCGTCGGTGACATCCGTGAAGGTATTATCCCCATTGTTTCGGTAGAGGACGTTATGGGGTATTTGATCTTGTGCGTTCCCGATCTGAACCGCGCCATTGATGAGGTAGAGGTCGAGATCGCCGTCCCCATCGTAATCAAAAAATCCACCACCGGATCCGAGGAATTCATTGAAGAGTCTCAAGCCGCTTCTGCCGTCGGTATGGAGAAAGGTTATGCCCGCCGATTCCGTGACGTCAACGAAAATCGGTTCTGCAAACGCGAGTGCGCAGTATTGGAAACCTATAAGTGCGAATACGAAAAGGTGATGGAGAGATGGAATCCCCTTCAAGTCGGTTTTCGACATAAGGAATAATTAAAAGTGCTTTTTCAAGTGTTCTAAGTTTTGTAATGCCTTCCGAGCGTCGTCATCGTCAGGCGCGATTTCTGTGATGTGTCGGTAGACATCTATCGCTTTCTGAAGATGCCCCTGTTTCGTGTAAATTTCGGCTAACCCGTGATATGCCAAGGTGAGTCCAGGCATCTTCTCTATGGCGGTTTGCAGATGTAATTCTGCCTTGTCGAACGCCTTCAGTGTGGTATAGAGCCATCCTAACCGAACATGCGCCTCCACAGTGTTTGGATTGTGTTCAATGACTTTCAGGAAGAACGGGATGGCACGCTGGGGCATGTTGAGGTCCATGTAGAGGCGTCCCAGTTTATCGTATCCCGTCACCGACGCTGGATTCAGCCGAATCAGGCTTTGATAGGTCGTAATTGCTGCAGAGATGTGTTTGTGTGCCAGATGGACTTCCGCCAATTTGAGTCGAAGTGCCGTGTTGAGTGGGTCTTCTGCCAAAGCGCCTTCAATGGCGTAGGTCCGATCGTAGTAGGTTTTCATCTGCTGGAAGAGTTTCAGTTGTTCCGTCGCTGCTGCCGTATCACCGAGGAGTCGGTAAGCCTTTGCGAGGTTGTAATACGCACTCTGAACATAAGGCTTTCTCTTGATTGCCTGCTGATAATGCTCCACGGCTTGCTGTGGCTTTTGCTGCATGAGTGCGATCAAACCGAGCCATTCGTAAACTTCGGCGAAATCAGGATTGTGTGAGAGGGTGTGTTTGAAGGCGGTGAGTGCAGCGTCGAATTTCGCTTGATGTGTGTAGATGTAACCGAGACGATAATGCGTGTCCGCATCCGTCGGACAGCGCTGAACGGCTTCTTTGGCGTGCTGCTCGGCGATGTCTAATTTACTCTGCTTGCAATAGATTTCCGACAACGCGAGGTGCGTTAGTCCATGGATCCGTTCTATCGTCAGCGCGTTTTTTGAATCCGTAATTGTGAAGTTTCGGCTTGTGAGCTGCGTCAAAAGGGTGTTAAATGTCTGAATCGCTAATTCCAGTGCATCTTGCAATTTATAGACATTTGCGAGTTGGAAAAGCGCGTTCACATCTGTCGGATCGCGGGATAGGATCGATTTAAAGGTATCCACTGCTTGCGGATAGAGGCGAAGTTTGACATATTCAACGCCCTGCTGAAACGCTGCTGTCGTTTCGGTTCTGCTAAGAGATGGCGTGAGGCATAAGAGAATAGCCGCGAGGATTAAAGTTTTTAATTTTACCTTGCGGCGTAATAACGCAGGTTTCATAGATAAAAAACCTTTAAATTACGACTGTTTATCCACAACATCTTGAATCCAAGACAATGCCGCCATACTCGAAGACCAGCCGATAGAGGTCACGGCAAGCAATGCCACCTGTTGCAACTCCTCAGGCGTAATGCCTTCTCGAAGGGCGCGCCGTGTATGGGAGTGGACTGCGCCTTCAGACTTCGCACCTATCGCCAATGCAAGTTTAACAAGCCTCACGGTTTTCGGTTCAAGAGGACCAGCGGTCCCACAAGCCTCACCCAGTGCCTGATACGCTTTCCAAACATCGGGGTATTCGTCAATTACATTTTGAAGAAAATCGGGTAATTTATCCTTCATTAGTTAGTTTTCAGTTGTCAGTTATCAGTTAGGAGTAACGGAAGTTGCCATCTTTGTAGCATAGACTGTTAGTCTGTGCAAAAAACTGTGCGGATAAGCAACGATTTTCAGTGGAAAAACGGATTGTCTGTCGAAAATCTTGTGAGTAGCAACTTAGGGTTAAGAGTATAGAAGTCACGAGCGGCATATGCTCTTACAAGTCGGGGAGAACCCAACGGAGATCCGGTGCGTCTCTATCCAGTTTTCTCTTTTGGCGGTCCTCCATTCTCTTGTTGTGCTCGTGTTGTGGTTTCGGTTTCCTCTGACTGTTCCTCATTGAGTCCCGCTTTAAAGTTCGTAACGCTCTTACCGAGGCCTCGCGCCAGTTCGGGAAGACGTTTTCCGCCAAATATGAGTAACACGACAGCCAATACAATCAATAATTCCCACGGACCCAGGCCTAACATATTCATGCCTCCATGTTTTTCGTAGTTCGTGCCTTGTGCAAATTCACGATGGATATTCGCGTATATATTACCACAGAAGAAAAAATATGTCCAATAGTATTGAGTTGTCGTAAAGCAAAATGTTGTTGACAGGGAGTTTCGGACATGCTATAATTTAAGGATACTCTACAGATGGAAGGGTGCAAATAGCCGTTTTAACGCGATACGGGTGGAGGATTTTAGACGTATGAACAAGGTGCTGGTCAGCGACCTGCTGTCCGAGCGAGGTTTAGATGTTTTAACAGAGAGCGGTGATTTTGAGGTAGACGTTGACCTCAATCTCTCTCATGAAGAACTGCTGGACCGGATTGCTGACTACCATGCCCTGCTTATCAGAAGCGCGACGAAGGTAACTGCGGATGTGATTGACAACGCTCGCCAATTAAAGGTCATTGGACGCGCTGGGGTCGGCGTGGACAATATTGATGTGCAAGCCGCAACCCGAAACGGTATCTTAGTCGTCAACACGCCAACGGGGAATACAATCGCGGCGGCGGAACATACAATCGCGATGCTGTTGGCATTGGCGCGCAACATTGTGCCTGCTGGGATTTCGCTGAAAAACAGGAGTTGGCACCGGAACGATTTCATTGGGGTTGAGTTGTACGGGAAGGTTTTCGGGACTGTTGGACTCGGTAGGATTGGAAGGGAAGTCGCGTACCGAGCGCAAGCCTTCGAGATGCACGTCATCGCTTATGATCCCTATATTTCAACGAGCGCAGCGGAAAGAATGGGCATTCGGCTTGTGGATCGAGAAACGCTGTTTCGGGAGTCGGATTATATTTCCGTTCATACACATCTGAGTGCCGAAACCTATCATAGTATTGGGGCGTCAGAGTTTGCGTTGATGAAACCAAGTGGTCGCTTGATTAACTGCGCGCGCGGGGGTATCATCGATGAAGACGCGCTTTACCGTGCCCTGAAGACAGGCGAGTTGGCTGGTGCTGCGCTGGATGTTTTTGAAGACGAACCCGCAACCGATACACCTCTATTGGATTTAGAGAATTTCCTTGCCGTTCCCCACCTTGGCGCGTCGACATCTGAGGCACAAGAGCATGTCGCTGTTGAGGTGGCACAGCAGATAATCAACGCGCTCCGTGGACTGCCGGTTGCGAATCCTGTGAATCAACCCAAGATTGACCCACGAGCACTTGATATTTTAGGTCCCTATTTGGAGCTTGCTGAAAAGATTGGCAGTTTTCATACGCAGATTGTTGAGGGACGAATATCGGCGATCAAAATCCATTATAGTGGTACCCTTTTCCAACAGGAGGATATTACACCCGTGACCGTTGCTTTGCAGAAAGGACTTTTGGCACCGGTACTCAGAGACGTTAACTATGTAAACGCGCCTTTTCTGGTGAAGCAACGCGGCATCTCTGTTACAGAAACGAAAAGCGAGACGGAGGCGGATTTTGCCAACTCCATCGCGATAACAGTCACAACCGATAAAGGCGAAGCGGTCATCGAGGGGACGGCTTTCGGAAAAAAAGACATCCGCATCGTCCGGATAGATCAACTTCATATAAACGTGAGACCGACCGGTTATATCCTCCTCATCTATAACAGCGACCAGCCTGGAATGATAGGATTAATGGGAACGATTCTCGGGGAGCACGGTATCAACATCGCGGATATGACTGTCGGGCGTTCGCGTTTAGGAGAAATTGCCGTGACGCTTATCAATGTGGATAGTCCTGTGCCCCGGCACGTCTTGAAAACCATCGCTGAACAGAAGAAGATCGACTTCGTTAAGCAGGTCTTCTTAGCATAACCGAACGACAGGGAATAATTAAGGATTCTTTGTAGCATCGAGAACCAAGCCCGTAATGTAATGGAGGGCGGATTTAAGGAACGTACTTTATAATTCAGACGCACGTTGTTTAACCGCAAGGAATAATTAAGGATTCTTTGTAGCATCGAGAACCAAGCCCGTAATGTAATGGAGGGCGGATTTAAGGAACGTACTTTATAATTCAGACGCACGTTGTTTAACCGCAAGGAATAATTAAAAAATTAGAATTGGATGCTAAACAGAAATGTCTATTTATTAACGACGAAATTCCGAAGGCGAAACTCTTTGAATCAGAAAAACGGGAAGTCCATCCTGATTGCAACACGTCTTGGCGTATCTCCCCGGAACCGTTCTGGATTTCCGAATCGGATGTGAGATGGTTTGAGGAACTCGGAACGCATCTTTTAAATTTCTATCGCGCTTGCAATCTACTCTATTCCCAAAGCGTGCGGGGTATTCAACCCGACTGGGTCGCTGAGTACTTGGAACTCGGCAAACCGGAACCCGTTATCCAGTATGGACGGATGAACCGCTTTAAGAGCCAACTCCCCGGTGTGCTACGTCCCGACATTCTCCCTACCGGTAACGGTATGGCGATTACCGAACTCGACTCGATTCCGGGATTTATTGGGGGAACAGGGTGCTTAGCGCGGCTCTACGCACAACTCGGCTATAGCATCATCGGTGGCAGCGACGGGATGGTGAACGGATATGCCGAAATGATCCGTGCCTTGGCAAAGAAGGACAATCCTACACTCGCAATCGTCGTGTCAGACGAATCGGAAGATTATTGGGCAGAGATGGTATGGCTTGCCGCAGCACTTTGTGAGGTTGGACTGGAGACTCGGACCGTCAAACCGCACGAGGTAATTTTTACCGAAGATGCGCTACTTGTCGAAACGATAGAAGGTAAGATGGAAGTCGATGTATTCTATCGTTTCTATGAACTGTTCGATCTGCCCAATATCCCGAAAGTGGAGTTAATGTTTTATGGTGCGAAGAAACGCACCGTTGTGATGACACCGCCGCCAAAATCCTATTTGGAAGAAAAACTGTGTCTCGCGCTTTTTCATCATCCGACGCTCCAACCGTTTTGGAAACGCCATCTCGGTAAAAAGACCTATCCGTTTCTACAGCAGGTTATTCCAGAGACATGGATTATCGATGCGCGTCCCCTACCCCCACACGCTGTAATTCCCAATTTGGAAGTGGACGGAAACCCCGTAACGGATTGGCGGCAGCTCGGACCCGTGACGCAAAAACAACGGGAATTGGTCATTAAACCCTCGGGCTTTTCCGAACTCGCATGGGGGAGCCGCGGCGTAGCGATCGGACACGATCTTCCGACAGAGGAGTGGGAAGCCGTTATTGAAAACAGTCTTGAGAATTTCGAGAAAAACCCGCATGTCCTCCAGAAATTTCACACTGCCGAACGGGTCCGAATGCAGTATTACCATTTCGATGTTGGTGATGTGCAAGAGATGGCGTGTCGTCCACTGCTCCGTCCATACTATTTCGTCGTCGGTAATACTGTTAAGCTCGGGGGCATACAAGCCGCAGTTTGTCCAGCAGACAAAAAGATTCTACACGGCATGGTGGATTCAATTATTGTGCCGTGCGCAAAAAGACAATAAGAGAAATATGCACACGTCGTGCCATTATATTCCATAGAGAGATGGCTTGACCTTAGTTATGGTAGGTGCGGTTAGATGAAGATTAATTTATTAATTCGGTAATTACCTTTGTGGGAGGGGTTTCCAACCCCGAACGCCCCCCGGGCATCCCGCCTGCTGGCGAGGTTTCCTAACCTCGCCACATTACCGATTTATTTTTTTAATCTTCATCTAACCGCACCGGGCTCGCAAAAATAAAAAGGTGATTCGATAATGCAATTAAGTGAGAAGCAGCTCGCGCACTTCCGAAACAGTGGGTATCTTGCCATCGAAGGTTTTTTCGATCCCGTTGAAGCGGAGGCACTCCGACTGGAATTAGAACGGATCTACGACACTGAGCTCAAAAACGGAACGGGTATCAATTGCGCTGTCCAAACAGATGGTGCCAAGCGAGACAATGCCGGGGAACGACAAAATCTTCAAGTGATTCCACTCAATAACCGCAGCGACTTGCACAAAGCGTTGCCCTTTCATCCGAAGGTCATCTCCGTTGTTCAACAACTTATCGGGGATGAATTCATGTTGGAACTGGATCAGGCGTTCTGGAAACCGCCTATAGTCGGTATCGGCACGAGTTGGCATCAAGACAACGCCTATTTCAAAATTGCGGATCCGTTACGAGGCACTGCGATGTGGATCGCCATCCACGACGCAAACGTTGAAAACGGTTGCATGCACGTCATACCGGGGAGCCATCGGGAGCGTTACGAACACTACCGCGACCCCTTGAGTGACCACCATATTCGATGCGATCCGCCCGAAGAACGTGCCGTCCCGATCGAACTCAAGGCAGGGGGTGTGCTCTTCTTCTGCTACGGCGTGGCACACTGCACCAAGTCGAACCTCACCGATAAAGAACGCGCCGGTGTAGCACTCCATTTCCTTCATAACGACTTCGGGGGGCAGGAACTCTGGGAAAAAGGGAACGCAACCAAACCGATGCTGCGGGGTCCCCTCGCTACCGGTGGAGAAAACGAGTTCGGTGAGAAATTTGAAGGGAGATGGGAAGAACTCATGAACGCCGTGCTTGCATCCAATTAGTCAACCTGTTGGGGCCTCCTGTTTGGACAATCTGAGATAAGATGACAAAATGAGGATAACAAAAATGAGACATCTATTTTACCCTCCTTTCTTCGTCGTTCTGGTGCTTGTGTCAGTAGGACATGTTACAGCAGATCTGGACGATGACCTTATCGTTCACTTCACGTTCGACAACGTTAAGGGCAAGCGGGTCTTCGATGAATCTGGGAACAGTCTGGATGCCCGGATTGTCAAAAAAACGCAATTTGTCGAGGGGAAATACGGGAAGGCAATCCGTATCACGGGTGAAACTGAAGATTGTGTGAATATTCCGTCCGCAGATGCTTTGGAAATCAGTGAAGAGATCACGATGATGGCGTGGGTGTATCAAGAGAATTGGCAGGGACGTTCTTTACACTGGTTTGATAAAGGATGTTATAGCAGAGGATCCAATAATTCATACGGCATGGGGGTTTTCAATAAAGGGAACGCTCATGGCTCAAGAATCGGGGTTGTCTTAGGGGGCAAAAACGAGATGCGCTTCATCGTTCAGAGTGAACTGAAAAATAAAACGTGGCATCATATTGTGGCAACCAGTGACAGTGCGAGTGTAAAACTCTATCTTGACGGAGAAATCGTCAATCCGGATGGACACTTCGCACCTGCATTTCAGTTTCACTTTGATGGTATAAATGACGAAGATTTGCGAATTGGCTGCGTGAAGAGTCAGCCTGAGTATGCCTTTGAAGAGGGTGCTATCGATGAGGTTGCGATATGGTCGCGTGTCCTCAGTGAAGATGAAATCAGAAGTGCTATGGGACGTTTCTTGCTCGCGGTTTCACCGAAGCATAAGATCGCTACGACATGGGGCAATATTAAGCGGGAAGCGTTTTAGTTGTCTGAATCGCGGATGACAAAGAAAAACATATTGTATTCTTCAAGGGACTGTGATAGACTCTCACTACTTCCAACAAGCAAACTGACATTTCTGATGTAATACCATTTCCGATTGAAATTGTAGCATAAACTTTTAGTTTGTGCGGGTTGTAGCAGAGACAGTGAGTCTGGGCACGCAAGTGCGGTTAATGCCATATAAACTTTTAGAAATGGTATAAGAAAACGCCACAGGAGGAGAAACAGGATGAAAAAGTTACTGGGTTACGCCATGTGCCTCGGCGCGTTGATGTTTATAGCGATAGGGTCGGCCACGGCAGATCTCGCGGAAGGACTCGTCCTTTATTTCACGTTTGACGCTGTTAAAGGGAAGACCATTGTTGACGATTCCGGCAACGGACTTGACGCCGATATCATCGCCAATACCGAAATTGTGAAGGGCAAATACGGGGATGCGATTCGCATTACAGGCATAGGCGCGGATTGTGTCAATGTGCCAGCCTCCGATGACCTGAAAATCACGGGTGAAATCACGATGGCGGCTTGGATCAATCAAGACTCTTGGGGAACGGATGCGCAGTGGTTCGACAAAAATTGCCATAACGGGGGTGAGCATTCTTCCTACGGTATCGGTGCTTTCAACTCGGGTCAGAATTTTAATATGTTCTTGGGGACGGGCAACAGTCGACCGACCCTGAGTCAGCCGCACGGGTTGGATGAGAAGACTTGGTATCACGTCGTTGGAACGTATGACGGGACGACCATGAAAGTCTACGTTGATGGCGAAGTCGCCGCGGAGAAAGACGAAAAGTTTGATTTCAAAGGCACTAACGATCAGGATTTGCGGATCGGCTGCTCTAAAGACCGTCCGAATTATACCTTTGAGAACGGCTCTATCGACGAAGCAGCAGTCTGGCGGCGTGCGCTCAGCGAGGCTGAAATCAACGAAATAATGAACGAGGGGTTCCTTGCGGTTTCACCGCGCGCTAAAGCCACAACGACGTGGGGCAGTATCAAGTCAAAAACCAGCGCACACTAAACGCAGTCTTGTATAAAGATTTAACGGCACAGGCATCACCCGCAAAACGGGCGGTACTTGTGCTTTCTTCTATAAAATAAGGGTAGAGAAATGACAAAAATTGGCATCGTTGGTATCGGATTTATGGGCATGATTCATTACTACGCCATTCAGCGGATTACGGGTGCTGAAGTGGTTGCTATCTGCACACGAGATCCAAAGAAACTCGCTGGCGATTGGACGGGCATTCAAGGGAATTTCGGACCCCGAGGGGGCATGGAAGATCTCTCAAACGTCCGAAAATATAGCGAGATTGATGAACTCCTCGCCGATGAAGAGGTTGAACTGGTCGACATTTGTCTACCGACGCATCTGCACAAACCTGTGAGTATGGCATCCCTCGAAGCCGGAAAACATACCCTCGTCGAGAAACCGATCTCTATCTCTATGGACGATGCCAATGAACTCGTCGGACTTGCAGACAAGATTGGTGCAGAACGGAAAGCAGCCAATGAAGGTCCCTGTTTCCTAATGGTCGCACATGTGCTGCCTTTCTTTGCTGAATACGCTTACGCGAAGCGAGTGGTGGAAGAGGGGAAATACGGTAAACTCCTCGGCGCGCATTTCAAGCGGATTATCTCTAAACCGAGTTGGTCACGAGATGTTGCCGATATCGAAAAGAGTGGGGGTCCTGGCATTGATTTACATATCCACGATACCCATTTCATTCAGCTGCTCTGCGGTGTCCCTGACGCAGTGTTTTCACAAGGCAAACTCGCCAGCGGCAACTATGTCGATTACCTGACGACCCAATACATCTATAACGATAAGGAACTCTCCGTGAGTTGCTCGTCGGGTGCGGTCTCCCAACGCGGACGTGCTTTCTCGCACGGGTTTGAAATCTACCTCGAAAAAGCGACACTCCTTTATGACTTTTCAACGTTAGCAGGTGAAGCTTCTACAGCAGTGCCACTGACACTTCTAAACGACGAAGGTAAAGTGGAACAGGTCGATTTAGGAGAAGTTGACCCGATTGATGCCTTTACGGGTGAACTGCAATACGCTGTTGACGCGATCGACTGGGAAGATGAACCGACTGCTTTGTCCGGTGTCGGCGCACGGGACGCGCTCCTGCTCTGCTATAAAGAAGCAGAATCCGTCAAAACCGGTGAGATTGTCCAGATTTTTTAATTTTACCTTGCGGAGGAATGAAGTCGATTTTATGTTTGAAGGGTCTTGCTCACAGGTCGCCCGCCCCGTTGTTGCGGGCTGCTTTATTAAGTGAATTTTCATGTATTATATAACGCTTTAGGACTTACGCAATATTGATAGAAATAGCAGGTTTTTGAAGTTGTTGTCGGATGTAATCATCAAGTAAACTTTCTTTGAGTTGATAAATCGTTTGACCGGCTGCCCGGGCGGCTCGCGTCAAACTCACCCAGACCCA
>JAJEDB010000122.1 GCA_022821725.1 Candidatus Poribacteria bacterium | reverse complement strand
TTTTACCGCCTTATTCACCCGACTACAATCCGATTGAACACGACTTTGCAAATATCAAACGTCTCCGTGAATACAACACCGATATATCCATAGACGATGTCATAAACATGTATCATTAATTCTAAACTTTACTATAAATTGAGCGCAGGCATATCCTCTATTAGCGCAACAGTATCAAGTAGTTTCATTATAGCCCCATCTATGCCCAAAATACCTTGTTTTTTTACACTGCATCAGGTATAATAACCATAGCGGAATTCACAGCGGGAACCGCTATATTTCCATATAAATATTATATCACACTGACACTAAAAAACACAAAAATTCCAGACAGAATGGACGGAGGGAAATCCGATGAACATTCTTCATGAATTAAATGAAAAACAGAGAGAAGCCGTAACACACAAAAATGGTCCACTCCTCGTTATCGCAGGTCCCGGTACCGGGAAGACAAGAGTCATTACACGCCGCATCGCGTATCTGATTCGCGAACACGGCATCAAGGCGGAGAACATCCTTGCGATCACCTTTACGAACAAAGCCGCGCAAGAGATGCAGGAACGCGTCAACAGCGAGATCGGCGAGCCACACGGTTCCAACATTAAGGTGAGCACCTTCCACGCCTTTTGCGTTACAGTGCTCCGAAAGCACGCCCTGCGGATCGGATTAAGCGAAAACTTCACTATCTTCGATCAGGAACTCCAAGATGAGATCTTAACAGAAAGCGTCCGTGCGTTGAACCTCAATACCGATGACTATCCGCCGTGGTTGCTGCGTAACATCCTGAGTGATGCGAAATGTAAATCACAGAATCCAGTCGACGCAGTAGAGACCACGGATATTCATGACGCAGAAACCCTCGAAAACCTCCGAAGCGTCCTGCGCGGCTATCAAGACAAACTCACGGAATACGATGCTCTCGATTTCGACGATCTCCTTGTGAAAACCGTCGAATTGTTTGAACAGGTTCCGGATGTCCAGCAAGACTATCACCAAACAATTGCCCATATTCTCGTTGACGAATTCCACGATGTGAACAGGGTGCAGTATCACTTACTCCAACTCCTCTGCGCGCCGCCCGAACACAACCTCATGGTCGTCGCTGACGAAGATCAGGCGATCTATAGTTGGCGCGGCTCGAATCCAGCGTATATTGACGACTTCAAAACCGATTATAATCCGACAGAACTCGCTTTGGACGACCACTATCGGTGTAGCGAGAAGATTTTGCGCGCAGCAGAGGAGGTCATCTCCAGAAACATAGAACGACAGAAACAGCACACGCTCAGAACCCACAAAGACGCAGGACGCGACATTTTTCACTATACCTTTGACACACCTATGGGGGAAGCATGCAACCTCATTAAGGTCATCCAGAACTTGGTAACGCAACGCAACTATTCCTATCGCGATATTGCTATTTTTTACCGCACACACAGGCTCGCGAACGTTTTGGAAGAACAGTTGCTGCGAGAACATATCCCATTCCAGCGCATCCAACCCACGCATTCGCTCGCGGAAGGGAATAGCAAAGGTATCCTGGCGTATCTCCGTTTCATCCAGTGGCAACTCCCGCAAGATTTGGAAGCCGCAATCAATTTCCCCGAAACCTGTATCGACGACTTAACATGGGTGCGCTTGAAATGGCTCGCGCAACGTGAAGATGTCGCTTTTGTCGAGCTTTTGAAAAATATCGAAGCGTATCCAGAGGATGTCGGTACCTTAACACGCCGAAACGTCCGTGAATTTTGGACACACCTTGAGAGATTATCAACCGAAATTGAAGATGAGCGGGTCGATCAAATTATCCTGAAACTTTTTGATACTTTGGAACGCTCTCGGACACCGTATCGCGCTGAAGAACTGGAGGTCATCGAAAAACAACCGGAGCTGCCGAATCTGGTAACCGCTCAAGATGTGCTTTACAGCGCGCTGACGCTCGGCGAGCCGGTCCAGATTACCGCCAGCCATGGGATTGACGAGTATTGTGCCGCGCACATTATCTACCAGACGCTTGAAACCTATCGCAATCACACCCCGCAACTCCAATTGTTGCCGCCTGACGGAAACAGACCGAAATCGAACGAAAACGGGGTTCATCTGCTTATCGGCGATTTCGAACACATCGAGGAAAGCGCGCGGGATGCACGGACGATTCTCATCGGCACAGCAGACATAGTCAACACAGATGTGCTTCGTTTGGAAGCGGAAGGGATTCACAGTATCACGGCTCTCAAGCTCTGTCAACGGCTTGTCAATCGCTTTGAAACCCCAAACATGACAGATATGGTCGTTTACGACTTGGAAACGACTGGGCTCAATCCGAAAACGGCAGAAATCGTTGAGATCGCTGCGCACCGGCTCAGCGCAATCGGAGATGAAGTGGAGCGGTATTATCGCTTGGTCAGGCCGCCAGGGGGACATATTCCGCAGTCTGCGACGCGCGTCCATGGGGTTGATACAGAGACCGTCAAGACCTCACCGGGCATTGAAATGGTGTTACCTGAATTCCTTGGGTTTATCCAGAATCGGATTCTGATCGGACACAATGTAGCGGAATATGACAATCCCATCCTTGCCCGAGACCTGAGAAGGTACTTGAAAAGGGATTTATCCGCCCCGCATTACGATACGCTCGCCACGGCGCGTAGGCTTTTCCCGCGCCAACGCTGTAGTATAAGTGCGCTTGCCGAAAAATTTGAGATTCAACACGGACGTTTACACAGTGCCATGGAGGATGTCAGAGTCAATCGAGAGATATTTAAAGAACTCATCAGAATCGACGCTCATAAACGCGAGGCGAAATCGCTCCCTGAATTGCTACCCTTTGTTGGACTCGGTATCCTTGCGAAAACGGAAGATGTCGCTCGCTCAGAGGACACCTTAACGGAGACCGATACATTCTTAAATGTCGCGAAACGCTTCGTCCAGACACACAACATCGGCCCCTTGGAGAATCTACCGCTTGACCCCACAGAAGCGGCACACGCGAGAGCACTTATGGAAACGTTGCAGGGTGCCACCGTCCGTGAGTTCCCGGAAGATGCTGACTGGCGACAGCGTAGAATTGATTTTATGAACGCGGTCCTTCACTTCGAGTTGATTAGCGATCAACACAGGCTTATCGACTTCCTGGATTACCAGAAACTCCTCACCAATATTGACGAGATCGACAACAAAACGGAGCAGTTGACGTTAATGACCTTGCATGCCGCGAAAGGGACAGAATTTCCGGTCGTTATCATCATCGGTATGGAGGAGGGGAGTTTTCCGATGTGGCGGCAGAATAGCACAGAGACAGAATTGGAAGAGGAGCGTCGTCTTTTCTATGTCGGTATGACTCGTGCGCAAGCGCAACTTTATCTGAGTTCTGTGACCTACCGTTTTGGGGATCGGGATCGGGCATCGTCGATGTTCGTTCGAGAAATCCCGTCCAACTCTGTGATGAAATGGAGTCCACGGGGTATGAGGTAGCGGGGTGACAACTTGAAACTTAGGCATCAGGCGTTTCGGATTTCTTTATCCGGACGATTGGTAAGTCTATGTATTTCTTTTTGCCTTCCTTCATCTCCTTTTCCTGTTTTTTCGTCATAAATTCCATATAGGTCTCTAAGTCTCCAAAAAGTGCGACAAGACGTGCTTTTGCATCAAGGCATTCTTTCAAAATTTCATCATTCATGAGAGTTCCTCCATTATTGCCTCTGGTGTATCAATACGCGGTATTGAAAAACCCGCGTCGTGACAAACCTGTTGGATTTTCGGTATAGTACGCGGATTGGCAAGATGCGCGAAATTCCATGTAGCCAGATAAGGGATAGCATGTATCGCTGATACTGCTATATGGACAGCATCCGTAAAGGCAACTTGCGGTAGTGCCCCTTGGTCAACCAAATGTTGCGCGAAGGCTCGGTCAGTATTTTCTACAATTACAATCCTGAGTCCTTCAACCGCTTGCCGTCTATCTGCCGCTTGATCATTGTCCCCGACTGATATTTCGTTAATAACATAGTTAGACAAAATGAATTCAAAACGGGAATCCTGCCAAAAGGCACGCGTGATTTCTTGTCGTTCCGCAGTCTTAGCAACACGGCTTGGGTTAGAAACCAGATAACTCGGAATTGTCGCGTCAATGTAAATTCGGTGCTTCTTTTCTTGAGAGTGAGTTGCCATGTTTTATAGGATAACACACCTTGTCTTGAAAGTCAAAATGTTTCCAAACTGGGACGTGCTACACATCTGGTTCCCTTCATCCTACTTCCGGATGAGCAGTTTCCGCGTTGCGGTGAAATCGCCTGCGGTGAGAGTGTAGAAATAGACACCACTCGCTACAGGTTCACCTACGTCATTTTTCCCATCCCAATACGCCGCACGGCTACGGCTCTGATAGATACCCGCGGGTGTATATCCTAACACCAACGTCCGAACTAAGATACCATTTACAGTATAGATCCGCAACGTAACCTCCGCAGGTTCAGAGAGTTGATACGGTATCCATGTCTCCGGGTTGAACGGATTCGGATAGTTCGGCAGCAGTGCCGTCTCTTCAGGGATTAGCAAAGTTAAAAGGAACTGAAGGTAAGCAATGCCTTGACGGAAAACGATAGACCCATCGTCTTCAATTTGTGCTTGTGCTATCCATGTTTGGACGATTGTAGGATCCAGCACGTCTACACCGTCCATTGCAATCGCAGCAGGCGCAGCTGCCGCCGATGATTTACCCATCTGTTGGGAGACAAGGATAAGGTCTAAAATACTGATCACGCCATCACCATTTATATCAGCCACAGGGTTCGCAGCAGCATTTTTCCCGAAGTGCCGAGCAACGATCACCATATCCAGTATGCTCACGAGCCCGTCCCGGTTAACATCTCCAATCGTCAGTTGACCCGCGACAGGGATCAGAACCTCACGAGGCCCTGCGGAGATCTCTTCCCCTGCGATGTCCGCAAGCTGAAAGTTTTCGAGATGTAACTGCATCTCACCGGCTGACTTTGCTGAGAACACTACCGAAAGCAGCGTTCCCGTACCGCTAACCCCGTCCTCGCTGAGACGTGCTGAGCCGAGACCGGCGATTTTTCCTGTGGCGTTAAGGATCCGCCCTTTCTGGAAGAAGGTCGCTGCACCGTCTGTTTTCAAAAAATCACCTTCGTTGACCGCAACAACTTCAAGGGACTTCGGATCAAAGACAATATCAAACTGCCAGCCCGCTAAATCGTGAACATCTTCCGCATTGACATCAAGTCTAAATGTATCCCCAGCATGGATCGTGTCTTCTGAAAACGTGTAACCGATGCGTGGGCTTGACACGGTATATTCCGTGCCAGGTTCAAACCCGAAAAAGAAATTCCATCGTCCCCAATGGGTACTTCCCACTAACACTCTATTCATCCCTTTTTTCAGTCTGACAGGGAAAAACTCCTGATAATCAAAATTCCAGCCCTCATTAATGTACTTGTCATAGACTAACTGCCCATTGAGATAGATTTTTCGAGCGTCACTAGCCCCAACGAATATTTGTGTGTTCTGGGCACGCGGAGAATACAGTGTGATAAACCCATAAACAACAGCGTTCCGATCATACCATTCTTCAAATGCATCTTTGTCAAGGATGAGCACTCTTTTAAGGTTGTCTATATTGCGATTGAGTTCACCGGTCTCGTGGTGGCGCACTCGCGAAAAAGGCTCAAGGGTCCCGACGGACCAGATGCTATCTCCAACCGTATCTCCCTCCGTTGCTCCGTGGTCGGCAATCTGCTGTTCCGTAACGTGTCCGTCAGAGACTTCCGCTAAATAATCCGTAAGTAACTCATCCCAACGGGCGGGTTCCCGTGGCAATAATAGCCATAACCAGGGCCCCTCAATCTTCGGACCGCCCTTTGGGAACCCCGGATTGCTGAACCATGTGAATTCCTCCAGATTTTCGCGGATGCCATCTAAGGGCGAGAAGTCAGAGATATTATTTGTATGCAGCCGTAATTTTTTCAAGTTGTGCAAAGAGGCGAGGGGTGAGATGTCTACAATCCGATTGTGGTCGAGTATTAGCGTCTCTAAGTGCGTCATCCCTGATAGTAGTGAGATATCCGAAATTTCGGTGTGGAACAGGTCCAGATGCTTCAGGTTTATCAATCCCGCAAGAGGCGAGAAATCCGTGATATTATTGGTGTGCGGAAGACCGAACCACGTAAGTTTTGTTAATCCCTTCAGGGGTGAGAGGTCAGTTGCCTTGACATCGTATAATCTGAGCCTTGTTAAGTTCGTGAGTCCCGCAAGGGGTGAGAGATCTGTGATGTCAGAATGCACGGTATCTAACTTTCTCAGTTTCGTCAGACCAGCCAAGGGAGCTAGGCTGGAGATACGAGTCTGCGAAGCGTTTATCACCTCAAGATTGTGCAAAGATGCAAGGGGTGAGAGATCCGCAACTTCTGTTTCACGAAAATATATCTCTCGCATTTTCGTCAACCTCGCAACTGGCGAGAGATCTGAGAATGGATTGTACCCGATGCGTAATACAGTCAGATTTGTTGCGAATTCAAGCCCTGTCAAATCTCCAATGTCCATCCTATTCGCAGAAAGCTCCCTCAACGTTGCCATGTCCTCTACTGTAATTGTGTCTCTGGGACCTTTGCCGAGTGCCTCCGCAATTGCATCGCGAAGGTTCGGGTCCGGGATATGAACAGACTCTCCAGGGATACGTTCTGTTCTCGGCACAACAGGTTTCACGACACGACTCTCAGGAGAACTCAGCATCGCAACGATTTCACCGAAATTTGATGTCCATACATCCCTTTTCACACTCCCACCCGCACCTGTCAGCACGCCCAAGCCTAAGTTTTTCAGACGCGCATCCTCGCGAATCTTCTGGAGGAAATCGGCTGTTTCTAACCCTACCGAGGCAGCAGCATGGGACACACCCAGCGGTCGCTGGAACGCCTCGTGGAACCGTTGAACAGGTTCAATGCCCCCGAAAACATCACCGGTCGCTTCAAGTGCCGCCCGATAACGCGCAGTATCTTCACCTATAAAAGCATCCATCGTCTCTTTGGCGGTATAGAGCCGCAACGCACGCGCCTTGTTATAGGGTGGGTTCGCATTCTGATCAACAACACCCCGCACCCGATCTTCAAATACCTTTATACCCTCTGTATGGCAACCGATACACGAGAGTCCGTTGCGGACAGTCGGATCGCTCGCAGCGGGGTTGGATACGATACTGATCGGTGCCGCATCTAAACGATTACCACCCGCATCCGAAAGATAGTATGCCTGTAACCCGTTCGGCAGATTGAAGATGATCTCGCCACCATCGTGTTCAAAGGAGAGCGGATGCGTAAAGATATTCTGCGTTCCTACACTTCCCGCAAAGTCGTAACTCTTCCAATACGCACCATACCGAGAGGTGTGGCGTTCCACAACGCGTTTGTGATTTGACACACCTGAATCGTTGAAACCCGCACGCCAGACGCGTCTGCCTGCCGCATTCCGAATATTTTCCACCACATTCACCTCAAGTCGTGCTTCTAACGCTCGATCCGTCTGTGGAAGACCCAAGATGTCGTGATAGAGCGGTGGCAAGGCGGCAGTCGCGATGAACCAATCCCCATGAACAAACGGCACTTCACACTCCATCGCCGCCCGCAAACTCGTTAGTTTTGCACGCAGATGCGTCTGTGTCGGCGCGTTGAATTCAGTGCTATACGGATACACCTGTTCAATCAGCGTCCATCTATTGGTGCCGATCTCCCATTCATAATCTCGGAGATCAATATAGAAGATTGTTTCTTCTGGGTCAATAGGTTGCGGTCTGATG
>JAJEDB010000043.1 GCA_022821725.1 Candidatus Poribacteria bacterium | reverse complement strand
ACGTCTGCGTGAAGTTATGAAAACTCGCTAACAGAAACTGACAGTAATCGGAAAATAACGGTTGCTTCTTTTCTGACAGGGATAAGGTGTTCATAATTCAAGAGTATAACACTTTTCTAAAATATTGCGTAAGTCCTAAGTATATACAAAATTCGGAAAAATGTCAAATTTTTTGTGTTCTTTTTAGAAATTACGAAGATTTCCTGAGTACTCCTTGACAAACAGGCTAACATCACTCATAATGATGTATATATCAGCGAAATGGAGGGTCAATTCGGTGTTTTACGTCATTTCCTACGATATTCCAGACAACCGGCGACGCAATCAACTCGCCAAAGTCCTCAAAGGGTTCGGGACGCGAGTCCAATACAGTGTGTTTGAAGCACATCTCAACCGGACACAGTATGAAGAACTCAAACGCGCCGTTGCTCGTGTTATTGCTTCTTCTGAAGATTCAGTGCGTTACTATGCCCTCTGTAGTGCCTGCGCGCCGCGGATTGAAGTGCCAGCCCTCGGAGATGTAACCCCGGATCCGCAAACAATTGTGGTTTGATATGCAACTCCCTGACCTTACGCTCAATCACATTCGGCAACGGTGTACAGCACAGAGCTTCACACGTGGCACGGAATATTTTCACGCCGGGATGATTGGAAACCCAATCTCTCAGGGTTATACATTGTCGGCGACCTGCCAGGGGACAGACATAGATCCGTATCACGTCTCTGTGGAATTGATGCCGACCGGGATCGCAACGACCTCTTGCTCGTGTCCCTATGAGGGCGATTCTGGCGGTCACGGGGATTGTAAGCATATCGTCGCGCTTTTGTTGACCTACGTCCATACACCCGATATCATCTCCTCTATTGATACCTTAATGGCCAGGCTCGCGGAAAAACCGAAGGAGAGCCTTTTACGCATTCTCTCAGAGGTGCTGAAACAGGCACCAGAGGTGGAACCCGTTGTGCGAGGCTATGCCGATAGGTTTGACGAGGAAACAGAGACGACTCCTACGGTGCTTCGGGTATATCTCGAACGGATTGACTGCATCTTCGGTCCCGATTTTCTGGAACAGCATCAACTTCGTAACGTCCTCATTCAACTTGAAAATTTAGTAGAGCATGCAGAATCGCTTTCAGAAGTCGGAGAGACGGAATTCGCACTCTCAATCCTGCATGCGTTGATACACCAATCTACCGTCCATTATCCTGATACACTCCAGAAACAGGAATTACCGAGATTCGTCAAGAAATGCACAACGACGTTTGCGGAGATTGCTATGGAGGCGCAAGAATTGGATTCGGTAGACCTCGGCATAGAAGTTCTGTCGGTTCCCTTACGTGAACACTATCAGATGTTGTTGGCACTGAGCTTCGAGGTGGCATCCGTCTTCACACCGCTTCTGACACGCCTCCTGCAACAGTGTTGCACAACGCCAGAATCGGCAGATTTACAAGCAACAATTGAACAACGGCTCGATGAAAGCCCTGATCGGCAGGCACATGTTCAACTCCTCTTTGCTTTGTGCCTCCAGTTCGGTAGCATTGGAGAGTGTCTTCGGCTCGCACGCCGCGAAGGAGAAAATTATCTTCTGATCCATACGCTTTTCACACACCAGCAAGACGCTGCAGCATGGCGAACACTTGAAACACACCCACTTTCCGTTGATGAACAGTGGTGCCTTTTGGAAAGTCCGATTGCCGCGCGTATTCCAGGGTTTACTGATAAATTGCTCAGGTCTGTCAGACATTACGATTCGGACACCGCGATTGTCCTATATCACAGACTTATTGAAAAGACCATCCGTTCCCGAAAGCGGGAGGATTACGAAAAAACGCGGGACTATCTGACGGATTTACGGACGCTCTACGAGGCGTGCGATCAGGAAAGTGAGTGGGCCGACTATTTGACACGCTTCCGAAAACAGCATTCCCGCAAACGCTTGCTGCTCCAAATAATTGATGCCCAGCATGCCACCCAATAAGGTTCGTAGTAGTGCGATTCATCGCACGTTCCCCAAATAACAAACTTTTTACTATCCTTTTAATCCCCTTTAGACTCTATACAAATGTCCACCCCTTGGCTATCCACTGCGCAAACTAACGAGTTTACGCTACGAAAAGTCTCTTTTTTTAATTTTTTACTATCCTTTTTAACCATTGCAGACTCTATACAAACGTCTGACCATTGTCTAACGAACCACCAACCACTTTCTCACTTAACTAGGACTTACGCAGTCTGCTTTTTTGTAGCACAAACTTTCCAGTTTGTGTCGGAAGAACGTGTGTTTTTGCGAGAATTTCCATCTCAGAGAACGCGCTATGGTCAAAATTGCGTAAGTCCTGTTAACCTGCAACAATTCTTAAACCTTAAACGACTGTTCTGCCCACGTGAACTTGAGGGTAGGTTCGTAGGCGTGCGATTCATCACACGTCCACAAGTTAACAATGCGCAATAAATTGCGCTACTACAAACTAAAGCAGGTATTCATCATTTCAAACTGGATAGAGCCTTACAACAAGGTACCATGCCAGCACGCGCACAAACAAATGGAGGATTCCAAATGTTCGATTACACACCGAGCCCTTCACTCTCCACACAACTCTGCGAACCTGAAACACTCCATGATGCTTGGCGAAAAGTCCGGAGCAATAAAGGAAGTCCCGGCATCGATGGGGTTACGATTCAACAGTTTGAGGTAAACCTGACAAAACATCTACGTCAACTTTCACGTGAACTCACTGAAGACCGTTATTATCCGCTTCCCGTTCAGAAGTTCACAATCAAAAAATCAAACGGTAGTACCCGTGAGCTCTCTGTCCTGACGCTGAAAGATCGGATTGTTCAGCGCGCCGTTTGTGATCTCATCACGCCAATTTACGAGGCACAGTTTCTGGCGTGCAGCTTCGCCTACCGTCCGAATCGTGGAGTGCCACATGCGATCGCACAGGCAGCCGCTATCCGAGCGGAGGGTTACGAGTGGGTCGTTCACGCTGACATTGAGAATTTCTTTGACAGGATGGATACACAGATGCTCATGCGTTTTCTCCGAGCCTCCCTGAAAGAACCGCTGATCCTTCGGCTCATTCAAATGTGGTTAGATATGGGCGGCATCCTGCAACCGCCTAAACTCCCGACGTGGATTGCCCACGTTGAAAACACCGTCCACCATTTGGGGGAAGGCGTTGAGCAAGTGACGGATCGGTTGTTGCATCGCACGCCACGTTTTGAGAATTACACCGAATATTCGAATACACTTCCAGAAGATGAATGGGGACATCACGAATCCGAAATGGACACACAGACGGGACCGTTGGCGCAAACAGGAAAGGAACTTTTGACGAACTTAGGACGAGATGGGCTTCTTCTGCTCCTCGCTAATGCGAAGCATCTCTGGAAACCTCTTGCAGCAAAGCAACTCCTCTTCATCGCGCCTATAGTCGTTGCTGCACTTGCGGCACCGACCGTCGGCAGTATGGTGAAGGAGCGGATGAGCCGCCCACGGAAAATCGGTATCATACAGGGATCGCCTCTGTCCCCATTGTTAGCGAATATTTACCTCCATCCGTTCGACAAAGCGATGACGCGAGCGGGGATCCGACTCGTGCGATACGCCGATGATCTGCTTCTCCTCTGCCGGAATGAGAGTAGAGCACGTCATGCGCACCAATTGGCACAACGGCAGCTCGCGACCCTCAAGTTGGCATTGAATCCGAAAAAAACAGAAATTGTAGACTTCAACACCGGGGTCGAATTCCTCGGACACATCTTTGACAGGGATGGCTGCTACCAACCCGTTCCTGAGTCTCCGGCAAAAAGTTTACAGAATCAGGTCCAACACGTCCTGAAAAATGGCGCAGCACACGTCGTTCATTCCGGACAACATGTGACACAGCACGGGAAAAATATCGCCACGCAACTCAGTGAACGTCTGAAACGCCGAACTTAGGAGGTATCAAATGGCAATTCTTTACATCACGCAACAAGGAACAGTTCTTCACAAATCCGGCAACCGAGTCATTGTGAAAAAGGACCGCGATGTGCTTCAGGAAATCCCGATCGTTCACCTTGACGAGGTCGTCATTTTCGGCAACGGACACATCACAACACCGACAATGGGATACCTGCTTGATAAAAATATCCCTGTTTCCTTTCTCTCTGCACGCGGAAGATACAAAGGAAAACTCCAGCCGCGTTATGCCAAGGACACCCTGATCCGTCAACAGCAATACGCCGTTGCTGCGAAACCGTCCCAGTGCCTTGAGATAGCCAAGTGTTTCGTCCGGGGCAAACTCACGAACGCCATCCGGTTTTCCAGACGACAACGCTCCCAGAACGCAGCGGTGAAATCCGCATTGGATACGACTCGCCGAACCCTGGAAAGATTGGAACGTGCTGATAATTTAGAATCGCTGCTCGGATACGAAGGCACCGGCACGGCTGCCCATTACCGGGCGTTCCGACAATTCTTGACACACGATTGGGGTTTCACCACGCGACAATTCCGACCCCCACCCGATCCGATTAACGCAATGCTTTCACTCGGCTACACGCTCCTACACAATCACGTTTACACCTTCATCAACGTGGTGGGGTTTGATCCATACTGTGGTTACTTCCATCAACCCAGGCACGGACACGCTGCACTCGCCTCCGATCTCATGGAGGAGTTCCGACAAATCATCGTGGATGGTTATGTGCTTTCGCTCGTCAACAACAATCGTATCAGACCCAACGACTTTGAGCAAACCCCCAAAGGCATCCGTTTTACCAAGGAGGCGTTGGATCGGTTCCTCGTTGGCTATTATGGACGGATGCAACAGACGTTTCAACACCCAACCCGCAACGAGAAAACGACTTACCTGCGCTGTATTGAACTCCAGGTCCGGCATTTGGGGCACGTGATCACGGGTGAAGAATCCACATATAAACCGTTCCTCATTCGGACCTAAGAACGTGCCGAAGAGGGTGTATGAAGTTTTCGTCACGCTGCGTAGGGGCGAGGTTTCCTCGTCCAATTGGAATTCAGAGCACGGGCGAGGGGACCTCGCCCCTACGAGGTTCGGCGCGGTTTTCTTACACTCGGAATCCACAATTGCGATTTTCCATTTGAAAATAGATGTCGGATCTGCTATTATAACACCACAAAATTGAGGAATGGAAACAGAAAAACGTGAACTATCGCGATGTTTTAGAGAAAATCCGACTTGCGTTCCCGCAACCGGTATCTGACCCGATACACGACTCCTACTTCGTGCATTCTATGATGCGTGCCCTTGACCAGGTTGATGCCCTCAAAACGCATCTGCCGATACTTGGTACTGCTGTCCCTGGCGACTTTGCGGCAGCACGGCAGACGAACTTACCCAACGGCATGTCTTCGGTGGAAGATGTCACCGCCAACCTCGTCAGTTATCTTCAAGGGATGACCATCTTTGGACATCCGCGAACACAACAGAACGTTATCCCACCGCCAACGATCCCAAGCCTGATCGGTGTGCTGATTGCTTCGCTATACAACCCCAATATCGCTTGGGATGAATACAGCCATCTGGTAGCCTTAGCCGAGGTTGAGGTCGTCGGGATGACGACACAAATGGTGGGGTATGATCCAGAACAGGCGACGGGTGTCTTTACGTTCGGCGGCACGGGGACGACCCTTTACGCCGTAAAACTCGGCTTAGAAAAGGCGTGTCCAGAGACGATACGCACAGGAACTCCAGAAGATGTTGTCGTTTTTGTGTCAGACGCAGGGCATTACTGTGCAACGAACATTGTCGGATGGCTCGGCATTGGAACGGACAATCTCATTACAATCCCGACAACCGATGAAAACGAAATGGATCTCGATCGCTTTGAGCAAGAAATTCGTAAGGCTTTGAAAAATGGAAAGAAAATTGCCGCCATCATTGCGACCTTAGGCACTACGGATGCGTTCGGATTGGACGATTTAGAGAGTATCGTGAGGTTACGTGATCAACTCGTTGATGAATTCAAACTTGACTATCGCCCCCATATTCACGCCGATGCGGTGATTGGATGGGCATGGTCGGTGTTCAACGACTATGACCTTGAGGAGAATCCGTTAGGCTTCCGCCCACGCACCATCCGTGCTTTGGCAGGGGCACGGAGACGCATACAACACCTCTCCCTCGCTGATTCTGTGGGTATTGATTTCCATAAGACCGGTTTCACGCCTTACATCTCCAGTCTCGTCCTCGTCAAAAATCAGGCGGATATGGATTTGGTGAAGCGTCATCCTGAGCAGATGCCGTATCTCTATCATTTTGGCGAGCATCGTCCTGGCATGTACACCCTGGAAACCTCCAGAGCGGGAACCGGAGTTCTTGCGGCACTTGCGAATCTCCAATTGTTCGGTGAACAGGGGCTGCGGGGCATCCTCGGGCACATCGTTGAAATGACCCAACTCCTGCGGGAGCATTTGGAAGGACACGCCGGGCTCACCGTCCTGAACCGAAACAACTTTGGGACCGTCACCCTTTTCCGCGCCTACCCGGAGGGTGTAGATACCTTCTCAATTAAGCAACAGGAATTTGAAGACACCACCTACCGTGAGAGTCTCCTCGCACATAACGCTTACAACCAAGAAATTTTTGACTATGTGCATTCGGAAGCGATGGAGGGCAGGGGCATCGTTATCTCTACGACCGACTGCTACCGACAGACCACCTATGGCGAACCGATTGTTGCATTGAAATCTTATATTCTATCCCCGTTTGTAGACGAAGCCGATGTCCAAACCGTTGTTAAGAAGGTGCTGGAAGCCAGAGAAAAATTAGGAAGATAAATATTTAATAGCGTTATGCCTGAATTCACCAGTTCTCCGATATTTTTGACAATAGCAGCGATACTCGGGATCCTTCTCGTGATTGCTATTCTCAAGGGAGCATTCCGTCTCTTCATCTGGCTCGCGATTATTGCCGTGATTCTCATCGGTCTCGGTTTTATAACACAAGGTGACCTGCGCGAGTGGCTCGAGAATCTCCACAAAATCATAGCGTGAAATCGGTGGACTTATAGGTAGACCGCACATCCGTCAAATTCTTCTTGGCTCTCAGTGTAGTTTCTCGATCGTTTCCCACAGTTTAAGGGCTCGCTGATAGTTAGCGTTAATATCAATAGCACTTGTAGCATCCTCTTTCGCTTTTTGGAATTGCTCTGTTTTAAAGTAAGCGAGACTGCGATTATAGTATGCCTCTTTAAATTTCGGGTCAAGGGCTACGGCTTTATTAAGAACACGTATTGCGTCGTGATATTTCTCCGTATGAAGATAAGCACACCCAAGATTGTAGTGTGCTATTGCAAATTCTGAGTCCGCCTTTATCGCTGTCGTGAAATGGTTAATTGCTGTGTTATAATCCCCACGGTCAAAGGCTATAACTCCCTGATTATTAGAAGACATTGCTCGAATGACACCACCCCAGTAATTCTGGACTTTCTTAGGGGGTTCCAGACTTATTTTAAGAGGGCCCTCTTCGGCTTCGCCGGGTTGGTCCGTCGGAGCTTTTTCATTCTCCCCACGCAATCTTTCATTTTCGCGGGTGAGATCCCTGTTTTTATTTTGCAACTGCCGATATTGGCGTTGTATTCCTGATTTTTCGGATTCCAGTTTTTGGACGCGAGTCGTTAAGTTTTCCGTCTCTGTGGTCTTTTGGGTCAATTGGTCTCGTAACCCTTGGTTTTCTTCAAGAACTTTTTTTCTTTCATTACGTAAGTTTTGGATTTCGTTACGCAAGTTTTGAAAGGCAGTATCTCGATCTGTAACGCTCGTTCCCGTTTGAGCCAATTGGTTCCGCAATCTACGATTTTCATTGATTGTGACCGTTTTTTCATCACGCAACTGCCGTATTTCATCATTTTTTTTACCCAGCTGCGCCTGCAAGCCTTGATTTTTGTCTTCTTGATCGGAGAGTGCTTGACGTAAAGCCACCATATCTCCAAGTGTCCCACCTGAGTCGGAACTTAAATCTTCCAAATCAGTCTGCAGCCTGTCCTTCTCACGAGCGAGATCTTCTTTATCCTTCTCCAGAGCCAGTGCCGCCGAGGTGAGCTCCTGTATTTCTGAATTCTTTTGCGTCAGCTGGTTTTTTAATTCAGTGATTTGAGGGTCAACTTCGCCCCCTGTCCCCCCTTGCGTTAGGAGAACAATCGAACAAACGGCTAATGCAAGTCCCAAAACGCCAGTCGTATATTGCCAGATGTTCGTCACACGATTTGTCCTCGCAACCTGCGAAGTATTGGAACGAGAAGACGGGTTTATAGGGCGTTGTCTTGATGTGGTAGATGACGGTGTCGAGGAAGTAGTAGAACGCTGCGTTGTGGTTTGTTTTGACGGAGTAGATGATGATCGAGATATAGGCGTAGAAGTGGAAGATTTTATAGCATTTAAAAGTTCACGAGGGTGCTGGTAATGTGCGTCAATTCTCAAAGCCGCATTTGCTGCTGTTATTGCCTTACTATTGTCGCCTGATCTAAAATGAGCAAGGCTCAACCCGTAGTGTGCTTCTTTATAGTTAGGATTTTGCCGTATTACTTGCTGAAATGCGTGAATTGCCGATGGGTATCTGTTGGTCCGTAGATAAACATGTCCAAGACCGAATTGAGCTCTTTCATACTTGGAGTCGAGGGCTATCGCTTTCTGGAATTCGGCAAGTGCTTCCTGATACTGGTTATTGTTTAGATAGAAAAACCCGTGCTTGCTATGCGATTTGGCATCCGATTTTGGCAATATCGTCTCTAACGGCTCTAACTGATCAATGGTAGTTTTGGTGCAAAAGTCCTTTAAAGTTGAAGCCAACTGCTGCACATCAGGAGACAGGTTCGCCAACTCGCGAAAAATAGCGGATTGACCCGGATTTTTAAAGTCCGATTCCGCGAACAGCAAGCCTCTTTCGGTTTTATCTTTAAACAATTGCCAGAGGTCGGGTTTTTCTGACAAAGCCAGAAAAGATAGGTAGATGACAAGTTCTGAAAAATAGTCAATTTTTTCGGTAGCCTGAGTCCCTGTTTTCGCTGTGAACCTTGCCGGATGTTGGTATTCTGGCAGTCCACGAATATTATCAAGTTGACCATGGAGTGCCGGAACGAATAAACTGTCGTAGTCTATTAACTTAATCTCTATAGTATTACGGTTTTGCTTAATCAGGATATTTCCATCCTGCAAGTCCCCATGTGCAATCTGATTTTTATGAAGCGTAGCGACCATTTCCTGAAACGCATCCGCTACAACTTTGAAGAGACGCGGGCGTTTCAAATTTTGTGAAATGAAATCGCGGAGTGATACGCCAGCTGCCCATTGCATCCGTGTGATAGGGTAGTCATTACCCATTACCCAAATGCCCTTCGGAACGTACTCAAAATCAACAAAGTATGGCAAACGAACGCGCTGCAGATAGTCGTATATTTCTTTATATCGCACCGCTGCATTCCCGATGTTTTCCATCCAGCAGCGTAACGCAAAAGTGTTTGAACCTTTCACAATGGGAAATACAATCGAAAACCCCCCGGAGTAACTCATCGGGAAACCGTCCGTTCCTATCTTAGGTGTCCCCCCCTTAAGTTTCGGATCCTTTAAACTTCTATCAGGATAGCTACGCACCGCCTCTGTATATTCACTACGACTTGGCCAATTCACCCTTTACTCCTATTGTTTTTATGGTTTTCACGGAATAAGCGTAAGAATGAGATACCTCAGAAAACGATAGATCCAAGAAAAAGTCCAAACACTCAAAACACCAGTGAGGATCCCTCAACAGAGGATTTCCAAACCACCGGTTTATGATTCAGCGTCCTCTGAAATTTGCGTATCTGAGGTGATTTCCGGTTCATCTTCCGGAATCTCAGAGATTTCAGAGGCCTCAACCGAAATTAACAGCAACGCTACGTCGTCATTAACCAAGCGGGTTTTTTCATCATCACGTGCTTGATCTACAAATTGGTTGAACGCCTCACGGTTTTCTATTCGTCTCAGCTGCTGAAACATCTCTTCCAAGTTTTCAGATTCCTTATGTTCCAGAATCCATTTCGCCAGGGCATCCGTCGCTAAAATGAACGTGTCTCCTGGTTCGAGCTTACCCCGGATGAACGCTGGATCGTAGGGATTCGCCTCACGAAAACTGGCGAAAGCCTCGGGACGACTCGTGAAGTCCTCTGATTGCTCAATCAGGTAACTTCTAAATCCACTGCTATTCTTATGAAAGAGACAACTATCCCCGACAACCACCGCTCTCCATTCCCGTTCAGTTTTCTCAACTTCAAGCCCAATGAAGGTAGAAACAGCGGGTTCTCTGGCGTTAAAGGAGTTTGTGAGATAAAATTGATTTACCTCTTGCACTCGCTCTTCAACCTGTTTGTACCACGCTTCTTGAATGGGAACTAACCACTGTTTCCAATTTTCCGCATCCAGAGATAGCGTCGGCATTTCACAGAAACGTTCTACGAGCAGCTCCGCCCACTGCTTTGGAAAAAAAGAACGGGTCGCTCCATCTGCAACGGCATAGCGGGAGCACGCTTCATTCACCTTTATAGCATCTTGACAGTCATCAAGGCTTTCCGCTTTTTTATGCGTAATAAAAGAAGCCACTTTTAGAGTTATCATCGCTTTAATCAGTCGGTGGCGGCAGTGCTCGAACCTGTGTTACGCCTAAGCTGCCAAATTGTAAGAGTTGAATCATCATAGGCTCATCAGCGTTATACCCGAAACATTTTGCCCCTGGCTCAGGTGAAAACCGCCTTTCCTGTGCCAATGCAAACAAGGATTGTGGAAGGGGACTGGATATATCAAAGAGAAATTCTGCGAAGCGATCCCCAGCAAGATGAGTCGTATCGTTTGGCAAAATAATCGTGTTCTTATTCGTAGCGATGTGAAGGTTGAATACCAGCGCGGCACCATCTGTCGTCTGGAGATTCATAATGCTTCTGGCGTTATCTGCTGTCAAATTCGGTTCTCTGGCTTCACCATCCGTAATGTTAATGACGATGGGCGGAAAACTATCCGGTCTTGCAGAAATCCAATTTTCGACAATCTCGGCAGCCTGTTCAAATGCGGTATGCATAGGGGTGCCATTGTCTGCCTCTGGCTCTATCCATATCGGCATTTCACTCTCAATTTCAATCGTTCCGCCGGCACCGTCAGGAATAAGTTTTTTGCCTTTCTCGACACCAATGCGGGGTCGAGCAATCTCCGATACCATACCACTAACAAGGCAATGAACCTGCTTGCCATAGCCGATTACAGAGACATGACATCGATCTCTGATGGTTTCTCCAGCTCGGCATGCTAAAACAATTTCTTCAATGACGCGATTGACGGCTTGTGTTGCACGCTCAGCTCTTGTGCCACCATCACTAAAAGGTTCTGACATAGAGTATGATTGATCAATTAAGATGACGATACACCCGGGATTAGATGTTCCGATAGGGACGTTACTATACATTATTCTCAACCTTCGATTTTTGTTGTGTTAAATGTGACGAAAATCATACGTAAATTCAGTAAAAATTACCAAGAAAAAAAGCGCAGCCCGATCCATCTATGACGAATCATGCAAATAGGTGAGGCGATACTGCCCGAACCCGAAAGCCGTGTGATGCCCGATATGCAGATACTCGCCGAGGTAAATAAAGGGTAGGAAGGGAGTCATGTCACCTTCAAACCGGATGTTGCCCATGAATCCGTTCATCGGAACCCTTGCTTTCGCGCGGTGAGAGTAGCGACCCCGCTGCAGCCACTGCAAACGGGATATATGTCTGACGGACTGTGCCGCTTCGATCAGAGCGTGGGCATCTACCTCTGTGTCCAGGTCTTCCCCACAATGAAAATAATTGAGGAAACGGATACGCCGGAGCAGATTCCGGATGAGGTGTTCAAACGTCAGAGTGCGTGCCCACTGTCCGTTGACCTTGATACTCGTCGGTGTGAGGAATTCGAGATCGAGCGTATCCGTGACGTGCGGCGCGGCGTGCATCACATCATCCAGTCCAAGCATAACCCCCTCATCCGTAAGCATCTCCGTTTCTGATGTGAAAATTGTCTGACTCGGCGCATCGTCTCGTGCGGGAAGGCTCTCCACCTTTTCAAGTCGGCACCGTCCGCGCTGATTTCGGAGTCCGATCCGTTGCTCTCCTATCCGATAGAAGGCAAACACTATCCACGGCAAGACGTTAATCGCTTCCCCGATAAGCGTTAGATTGCAGGTGAAGGTATCGCCGGGTGCGTATTCCAATTGTCCGGTATATGACGGTTCGAGGACAAACGGATGCGGTGCAAAGGGTTGCCCCCGGAGCATCGGACTCTCGTCAGGGACGGGTGTTTCAAAGCACTTGGAATAGACGCACCTATCTGGGAATTCACAATGCTTCTCACACTCCTGTGCACCCCCGACACAGGTAATATCGCGTAAGATATACCCGAACCTACCGCGGAAGACGTTGCCTTTGTAGAACGGCATCTTCAGCGGTTCTTGGACGGTATAGGTAAAACGGTAGCGTGCAAAGCGAAAGTTTTTGAGCATGGTAGAAATTGAAAACTATAAAATGGGCAAATTTCTGAAAACCTTATGTACTCACTGTCCAGTTCAATATTCGTCGAGCAATCCATCTAAGTTATCTGAGCGGAGAACCTGTTAGAGCGTTGGCTTTAATTTTGTTTTTAAGCCCAGTTCCTTTTCCTCCTCAAACCAGTCATAAGGAGGGTAATTGATAGGGTCCCTGGGATCGCCGTCAGAATAAATTAACATTGCTCGTAGCTCTTTCATTGTTATATCTGTGCGGGATTGAAAACTTGCCGTGCGTGCGTTGATTTCATCAGTGAGAACGGGTCCTTCCAAGATGTCAGTAGCGTTGTTCCCTCGGTAACGCGCCGTTGCGTCCTGACACAATTGCATTTTCGCTATCCGAATATGAACAGAGCCTGCCCCGCGAGGTTTGGCTCCACCTATTTTGTGGCGGAGTGGTCCGACCAATGTCTCAGAAACTGCATCTCTGCCGAGTGCTGCTGGACTTAACGTGACAGTCACTTGTGCTTCAAGTGCAAGGCAATAGAGTAGCAAGTTGAATTCATTGTCGCGTAGGTTCATAAAGTCCACTGTGAAATGAAAAGATGTTCCCGGCGGAGCAGGCGTTACTTCAGGAGTATGGGGACCTTGGGGTTCATCATGACGAATTCCTACAAGCTGTTCGATCCCTGGGTGATGATGGTAGAACTTACGTTTTCTATTCCCTGGATAAAACGCGCGATGGCTCGACTTAGGTTGTCCAACAACGATTCTGCAACGCTGCCAATTGTTAGGCGTTTGAGGACTTGCAATGAGTTTTGCATCGCTGAATTGGATCAAGCCCGCAAAGACATTACTATCTCCGTGACGCAAGTAGCCGAATGTTCTGGTTATGGTATCTAACTGAGGAACGCCGTGCCTGTCCTGTCTGGCATTTGCGGGCTTATGCTTATTCTCGACAGAAACTGAAAACGGCACGGTCCCGTTCCCAACAACTTCAACTAAAGAACGAACTGCTCCCTTGAGTGAGGTGCCCGGAATATAGGGTTGCCTATTATGTTTATAGCGAACAAATTGGATATGGTTTTGACCGTCTCCAATGAGCAACGGTGTTAGTGCTTCAAGCTCACACCAGAGGCGACCGGAAAGACCGCTAAAGGTATGATGATAGCGCGGCACCTCGTGTTCAACATCTCTGTTACTGAGGGTAACCCAACGGTATGGGTTCCAGAAGTCCTCTCCTACTGGCATGATCTTTTCTCCTTTCAAGACTTAAGATTACATAGACGGACGAAATGTGGTTCGCCAATGCTATCTTTCCATTGTTCAGTGACGATCTTCACTCTATTGGAATTGCCATTAATCGGATATTGAAAGCGATGTGGAATACGCAGTTCAATCCATTCGTCCGGTGCTGTTTTGGTTTGCTGCCCCCATAAATAAAAGCTATCCTGATAGGGATGTAGATTGTTCAAACTGTCAGAATCGTCCTCTAATGTTGTTCCGACCCAATCAACATTCCCGAGAAAGACCACGCGCCAGCACGCGTCGCCGAGCGCAGGAATGACACGCCAACGTAACTCCCCCTCTGGAGCAAAGAGTCGACCGGAGATGGATTTAGTCAAACAGTCTCGCAAAGATTTTTTACTCGGTATATGACCTGTCTGGTACCAACAAATTTCTCCTTCAAGACCAGATTTCCAATCCCAGCGGTCCAAACCCCACCCATCAGCTGCTTCTAACCAGATGTAACATGTAGATGTGTCATCATCAATATGAAGATTCTCAATAAGCTGCAGAAACGAATCCTGTGTTAAATCCGCTGCTTTCAAGAAGACAGTCATGTGTTAGTCTCCTGTACATTGTGTGCTTCAGCGTTAGATACCTCACCTTGAGGTCCACCGTGCCACTGCAAAAATTGTTCAAAGGCTGGCAAAAGTGGTTGTAGTATTTCAGACCAATTAGCACTCAAATCGTAGGACTGGCGCAGGCCACGTGCCTGCGGTGTTGGTAGAGCAATAGCGTTTTGGGGTTCCCAACTGTGTAAGCGGTATGCTCGTTGTTCCTCTTCGGTAACAAGTTGGTACAACCCCTTAAGATGGTTAACCGTTTGCACATAAGTTAAGCAATAGGAGGGGACAGTAATCCGCACGCGACCGAGGCCTCTACTGCGTCCTGAACCGATAGTAATGATTTCATCCTCCATATCCAACAGCAATAAGTTAAGCACAGCAAGTTGCCAGAGTTCAAAGTTGATTAGACGCACCTGAGCTTCAAATTCACCTCCCACGAGTACTTGCAAGTCGAACAAGACACCTTGCACCGTTCCGCCGGTGAAACGGTCAATCCCTACACCATTGCGCAACTCAGGTTCCCGTTCATGACCTGATAGTGGATAGGCATCACTTATACTAAAACGTCCACCAAATTTAAGCGATCCGAACAGACGGCAAGCAGCGCATGAATCCGCGTAGGCAGCAGAGGAAGTATCTCCACTTGAACGATATCCACAACCGTGAGAATTCCGTTCCGTGGCAACGGGTATTGTTATTTTTTTATTAGGATCGTAGTAAGGGATGCAGACACTCCCCGATTGCAGGGTGCGAGCGATACGTTCCAGATGGCTGCGCAGCGCGCCTTTGAGTGAAGTGCCGGGAAAGTAATAAACCTTATTGCCATCTTTGAACGTTGACACAGGCACCATGTCCGTCCCATCTATAGTAGCATAACCGCTCTTAATCAGTATGGGATCGACCGGTTCAATGATGATTTTTATATCAGCCTGACAAAGCCATTTTCGTAACACAGTTAACCCTCCTCAGTCTCAGGAGCAACATAGTCATTATCTAATTCAATTGCCGTTAATATATGGAGTGAAGTAACCTTCCCAATTTCCTAAATCGCTGAAGCGTGCCTCAGTGGTTGTTCCTGTTAGGAATTTCAGCCTTTGTTCCGAATCCTCCATATCAACACCGAGAAGTTTGATATCTTCCAGATGAAAACGCCCAAGACCTCGGCTCGTGAAACCACCGATACTACTGCCCGCATGCCAATCAAACAGTGCGGCACCGAGGAGGGCTAAATCTGAGGCGGTCGGGTTTTCCAGTTCAATGCAGAGTTCAAATCGACTACTCGACGGAATGACTTCATAGTCATATTTGAGACCATCCACAGCTGTTTGGCTATCACGGTCAATCACTACACCATCGCGGACCTGCACAACGGATGCCCAATCTCTGAGTACTCCATCACTTACTGACAAGCGACCGGCTTGTACCGGGGAACCGAAAAGTTTGCAAACATCACAGGTGTTGTTGGCAATCCATTTCAGACGGGTCTGTACTCCTTGTTGGTAGGCTTGCTGATAATTACTACGAACACTGTGATAATAGTTCACATCACTGGTACAGCTAACACCGCTTGCAGCATGATTTAACATGCACGCGCTCAATCCAAGGGCATGTGATAAGGTTTCGCAGGTGCTTCGCAATTTCCCCTTGAGTGAAGATCCAGGAAGAACCGGATTGCCATTGGAGTCAAGGACTACTCCTAAATCGCTCATGGTTTCGCCTTCTTTGCCGGAACCGATACGCCACGCAGTATCGAACACCAAGGAAGCGGTAACGCGAATCTTCTCCTTTAACTGAATCATGTTATTATTACTCCTTCTATCGATTTTTATCCCCGCTGCCTGGCATCCGTAAATGCTCTTTGCCTCGCTTCACTATTTTCAACTTCGCGCTGCGCTTGGTATGTGGAAGTATCATTGTTTCTGTTTGACTGAGACATTTCGATCATGGCTTTACGATACAAACATTGTGTACAGAAACGCTCAAAAAACGCTGGAATATGCTCGTTTGCCCACTGATCAAGCCATTTCCGTTGGCGTGTCCTGAGTTCATTACGATTCCTCTGTTCTTCTTGCGTCATGCCAGGCTGTCTCTGCGGGATATGTTCGTCACGTATGTCTTCTGGAAGATAAGTACGCCCTTCCGTATAGACAGACCACTCGGAAGTTGAAGGGTTGCAAAGTTTTGCCACCAATTCCCAGAAACCAACCTCGGCTTGATGGTTCAACTTTTCGGCACGATCGCTCTGATGCCTAGCAAAGTCTAAAACTTTGTCGGGCTGCTGCCGGGCGATTTGGCGCAGCCCATAAATCTGTGAAGATTCCACTGGAAATTCGCTGGCATTGCTTAACAGCTGATGCAATTGTTTAACAGCCTGCTGTGGGTAAGTCGTATCGGATAGTAAATCAACGCAAGTCATGAGGTTCCTCCATGATTCATCTGGTCCAGTGCGACCTCGTAAAGGTATGCACTGACCACAGCACGCACCCAACCACGGGCGAGGCGTAAACGCAAAGCCATCTGTCTGTGGGGCTCCGTATCCAATTCTCGACTTTTAGCACGCAGCTGCTCCAATTGCCCCAGAATGTCGCTTCCTAATTCCTGCCACGCATCAATCCTCCCTTTCCCCATCTGATTTTTTACAAAATCTTCAATGTCCGCAAAGCGCGTCGCAGAGCAAATAATTTGTTGAAGATTGCGAACCTGCGTGTTAATGCGATTGTTTTGTTCATCATAGCCAAATGTATTAAAGAAATCCTGGCCTAATTCGGAAAAGACTTCATGATTCTCGTCGATATAGCAATCAGACTTTTGGATTAACTCATTGCTCAAATCAATCACGATTTGACCTCCATTGGTTGCGAAACTGGTAATGAAAATCATCTGAAATGACAACAGTGCCAAACCCTTCATTGCGTCGTAATCCAACACCGTCTTTGGACAAAGTCTTGAGATGTTGGATAAGCACTTCCCGCTGTTCCAGAGTCCCCTGAAAACAGTAAACATAGACGGATCCCCGTGCGACGCTCCACTCATCCTGACGGGGCAAGCCGTGGGCGGCATTCCAGCCGCGAAGAGGTTCGTGTTTGGTTACTGCCGTGACCCACTGCATCGCGCCTCCCGATGACAGTTGATGGAGTGGACGGCTTTGTATCGGAAAAGCGTCATCAATGGAAGACATAGGGGATAGCCATGAAAGCATAGCAGCTGGATCAAGGCTGTAGCGCAAGAATTTATCCACGAATAAAGCACCGGTGGGAAACGAGAGACTAAAATAAAAATGCTCTGAATTAATATCGGGAACAGAAAGAGGCTGCGAACTAAGAAATCCAGTTAATCTCTGACTCCATAGATCCCAATTTTCGGGACGCGACTCGAAATCGACCTGTTCAACCGTTTTGTCTAATTGTATATGTATATCTCCATAGCCTCGCGTGCGGTGATGTCCTACTGAGATACGGTAATCTTCTAACTTTAAAAGTTCCTTCAACGCCTCAAGTGCCTGATCATCTGCCAGGATCCAACCGTATAGGTCTTTTTTCTCATTTGAAGGCAACGTGGATTCAAGCGTATACAATATAGATTCAGCCGCGGTAGCAGTTTGCCGATCAATACCAACATGAGCAGCGACATGTTGCCGGTCGTTTTTCATCTCACCTAAGTTGTTATTTTCTTTTTCTTCCCAAAACCCATCATGTCCTTTCAAATCCGCTGAGCATTGTTCACATTGCCGCCATGTCGACTCTGCGCTCTCTTCTACGAGGCCTGCCATGTAGTGTTGGGCGGTTCGGTACCAGAGTTGGTCTACAAGGGCATGTGTTATCCCTTCGCGTTTGCAAGATGCAGCAGTTAATGGGAAATGTTTAGGACCAGGATCCAATGGACCAAAGCGGCACGAATTCTCATTCAGAAACAAACGATTAAAGAGACCGTCTGCGTGTCCGTGGTGCTGCAAATAGAGAAATGCCAAAGCCCCACGGACTGCTGTGCCAGCCACTGAACGGACACTGCCAGAGCGATCAGATTGCCGATCGCGCTTCAGTGCTATCGGGGCAAGTAATTTTGCTGTTATGGGTGTTCTTTTCACGCAGTGTACTCCTCACGTAACATTTCCAACATCAAAACCCATTCATCGGGTTCATCCCTGAAACTTTGAAGAATTTCATCCAATGAAATATGTTGACGGTTCCACAACAAGGTATCCTCTTGAATATGGATTTTACAGCGACCTAAACCAGTACTTTTGTCCGCCCCCAAGGTATCCAGTGAAAGGAGTGCCAGGAATAAAAGCGTGTACTCATACGGGAAGCCATCTTCCTCCTGTGTGAGAACGCCGGCGGGATGGCGAGCGCGGATGGTTCCTCGCAGGTTCGCACGACTCTCCACGAATTCCGTTGTAAATAGATGTTGTTCCATCACCGTTCCTGTAAGGCGATCCAAGGCTGTCCGAGGTTGGACGGAAGTGACCGGCTGCTCCTTCGGCAACACAGGTTCCGCATTTGTCACGAATAGACATTCTCCTTGGTAACGGGTGCCAAAGAGTCGATCCACAACCAAGGTTGATTGTGTCAACGGCTCAAAATGTGTTACCAGCATCTGCTCGTCTTCTTCAATGCCAGCGTGCGGGGTAACCGCGTCAAGATCTAAGGCAAGTGCCAACCGTTCGCATTGATAGCGCAAAACGCCCTTGATTTGAGATCCGGGAACAAATGGAGTACCGTCAGCACCGCCTAAGCGACGGAGTAATCTATCCGCCGTAGCCGCCTGATATCCGCTCCCGACATGCCAACGTCCCTCCCAAACAATATCGTAACTCAAGTCTAAACGTTGCGGATTCATAGGTAAAACTCCTTCCTACTGGGTAAATAAGCGATATGCTTCCACAAGATCCGCCATACACAGCAGGCGTTGGTCATCTTTTTCAAACCATGGAAAGTTAAAATTGTATCCTTGTGGACACAAATATTCTACTGCGTCCCATAAGGCACGCCGCTGTGACCGATCTTTTCCATGTTGGGACCGGGCGAAAATGTCGCGAATACGCCAGTCGGATTGATTCACCTCCGGTAGCAAAGCTGCCTCTTGAAGTTCGTGTAATTTGTTGTGTGGAAATCCTACCTCTTGTAGGATCTGGATACTCTTTCGGAGGGTCTCCAATTGAGAGCAAGACAAGGGACGAAGCGTGCGCGGCGCATCGGAATCAGTGGATACCTGATAGTCGTCCTTACGCACTTGGTCAAGCGTGTAACTGTTCGCCCCCGCTACCACATGAAAGTCAACGCGTGCCTCATTTTGTGTTTCGGATTCGGAGGTGCGACCATTTGTACGTTTAGCATTTTTCAACAGTTGTTCCGCGAGGTCCAAGGCGAGATAAAACGGATAGCTGCTTTTGACAATGGCAACACCACAAGAAATCGTGAAACCTCGATTACCAAGCCTGTCATGGAAAAACTGCTTCGTTGTTGTATCCTGTAGGGCATCTATTCTATCTTTTGTCAGGGATTCAAATTTTTCAGTCACCTTCAAGGCAAAATCAAGTGCCCGGTCAGCGGGTAGTGCTACCAGCAAATCATCGCCGCCAAGGAGCAGGATATCAGCAGCGAGGCGTTCAAAACCGCTCCGTTGCTCATAATTTTCTCGAATTATGTTAACTTCTGATTCGGAAACTTCACTAAGTGCAGTGAAACAGGCTTTTTGAATACTTTCATCGACGATTTTGCTAAATTGGTGGAATGTCTCCGATCGATTCATGGCTTGGATAATTTGTCCCATAGCGTTTCCATCAGCATAGACAATGCCGATGTAGTTGCGCCATGAGGAGCGATCACCGATATCCGTTAGACTTTCACATCGTAGTTTATTCCAATGTTTGCTATCTGCCCAATCCCCTTTACCAGCTAAATACTGCATCCATCCACCCCAAATACCATGGCGACGCGTATCACGTCCCTCATGTACTTTTTCATAACTCGCCTGAGACAATATATTACTATCATCTACGATGTGAGCAGCAGGCAGATGTGCAGCAGAGCTGCATTCCCTTATAATGGGAACCAAGGCAGCACTCCGATGGCACGTTGCGAACTCCCGTTGGCAGCGCAGCTGAAAATGTGCGATGCGCACTGCCTCCTGATAGGATGCTCCGTCTATAAGCGGTGCAATACCGTAAGCGATTCCAACTTCACCACCGGTGTGCTCACGGATATGGCGCGCCATGCTTTCACAAGCTGCTTTAACTCTGGCAGCATCGTCTGCCTGTACTAAAAATTGTGCCGAACCTCCATTGGCATAAACGGACTCCACACCCGCGATATCAGGGTGTCCAGTCAAACACTTTTCCATTTCGACTCGATTTAAGCGATCCAATCGCGCACTGGCACCCCGTACCTCATTCAAGGGATCGCTACCGAACACATACTTTTTTATTGAAGGGGTATCAACTACAATTACAAACGATCCGTCAGCCATAACGTAAAGGCTTCCTTTCTGTCTACTTTAAATTTACCTTGCCTCTAACCAATCGTTGAGATCCGCTACAACGACAGGGAATTCACTTGATTCTTCTACTGTTGTGACGACTCTAAACTTCACGCACCAGGTCCCATTTGAGTATATGCCTTGAACATCTCTGCCTGAGAGCCGAAACCGGGTTGATTCCGACAGATCTGGATTCCAATAGGTTGAGTGGCAGTATCGAACGTAGGACCTTGCATCGGTGACCTCTTGCAAAAAGCGTGAAACAAAATTACGAGCTTGGTTGTAGCCGTGATCACCCAACTTTGGTTGTTCTTTTTCACGATTATTTGCAGCACGCGGGAGACTTGTCTCCTTCAACACTTGAAAACGGGAACGGAAGGTCTCGTGAAAAATCTGTCCCGTGGCTGAAAGTTCAAGGTAGGCTTCGTCATCAATTTCCACTCGATTGACTAAGGACTCAAAGCGTTCATCCCAATCCTCACTAAAATCTTTCCAAGGTTCACAAGCATTAGACCGACTCAGCGCCATAAACATACCGCTTGCACGTTGCCAGAGTGAAAAATCGAGTGCTACTGGCATGGGTGGAAAAGGGATAATCGCATCAAAGCGTTCGTGCTTGTAATACACGGGAATGTCAAGGGCTTGCCCCATGAGGACGGCAATCGCGATCTGGGCTTTATAGCCACCTGTTGCATTAATCGCGCATGGCGTATAATTCTGTCTGGATTCACGCACACGTTCACCGAAAAGTTTGGCGAGATTACGTAAACCTTGAGTTCGGAATAGGTTGGGATCATCGTCGCGTAGACCCTCCACACAATGAATTTTTACCTGCCAACCATCCTGTGTGAAGTAGGATTGTAAAATCTGAGCGATTGCCGCTCCATCATCTGTCTCAGAGTGAAATAGATGGAGATAGCCTTTCTCAATAATCCCTTGTTTGAGGAGATCCGTCACGGAGTTAATTTCCGCACCGCAGAGTCGATCGCTCGGATTGATTTGATGGAGTTGGGTCGCCACTGCTAACCAATTTTTGTCGGAATACGCCTGAGCCAGAGCTGCACGGATTGGGTCAGTTTGTTTTTCCTGAGTAAGATTGGAGAGGTTGGGATATACCAGACTGGTTCCGATTGTACAGAGGAGTGTATGCGGTTGTGACTTGGACATCAAATACTCCTATATTTATGATACCATTACCTATTTTCGTCAGTCAGTTTAGTTTTCAGAGAAAGCAGTCTTCAAATCAACTTTAAGTCATTCCAAAACTGCTTAACCTTCTCAAGAGATTTAAGAGGTTCTTCAACTGCATCTACCCGCATTCCATGATGATGTAATGCATTGCGTAACTCCCCCGTCAGTCGGTTCCAAAAATCGCCAAATCCTTTCGGCACACATGATATGCATGTCGGGGCGGAGGCTATTCCTCTCGCGGCAGCTCCGATGGTCCCGAGTTCGTTGCTATAGCGTTCCCGTACATCAAGGTCCAGCCACCTCTCAATCTCCTCACAGTTACCTGATTTCCAAATTATCCAAGAAATCGTCCACTCCCGCATCAGGCCCACCGCCAGTGAGAGTTGATTTCGTTTCAGATACAAATCAATCATATAAGCCTGACGCTTCAACTCGTCTTCATCCAAACGGATTTGCCCTTTCCATTTTCCTCCACCCGGAGATGCTTTAAAAGCTGACTTTTCTGCAGCACTGGTGATACTCTCAGTGAGTTCGCCAACAAGCGGCGGGAGATTGGAACTATCTATGGTTGGGAGTTTTTGAATTGAATCTTTGAGACCTCTACTGGCTTTCTCCAATTCTAAAGGCAGTGCTGACTCATAAGCAAACGCATATTTCTCAAGCCAATCAATGGAACTTTTGACTTGATTCGCTTGTTTATAACGCTCAATAGCTTCAGGTGGAGGTTCCATGGCTTTCTTCCGTAATTTGTTGCCTTCCTGCTGCAGTTGATTTGTTAATGGCTGGAGCAGATCCGCCATGGATTTTGTCGTCCCCTGATTGCGAAACATCCGCACAGCGTGAAACCATTCTGGTAATTCAAGTAATGGCTGCAGGTCAATGATGGGTTTAGGCTCATCCTGCTGCATCCCATCAACCATGCCGTAATAGGCACCCCGGATATTGACCCTCCGAAGCGATTTGAGGTAGAGCACCAAGGCATAGAAGATAAAAGGGAAGTGTCGGAACCCCTGTGTGACATCAAGTGTAAGTTCGGCACCTTCTGGAATATACTCCGGATTAGCAACCGATTCAAGAATTTTACGGATTTCGTTGCTGCTGCGGCCATCAGGAATACGAATCTTCTTGGGTTCAACCCCAAAATGGGAGCGAACTCCTTTTTGAAAAACAGGCCATGTGGTGGTCTGGGCACCTTCTGTAACCACAGCAACAAAGCGGTCAGGTGTGGATAAGCCCAATTCCTTAAACAATTCCATTAATGCCAACGGAGCGAGGTCCGCGCTTACTTCTTGTCCCTGCCATTCATATTTAGTGTTCTCGAATACTCGTGTTCCCAGGCTGGTTAGTAGAATATGTGACATTGTTTCCCTTTGGCAATTGTAATCTGACAGTTACCTTCATTCTGCTTTCATTTTAGGCAGATGATGAAATTATGGTGAAACTCGTGATAGACCGCAAAAAAAACAGAGTCGGTCCGCGGACACAAACTAAAGTTTGTGATACAAAAGAACAAGCGCGGGAGCCCTCTAATATTAAAGATACAATTTTTAGGCAAAACGTTACATCCCGTGAAAAAAATATTTTGACAAACTCGTCAAGATATGCGATTGTGCTTCAGAATTCCTCACCTTCACAGCGAACTCATATCCTTAAGTAAGTATACCCGAATTTGCACAAACGTCAACCTTTTTTTACGCAAGATAGAGGTATTCGGTTCTTCTGATGGGATTAGGAGGAGGGAAGCACCCGAGCAGTAACACTCCGATGCCCGATATATCCTTGTAGAAGTGACCTTCAGGGCGCGGTCCTCTCTGCAAATCAACCAAAACTACGAAAACTGGTGAGGTGTTTTGCTTGGGATCTTTGCTGCAGGCACTCCTCCCTTAACAAATACCCGTTCGTAGTAGTCGTTCACTGTTGACTTTGAGAGTTGGTCTTCGGATTCCATGAAGAATGCTTGAAGATGTCGGGTTTCGCTGGTGCTCTACCCGACCTACGAATCATAACTCACAGTCTATGCTACAAAGATGGCACCTCGCGTTATTTTGCTTGACACGAATTGGTTTCTCATCTATTTTATGCTTATAGTAAAGTTTAGAATGAATTAGACACTCTACACCGGCGAGGTTAGAAACCTCGCCTACCGGGGGAATGGAGAATGTCTATCTATTTTTAGGATTCACTATAGTTTTCAGTTATCGGTTAGTGGTCGCAAAACTGGACGACGGAGGTTATACATAGATGGGAATTTTATCGAAGAATCAACGTAAACAGTGGAAGACAGACGGGTACTTCGTTTTGAAAGGGGTGCTTTCTCCTGAAGAAGTCCAAGCATTGTTAGCGACGGTAGATGAAATGGATGCGGCGTTTCGGAAAGGCGAAAATGTCACTGCCGATTCCCTTTTTGACAAGCGGAATGTCATGGAGGATAACGACATTTTCGTGGATCTGATGGACCATCCAGTAACGTTTCCGATTGTGCGTGAGTTGTTGGGGGATTACATCCAGTTGAGTATGTCGGAGGTTATCGTGCGTCCCCCGAACCCGAAAGATCAAGGGTATTTGCATACCGACGGCGGGCAGGCGATGCGAACGATTCGGGTCAGCAGATCGAGTTCACCCCTACAGGTCAAAATCCATTATTTTTTGACGGATCTTGAAACTCCGGACAGTGGCAACTTTACGGTCGTGCCGGGGAGCCATAATCGGACGTTTCCAGAAACAGGGGTCAAGGACGGTCCCTATGTCCCTGAAGCCGTGCAGCTGCGTGTGAAGGCAGGCGATGCTGCGGTTTTTCCGCATGCATTGTGGCACGGGGTTGTGGCGAACCACTCGGAACACGCCCGAAAAACGCTAATTTATTGCTACAGCCATCACTGTTTCCGCCCGTTCGATTACGAAAAGGCGACACCTGAACTGATGGAGCGATGCACACCGCGACAGCGCAGGTTAATCGGAGACATCGGGGAGTGGAGACCGGGATCTTATTTCTATTCGCCGGGTGATCAGGAAAAGTTAATCAGCGGGTTAGAAGAAGAGGGTTAGTCCATTTCGATGACGACGTATTGTTGTTCCACGGTGACGGGAAAGGTATCGGCGACATAAGGACCTTTTTCGGGGCCAGCATTGGATGCCTCGATGTTCTCGCCGCTCTCGACTTGGACTTCGTATTTTCTGACGCGTCGTTGCGCCGGACTCCACCAGGATTGTCCGGTTTTGATGTCGAATTCCCAACTGTGCCATGGGCATCGGAGAATTTCACCTTGCCGAGTATAGTTATATTCGCCCGGCACGGGGGACTCTAAAAATCCAGTGACCAGCCCGCTACAGAGGGGACCACCTTGGTGGGGGCAGCTATTACGGATAGCGAAGTACTCGCCATCAATATTGAAAACACCGATGGAGCGTCCGCCGATTTCGACGATCTTACTGTCGCCGGGAGGGATTTCGTCTGGGGTTGCTACTACGTATTTAGGCATGTGGTTTCAGAAGTTATGAGTTATCAGTAAGAGTCGGGATTCAGATATTCTTCCTACCGTTAGCAGTCAGTGTTGAATAGGCGCGCTTATAAAGCGCGCCTCCCTATTTTAATTACTACAGTTTATCGAATGCATAGAGTTCGCGGGCGTTGTCCGCTAAGATTTTGCGACGCAGTTCCGGTTTCAGGAAACTGGGCAACGCACGGGCGGGAGAATCGAAATCCCAATGCGGATAATCTGTGGCGAACATGAGCTTATCGTCCATGTCCATCTGCTCAAGCATTTGCTCGAAATACTCGCGTTTCGGTGGCTCTTCCATCGGTTGTGTGCTGAGCCAGAAATGATCTCGGATGTATTCCGAGGGTTTCCGTTTAAGGTCAGGTACTTCCACGCGTAACTTCTCCCACGTCGCGTCAAGTCGCCAGATGAGCGGTGGAAGCCATGCGAACCCACCTTCGATCAGGACAATCTTGAGCGTCGGGAAACGCTCAAACACGCCTTCCATGACGAAACTGGTGACTTGGGTATGGAAGGCTTGTGGCATACCGCCATGGTCTTCAATGTAATAGGAGGGCCACCCGGCACCTGTAATGGGACCCTGATTGCCTCCGAAGTGGATAGCGATGGGTAAGTCATACGCACAGGCGGCTTCGTACATTTTCCAGTATCTTCGATTTCCAAGCGGATCCCTCGTCCGTGCGAGGAGCAGGAGTTGAACAAACGCTGGGTTGGGACCGCAGCGATGGACCTCCTCAGCCGCAAGATCTCCATCCTCATAAGGCGGGACAATAGAGGCGCGTAAGCGTGGGTCGACTTCCACCCAATCGGCGACCTGCCAATCGTTGACTGCCCGTGCAAGTGCAGCACCGAATTCAAGATTCAACTGTTCACCAACAGGCATAAGCGGGGTAAGCACGCCATACTCAATATCGAATGCGTCCAACAATTGCTCCTGCATGAACCCCAAATCTGCACCCGGAGCGAGTCCTGAAGGGGGCCAGGCATCCCGCCGTGCAGCATTCAGGAGGGCACGCGGATAATAGCCGCCGATGCGGCCGCGGAGCCCGAAAGTCTTGTAGTGCTCCTGCCACCGCTCGGATAGATAGGGGGACAGACCGCCTGGTGGGATAGAGTTGTGGATGTCGCAATCAATAACCGGCATTTTTGAACGTTTCGGCGTTGTGTTTTCCATTGCGTTTTTCTCCATAAGACTTAGAAAGTGAAAATGGACTGACTAAAGTTGATAGAAGGCACGGGCGTTCTCGTGTAGAATTTTATGAGCGAGTGTGCCCGGTAATTCTGTCGGGAAAGCATCGTTAGGTGTGTTGAACTGCCAATGCGGATAATCGGTTGAAAACATTAACATCTCATCGGATTCCAATTGCCCGATAATCTGAAGGAGTTGCTTCGGTGTCGGGGGTGCGTCAATAGGTTGTAAGGTAAAGCGAATGTGCTTCCGCATGTATTCAGAGGGTGGACGTTTCACCCACGGTGTATTGTGTCGGAGGCCCCGCCACTCTTTATCAATCCGCCACATAACAGCCGGGAGCCATGTAAAACCACTTTCAATCAGAACGACACGCAGGTCCGGGAACTGGTCGAAAACGCCTTCCGCAACGAGGCTAATCACCTGTGCTTGGAAGACTTGGGTCATCCCGCTATATTCCTCTATAAATGTAGAAGGCCACCCAGTCGCAGAGGGTTGAGTGCCCGGGGAACCACCGTAATTGATGCCGATAGCGAGATTCTTTCGGACTGCAGCTTCGTGAATCGGATTGTAAATACGGTTACCGTAAGGGGTACGTGAACGCACAGGGAGAATCACTTGGACGAATCCTGGATGATCACCGACTCTCTCAATTTCCTTCGCAGCCAGGTCTGGAAATTCGCTCGGAATCACAAGAGACCCACGGAGGCGAGGTTCCGGATCAAGCCAATGTTCTATCTGCCAATCGTTTACCGCCTGTGCGACGGCTGCAGCGAGGTCGGGTTGGTGAATGCTTTGCACGCGATACGCACAGTTGAGAATACCGTATTCGAGATTCCAAGCATCAAGCAGGTGTTCGCGGACATGTTCGAGATCCATATCCCACGGGGACGGCGCATCGGGATGCGTCGTTAGCGGCGCCTGACGCGGATAGTCATTTGCATCGGGACCTCTAAAGCCGGAAGTGCTACAATAGTCGACCCAAAAATCAGACATGTAAGGGAAAAGTGCCTGTAAGGTTGGGACTTCGTTATGGATGTCGCAGTCAATCGCCTTGACCCCTGCTTGGACGAAATTCGGGGTATCCTTGCTTTCCATCTACGTCTCCTCAATTTGACAAACAATGGGGCGTACTGGATTTGAACCAGTGACTTCTACCGTGTGAAGGTAGCGCTCGTACCCCTGAGCTAACGCCCCACGTAGGGATATGGGCCCACTAGGACTCGAACCTAGGACCAGCCGGTTATGAGCCGGCGGCTCTGACCACTGAGCTATGGGCCCCCTTTTAGAACAAGTGCAATGCAAAAATTATATCATATTTCGCAAAAAATATCAAATTTTAATAGTTGTCAACGATCAGGAGTCCGGAATCGGGTGTTTTTGCTTGGGGTCTCTGATAGGGTATTTCTGCGTATTTCCCCCCGCCTACAGTAAAGTTAGTGCTAATGCACAAAATCTCGGAGTTTTCGGCTTCGCCTGGGGTGTCTTAACTTCCGAAGTGCTTTCGCCTCAATTTGCCGGATACGTTCCCGTGTTACGCTAAAGATATTGCCGACCTCTTCAAGCGTCCTTGGATAACCATCTTCAATCCCAAAACGGAGAGAAATTACCTTTCTTTCCCGTTCATTGAGTTCGGAGAGGACTTCCTGAATCTGCTCTTTGAGTATATTCAATTCGGCTTCTTGGACAGGCGAAGGAGAGTCCACATCCATAATGAAAGCACCGAGAGGGTTCTCATCCTCTTCACCGATCGGGGTGTCTAAAGAGGCTGTTTCAGGAGCGACGGCTAAGGCTTCAGCGACCTTATTGGTGGAAATCTTGAGGTCGGCGGCGATCTCTTCAGCTGAGGGTTCAGTGCCTAACTCCTGTAAGAGCGAACGTTGGACACGCCTGATTTTGTTAATGCGTTCGTGCATATGGACAGGGATCCGGATCGTGCGTCCCTGGTCAGCGATAGCACGCGTGATCCCTTGACGAATCCACCAGGTGGCGTAGGTGCTAAATTTATAGCCGCGCTGATAATCAAATTTGTCCACTGCCCGCATCAAACCGATGTTCCCCTCTTGGATCAAGTCGAGAAATTCGAGTCCCGATGCGCGGTGTCGATGTTTCTTCGCAATGCTGACGACCAGACGGAGGTTGGCTTCAACAATCGCCATTTTTGCGTCTTGTGCCTCGGATTCACCCTTGTCAATCTGCTGTGTGAGCGCCTTGAGTTGTTCTCGGGGGACGCCAATTTCGGTCATGTGCTGTCGGATATTGCGTTGTAGCCGAACAATGTTTATGTATGCGGCTTTCGCTGTGTCGCTTTTAAACTCGCGATCCACCCCGTTAGTGCCGTTGAGCGATTCATCGGGAATCTCATATTTCTGTTGAAGGTGTTGGATTTCACTTTCCCACGTGCTAATCTGATACTCGGCTTGTTTGACAAGGTCAGAAATTTTGCTAATTTCCTCTCGGTCAATCTTAAGTTGCTCAAGCGTCTTAATAAGATTGGGACGATTTTTCGATTTCGCGGCGGTTTTTCCTCCCTTTTTAGCCGTGGAAGGTGCCGTCGCGGTAAGACGTTCCATCTCTAAGTTTTCAAGGACCCCCAACGCTTTTTTGACCTGTTCGCGTAGTTTGCGTTCCTTATCTTGGGTCGAGTTGCTCGAAACAGGCATATCAATAATATCAGAGGCACGCTTTTTAGCCGTGACGATTTTGTAGAGAAGTTTCCGAACTTCAGTAATAGCAAGTGCTGTGCCGAAAGTCGCTTCATGCGCCGTGCGATGTCCTGCCTCAATCTGCTTAGCGAGTTCCACCTCTTGCGGCTTATCAAGGAGTTGAAATTTCCCCATCTCGCGCATGTACACCTTCACGGAATCGTCCGTGTAACTCGTGCCAGCTGCAGCTATTTCTGCCATTTCGTCTTCATATCCGAGTTCGTCGTTGCTCTCGGTATCCAGGTAATCAAGGGTAGAATGATCTTTGAAATCCACCATCAATTTCCTCCTTCATTTAGATTTTCCTCACGAGTGTCCGCAGTCTCGCGATTACGTAAAGCGCGTCTTTGGTTCGAGAGTTTCACCAATTCCTCAAGCGTTTCCCTTTTATCTGCCCCCTCAGCGAGTGCGTGCGAGCGATAACGCTGTTCAAGGTCGCGCAAGAGGAAATGCCGTAGTTTTTTAAGGCATCCGTCCACCCGTGCCTGTAGTAGATTCGGTGGACGTGCTCTTTGTAGCATTGCACCTGAAATAAACGCTCTGAGTTTTTCGTCAGGGCATTCATTAATGAGGGTTTGAATGTCTACATTCTCGTCATCCGCACAAGCCTCCCACAGCAACCGTGCGATGCTAACAAAAATGGGTTCCGTGAAACTCTGATAGTCAAATTGGGATTTGACATGCGAGATTGACGCTGGGCTTTGGATTAATGCCTCAATCAATTGACGTTCAATTTGTGCGCGGGATGTCAACTTTTGGTTCTTCGTCTTGGGTCGCCGCTGCTGATTGGGAGTCGGGGTCTCCTTGAACCCCATATCTCTCAATTCCTGCCAAACTACCGATGCCTCCATATGGAGTTCCTGTGCGGCATATCTGATGTATTCGTTTCGCTCTACCCGATTCTGAAGGTTTAGGAGCGTCTCAGCAACCTCTTTGACGACCTGTGTTTTCACATCAATCCGATGAATGTCCTGCCGTTGGATGGCGGCTTGAATCTGAAATTCGATGAGGTTTATCGCCTTCTCCGTGAGTTCCGTGAACGCCGTGGCGCCGTGTTGTCGCGTAAACGAATCTGGATCTTCGCCTGTAGGTAGCCGGGCAATGCGGACCCGTAATCCCTCAGCGAGCAGTCGGTGCAACCCGCGTTGTGCGGCTTGGAAACCGGAGGCATCACCGTCATAGACAATGATAACTTCGGGCGCAAATCGCTTCAGTAACTTCGCATGATTTTCGCTCAGCGAGGTCCCAGAAGACGCCACTACATTCTCAATCCCAGCCTGAAAAAGCATCAAAACGTCCATATACCCCTCTACAAGCAGCACGTGCTGCTTTTTGTAGATGGATTGGCGTGCCTTGTCGAGGTTGTAAAGGATATTACTCTTATCATATAGAACTGTCGCCGGAGAATTCAGATACTTCGGTTGATGTTCTTCAGAGAGCGAGCGTCCCCCAAATCCAACGGGGGTACCCCGCTCATTGTAAATCGGAAAAAGGACCCTGTTCCAAAACCGATCCTGTGGACCCCGATCTTCATCCCGAATGAGTCCGGCATCAATGAGTTGCTGTATCGTAAAGCCTTTATCTATTGCGACTTTAATAAGATCGCGTCGCCCAGCCTTTGCGTAGCCTAACTGAAAAGAACGGAGCGTTTTCAATTGGACACCGCGGTGCCTGAGATACTGCCTCGCCGACGCACCGGCGCTATCAGTCAGGAGTTGATTGTGGTAGTATTCCACAGCAAACCGGTTGAGGTCCTCCAAAGTCGTGAACCGTTTTCGGTTCGCGCTCCCCCGACTATCCCGATTCGGGAGGTCAATATTCAGCCGACCCGCTAACCACTCCAGCGTCTCAATGAAGTTTTTACCTTCGTGCTTTTGCACAAAAGAGATGACATTGCCCCCCGTCTGACATCCAAAGCAATAGAACATCTGCTTTTGCGGTGAGACTGTGAAAGAGGGCGTCTTTTCATCGTGAAACGGACAAAGTCCTTTGTAATCCCGACCCGCAGCACGCAGGGCGACACCACACTCGGAGATGACTTCAACAATATCGCTTCGACTCTGAATCTCATCAATTGTTTCGCGTGGCACAGAGCCTCTTGTCTGTGGGGTGTTCACGGTGGATATGCCTCACTCTTTGAATGTGACGACGGTTACGCCCTCACCGCCTTGGCTGAGTGGAGCGAACTGGTATTTGGTTACACACGGATTCTCACGCAACTCGTCATGAACGGCTTTTCGCAAGGCACCCGTCCCTTTGCCGTGTAGAATACGAACTGTCAGGAGACCCGCGAGATACGCGTCATCAAGATACTTATCCGTCACGTCTAACGCCTCTTTTACAAGCAACCCTCGGATATTCAACTCACTACTGATTGTATTGGATTTACTGTATTGGATGTCAAGGACAGATGTTGAAAGGTTTGATGTTTCCCGTTTTGGATGCACGGAATCGATTTCGTGGTAAGCGGCTTGCAGTTGCATGTTCCCAACCAGAATCTGAAGGGGTGTTTTACCGCGCGATTTGATAGCGAGGACCTCTCCAAATCGGTTGAGTTTTTTGACCCTGACCTTATCACCGACGTTAACTTTGACTTTCGGTGGGTGAGATTGCTTTTTCGGGGGTTCTTTTTTTAGCGATTTTTTGGCGGACTCTATCTGTGAAAAAGCGTTTCGAATACTATTTTTCGAGGCTTGTTGCTTGCGAATATCAGCGACAAGTTTCTCTACGGTTGTGCGGGCATTCGTAACGATGTCGCGAGCCTCAGACTCAGCCTGCTGTTTTAAGGTATGGCGTTCGGTTTCAAGGGTTTGAAGGAGGTGTGTATGTTTCTGGGAGGCGACTTCAGCTTCTTGGATCTTATGGTGCAAGTGTGTGCGTTCTGTTTCCAATTCATCTTGTGTTTGCTGTAAACGCACGAGGAGGTCTTCAATAGCGACGGTGTTATTCCCTAAATGCGTTTGGGCTTCATCAAGAATTTCAGTGGGGATTCCGAGTTGCGAGGCGATTTTCAGAGCGTTGCTACTTCCGGGTATACCTATCTGGAGTCGGTAGGTCGGACGCAGGGTCGTCCAGTCAAACTCCATTGAAGCGTTCTCCATAGTGTCTTGTGTATGGGCATACGCTTTGAGCGCACCATAGTGCGTCGTGACAATAGTATTCACCCGTCTTTCACCCAGCCAATCAAGGAGTGCCATACCGAGAGCGGTCCCTTCACTGGGATCCGTTCCAGCACCGATCTCGTCCAACAACACAAGCGAGTATTCGGCGTGTTCGATTTTCCGAAGCATCTCCGCAATCTTCGTGATATGTGAGGAGAAAGTACTCAGACTCTGTTCTATGCCTTGGTCATCGCCAATGTCAGCAAAGACCTGATCGAAGATAGCGACCTGACTCCCGTGTTCCGCTGGAATATGTAAACCGGATTGTGCCATGAGCGTCAATAACCCGACCGTTTTGAGAACAACGGTTTTGCCACCCGTATTTGGACCAGTGATAATCAGTGTATTGAACGTTTTACCGATATGAATGTTTGTTGGCACAACACGCGTTGGTAAATCCGTGCTTCTATCCGGATCGGCATCCGACGGACGCTCGTTTTGAAGATGGAACTCTAACAACGGGTGCCGTGCTTCAATTAATTTGACGATACCACGCGTATTCAATTTCGGTTCAACGGCGTCTAACGCGAGACTGAAACGTGCCTTCGCGTTCAAAAAATCGAATTCTGCTAACAGATCGAGAGACAGTTCCAATTCGTGGAGGTGGTCGCGCACGCGATCGGTGAGGTCAAGGAGGATGCGTCGAATTTCACGTTGTTCGGCTTCAGCGGTTTCATGGAGGGCGTTGTTCATCTGGACGATTTCCAAAGGCTCTACAAAAAAGGTCGCACCACTTGTAGATTGCCCCTGAACGACCCCTCGAAAAGATGAACGCGCTTCCTGTTTTATTGGAATAACATACCGATTGTTCCGAGAGGTGATGACCTGTTCCTGAATTGCTTTCTGATGTTCGGGTGAACGCAGCGTCGCTTCGAGTTTTTGGTGTATATTTTCACGGAGACGCAACGATTTGCGACGGAGGGCGCGCAACTCAGGACTTGCGCGGTCCAGCAGCATGCCGTCAGCGTCAATGCAATGGCTGATTGCTTCAACTAACGCTGGAAACACCGGCAGCGCATCGACAATCGCGAAGAGATTGGGAAATTCCTCTCGATCACGTTTTTTGAAGACACGGTGGATGTCTTCGGGAATCTCTGCGACCTTTCGGACATCAAGAAGTTCCTCAGCATCTAAAAGCGCGCCTATCTTGGCAGCATGGGTTAGCGATTTGCGGATGTCCTTTAAACCGTTCAGCGGTATTCCACCGTAAACTTGATGAAAGAATTTCGTTTCACTGCACAACGTGAGTAAATAGCGGACTTTATCGACATCACAAGAAGGCGCAAGGGTGTCAACACGTGCCGTTCCGAGTTGAGAAGCGGTGTATTTTTTCAGGAGTGCACGGATTTTGTCGTATTCTAATGCTTTTTCAACACTGGATAACACTCTTTAATTTTTCCTTGCGGTTCGGTCAGGTGGGTTTGACAGATAAAGTGCCTCTCCGTAGACCCGCCTGCGCCGTTGTTGCAGGCTACGTTTTTTATTTATACCTTGTGGAACCTTTATGAGGCGGAACCCTCTTAACCGATTAATCATTCTTACGCTTAAGGTTGCCCCACGTCGTGACTAACTTCTCTTGCGGTTCCACCGGCAGTAGCTCTCCGTCGCGTAACCAAGCAATGACAAAAACGCTACCATCGACCTCGACGATCACTTCGGTTTCGTCGGTGGCGAAGTCATAAAGATAGATCGACCCCCATCGAGAATATGCTATATAGTCTCCGCCAGGCGCCCAATCTGCCCAATACCCGGTGGCTTTGTCCACATCGAACAACGCCTCAATCGTTTTGGTTTCGATATCAATTGTGCAGAACGTATCGAACTCTCTGTTCCATCTCAGGAAAAGAATACGTTGCCCATCGGGTGCCCACACTGGATAAAAATCTTTATGGAGTTCGGTCAAAATTTCTATCTCTTTGGTTTCAACGTCTAAGAGGTAGAGATGTTCCAACCAACCCGGTCTGGAGAGCGAAAAAGCGAGTCGCTTGCTATTTGGCGACCAGGACATTCCCCAAAATGAATAGGGCCATCCCTGATGCGGGACTTGCGTCATAATTTCCATCTCACCCGTCTCGATATCCAGGACCCATATCTGATTTTCTTGCGGAAGTTGATCTATCGTCCAACCGTTGAAAGCAAGTTTTTTGCCATTGGGAGAAACGGAGAGAAACCGATACGTGCCAGCCGAGGGCGTAATGAGTTTCTTGTTCTTTGGATTCTCGGGCTTAATGGAATAAACGTTAGAGTGCCCAGCATCCCGTTGGATGAAATAGAGGGTATCCCCGTTCGGACCCCACGAGGGATACATCCCTTTGAGGTTCAAAGGAATCGCTCTCAAATCCTTCGTGCCTTTGATTGCCGTTGTATAGAGATTCCAATCGAAGCGACCGAGATTTTCATCGAATCCGTTGACTGCATACGCCAGGTGTCCTGTCGGTGCCGCTTCACCTAACGAGGCAAAAGGGAGTAGGGTTAAAAAAAGGACTCCCAAAAGAGCGAATCCGAGGGGTTTGGCAGCGAAGTAAGGCGGACGACCATATTTATAAAGCATCATTGCTGCTCCTTAATATTACAAAATATTAAAGTAGAGAAATTGTTAGTAAAACTAAAATTACTGGACGGAGCCGAGACGCTTGTAATGGAGCAGCGCGTTCTCATAAAGGCGGCGACTTAACCCCAGTTTTTCAAGTTCAACAACAAGATCATAACTGTAAAGTGCTGAACTTTCTCTGCCTTCGTCGTCGGCACGGCGGGCGTTTTGAATGTTATTTATCAATGTGATCGCTTCTTTTTCAAAACTTCCGATCTGCTTTCGGAGCTCCGTGGATAATCCGCCCTGAATGTCTTTGTTGACTTTATAGGTGCGAATCGCGTCGGCATAGGCGACGTAAGCCTCGTAGTAACGCTTTTCGTTCTCCAGTTTTTCCGCTTTTGAGAGATCCAACGTTTCACCGAGGGCAGCGATAACAACTTTTGCCTCTTCAATGACCTCGAGGCTCTTTTGTGCTATGCCGACTTCAAGGGTCGTCCGGAATTCGTCCACGATCTCTTTATAGGCGGCACGCGCCGCATCGGCGTTCCCCAACTTTTCATAAACAATTGCCTGATTAAATTTGGCTTCGGCAAGCACGAACTTCCGAATCTCTGATGGGAGTTCTGGTGTGGGCGGGAATGCTTTTGCCTGATAGGCGTCAACGGCTTTTTCGTAGGTGCCTTCCTGTTCGTAGGTGTTGCCTATTGCCTTCTGCGCGTACAGGCTGTAGATCTGATTTTCGGGTTGATGGTTGGCAATAATCTGTTGGAATTGCGAACGTGCTTCTGCATAGTTGCCCTGATAATACAGGGAACTCGCATATTGATACCGTGCTTTGTCAGCAAAAGCGGTAGCGGGATACTTCTCAAAGACCTGTTCCAGCTGCGTCTGGGCGGATGCGAGAGATTCTTCACTTTCCGCTAATTTCTCCGCATCGAAAAGGCTTTCCTCGGCGGTTCGATAGGTTTCGGTGGCATCTCGTAACGCGATGGTGGCTTCGGCGCGGCGGTTCTCCTGATTCTGATAATATGCCGCATAGCCCGCGACAGCGATAAGGACTATTCCCACCACAATGATAATGGTTCGCAGATGCTCTTTAAGGAACTGGTAGGTTGTCAGAAGTCCTTCAATAAATTTGTCTTCTTGGATTTCTTCTTTCGTTAAGCGTTGGTCTCGTGCCATGGATTTCCTCAGTTTTAGGCGATTTCCAGTTAAATACTTAAGGGGGCAAATGTTTAAGCGGGTGACGGGAATTGAACCCGCGACCCTCAGCTTGGGAAGCTGACGCTCTACCGCTGAGCTACACCCGCATTAATGGTATTATACCATATCCTTTCGACGTTGTCAATGTTGTGAAAATTAAAATGAAAAGCGGGCGTTGGCAGGTAGAGAGTCACAGTTTGCAGTGTCGCCAGATGCCCACTTTTCCATAGGTCGAGGCACGCGGACCGTGTAAACGGGTCCGGTTGCTCTAAAAGGTTTATTGCAATTTGTCCAACTCACCGAGAACTTGTGCAGGGGACAGCGTATTGTCGGGTGGCGCCGCTTCAACGTGTTTGAAGGCGATATTTCCAGACGTATCAATGATAATGACACCACGCGTGGTAATACCGACATCTTCGAGTGCCATACCGAACTCCTTAGAGACGGCAAGGTTCATATCGGCAAGGAGCGGAAAATCAACACCACCGAGCACTTCACTCCATGCCTTATGGGCAAACGTTGAATCGCGATTGATGGCGATGACTTCACTGTTTTTCGCTTGAATCGCTGATAAACTTTCGTTGAAATCCGGTACCTGTTCAGCACAGACCGGTGAAAAAGCGAGTGGATAGAAAAGCACGACTAAATTTTTGCCTGCGTAGTCGCTCAATGAAACTTCAACATCTTCTTGGTTAACCGCACCTGTGAGTGTGAAATCCGGTGCAGCACTTCCTACATCTGCCATTAAAATCCTCCTATGTGCGTCTGAAAACGCGTTGAGATAATGAGAGTTTTCGGTAAAAATGTTACACTATTGTAACATTTGAGGTATACTATTTATTAGCACAAAACCCAATAACTGTAAGGGTTTATAGGCGTTTTTTGTGTGGTACGCCACGGTAAAAAAATAAAATAACAAAAAGTGTAACGTTTTGTTAACGGTTAAATTTTTATGTTGTATACACGTTAGGGACGTTTATTTGGTTTCGGTAGGTGTAAGTTTATTGTCTCTTTATAGCTGCCCACGATGTTGCGAGTTTCCCCTGCGGCTCAATTGCCGTAAGGGATGTTGTGGTGTTCCCCTTCACGTTTACGTCATCAAAACTGGCTTGTGTATCCCACGTCCAGACACCGACTTTCCCAACAGGATAGGCATCATCAAGAAAGACACCCTGTTCTATGTCGTTGATCGCAACTGCGATGCGACTGCCTGCAACGACGACACGGAGCGTGAACCATTCGTTGCGCGTAATCGTTAGCCCGATAGGTTCAATGTCGTGTTCGATTTCATCGCGTGCTTCAAATCCGTCTTTAAAGGCGGCGCTGCGTTTATGTCGCCATAACTCAGACTTATTCTCTTTCGGACAGATCAGGTACACATAGTACTCAAATTCATTTTGCGCCCGGAAGACGATACCGCCCCAGTGTCCGTCATCAATACGAACTTTCGCTTCCAGCGTATGGTCTACCCATTCTACCCCGTCAACCAATGCCTTTTGTGCTTCACCCCAGCGTGTCGTTTGTTTATAGATACCTTCTCCGACTTCCCAGCTGCCGTTCGCGGGTGCCCAATCGGCGGCATCGTCGTCAAAGGTCCAAACGTGCTCTTCAGCCGTCGCGAGAGAAACGACAGAAATACTGATGCACATCATAAATAGTACGCGTCGGCTTTTCATAACGTCCATCATGGTGGAAACTACCGCTAACCTCATCTAAAATAGGGCGAATCCACTCGGGTTTCGCCCTATAATTAAGAACCTATTTCCGTTTAAGCTTTGCCCACTGTGTAGCGAGTTTACCTTGGGGTTCGACATCGAGCGACTCAGGTTCCATCCCCTTCACTTCATCTGCGGTCAACGCAACGGCGTAGATTCGGGATTCTTCAATGTGTGCGTTGAGGTCTCCGGGCCCCCCAAGTCCGTCTGTATGCCGTTTTCCCCAAATTATTTCAGCATCACCTGTGGGCCAGGTTTTGATCTCGCCCTTCTCATAACTGCCAAGACTCTCGCCGTTTCGGTATCCAGTTATCTTGTAAGTTCCACCCTTGTCCTCATACGTGAAGGCTAAGTAGACCATTTCGCCTTCTTTCTTCTCATTATGCGCTTTTGGGAAGTCTTCTGTGCGGTGGAACCAACTGCTACCGGACATCCACTGATTCGGCTGGCGTTCGGCGTAGACGATGGCGTTGAATTGGTCTTCTGTGGCTTTATCTAACGTGAGTGCTGAGCCTTTCGTTGCGGCGAGGCTGTCCAGAGCAACCCATGTCATCAAAGTCTTCTCTTCAATGTCGGGTCCACTGTATTCGAGTGCGTGTGCCCATTTCCCGGTTTCAACAATCAGCTGACCGCCTTTGAGTTCGGCACCGTGGAGATCCATATCGTCCCAGTTTCCGATCTCATCTTTTTCGCTATCAAACAGCCACCATCCAAGTAGATTGTCTGCTTGGGCACCTGGATCTGCGAAGACTACGGGTGTTGATAGGCTCAACATCAGCAGCACAGCACAGATATAATAAATTTTTGTTCTCATTGACACTTGCTCCTCTTTGGGTTGAGGTTGAGGTACAGTACGGGCAGATTCCCTCAAGAACAGAAAACAAATTATGCTTCTACCCGCATGGGTAAATTATATACAATTATAACACATCGTTGAGACAAAAGCAAATACATTTACACATCTACACACTCGAAAATTTCGTCGCTTGCAAATTATACCCGTATATGTTACCATATAATCATCTCAGTGCCACGTCTGAATCAGGATCAAGGAACAGGCGGGTTGCGCTGCCTACAGCAGGGCGCTCTGTAATCTAAACCACAATTTGAAAATAACATTGTAAAAGCAAGAGAAAACATGCCAACAGGAATAGAAAATGAAACGATTGATACCCTTACTACTCGTCATCAGTATCGGGCTGGTTTTCTGCCAAGAAATTTTTGCCCAACAAAACGCCGCCACCCGAAGGATGACAGCCACCCTATCAGGAAGTGTTATCTGGGAGGGACAGGATCTCTCCCACACGAGCGTGTCGGTCTACCGAGATGAGGCACTTAAAGAGTTGTATACCAGCGGGATCCCCCAACTCGGCGATGGACGATTCACAATTCGCGTTGAGCCGGGTCGCTACTATATCGTTGCCTACGTTGATGTGGATAAATCGGGGCAATTCGATGCGGGGGACGGCTTGGGTATCCTCGGTATTACCGATTGGAACGACCAAGCGCAGGGGTATCAGTTAATTGCGGTAGATAACGGACAGAAGATTCGGGGCTTAGAGATTCCGGTAACGGCGCGTGCGGCACGTATTAAAGGGGAACTTAAAATCGTTCCAACCTCCCAATATGAACCGAGTCAACTCCAGCAATTCCAGACGGCTTTGCGGACGGCGACATCTGGGTGTCGCGGCTCACTCAAGATCGGTCAAGGTCCTGTGAATCCTCAAGCCCGCCTTGGAAATCGGAAAGCCTTGATCCTTGCGTATACGGATCTATCTTGGAAATATCGCGCAGGTATTGGTCCCGTCACGGATACAGGGGCGTGGGCGTTGAATCTGCTGCCGGGGAAGTATTACCTGATGGCGATTGTGGACAACAATAACACGAACAAATTGGACGCAGGCGACGACTTCGGGTTCTACGGTGTCGAAGATATGCGGAAGCGCGGCGAATTCCCTGAACCCGTCCTCATTTCTCCGAATAAGTTCACCGAAGATATTGAAATAGCTATTACGGCGACCTATCAGACCCGTAGAAGAACAGCGACCGAAAATACGAGTATACTGACAGGGCATGTATCGCTACCTGAAGACGCAACGGCACGTGTTGAGGTATACGCCGAACCTGCTCTCGTCACACCGATTGCAAGTGGAGAAACCGCAGCAGGCGGTATATTCCGCATCGCGCTCCCGCCGGGGGAATACTACGTTATTGTTAATTCTGATGCAGATAAAAACGGTAGATACAGTGAAGGCGATGGCTTGGGCGGTTATGGGACAGTGGACATCACGACGCAACCCCCGGCTCCGATCGTCCTTATGGAGGGCGAGAACCGAGACATCGAACTTGTGATAAGCGCGCGTTACGACGCGAACGGACACCTCCACGCCGCACCCCCGGGTATTGAAACCCATATCGAACAGGGCAGAATCGCAGGACGCATAACGTGGGATGGGCATTCCGTTCAACAGGGTATATTGACCCTCTCTTATAACCCTGATTTCAGCGCACCGATCGCCATGCCAATTTCTCTGGCGGGAGACGGTAATTATCAGGTCAGTGTTCTGCCGGGTGCCTACTATGTCATGGCAATCATGGACGCAAACAATGACGGAGCAACGGGAATCACCGATGGGGTCGGAATATACGGCACGCGCCGCCCGACGCGCGGTGAACCTACAGCGGTCAGTGTGTTTTCAGGACAGACGACACCGCACATTGATATCGACATCCTCGCCAGTTACATCGACGAAAAGGGGAACATGGCGGAAATTGAGGACGGTGGACGGTGGGCAATCAAAAAACAGCATGGCGAACCTGAAGATGTTTTTAGGCTCACCCGGAATGGACGCATGAACGAGGAATGGAAATATTGGACAAAAGGCATCGGTTTTCTCTGGAGAGCCAACGGGGTAGGTTGGGAACTCGGGAACGAAGAGCGTTTTACGCCGAAAGATGGCATTACCGCAAAAGTGGTGTCTTCAACGGGACAATTGCCAGCGCACATCTACTTTTCCTATGACGATATAATCTGGGGACTTGCCTCGGATGGAACCAATGCACCATTGGGTGCCGGACATAATCCATCCGTCGCGAACGATGGCACACTCATCTTTCAAGACAGGGAAGGGAACGTTATCGTCCGGAGTCGTGAACAGCGCAACGGTGCGCTCCTACTTGACAGCCGACAGATGGCAAGGGATGTGGCAATATCGCCTGATGCGGATTATGTTGCCTATGCCCGTCCTGAGTATGGAAATCGGAGTCGCGTTATCATCCGACATATTCCGACGGAAGCCGAGTTTATTGTGCCGTCAACGGCGTTACAAAGTTTTACACCCGCATGGAACAGCGACGGCACAGTGCTTGCTTACGTCACAGCGGGAACAATCGAAAATCCCGATGCCGAAAGACACGCTCGGAACATTTACGCTTTTGACCAAGTGACAAAAAGTATAGAGCCGATTGTGGTGTCCCCTGCTGATGATACGGAACCGACATGGTCCCCTGCGAATCCGAACCAATTGGCGTTTACAAGAACAGAAGGCATCTATCCACAGGTCTGGCTCATGACCTATTCAGATACAGGGGAACCGACGGCGCGGCAGTTAACGCAAAAAGGTGGCTCGCATCCGGTATGGGTGCCGTCGGAGGGACGCTGGATCCTCTATGAGAATAATGGACAACTCTGGCAGATTGATACGCAGAACCCGGAAACAACTGAAGCACCAATGATGTCCAACGGGCAGATTGTGTTTGGACACGAACCCGCGGTTTTAGGTTTTAAATAATCGTTTCTTGACCGCTTTTCACTGTGGGAGGGGTTTGTAACCCCGATTCTCTTTTCGAATTAGAAAGGGTACTCAATTTTTCACTGTGGGAGGGGTTTGTAACCCCGATGCGAATTAGAAAGGGCACGCAATTGAATTCTTTAAAAATCTCTGTTTTCATATTAATATTGTGTTTGATGACCGTAAACGTGGCGGGTGCGGAATGGCTCCTGATACCGATGGAGATCGGTGCACAGACTAACCACCTCAAGGCTTACGGGCTGACATACTGGGCATTAGAGGTCCCGCGAGAGTACCGATGCTACTGGTGGCTGAACTATCGCGGGGGTGCGTTCGTCCTCCCCGACTCGCAAGACGTTCGGATACGCGCGGCGTTGATGGGGGTGCGCTTTGAACCGATAAACCACGCCGATTACCTCAGTATAAAGGAATCTGTTCTCGAAGGTAGCAACATGGACGAGATTCTCTTGGAAAAAGCCCCCAAAATCGCTGTGTATGCCCCCTCAGAGGCATCACCCTACCGAGATCCTTGGGACGATGCAGTCAAAATCGCCTTAGATTACGCCCAAATTCCCTACGACGAAATCTGGGACAAAGAGGTCCAAAGCGGGGTGTTAGAAACAGAGGGATACGATTGGCTTCATCTCCACCACGAGGATTTTACAGGGCAGCACGGTAAGTTCCACGCCGCATTTTCCACGCAGGTCTGGTATCAGCAACGGATGCTGATGTTTGAAAAAGCCGCCACAGAGGCAGGATTCGGTCGGGTGGCGCGGCATAAAGGACAGACGGCACAGATGATCGCTGACTATATCGTCAATGGTGGGTTTGTTTTTGCCATGTGTTCTGCGCCAGAAACCCTTGACATTGCGCTGGCGGCACGCGGGGGGGCACTCGATATTGTTGCGCCTGAATTGGATGGGACACCGATTGAATCGGATGCCCATATCCACCTCGACTTTCAGCGCACTTTAGCGTTTGAAAATTTTAGCCTTTACACGAACCCATTCCGATACGAATTCTCAGACATTGATAACCCGAATCCTGACCGGGACGCACAGAGCGGGGTCGAGGATTTCAAACTCTTTGAGTTCGCTGCGAAACATGACCCCATTCCGACGATGCTCACGCAGAATCATGTGAGCATCGTGCCGGGGTATCTCGGACAGACGACATCGTTTAATATGGACAAGATTCGCGGCTCTGTGACCATCTTAGGGCAGGTAGAAGGTAGCAACTACGCAAAATACATCCACGGCAAATTGGGGAAGGGGACGTTTACATTCCTCGGTGGACACGATCCGGAGGATTACCGTCATCTTGTCGGTGAGGGAAAAATACCGACGAACCTTGATTTGCACAAACATTCGCCGGGGTATCGGTTGATCCTGAACAATATCCTATTTCCGGCGGCGCGTAAGAAACCACAGAAGACCTGACTTTCAACGCGCTGTGAGGATAAAACATAAGGAGTTGGCAATGAAATTTATCTGTTTTGTTCTTGTTTGTGGGCTCGGTCTGTTCGTTTTTGAGCCTATTATACCGGTTTCGGCACAGGTGCCCGCCACAGATAAAATTGTGTTTGTATCGAACCGGGACGGCAATTCTGAAATTTACATTATGAATTCTGATGGCAGTGGTCAAACGAATTTAACCCAGCATCGCGAGAACGATTACTCCCCAGTCTGGTCACCGACAGGCAAACAGATTCTGTTTACCTCCGAACGCGCCGGGAAGGTTTCGGATCTCTACGTGATGGATTCGAGGGGTGAGGGGGTTCGGCGCGTTTTTAAGAAAAAAGAGGAGCGGCGGCATCCGACCTGGTCACCCGACGGCGAACAGATCGCCTACTATCGGGTCGATGGCGGTGAGATAGCTATCTACACAGCCGCAATTGACGGCGGTGCTGAAAAAAGGATAGCAGTCGGTATGCATCCTACTTGGGCACCGGATGGTTCTGAAATCGCTTTCATCTCTGCCGAGGTGCTTATACCGATCAATGGCAGATTTGGCGGCATACAGATCGCCAAACCCAGAATTGAGATTGCTAACGTGCGAACCGGGGCAGAAGATCGAATCTCGCCAGACGGATTTCCTTTGATGTTTCACCCTACATGGACACCTGATGGCACCAAATTCGTCTTTTCTGGTATAAGCGTAGCGGATCTTGGGCAGGGGCATGCAAGGAGACTCTATATTGTAAATCGCAAGGGGAACGGGAAGCCGAGTAAGGTTAAGGTGGAGGGGACGGGATCGTTTCCGGCTTTGGCACCCCAGGGCAATACGCTCATCTATCACAAGGAGACTCTCGGTAAGGGAAGGCAACTCTTCAAAGTTGCCTTAGCCGGGGGGAGAGCCGAACAACTCACGGACAGAGGCGAGAATTATGGTGCGGATTGGTTCGATCCAGCGTTTGCCCTGCCGGTCTCACCCCAACCCCATCTGTTGACAACGGTCTGGGGACGCGTGAAAGTCCGAGATTAGGGGTATTTTCGATGAAAGCAGTCCTCGCAACGTGCAACCTGAATCAATGGAGTCTCGATTTTGAAGGGAATACCGAGCGTATTATTGAATCCATAGAGATTGCGAAGGAACGCGGGGCTCGGTATCGGTTGGGACCGGAACTGGAGATTACGGGGTACTCCTGTGAAGACCATTTTCTGGAATTGGATACCCTCCTGCACAGTTGGGAGTCGCTGGCATGCATCCTCAAAAACGGGCGGACGGATGGTATTCTGTGTGACATTGGGATGCCTGTCATGCATAAGAACGTCCGATATAACTGTCGGGTTTTCGTATTGGATGGCAAACTCCTGCTGATTCGTCCCAAGATGGTCCTGGCGAGCGACGGTAATTATCGAGAACATCGTTGGTTTACAGCATGGGAACGCGGTTGGAATACCGAACCGTATACACTTCCGCGCGAGATCGCCGAACTGACGGGGCAGCGGACAGTGCCTATCGGCATCGCGGCGATTGCCACTGGGGACACACGCTTGGCATCGGAGACTTGTGAGGAACTCTTTGTGCCCATGAGTCCACACATACATCTCGGTAATGCGGGGGTTGAAATCATAGCGAACGGATCAGGGTCTCACCACGAATTACGGAAATTGGACACCCGCATCGCACTCATCAGGAACGCAAGTGCCAAAAACGGCGGGGTCTATCTCTATGCCAACCAACAGGGATGCGACGGCGGTAGACTCTATTTCGACGGGTGTGCCCTGATTGCCCAAAACGGCGAGATTTTAGCGCAAGGTTCCCAATTCTCCCTCAAAGATGTGGAGGTCGTCACTGCGACGGTGAGTCTTCACGACGTGCGGGCGTATCGTGGCGCGAAGGCGAGTCGGGCTGTCCAGGCGAGCAAAATGGAGCCGTTACCGCAGATAGATATTGATTTTGATGTGGGAATGGAACGGGGAAAGGGTGGACAATCTTCCAATCTTTCAATCTTCCAATCTTCTCTGCCAATTGAGCCGCAGACGCATGAACCCGAGGAGGAGATCGCTTTGGGTCCGGCTTGCTGGCTCTGGGATTATCTACGCAGATCGGGTGCGGGCGGGTATTTCATTCCACTCTCTGGCGGTGCTGACAGTGGTGCCGTTGCTACGCTTGTCGGTTCAATGTGTCAGTTGGTGTCGAAAGCCATACGCGACAAGGATGCCACGGTGATTCGCGATGTAGAACGGTGGCTCGACGCTGGTGAAACTCCCGACGTTTTCACGGATCCGCGTGTCCTCGCCAATCGTTTACTGTATACATGCTACATCGGGACGGAGAATAGCTCTCGCGATACCCAAAAACGCGCCAAGCAGCTTGCGGAGCAGATCGGTGCCGATCACCTCAACATCAATATGGATGGACTCGTCACTGCGTTGCAGACGCTCTTTACCCGTATGACGCAGAAGACCCCGCGATTTAAGGTTGAAGGTGGCAGTTACAGAGAAAATCAGGCACTCCAGAACATACAGGCACGATTGCGGATGGTGCTGAGTTATCTGCTCGCGCAGATGATGCCCTGGGTGCGGAATCGAGACGGCACGCTTCTTGTGTTGGGCACGGGGAATGTTGACGAAGCATTACGCGGGTATCTCACAAAATACGATTGCAGCAGCGGCGACATCAACCCGATCGGTGGGATTAGCAAACACGACTTACGTCGATTCCTGAATTGGGCTATACATAATCTCGGTTATACGGCTCTCTCGGAAATCGTTGAGGCGCCACCGACAGCCGAACTGGAACCGATAACCGAAACCTATACGCAAACCGATGAAGACGATATGGGGATGACTTACGCCGAATTAAGTCGTTTCGGACAACTCCGAAAAATGGAACAGTGCGGTCCTGTCAGTATGTTTGAAAAATTGATCCAGGAGTGGGACCATCTGTCCGCATACGAGGTTGCCGAGAAGGTCAAACGGTTCTTCAGATACTACGCCATCAATCGACACAAAATGACGACGCTAACGCCTTCCTATCACGCTGAATCCTATTCGCCAGACGACAATCGTTTCGATCTACGGCAGTTCCTCTATAACGTTCAATGGACGTGGCAATTCCGATGTATCGATGCCTATGTTAAGAAATTGGAGACGGAGGTGTGATGCAGCTGACTTCACAAAACAGAAAGGGAGGGATGGAGGGATGGAAGGATGGAAGAAGGGGGTTCCCAATTTTCCACCGTTCCCCCCTTCCAATCTTTCTCTTGGCGTTCATGGTTATGCTGAGCACGGCGTTCGGGGCACCCAATGTTCCGTTGAATTTGGAGGGTTGGGTCGCTGAGGCACTCGCGAAGTTGGAAACCGATGGTATCACCGGTGGGTTCCATCGACACACGGCACCGCTTTCAAGAACAGACGTGGCAGGGGCGATACGGCAGGCTGAATCGCGCATTCGCGGAGGCGTTGTCGTTCCGTCAGCGATAGATAGGAAACTCTTAGAAAAATTAAAACGGGAGTTCGCGAAGGAACTCGCGATCCGAGATGGGCGACGAATGCGATTCCTGCCACAACTTCGGATGACTGAAGAAAAAGCGGCTCCGGCGTTTGAATGGGGTTTTCACTATGCACTTGGGCAACTGGAAAAACGAGAAGCACCGCGCCTGACCCTCTACTCTGAATTTGAGGGACATAACTTTGAGAGTCCCCCCTTGGACGGGAAGACGGCGGAGCAACGGCTTGAACGTTGGCGTGCCGACTACACCGGCGACTTTAAGAGAGGTTATTTGCAGGTCAACAGCGCGCACCTTGATCTGCTTGTCGGCAGAGATTGGCTCTTCTGGGGGGCGAGTCCATACAAAACCGTTGGGATCTCCGATAACTCGCCACCGTTTGACCAGGTCCGACTTACCGGTAGACTCGGAAAACGACTCAAAGCCACAGCGTTTACGGCACAACTCGATTCAACGTGGTATGATGACGGTGAAAAACGCTATCTCGCGAAACGTTATATCAGCGGACACCGACTCGATTACCAATTCCACGATCGCGTGGAAATCGGGGTCGCGGAATGGGTGCTTTACGGGGGCGATGCCCAGACGCTTGAATGGAAATACGCAAATCCAATTACTTTCTATTACGCACTACAATACAACGCCAAAGCCGACGATAACGTTATGTTCGCCTTTGATGCTGCGATCCGACCGATTGATGGCGTGCGCTTGTATGGTGAATGGGTCATCGACGACATCCAATACGTTCCCGGTGCGAACGATCCACATGCAGTGGCATGGCTCTTGGGAGCGACATGGTATCCGCAATATCTGGGGCGGCATCTCGGAATCCACAGTGAATACGCACGCGTCAATCGATGGGCTTATACGCATCTGGTGCCTGATAATCAGTTCACACACTTCGGCTACGTAATCGGACATCCAATTGGCACGGATTCGGATACGGTCCGATTCTCAGCCACCTATCAATTGACCGTCTCCGCAGATGCAGAGATTCGCGCTGTGTTCACCCGACAGGGGGAAGGCACAATCGCAGATCGATTTTATGGGGAAGACTTCAGGACACTTCCCTTTCCGACGGGTGTTGTTGCACGGACAACGGAAATCGGTGGGCGGTTCTCCTACCGTCCCCTGAATGGCTGGAATGCCTCGTTCTTATACGTATGGCACTACACGCAGAATGCCGAACATCGTAAAGGGGCGACCAGTCAAGCACACCGACTCGCGATTCAGATGGGATATCTTTGGTAAATAGAAATGCTGCGTAAACGGACATTCATTCTTATTTTTGCAACACTCGCTTTAATCCTCGTCCTCGGTTTGGTCATTAGCGTTCCGTTGGACCTGCGATTGCTTGTGCTGACCCCGAAAATTCTCAAGTATAGGGGTGTAATTCAGGAACACGCGGCGCAAGAAGCGTTGGACGCTCGATTGGTGTGCGCCTTGATTGTGCAGGAATCTGGGTTTAACGAAAAGGCAAAAAGCACGGCGGGTGCACTGGGGTTGACGCAATTGATGCCGACCACGGCGAAGGAACTTGGTGTCCAAGACCCGTTTGATGCGAATGAGAACATTGCCGGGGCAACGCGCCACCTACGGACGTTATACAACGCTTTCCGAGAAAGCCCGCACGAACATCAGCATCGGTTGGTATTAGCGAGTTATAACGGAGGGCTCGGACGGGTCCGCGATGCCCAAGCACTCGTCCGCTACCATGAGACGGGAGATCCTCTTCTCTGGGAACCCGTGAGTGTTACACTCAGTCAGCTGACGAAACAACACACCGCCATGCATGACGGGGTTTGGGAAGGTGGCAAACCGCCCCACGGCTATTTTGAAGGTGCCAACCAGACGCTGGGACATGTAGAACGCGTGATGCACTACTACGCACGCATCCGTTTCTATGAGGGGTTGCTGTTTTTCCGCTGAAGACTAAGTCCGATGGAACATTTCATCTAACTGCTCGGTGCGGTAAGCAAAGATTTTTTCTATATCCGGACGCACGAAAAATTTATTAACGAGTCCATCTCCCCAGACCGCATATTTGACCGTATCCCCTACAACAACACCGTCCTCCGTTTCATCAAAGGTATGTGTATGCTGCCAGAGCCGATACGGACCCCGACGTTGCGCATCCGCGAAGGTGTATGGAGGGTTCCACTCGGTAATCTCGCTCTGCCAACGAATCGGAATGCCTCGTAATTTCAGCCGATAGTCGATACGCGTTCCGACGACCATTTCAATCGGCGCGGGGGTTAGGACTTCAAAACGGAGCCACGGCGGCGTAATCACAGCGAGGTTATGTGCGTCAGAGAAAAAATCGAAGACTTCTGTCAGTGGCTTCTTAATTGTTTGTTGTGATTTAAAAAGGAAGGTCTTCATCGGAGTCGTGTTCCAATTGTGCGAGGCGTTTGTCGAGTTCCTGCTGTTTCCGATCCAAGTTTAGGATATATAGAACAAAGACTAACCAGATAACCAAATAGGCGGCGGCAAGATACTTCAGGCGTGTGCTTTGTGCCTTTTCGAGTTTCACAACGGACAGTTGCATGGCTTGTGCTAAGATATCTTCATCTACAGGACCTTCGGATTCCGAACTTGCTTCTTCAATAGCCTTCGCGACTTCGTCTGCTGTCAAGGTGACAGGGACTTGGGTCGCAAAGATGAATACACCTAAAACCACCAAAAAACTCACAAGAACCGCTATTTTCATTGAGATGCCTCCCCTAAGTATTTCTGCCGAACGATTTCGTAACGCGCTTCCGCCTTCTTCATCCGATACCGCACGATGAGCAAGAGAACAAACAGCATAGTGAAGGCAAGCAGTGCCACCATCCATGTCTGCCGCATCGTTGCTTCGAGATTCCATTTGGTACCACGGTCGGGATGCAACCCTCCGTGCCAGATGTCTACGGCATAATAGACGATGGGGACGTCAAGGTAGGCGATAATACCGAGGACGGCGGAATAAAGCCTGCGTTTGTCGCCTTCCAGCGCGGAGCGGAGAATAAAATAACCCACGTACATAAGCCAAAGGACGAGTGTACTCGTGAGACGTGCTTCCCAATTCCACCATGTATTCCAGGCGTATCGCGCCCAGATCGGACCCGACAGCAACGCAATCGTGCAAAAAACAATCCCCAATTCCGCCGCGGCGACTGCAAGAAGATCGTCGGTGGATTTTCGTTGGATGAGGTATTTGATACTGAATACGCAGTTAACACCGAAAGCGACAAAAACGGTGAGTGCGGCAGAGACGTGATAATAGAAGATTTTTTGAACTTCGAGCATTGTGCCTTCAATGCGGGCGTATCCGAAGACGAGATAGAGCGAGATAAAGATGAGGATCGCAGTGATAATGCCTACAATTTTAGTACTTAATCGTCCCACAGTTCACTCCCTGTTAGAATTTCGGGTCCGTCTGAGAGGATCGCCACCGTATGTTCAAAAAGCGCAGATAACGTGCCATCAAGCGTTGAGACGCTCCAACCGTCTTCCAGTATCTGGACATCGGGCAGTCCAACGTTCACCATCGTTTCAATGGCGAGGACCATCCCCGGTCTCAGACGTAAACCGCGACCAGCGACCCCCATACACGGGATCTCTGGGGCTTCATGGAGATTTCGCCCGATACCGTGTCCGGCAAAATTCTGGAGGACAGAGAATCCCGCGGACTCTGCCCCGCCTTGTAGTTTAGAAGATATGTCGCCGATACGGTTTCCGGGTTTCGCTTCAGCAATCGCGTCGTAGAGAGAACTACGTGTCACGTTAAGCAACTGTGCGGCTGGCGGTGAGATGTCTCCAACAGGGAAGGTGTATGCGTTATCGCCGTGGTATCCTTCGATGTTGACGGCTGTATCAATCCCGAGAATGTCGCCTTCCTGCAGCACTTCCTTTTCATCTGGAATCCCGTGAATGACGATGTCGTTAAGGGAGGTACATATCGTGGCGGGATAAGGCGCGTGCTCGGGGAGCTGGTAGCCTAAGAAGGAAGATGTGGCGTTGACTTCGGCAATTGTATCCCGCGAGATGCGTTCCAAGTCGGCAGTCGATACACCCGGGGCGATTGCCTCTCCGATGCGCTTTAGCACCGTCGCTGCTGCCTTACCGCTCCGTTTCATCTTCTCAATTTCGAGCTTGTTTTTGATTCTAACTTTATCCATCGTGTATCTTCCCAATTAAGGTGTGTGCTGTTGTGCTGTGAACGTGAACGTTGACGATGTCTCCGATGTGGCTGTCCGCTTTGGGAAATACAGTCGTCTTGAAACCGTCGGTTTTTCCGTGGTATCTATCCGCGTCGCGCCGGGATTCGCCTTCTACGAGCACTGCAACGGTGTCCCCGACGACAGCAGTGTTGAGGTCCGCAGATATGTTTTCTTGGAGTTCAATGATCCGTTTGAGGCGTTCTCCCTTTACTGTTTCAGGGACATCATCGGGTAAGGCTTTGTGTGCGAGTGTCCCCTCACGTTCGGAATACTTGAACATGAACGCTGAATCGTATCGGATATCTGCCATCATCTGATACGTTTCCATGAATTCTTCATCGGTTTCACCACAAAAACCGACAATAATATCGGTTGTGAGGGCAATATCAGGGACGCGTTCACGGAGTTTTGAGACGAGTGTCCGGTATTCCTCCGCTGTATAGGTGCGGCGCATCCGCGCAAGGACTTCGGTTGAACCCGACTGTAGAGGGAGGTGCAGATGCTTACAGACGGCTGGTGACTTCGCCATAGCATCAATCATGCTGTCTGTTGCGTCTGCCGGATGTGGCGAGGTAAATCGCACGCGTTCCAATCCGTTCACTTCGCCGACGGTGTAGAGGAGCTCCCCAAAATCGGCACCATTATCTCGATAGGAGTTGACGGTCTGCCCAAGAAGGACGACCTCTTTGAACCCCTGATCAACGAGCTTTTCGACATCTTCAACGAGGCGTTTGAGAGGGAGGCTGCGTTCTCTACCGCGAACGAAGGGAACGATACAGAAGGTGCACATCTTATCGCAGCCCCGCTGAATCGTGAGCCATGCCCGAATCCCCTCTTTTCGGATGGGTGTGATGTCGGCGTAATCCTCGTTTTTGTCCAATCGTAACCCAACAAAGGGATCGCGATCCGTCAAAGAGACATGCGATTCAACATCACGTGCCAGAGAATCCAAAGCCGTCGGCAGATTCCGATACGCATCCGGTCCCATGACAAGATCGACATAAGGGGCAGCCTCCAAGAGGCGGTCCCGGAGGTGTTGCGCCATACACCCACAGACCCCAATAATGAGTTCTGGGTCGCGACGTTTCCGATGGTTCAGATGCTTCAGCCGATTAATAACTTTCGTCTCGGCGTTTTCCCGTATCGCGCAGGTGTTGATGAGGACGACATCCGCAGCGTCAAGGTGTGGAACCGTCTGGTGTCCACTTCGCGCTAAGATGCCTGCCATCAGTTCGCTGTCGCTGACGTTCATCTGGCACCCATAGGTTTCGATGTAAACGCGACGGGCGTATGTCGGGATGGCACGAGAAGTACTTGTGTCTCGCGGGACCTGTGGCGGTGGATGCGGTGCATCTGCGATTTCGTTTTTATTGTAGAGTGGAAAAAGCGTATCATTTTTCATGCTTCTAACTATGGACCCTTCTTACCCAATATAATCTTGATGGTATTTCCAGACATCGACTGTAAAGAGATCGCCTATATAGGCGAGAACACGGTATTTTAGCGTGCGCGTCAATCCGACGTTCACTTTGAACGGAACTGCTTGTGCAAAGAGGTACCCGAACGACGCGTCCTCCGCGAGAAACGTTGTTTCACCGTTTGTCGGATGCGGAAAGATAGCGACACCTACAGAACTCTGTTCAGCAGCCGTGATGCCGGAAAGCGTTCCCCATACCGACCGATTCCCATTCACTTCCGATTCGCCGAGGCGTCCGTTTGCATCAGCGGCTTTACGGTACTCCATCTCAACCGTCCGACATCCAAGTCCGATGTTACCCGCAAATTCAAGCGAAGTCGTAGGCGCGTATAACGCAATGGCGATGTCCAGCACTTGAACTTCAGGTTGAGGTGGATGGACATCCGTGGCGCACGTTTCTACGAGCAGCGGTTCCGACGCCTTCCATGTCGTGACGATTGTGAAATCTTCCGAGCCGCCTCCGTTCGAGGGTTCTCTTTCACGGGTCAGTGTGTTCGGGTCGAGCTGCTCGCCGTTGACAGTCCCCAATGTGAAACAGATCCCTGGTGGATAGTGTCTTGGCGTGTGTTCCCCTTCGGTGACTATCCGTCCATCCGGTGCATAGAGCGGATGAAAATACGGAGGAGTTTCAGGGTCGCCGTAACAGTAAGTGAGTATCGGTGCGCTGTCTTTTGTAATGGATAATTCGTTTTTGTTAATTTCGTGTATCATATTCTTTTATGTGCTTTTATGAAATTATACCACGCGTTTTCAGATAATGCAAGTTTATAGTTGTCAGCAGTCGGGAATCGAAGTTCCCGCCTACAGGAGTGAGGTTGGTTTGTTATTTGGCTCTAAAATGGGGTATAATTTATGTAAAGAAAAACTACTTAAAAGGAGACTTTTTATATGCGTCCTATTATCGGAATTACATTCGGCGAAAATATTGGGGACGACCCTTCTAATAATTATATTAAAGCCGTTAAAGAGTTCGGAGGTATACCTCTCACACTCTACCCAGGCATATCGGATTTTAAACTCGACACCATAGACGGACTCTTGCTAACAGGGGGTGGCGATATTCATCCAGACAACTTTGATGCCGAGTGGCACCCAACCCTATATAATATCGACGAAGATCGCGATGCGCTGGAAATACCGATCTGTCAAGAGGCAATCGCTGCTGACCTTCCCGTTTTTGGTATCTGTCGCGGTATTCAGGTGATGGGTGTCGCAATGGGGGGGAGTCTATACCAAGATATACCCTCGGAATTCCCACAAGAGGCATCCTGTCAATCACAGGTGGACGATGTGGATTCTCGGCACACAATTGAGATTGTCGCGGGCAGTCGTCTCAACCAAATCACGGGTAAACGCACAGACGAGGTCAATTCCGCCCATCATCAAGCAGTAAGAGAGAAAGGCGACGGGTTTGAGGTAACAGCGCGGACAACGGAAGGGATTATTGAGGCGATGGAAAACAGATCACAGCGGTTTGTGCTGGGTGTACAATACCATCCGGAGCGGATGCTTGAAACCGCCGATTTTCGGGAACACCGACGTAAACTCTTTGAGGCGTTTATTGCGGCTGCGTCCGAACAGTAGTCAGCCGTCAGGAAGGCGAGGTTAGGAGGGAAACCCCCCAGCAAAAACACCTCGCCAGCGAAGGATAGGAGAGGTCTGCTAAAAATTGGCGACTAAGGAGACACGGTGGGTTAATCCAAGAACGCCGAACGGGATGAGCGCATAGTCGATTTGGAAGCGGAGGAACGTCAACCCAAAACCACCTCTGAGTCCAGAAATCGCGCCCAAATCGTTACCGCCAATCTTGTATTTATAGCCGGTGCGGAGGTGTAAAACATTACCGATCGTGTACCCTGCACCGACCCCGATGGCAATATCGTTGTCGGAAGGACGAATGATGTCTGTCGTGAGGAGGAGTGCGTCACTCCAGAGCCTGTAAGCCACGCCTACCCTGAAGGTAAAGGGTAACCCGAACGCCTCCTCTATGAACTTCACGCGGGGACCGACGTGCTGTGCGTTGAATCCCAATGCGAGCGGTATCTCAGGAAAATTATAGAGTCCACCGAGATCGAAAGCGATACCCGTTCCGCTTTCGTCAGCGATCTGCTCACGCAGGAATTTCGCATTCGCCCCAAAAGCGAGTGAACTGCCGAAACCGCGAGCATACGAGAGAATCAGTGCCAGATCATAAGGACGGAAAATCGTGGTTTCATTCCCATCCCGATCCCGGCCCTGCAATTCCCCGAAAGACAAGAAACTCGCGCTGGCACCAAACGTGCCTGCCCCTTTAAGCGGAAGTGCGAACCCGACGAATTCGTGGTTAATATCGGCGAACCATCTGTTATGCATCAGTGCGAGTTGCGGCTGTCGGAGTCTTGCGAGACCTGCGGGGTTCCAATACGAGGCGTAAAGGTCATCGGCCGCTGCGACTTGGGATTCCCCCATGCTCATCGCCTCTGCGCCGACACCGATTTTGAGGAAGGTCATGGCGCGAGTGCCAGCATTTTCGTGGATATCCGTATTATTCGCGGCTACTGGTATGCACACGAAGATGAGAGCTATGAGAAGCGTGTATTTCATAAAATTTCTCCGCACACTACACTGTAAATTGATAAGTGTTCTCTACTGATTTTTAACAAAGTTCCTGCTGGTGTTTTCAAGAGAGGACTCCTGCCCAAGTGCTTTAAATTATGTGCTGAACACCCGTTTGATGTAATTGAAATAAATCGGATTGGCAATTTGGCAAGTTCCGTAATTACCTTCAGAGATTATACCGTTTGTGGCAAGTTCATCAATGCGTTCATCGGACCAATCGAAGAGCACGCCCCTACCAGAACGAGACATGATTCTCGTTAGAATGCCTTCAAATTGAGAGGATCGGCAGATATAGGTAAGCAGATGATCGAAGTTGGCGTTATGTTCTTGAAGTATCCGCGTGTATGCCTCTGAAAAATATTCCATTGTAATCGGTTCAGTTTTCAAAATTTTCATCTCTTCGGTAAGAATCTCTGTGAGCCGATTGACGAGGAAGGGGTGACCAGCCGTCTGTTTGTGAAGTGCTTCGACAATCTCTGGTTCAAAGTCCTGCCCCACTGTCTCTGTGTACTGTGTGAGGAGTTCACGCACCTGCTCAAGTGTGAAGTTGGGCAAATGGAACGCATCCTGGATATTGAACGGAGATACAGTGTTGATCATGTCGCGTTGGATGATACTTCTGACACTCACAAAACAGACGCTGTGAGGGCAGTGTGGTTTATGCGTAAGATAGATGGACCGGAGCGAAGCCAAAAAACTGTTCTCAAGTGCCAGGGGGATCCCGTGAAAGGCATCCATAAAAAGGATAACCCGCTGCGAATTATTATAATGTATAGCGAGATGCTTATCAAATTCCTGAAAGAAATTTCTCATCGAAAAATGATCGGTTATCTGCGTGTTCACCAAGAATTGTGTCAATGTTTCAGAGGGAGCCTGTCCGCGTTTCTGAAAAACTCGCCGAATTTCTTCGCAAATCTCGTTATGGAGAGAAGCGTAAAAACTGGCACGGTCGTAATCCGCATAAGCCTCAAAATTCAGTTGAATCGGAAAATAGATTGAATCCTGTGCAACGAGTGCCTCAAGGACCGAGTGAAAAAAGGTTGTCTTGCCGGTTTGGCGCGGCGCGAACAAAACAATATACCTGCCCTCTCTGACACGATTGATGAAATCCGCCGTTTCTGCAGCGCGCGCCACAATATAATGTTCTTCAGGATTTACAGGACCCTGTGTTCCGAAACGTCTCATAATGTCCTCCTTGAATTTAGTATATCATATCGCCGCGCGAAAATCAACCTTGAGTGGGAATCTTCACATCCAACGAGGGCAACCCTTCAACAATGCCCACCGTTTCTAAACTGACGGTGATGACCTGACCGATTAACTTGACGATATACTGCGGATCGTCAACACGGTTTGGGTCGTTGGCGATACTGCTTCGTTTGTCTGTTTTCACGCGATACTGATCCACGATCCACTCCAGCGCGGAGCGGGTGCCGAGTCGGTAATCAAACGCCTTTGGCGGAATGTTCCCAAGCGTCAGGAAATCGTTGTAGACAAGCGAGGTTTTGTCTTTGGAGAATTTCATCTTCTCCACACGCCAATCGAGGGGTGCGTCTGGGTTCTGGATGAACTTCAATTCGTATTCGGGTTGGGATTCGTAATTGACGTGGATTTCTGAAAGTCGTGCACCAGCCTTCGCAAATCCCCAGAAGTCTTTCGCAAACGGGATATGCGGCAGATCGCGTTTGAGGTTCGCCTCGTATTTCTCGCGATAGTCCGGGTGATGGAGGAGTCCGTAGGTGTAGTGGAAGATGTCCCATTTGGTGAGGGTGTCGTCTTTGTAGTGGGTTCGGAAATGTTCCAATGCCCAGTCAGTGATGTTTTCGCGGCGGTTCGTGCCGTCCTCGTCGTAGGTGTAGAAAGGGAAGCATCGTGTTTTTTCAAATGCTAAATCATAGGTAGAAATTACGTTTGTAGCAAGACAACCGAAACCTTTTCTATTACCAGAACCAGCGACACAAATTACTCGATTTTCTGTTTCTGGTGTAGGGAAGATAGTCGGGAATACCGATACCACATCATCTATCGTTTGATCGAAATAGAGATTTGATTTCGTAAATGGACGATAAAGGGATGCCCTTACCTTGTGTTCTGCATATTCCACCGTTCTTCCTCTCCGTAACTTTGCTTTTAGGTCTCGGCTCCACTTGATTTCCGTGTCGTTAGACGCTACAAAATTATCAAGGTCAGCATCACGATCTGCCCGTCGTGCCCATCGGTCAACTTCCGCGTTGTAATTTTCAATTATCCTGTTCGTGTTCTCTCTGAGAGTATTTTGGTTGAAATTGTAAACCCAAGCATCACGTCCCGTGCTGATACCGGTGGCGTAGGCCTGAAAAATTACGTTTACTGTTGTGCCTCTTTGTCCTCTTGCTGCTTTGGTTCCCATCGGAATAAAGGCATCAAACTCGGCATGGATCCCCTCGGTGAGCCATGTATGTCGCGTATCGGGTTGAATCGGCTGCCACGTAATACCACCGACGTGTTCACATTCATTGAGAAAATTGAACTTCTGTTCTCTGTTCCACAGGTCATCCGTGCGATGGTAGAAAATGCTTGCTGATTCTGATGAATTCTGCTTTTTCTTCACAAACAAATTGATACTTACACCGACCCGAATCCCAAATACATTCGCATCGGCAACCTTTAATCCCTTTCTCGCATTTCCACCTAAATCCAAAATATAGATCGCATCGCAATCAGTGGCGAGGTGTTTCCGCATGCCGTCAAACGCTAAACCTTCAATAAAACTGTTGTTCGTTACAAAGGCGACAACACCTTCCTCGTCAATCCGATCCAACGCCCATCGAATCGCCTTTATGTATGGATCGTAAAGTTGACGCCTGAGTGTCGATTTGGAATCTCTTGCATAAGTATTCTTAATCGACGTATCCATCGTCGTATGCTCTCGGTTCTTGTTGTTGTCGTTCTCATTGAGCTGACCGACATTATAGGGGGGATTGCCGATAACCACGAACATCGGGGTCTCTTTTTGTTTCTCGGCGCGTGCGGTGTTATCGGGCGTGAACAGCTCCAGCTGCTCCCGATCCTCTGCCAACTCAAAGGTATCTACGAGGCAGAGACCTTCGTAGGGGATGTATCGGTTCGTTGCTGTATAGAACTGATGCTCAATGTTGAGACTGGCGATGTAGTAGGGTAGGAGCATCACCTCGTTACATTGGAGTTCCGGCGGGTCGGCGGTATATTTTCGCTCTAACGAGATGGGATCGAGTGCTTGCATGATACGGACGATGAAGTTACCGGTGCCGACGAACGGGTCGATGATGTTCACACCGCTGTCCGAAAGGGAGCGTTTGAACTCGGTCTGCAAGATATGTTCAACGCTTTTCACCATGAAGTCAACGATCGGCTGTGGGGTGTAGACGATGCCGTGCGTGTCCGCAACCTTGACGGAGAAGCCTTGAAAAAACTGCTCATAAACAGTGTTGAGGAATCCCTGTTTCTGTGAGAAATCCGTGATCGTGTTGGCGGTCTGTTCGATGGCAACGTAGAACGGGTCTAAACTTTGGAGAAATTGATTCCTATCGAACGTCTGTGAGGTGAGCGCGTCGATGACGTTCTCAATCTCGCGTGCGATGATATTGCGGCGTGTGAAGTCACGGTTATTAAAGACGGTGCGGAAGATGCGTTCGGTCAATAGGTGCTGGATGAGCATCTCCTCTACTGCTGCGATGGAGAGGTTCGGATTAATGGAGACTCGGCACTGTTCGTAGAAACGGGTGAACGCCTCTTGAAATCGCGTATTGTTTTGGCGTTCCGTTTCGATGAGCACCCCCAGCTCTGCGCCGAGTGCTGGCACTGTGTCTCTGAATTCAGTGACGGCGGTCTGCCATGCCGCGATGTTATCTTCCTGATATGCGAAAAAACCTTGAAGCACACGGACGAGGTTTCTCGGCTCGGTGATGTCTAAATCCAGTTGTAATGTCCCGTGCTGATAGAGGAGCGCGTGCGTCGGTGACTGGATAACGATGTTTTTTGACGGGTAGCCTGCTGCAAATTTCTTGCTCGCTTCAACGTAGAGATCGTCCTGTGTGTCCTTTGCTTCCCAGTAGCCGTAGGGTAACTTGAAGGTATCGACGACTTCGCCATCCGGTCGGATCCGTCTACCTTCGGCAATATAGTGAGGCTTTTCGCAAACGAGGGTTAAGGATGCCTGTCGGCAGTAATATTGGAGTAGGTTTTGGAATGCGGTTCGGACGGCACCTTCGTGTTCTACACCGATATGGGTATATTCCTGGAGTTCGGTATAGTATGTCTTGATGGGTTTATGCGTGGGTTTGATGTTGAGCATGATTTTTAAACATTTGTCTCATAGAACCCGTTCCAATACAATAGCGATGCCCACCCTTCCGAAAATAGGCTTTAAAGCCGACGAGTTCAAAGAAAAGCGGAGAGGTCATACCTTCAGCACGTCGATGTTCTACGATTTCTGAGATGGAGTCGCCGAACCAAATCTTGCCGCTTTTTGGATCGATGCCGGCTGTTTGTCCAATTCGATCGGAGATATCGTGTTGCTCTTGGTATTCCGCCCAAATTTGCTTGGATTTTCGCGAATCAGTTTTTGTCCAATTTGGATGTTCCATCAATTTCTTCGGGCAGGGACTCCATGCTTTCGCATGGAGGGGAATGCCCGATCCATAAAAGTGGTAATTTTCATTCTTTAAACCCCCTAAATTCCCTTATCAGGGGGCTTTAAGGCGAACTGCATAAGTCCTAAGATTATTTGATTATTCCATATAGAGATAATCAAGTAGTGGTTTACAGAGTTGTTCAAACTTCACTTTTGCTTCGGAATCAAGTGAAGTTAGGCAAATGTGATGTTCGGCTTCAAGTGATTTTATCGTTCTCACGAAATCACGCAAAAGTCCAACATCTTCAGCAAGACCGCCGCCACCCCGATAATCAGGATCGCAAACAGCGTATTCTTTGGGGATATTCACTTTGCATTACTCCTTTCATTAGGTTGTTTATGGTAGTCGTTTCAATTGATGGATTTTCAGCGCGCCAATCGAAACTGGCGTAGTAAATCAGGTTTATCAGAGTTTGCCTCTTACCCATTCCTCTTGTGTGTGAGCACCTTTTGACGAATTGCACGACTGACACAACAACTGCAGATTCTCAAGAGCGTCTGTTCCGCCTCTGGAGCGCGGTATGATATGATCAATTGTCATGTCAGAGAAACTGAAGATTTCCTTGCATCCGTTACACTTCCGTCCCTGTTCCCTATAGAGTCCATGCTTATGGTTTTCAATTCGCTTTAAAGGGTCTGGGATGGGCTTCGGGGCTTTGGCTTTGCCGGAAACTATCTCATTGTGAGCCTGACGCACACGCGCAACGAGGTACTCAACTTCTTCGGGTTCAAGCCCCATTCGTCTACCAAACCGCTTAGGCATTCCCATTCCCGGACTGAGATCTTTGACCCATTTGTCGAATTCTTCTAAAGTGTGTCGCTGTCCAAGCATTAGATTGAACACGCACTTTTTATACCCAGGGGATCTGCGAAGTTCATCTATCTGTTTTTCGGTGAGATTGTGAGCCGCGGCGAGTTTTTTTTTGATGTATAATACCACCACGACATTTCTGCAACGGATTTCATCTGTGCTTGTGTCATACCTTCTCCTTTGTGTGATCAGTTATTCACCCATAAGATTTCTCGTTAGCCATTGCTTGATTTCACCGACAATTGCAAAAGCCACGTTCATCCCGACAGTGAGTCCATAGATAACAGTGGAATGTATAACGAAAGAAATGCCCCAAGAAATGGGTGTAAATTCGCTATTGCCTTCTATGATGAGTTTCAACACAACGGATACGAGTCCATAGAGGAAACAGGGGCGTATATTTGCTTTTGATTTTTGCCACAATTTCATTTGAGTATCACCCATCTAATACCACTTCTAAAAGATTATATCGCATTAAAATGATGATGTTTAGGACTTACGCAACATTAGAAAATTCATTGATACACCCTCTGTGATCCAGTAGGAGGGTCTGTGAGGCGGTAAATAAAAATGTCGAAACCGACATGTGTTGATTATTGTCAATACCCGTCAACGCCAAACCAAAACGTATCAATTTTTTCCAATATTGATGTATAAGGTGCGGTTGGGAAACCGCACCGACCAGACCTGGGGTTCAAGCGGTTCAGAAACCGCACCGACCCTACGAGGCGTTCGCAGCGCGTTAATCTGCTTGCTCTGGGATTGTGAACTCAAACAAGCCGTGCCGATACACAACTACGACCTGCTCGCCAAGCTGCATATAGAGAATATATTTGTCAAAATGTTGGATACATCCATTCAAAACATGCCCTGTCCGTGTGACAAGGTTGACGTTAGATTTGTCTTGCTGCGCCTGCTGAAGAACTTCGTCATTAACATGGAACCGTTCGTTTGGGTCCTCAATCGGTTGAAGTTTCTGGGCTTTCACGGATGTCCTGATTTTCACGTAGGGTTTCACATCCGGCATTTTCTCTTTCGGAAATGCAAATAAGATATGAAGTTTGCCTATCTGAATCCTTTCACGGTCGGCATCAACACCCCTGAGTAGATAAGGCTTCGTTTTAATTTTCGATAGATCTTTTATGCCTGTATACGTAATAAAACGGACAGGTTGTTCAAAGTATTCGCTGAAGAGCGGGTTTATTTCCCAATTGTCGCTCTGTTTCTTGGAGGCTTGTGTTAACGCTTCAAGTTCAAAGGGATTTGCACACATGTTCCTGTTTTCCTTTTGGCTATTCTTAACTGGGTGACAACTTGAGTATACGCTTGGGACATTTTAATTCGTTAAGTTCACGACAAGGCTCACACCGGTCGCAAGGATATAAACGATGGTACTGACGAGGTTCCAATTAATCTCAAATTTCTTCTTTACCTCTAAAACGTCGCCTGGATAGAGCAAAATCGGTTGTGCCTCACCCTCAACGACATCAAATGTAAATGGCACTTCCTGACTCGTTCCATCGCGGCGGTGAATGCGAATTTCCTCACGGTTCGCTGATGCATCAAACCCACCACTGAGCGCGATGGCTCGCGCGATTGTCAACGGTCCGCGAACCCGTTGGGCACCGGGTTCACGAACATAGCCGATCACATAGATAGGATCGACTTTGAAGACGTTCGGCACAAACAATACGTCACCGTCTGACAAAGACGGAAGCGGCGCATCGTTCGGGGTGGATCTCCAGAACTGCTCGGCGAGGTTGAACTCGGACAGACTCCCGTTCTTTTCGACTCGGACAATGGCGGTTAGGTCTGCCTCTTGGGTGGGACCGCCCGCGCGAGCGAGTGCCTCCTTAAAGCCAATTTGTCCTCGAATAAAAAGTTTGCCGGGGGTCTGGACCTGTCCTTGGACTTCAACGACACTGAGGGGCATCACGAACACGAGATCGTTGACGCTGACGCGGATATCGCGGTAAGGGTGGGTCGGTGAGAGGTCGTAGATGTCGACCTGCTCTGGTATGTCGGTCCGGATTAATTGGACGACTTGGTGATCGGCATTCTCTGCCAGACCGCCCGCGAGTGTGATGGCACGGTATAAACCGATGTCGGTTTCTGGGGAAATGGGGTAGCGTCCCGGAAGTTTGACTGCCCCGCCAACGAAAACGCCGTTCTCTTGTAGCACCGGTGAGACCATGACGACGGGATTCCTGATAAGTCCCTCTGAGATGAGGAACTCGCGGATCTGTTGGTTGACCGTCTCGACTGTCTGTCCAGCAACGTCAAGATCGCCACCGAAGTAACTAATTCTGCCGTCTTCGCGGACCTGTGCGGAGTGTGTATACTCAGGCTGTCCGACGACCGCGATCAGAAGGGTGTCGCCTTTTTTGATACGGTAGACCTCGCTGAAGAGGGGGGGCGTCACGATGAGAAACAGTAAAATCGTGTGCGCTTGCAGGCACCGGAACGTCCAATGGGATACATGCAAGCGTCGCAAAAAGTAGATCATAGCATTTTTTTGAGAAGTGCCTTGTTGTGGCTATCATAGGACGGACGCAATTTTCCGATAAAGTGCTACATATTGCGCTATTGGCGAGGTTCGGAAACCTCGCCAGCAAGGGAGCTGCGTAAGTCCTGTATCAGTTATCAGTTATCAGGAAGAGAGGCTTGTTAGGTGTGTCAATCTGAGGTATCACTGTTGACAACGAAGGAAAGCTGCTCCTCTGTTGAATTAATCCGTTTGAAAGTACCAAACCTTCGGTTGGGTCGGCTCCGCCAATGCTCCCTGACGTAACTCCCGTTACGCCGACGATGTCCTCTTACATGCACCTTATTCGCCATGCGACTGTGAGATTTGTGGGATTTCGCTTCTTTAAAGAGGTAGAGTTGATCGGCTTTCATGACAACCTGCCTGCGGATTTTAACGGTCTTGTAATGAATCGAAATAGGTTTTAAGGCACGCTCGTGCTTGTGGCAGTAAATTCGCCGGCACAAGCAGATCGCCCCATTCGGATTGCCAGATATTGCCTTTCACGCCACCATAATTAGGGGCTTCATGGCAGCGGAGGCGAGCAGGGATACCGTCCTCTTCCAAGACACCTTGGAGGATATTTCCCGCTAATTCATTCGGGACAGATTCAAGCGTGTCCCAGTCCCCATATTCCGTAACCTCGGTTTGTATGGGTTGCGGCACAAGCACTACGTGACAATCCGAACACATCGATACTTCTAACTTATATTCAGCATTGCATTGTGGACAGAACGGCATCGTTTTTCCTCCCGTGTGGATAGGGTGAGGTTGAAACCTGACCCTTAAAAGCGTATAAGGGTTTGTAAAGCGTGGTGCCTTGCCACGGTGCTGTTTTTTGCAGAGGGTTGGGAACGGGGATACGTTATTACACTTAACTTAATTCTCTTATAATACCATACGCGCGAAAATTTGTCAAGAGAAAAAATTTTCAGAATTGCCAGAGGCGGAGTGCGGTTTTTCCTAACACCCACTCCCGGTCTTCGGGTGTGAAGAAATCCATCTCATCACGCACGACTGACAGGGTTTCTGAATAACTGGCGCGACTGAGACAGACGGGCCAATCTGTTCCCCACATCAGTCGTGAACCTCCGAATGCCTGATATACCTTCTTAACCTGTTCAAAGGTGTCCGCCCACGGGTATCCCGTCTCCGATATCGACCATGTGTGGCTAATTTTGACGTAGACGCGAGGAAACCGTGCGAGGTTCAGCAGCAATTCAAGTTTGTCAGGGGCGTCCGGCGAGCAGTCTGCCATGTGGTCTATGACGACATCAAGGTCCGGGTGCTGTTCCAAGAGTGGCACGAGATCTGCCAATCTCTCCGCTCCTGTGAGAATCAGCATCGGGACACCGAGGGTTTCCGCACGCCGGAAGATCGGTGGCATCAACGGGCCCGCAAACCAGTCGCCTGCTTCACCGACAGAAGGACTGAGTCGCACCCCGTGGAAGCCGTCCGCCTCCGTCCAACGGCTGAGGTGATCGGGGGCATCCGGATCTTCGGGGTTGATTCGACAGACACCCATGAATTTATCGGGATACCTTTTCATTGCGTCTGCGGCATAACTGTTATCCCAGCGGTAATGGATGACTTGAACGAGAACGGTTTTCTCTACACCGTTCGCCGCCATCAATTCCAAGAGCATCTCTGCCGTTGCATCTTCTTCAGGTGGACTTGTCGTCTCTGGTGCCCATGGGAATTGGGGATCGTTTTTCCAAACGTGAACATGTGGATCGATAATTCTCATATTATTCTTGCTCCTTCGGTTTCATCAAGAACCCGGACGCGCCTAAAGGTAAACAGTAAAGTAGGATTAGAATATGCAAACTGAATCCAGTAACAGTAGCAACCTCTATAGAGGTGCCGAAGTGGTTTAGCAACCAGACGAAAGGGAATTCCGTTGTCCCGAAATTACCGACGGTTTGAACGGGTAACAGATTGAAAACATTGGTAAATGCAAGCGCGAATAGCACCTCGGTCATCGGAATGTCAACGCCCATCTCGACCACGAGGTAGCATTGGAATCCGAAACGGATTGCGAGACACAGAACGGAATATAGCCAAACCTCTAAGAACCGCCGATGGGATCGGAACCTCGTGAGTTCCCGAAGCACTGCCAAAACTTTATCGACTGTCCACGAAACCGATCGCTTTTCAAGTGCCAATAGAGGCTTCGCACACCGTTCTGCGAATCTCATACAGGCATGCGGTGCAGCGTAGACAAAAACCACTACAGCGACCAAGCCACCTCCCATCAGGAGCGGTATGAGATAGAGAACCGTGCCAGAAAACGTGTCTCGCAGCGCAGCCCGCAGAAGCCACGCCGTAGCGACCACCAGGCACATCAACAGTACTAAATCGATCAGGCTTGCTACCAGCAGCGAAGCGACTCCCTGCGTTGCCTCCACCTTCTGACGGCGTTGCATCAGATAGACATAAGACACATCGCCTGTCCGCATCGGGAGAATATTGCCCCAAAAGGTGTGCATCGCCAAAATTGGGAAGACCTGATGGATACCACTCTCAAGATTGAGCAGTGCCCGGAAGCGGAGGGCTTTCGCTAAGACTAACACGCAATAGCATCCGAACCCGATGCAGAGCACCTTGATTGACAATCGGCTCAGGGTTTTGGGTATCTCTTGAATGTCGATCTCTTTTAAAAGGAAGTATGTTATAACGACTGCTAAGACCGTCGGTAAACCGATTTTCGTGACCCGTTGAATTTGCTTTTTATCCAAAGGCGCGCTCGCTGTGTGTATTGTAAATGTTTCTGTTTAAAGGATTCGTATCATGATATATGTGAGGGATTTAATTGTCAAGAAGAAATGGCGATCTCGGGCTTACAAAGCCACTACATAGAAAAAAGATTTGCTTTTTAGATGGATGTATTCTACAATACACATCACCTAAATCTTCATAGAAAAGCGGTATTCATTTCGCCTCATGGAAAACCCTCAAAATCCTTCTAAAGCGTCTTCTCGGAAACAGTTCTATTTTCTGACGTTATCCCATACCGTTCTCGACTCCTATGCGACCCTCTTGTCGCATTTGCAACCGCTCCTACTGACAAAGTTAGCAACTTCAGTCGCAACACGGAACAGTTTAGCAGGCAACTTCATCTCGATTTACAGCGTCTTCAGTTCACTCGGACAGATACTCTTCGGATGGCTATCGGATCGGGTCCGGTCGGTGCATTTCCTGACCTTTGGTGTCGGTTTTACTGCGATCGGTTTGAGCCTTTTATGGGTTGCCCCTTCGCCGCGTGTCGTCTATCTGTTATTAGCAGTAGGTGGACTCGGCATCGCCTCTTTCCATCCGCAAGCGACGACTTATGCGGGCGCGCTCGCTTCAGAGGGGAGAGGGATGGGCACTTCCATTTTCCTGACAGGCGGGAACATCGGACGGGCACTCGGTCCATTGGTGCTGATGTTCATTCCATACCGTTTCGGCTTAGAATACTTGGTGTGGGAAATGATACCGGGTGTGCTTTTAGCGGTGTTGGTGCCGAAAGTGCTGAAATTCGAGAAGTCGCTGGATCTGACCGCCACGCCGCGTGGAAGATTAGAGGCGGAACCGAGACCGCAAGAACCGTTTTGGACTGTCGCCCGTCCACATCTTCTACCGCTCAATGTGCTATTTATTATTGCGGCACTCCGAACCGTCACAGCAGTCGGATTGGAAAATTTCCTATCCATCTATCTCGATGACCAAAACTATTCCGACCAGGTGCGTTCGCTTGTGATTGCCGTATTCATCTTCGCAGGTTCTATGGGTATCATGTCGAGTGGTTGGCTTATCACCCGCGTGAACACCTATGTGCTGTTGTTAGTCTCACTCCTCGGATCGCCACCGCTTCTCTATGCCTCACTACACTCTGAGGGACCGAGTTTCCTTGTGTTCCTCTTTTTAGGGAACGTCGTGCTTTCAAGTTCAATCACGGTTAACATTATCTTAGCACAGATGATCCTGCGCGGGCATGAAAACATTGCTTCGAGTTTTATGATGGGTGCGGCGTGGGGTGTCGGCGGCATACTGAACAAATTCGTCGGTGTTTTGGGGGATCAATACGGGCTGCCTATTGTGCTTGATGGGTTAGTGATGATTCCAGTGGTCTTGGCACCGCTCCTGATTCTGCTACGCGATCAACCGAACTTATCGAGACCGAACATTTAGAGGGTGTCGGTTTTCAGGTATCAGATTCATCCAAATCCTTAAGTCGAATTCACGCTATCCTTAACGCTACTTTACTATGACTTACGCACTCTCCCGGTAGGTGCGGTTTCTAACCGCACCGAATCCCGTGAAAATAGGTAAAATTTGATCATTTTGCGTAAGTCCTGTTTACATCAGAAATTCCATAACAGACTCAGGAAGTGTGTGCTGATGAGATCACCAAGGAGGAGGGCGTAATCGAGTCGAAATTGGCGGACCTGGATGCCGATGCCACTTGTAATTCGGTCGTCCCGGTAACCGACACGGAGTGCCAACGGTTCGCTGATACGATATTCTATGCCGATATGCGATTGTCCGCCGTAACGCTGTTGCCACTGATAGGAAACGATCATCTCTCGGTTGAAAAGGTGATGGTTCGTATAGGCAACTCCCACATTCCAATTCGCCGGAATCGATTCTTTCGGGGCAGACACAGTGTTCCACGTTAAAGTCGTTTTTGAGATGTCCTGAAGATTAAATCCAAAGGCGAGACTGCCGAAGTCCTCTAAATTGAAAAGCGCGTTGAAATCGGGCAAACGGACGAGGAATCCAGCATCAAAGCCGTATCCCCAACTCCCATAGTTATAGGCATCAAGTTCACCCCCATCCAAGCGCTGCGTAATCAGTTTTGTGTTCACACCACACATAAACTCCGGTGGCAGTGAATCCCTTCCGAAATTATCCCACCACGACTGACTCACGACCCAACGCGTCGCAAGCGTCAAAATATAGGCGTTTTCACTGTCGTTTAGGTAACCTGCTGGAATGAAATCGGATTCTCTGGGACGGTTTTTCGCCAGGTTTTGTCGTGCCTCTGGCGTGATATTGGGATCGAACGCTGGAATGAGTGGATAGATAGGAATGTCGTCTACCCCGGCGCGAAGCCATGACAGCCCGAGCTTGAGTCTTGATAGGACCTGTGTTGTGCCGCTGATATAGTTGAACGCACCCAATCCAGAACGTCGTGCGGCGTGCATGAGACAGAATTGGTAATTATCGCGGATCCCTGCGATGCCAGCGGGATTCCAGTAGGTAGCCGTTACATCATCGGCGATGCTCACGTAGGCACCCCCCAATCCGAGGGCTCTGCCCCCAACGCCATTTGTCAAAAAATCTCCAGTGTAGTTTTCGGCAGAGACAGGTAAAATAGCGAGTCCTATCCATCCGATTAACACCCCTACAAAACAGATATAGTAAAGCCCACAATTAAGTGGGCACTTCGGAATCGGTGCGGTTAGGAAACCGCACCTACCGGGGGCGGAAAGTGTCCATTTATTTTTAGGATCCACTATAATATTCGTAGTATTCAGTTTTCGTTGTCGCAATTTAATCAATTGATTTTGTTTTCCTTGGAACTATTATGCTTTGTAAACAGCGGACCCACGAAGTGTGCCTACGACCTTGCTACGCAATAGGATCTACAGGACGTTTATCACCGCTCACCCGGTTCAAGTCGAATGCATTCCAATAATACTGATATTCCGTGGAAGCCCAATCCTTGTAAATTTCGTCCCATGCCATCCGATTGAAGTGTGGTAAAAGCGATCCGTCAGTGACAGGCTTGGAGTTTCCCTGATAGCGATAATCCACCGAGAGGCGTATCCGATCCGAGGTCTGATTCGGCATCCCCTTGTGGACGGCATGGCTGTGAAAGAAAAGGGCATCGCCAATCTCGTAATCACCGCCGACCCAGTAGAAACCCTTCGCTTCCAAAGGTGCCGTATCAATACCGAGTCCACCTGCGCCGAATGCGGGTTTGACGGGATAAATACCCCCTTGATGTGAACCCGAGAGGACTGACAATCCGCCCAACACTTCTGGACAGGGGCCAAGTGGTATCCATCCGGTATAGGTTTCCTCTGTCCCTCGGATGTGGATGAAATCTTGATGTGCGGGCGTTGTGTATTTTGTGTTCTCCGGGAACATAATTCTTCCAATATTCCGCGGATGCACGAGGGTCTTCTCGCCGAAGAGTTTGTCGCACACATCCAAGATCGCGGGATGGTGCGCGAACGCGTGGAAGGATTCCAAGCATTGGAACGTATCCAAGACAGGCCAATAGCCATCATCGCCTTCCATGTAGGGACCCCCGGTGCGGATACCCTCCATCAGTGCGTCTCCACCTTTCGCCCAGCCGTGTTGATGGCAGATCTCCAAGAAATCTTGACGCACTTCGTAGATAGCATCGGCATCAATCAAGCCACGAAAAAAGAGGTAACCGTCCTGCTGTGCGCGTTCTCGGAGTTTTTCAGGGTGATCTAAGAGTTCATTTGAAACAAAAAAGGGTTCGATTCTTGCCATAACGTGCTCCTTGCTTACGAACGCCGTGGTATTTTTAATATCGGACATGTTAAAGATATTATACCAACAAAAAGCAGAGGTGTCAATTGTGTTGTGAGTTATCGGTTATCAGTTTTTAGTTGCCAACGTTCAATGGTACTTACGATTACCTGTTTTCACACCTTTCGTTGCGAATTGTGTCGTTTTTCTTCAAGGAAAGATATGCGGAACAGTCGGGATTCGGAGATCCTGCCTACACGGAGTCCACCGTAGCAATATTTTTGCCCACAATTTCGGAAATGTGATACAATTCGGAAACACATATAGCAGAAAGCGAAAAGCAAACTGCGTAAGCGAAAGTATATCCATTGAGGAGGCACCTCATGCTCAGTATCAAACATCTCGAAGCGATTCCGTTGAACGTGCCGTTTTATCACGAACGGGTCAGCCGACACATGCACCGTGCCTTGACACACGGCGAGCGTGTCTACGTTTACCGCGTCGAACTCAGTAACGGCGTTATCGGATACGGTGAGAATCTATCAGATGAATCGGCGAACATTGAACAGGTGATCGGACAGAACGCGTTTGCGTGTATGAACGATGATAGCATCGGGTTCGGCATCCAGATGTCGCTTTTCGATGCAGTCGGTAAATCCGTAGATGTGCCTGTCTATCAACTCATCGGACCGAAGGTTCGCGAGCGGTGTCCGATTTCGTGGTGGGACATCGATATGCCCCCGGAGGACTGGGTTGCGGAGGTCCAAGAATCGGTGAAACGGGGTTACACATCTGCGAAACTGAAAGCGCGTCCGTGGCGGGACATCTTCGCGCAGGTGGACGCTGTCGGAAACGCCGTGCCGGCAGACTATCGGCTTGATATCGATTTCAATGGGTTTCTGCGGACTGCGGATAATGCCATCCCCGTGTTGCAACGATTAGACGAACACCCGAACGTCGCTATATACGAGAGTCCTTACTATCTCGGCACGGACGTAGCGGGTGCCGCGCGGTTACAAGCGGCTGTCCAGAAGCGGATCGTCGAGCATTTCAACGAATCGTGTTTGCATGCGCGCTGTTGCGGCGGGTTCGTTGTCGGGGGTGGTGTGAACTCGCTGCTGCGGACGAACGCCCTCTGTGCGTCCTTTGCGCAGCCTTACTGGCTCCAGATGGTCGGCACGGGTATCACAACGGCGTATTCGGTGCATCTCGGTGCGGTGTTATCGCAAGCGGAATTGCCAGCGATTACGTGTCACGAGTTGTGGGAATCGGATCTGCTCGAAACGCGGCTCGCAGTGGTTGATGGGACGATTCAGGTGTCGGATGCACCCGGATTGGGCATCACGGTAGATGAGTCGGCACTCTCAACGTATCGCGTCGATGCAGCGATGCCGACCCCGCAGCAACTTTTCCGTGAAAGTGAATATACCTGTAGAGTGCGTATCCCGAACAGCAGCGATGGCGAGACGGTTCACGATTTCCGTGATGAGGCTGTCTATTATCCTGCATTCAGTGAGGGAGCGTATCCAGGGTTCGTGCCGGGGGTTTGGATGGAAGTGGTATGATGGAGAGACAACAAATCAGAGAACACCGCATCTAAGTCGATGAGGGTTGTTCTTGCATCACAGGAATAACGTAACTCCGAATTGTCAAACCTTCTACTGTTTCCGTCTCGACGCGAGGCGTAGGATTGTTACGATGATCGAATACGACATAATATCCTTCCTGTACCCCTTCTGATTTGAGATACGCAGCGAGTTGCTTCTTGCCTGCCTGATAGTATCTATCGCCTTCCCATATTTTTGTCTCAACGATGTATTTGCGTTGGTTGTGGACAACAAGGAGGTCTATCCGTCCGCGCCCAGTTTGGACTTCAAGGAACATATTGGCACCGACGCTCTGAACGAAATGGTCCAGATAGGCGTAAAGGAGATGTTGACCGACATATTCTCGTGGCGTATCTGGTACTTGCAGAATACGAAAACCGACTCGCCCAATGAACGTCTGAAAGTTATCAAGGAGCGGCCCCATCTCAATTGCTTCATCAATGTTGACATAATCAATGAAATCATCTCCGTTTTCCTCGGAGAAATACTCGCTCTCCAGTCCATTAAATGGCGGTTTGTATGCCTGCAGAATGCGGTGTTGATAGATCGGATTCACGATCTCACACATGCCGTCATCCCCTTTCGCAACTACACCATACATAGCGAGTTCGTCAATGATCTCATCGTCTGGATTGAAACGCAAACCTCTCTCATAAGAAGATATCCGCATAAGGAGGCTTTCAAAGCGACGATTCCTGCGGATATTGGTCAGTAGATGACTGATGTTGGTATTCCCTTCCTCAAGAAGTTGCGTGTGTGCTTTAGAAAAGTGAACCATCGTAATCGGTTCCGTTTTAGGAATGTCCAGTTCCTCGGTAAGAATTTGCGCACACCGATTGACGAGAAAAGGTTGTCCAGCCGTCTGTTTGTGAATAGCGGTGATGATTTCAGGCACGAAGATTTGTCCTACTTCGTTGGTGTATTGATCCAGGAGTTCTTGGACTTGCGCGAGCGTGAAATTCGGCAAGTGAAACTCATCTTGGATATTGAAAGGTGAGATTGACCGGTCGTAGTTGAGCTGCGTGATGTTTTTAACCCCAACAATACCGACACTGTAGGGACATCGGACACCTGAGGTGTCGAGGTAAATGTAGCGAAGTGAATGAAGGAAACCGCGAACGGCATCAGGCGGGATAGCATCAAACTCATCAATGATAAGGACAACCTTTGGGAAACTGCCATGATCGGGTAGAAAACGAACAAGCTGCTTAAAGAATTCCACCATTGTAACTTGATCTGTTACCTCTGTATTCTCCAAAAATTCGTTGAGTGTTTTAGAAGACGTTGTCCCTCGTCTTTCAAAAACCCATTCAATCTGCTCGCAAAGCCTTTTATGGAAAGAGACATAGAAATCGGGAACCGGATAGTCTACATACAACTCAAAATTCATCTGAATTGGAAAATATATCTCAGTTATGAGGGTGTCTATGGCGGCGCGAAAGAGAGTTGTCTTGCCTGTTTGGCGGGGCGCGAAGAGGACGATGTATTTCCCTTTTTTCACTCTGTCGATAAAATCCGCAAGTTCCTCGTCGCGACTCACAACGTAGTTTACTTCAGGATTTACAGGACCTTGGGTTCCGAATGTTCTCATTTTTTCTCTCTTGTTGCTAACATGCTCAGACGTTTTTGGTATCTTCAGCAAAATAATCGGAATCTACGCGCTTGATTTCGTAGGTTTTCTCTACGGAAACGCCAACGTTGTGGTCAATCATAAATTGGGCAAGTTGGTGTCCATTGATAAGAATAACCCTTTTGGAACTTCTTTCCGTAAAATATCCTTTTGTTTGTATTCAAAAATGTGATAATAGCATAACACGTTCAATCTATTTGTCAAGGAGTTTTACGTGAGGCTTATAGAGCATTTGGAGTCCCGTAGGTTGGGTTGAACGCAGCTGAGAAGTCAGATATACGGATTCCAAATATCGCCCCTGTCCAACCTGCCATCATATATACCCAAGGACGTAGTGAAACCCAACTTCACACTAAAAAACAGTAGACTTCCTTGACGATGTGTTATACTATCTTTAGCGTATAGACGAAGGAGAATACTGAAAGGATAAAATGCGACCGACTTCTTTGATTTTGTGTGTTATTTTTATTTGGTTCGGATGCGGTTCAGATGAAACGCCTGTGCCGGTGGAAGAGATGCCGAACTACTTTCCCGATGCCATTGGAAGTCGATGGATTTACAGAAATTCCGATGGATCCCAATGGACACGAGAAGTGAGTGGCGAGACGAATATTGAGGGAAAAGACTATCGGATCTTCAAGGACACACTACCACTTGCGGGAACCGACCTTGATTTCCTGAATTCTACATACTATCGGGTTACACCCAACGCGGTTATTTTCACGGTCAGTCAACAGGTAACCGACTACCTTCAAACAGAACTACCGAAAGCCGTGCAGGACGAATTCGCCGGTTTGGAATTGACTGTTGTAGTAGAGCCGTTCGCGCATCCTGAACTTGTTTTTTTTCAGATACCCTTGGTTCCCAATTTCCAGTGGGACGCACTTAACATAAAGGCCAGCGGAAACATCATTTTGCAAAATCTTGTGCTGCTCCAGATACCTTTTGAGGCACATATACGTGTCAAAGCGGAAGTCGTTGCTGAAAATCCACTGGAAACACCTGCTGGTAACTTTGAGAAGGCATACCGGATAGAATACCAGACCGAAATCACGCATACTCTTTTTTCGACAGATGAGACAATTCAAGGGCAGCAGACGATATGGTTTACACCGCATGTGGGGATTGTCAAAATCGAGGACAAACACGATCTAAAGGAATTAATTGAGTATTCCTTAGCGCAGACAATACAAGAGTGAAGTTACGGCGCACGGAGAGGCTTACTATTTTAATGAAAGTTGTTGTCTTGAGCGACAAGAAACCAGGGCACTACAAACAATCCTTGGGTATCGTTGAAAAAATGCCTGAGTGCCGAACGGTATGGCTTGAGATACAATTTCGGCGCAAATGGCGTGATAACCTCCTACGCGTTTTTATGTGTCTGTTCGGAGGTGTCTCGCTTCCCATATTCCTTATCCATAGACTCTTGCGGTGGAGTCTTATCCCTGAATCTTACAACGCGCTGGTCCAACACCAAACTGCTGATATTATCCTCTCAACAGGCTCATCTGTGGCGGCAGTGAACCTACTCCTCGGTAGAATCCTTCGTGCCATGACGGTTACGTGTCGCAGACCCTCACCGGTAGGCACCCGATATTTCGATCTCGCAATCCTGCCGATGATCTCTTGGCACCACGCCTCGCGCAAGGACAATATTTGCCGAACCATCGGCGTGCCAAACCCTATTTCACCAGAATCGCTGGATGCCAAACGGAAACAATTGGAAAGTGAACTGAACCTATCGGACTGTCCACGCATTGGTATCCTGCTCGGTGGGATGGATCGGCATGAAACGATCGCGAGAGACGATGCCGAACGACTCAGCGAGATTTGCAAGGTGACCGCAGAGAAGATGAACGCTCAAATATTGGTGACGACCTCCCGCCGCACACCACCGGATGTAACAGCGTATATGGTATCAACCGTAAAACATGCCGACTGGTGCCCACTCTTTATTATGCCTGATACGTCTTCAGAGCTTGAAGACCCGTACCAAGCCATTCTCGCCTTAAGCGATCTGCTGATCGTCACCGCGGATAGTTTCTCAATGGTGTGTGAGGCAGCGAGCAGCGGACGTAAAGTTATCGTTCTCATGCTGTCAGAAGAAAAGACGCGACTGCCGAAGCGATATGAAGTCTATCGGTATATGGAAGAGCATACCGTTGTGCGTCGGTGCAGACTTGAGGACTTAGAAACGCACATCATTCATGCTTTGACTGCCGATGCGTCGAAAAAACCGCTCCGAGATACAGAAACGGCGGTGGTGGCAATCCGCCAATTGCTTAGATGCGGTTGAAAACGCATCCTAAGTGTCAATTTAGGATTCCCTTTGTCAAATATACCATTTTTTTCTTGCAATTTTTCCGCGAATTGTGTATATTCTGTAGAAAACCGACAAACGTTATAGGAGGGGAGAGAAAACCGTGAGGTATACAGTGCGAATTTTCCTATTTTTACTTATTTTCGGAGTTATCTTTATTGGGTGTTACTTGACGTTGGATTCCAAGGCAAGAACAGAGCAATACATTAGTGCCCAAACCCTTGAGACACTCATGGTAGCGACTGAAGCGAATCAAGTCCACCCGCAAGTAGAAAACTATTTTATGGTAGGTGAAAACGCTTTGCCCCAAATACCGGGAAGAATTTACGTCCTAAAAACTGAATCAACAGCACATATCTGGCACACACGCACCGAAACAGAATTGGAGACTGGAGAAATTCTCTCGGTTCAGGGATCGGAACTTTCCGAAAGACAGAGATTAAACCTCTTGAACACCGGGGCGGTCCCAAAGGGTTGGGAAGTCGTCTATGTAGATGAAAATGGAAACCCCATCCGCTAACACACGTGATTTAACCGCAAGGAAAATTAAAAAAATGTCCAATCCATTAGCGATTTCAGGCGGCACCCCTGTGCGAAATATAGAAAGCGAGCCGTGGTCCTCATGGCCGCTTACCACGACTGAGGAGTGGGAGTCGAAAGTTGAGCCGCTGCTCCGCGAAGTGTACCTGAGTGCGAATGAAGGCTCCGGTGGCACGATGATTGAGCGTTTGGGTGAACAATATGCCCAGTATTCTGGGACAAACTACGCCCTCTTTATGCCGCATGGGACCGATTCAATCAGTGCCGCTTTAGCAGGCGCGCTGGATCTCGATGGGTTTAGCGATGGCGGTGAGGTTATCGTGCCGAATTATACCTTCGTCGCAACCGCAAGCGCAGTGTTGGAGCGCCGATGCACCGTGGTGTTCGTAGACATTTCACCGGAGACCTTCACGATTGATCCGAAAGCGGTGGAGGCGGCTATTGGTCCGCAAACGCGGGCGATTCTGCCTGTCCATCTCGGAGGGCACCCAGCAGATATGGGGGCTTTACGGGAAATTGCCCAGCGCCATAACCTCACGATTATTGAGGACTGTGCACAGGCACACGGGGCAGAGTATCAGACGAAAAAGGTTGGATCCCTCAGCGATGTCGGCGCGTTTAGTTTCCAAGCCTCAAAGAATCTGACTTCCGGTGAAGGTGGTATGGTTACGACAAACGACAAGGATATTCACGATCGGGTCTGTGCCTTCATGAATGTCGGACGCGCACCCGGGGGCGCACGCTGGGAATATCCGAGACTCGGATGGAACTACCGTCCCTCAGAGTATCTCGCTGCAATATTACTCGTCCGGTTGGAACTGTTAGAGGCACAAACCGATCGCCGCAATCGAAACGCAACCTATCTTTCCAACGCTTTAAAAGCAATTGAGGGGATCACACCCCCGAAACTTGCCCCGTGGGTTACCAAACACGGGTATCACCTCTACTGCTTGAAATATGATCCCCAAGGATTTGGTGGTAAATCGCGACAGGAATTTGTGGACGCGCTGTCTGCCGAGGGCATCCCGTGTTCTATTGGCTACCGCTCTCCGCTTTCGGAAGAACCTGGAATGGCACACGTCGCGAAGAAATACCCGCACCTCGTCCGACCATTACCGTGTCCAAACGCAGCATCCGTCTGTGAACAGAGCGTATGGCTTTTCCAAAATCTCTTCCTCAGTTCAGAAACGGATATGGATCAGATTGTGGAAGCTATTGCCAAAATTCATCAGACATGGCGTTAATCCTTTGATGCACTCACAAAGCAGCAAACCGCTCCTTGTTTACGATAACGCTTGTGACTTTTGCCGATATTGGATTGCGCAGTGGCGACACGTTACTGCGGACAGTGTTGACTACGCACCCTACCAAGAGGTAGCAACACAATTTCCAGGGATACCCCTTTCAGCGTTTGAGAATTCAGTCCAGTTAATACTTCAGGATGGAACGGTTTTAAGCGGGGCAGCGGCTGTCCTACGCGCCTTGAACAATGGTCTGTTGCTCTGGTGTTACTACCGTTTACCCGGCTTCGCTGGCGTGTCCGAAGGAATTTACCGTTTCGTTGCACAGCATCGTCCGTTTTTCTCCGCGATGACGCGATGGTTGTGGGGAACACATACCGAGAGAATAGGGTTTTGTCTTTCGAGATGGCTGTTCCTGCGCGGACTCGGTGGTATCTACCTCATCGCCTTCTTGTCCTTGTGGGTTCAGATTCACGGACTCGTTGGGGGCAATGGGATTTTGCCCGCAGAACAGTATCTGGAAGTTGTCCGTGAGCAAATCGGAACAGAAGGCTACTACCTCGTTCCAACCCTGTTCTGGCTGAATGCTTCGGATGCCTGTCTCAATCTCTTGTGTGCTGGTGGTGTGCTCCTGTCATTCGTCTTAATCGCAGGCTTTGTTCCGCCATTCGCCTTAATCGGTCTGTGGGTGTTTTATCTCTCGCTTGTGTCAGTGGGGCAAGTTTTTCTGAGTTTCCAGTGGGATGTCCTGCTCTTAGAGGCAGGCTTTCTGGCAATCTTCTTCGCGCCGTTGCAACTGCGGGAAAGGTTCACACGTGCGTTGCAACCCTCAACAGCGTTTTTATGGCTTTTCCGTTGGCTCCTCTTCCGATTGATGTTTGCCTCCGGGTTCGTTAAACTCGCCAGTGACGAGGTATGGCGAAACCTTACGGCTCTGAATTTTCATTATGAAACGCAACCGTTGCCGACAGGGTTCGGATGGTATGCGCATCAGTTGCCGGAAGCCTTCCAGAAAGCGTCAGTCATCGGTATGTTCGCGACGGAATTGGTTGTCCCGTTTCTAATTTTCGCGCCGCGACGTTTACGAACCCTTGGGTGTATCGGATTGGTCGGTTTGCAAGTGCTCATCATCTTAACTGGAAACTACTGTTTTTTCAATCTGTTGACGATTGCGCTATGCTTCCTTCTGATTGACGATGCGACGTGGAAAGGGCTGCTCCCAAGGGGGTTGATGCCGACTATCCGCTTCGTCGAACAGCCCCTTCACCGATATGGACGTGCTGGCATAGTAGTCGTCGCAACGCTTCTTTTTCTGCTGAGCGGTATCCGATTCGGAGGGCAGCTTTTCAGAGAGATAAGGTTTCCAGATGTCGCCTGGATCACACCGTTTCGGAGTGTGAATACCTATGGACTCTTTGCAGACATGACGGAATCGCGTCCAGAAATTATCGTTGAAGGTAGCAACGATCGTATCGAATGGAAAACTTACCAATTTCGATGGAAACCCGGGGATCCGGCAACTGCACCAAAATGGGTTGCACCACATCAACCGCGCCTCGATTGGCAGATGTGGTTTGCTGCCTTACAAGGCAGTTATCAAAGGACACCGTGGTTCCTCAATTTCATGGGAGCATTACTACAAGGCAAACCTGAGGTGCTACAATTGTTGGCAGAGGATCCGTTCCCTGATAAACCTCCGCGCTATATCCGTGCCACCCTTTACGAGTATCGCTTTACGGATCTCACAACAAAGCGTTCGGAAGGCGCGTGGTGGCACCGCGAATGGAAAAGAATTTATTGCCCCGCAATTTCACTCCGCTAAATAGCAGATGACGATTAGCAATTAGCAGTTAGCGTCAAGAAAGCGGTTTGTTAAGTCCAAACGTGTAGCCTGCGACAATACGCAGAGGCACGTGAAGGTCCTAACATCCCTGACCGAACCGCAAGGAATAATTAAAGTATGCCGAGTCAATTTTTAACCGTCGCGTTGGAAGCCGCGAAAAACGCTGAAGAAATCATCACCGCTTACTACACCGGCGATGCCATGAAAGTGGAAATGAAAGCTGATGAGACACCGGTGACGCTCGCCGATAGAGGGGCGGAAAAAATTATCCGAGAAACCATCAAACAGACATTTCCCGACCACGGGTTCTTAGGTGAAGAATATGGGATCGAAAAAGGGGATTCCCCTTATGTCTGGATCATCGACCCAATCGATGCCACAAAAAATTATATCCGAAAAATCCCAATCTTTGGCACACAGATTGCCCTGATGAAAGGCGAAGAACTTATCCTTGGTGTTTCTAACGCCCCACTTTTGGATGAACTTCTCTACGCGGAAGTAGGGGGTGGAGCTTTCTTGAACGGTGAACCGATAACCGTCTCCAGCGTGACGCAACCCGAAGACGCGATGGTATGCCACGGTGGGCTGAAGTGGTTCGTAGAAAAAGGCACTTTCCCCGGCATCTACGATTTTATCAACGATGCCGCTCGCACGAGAGGATTCGGTGATTTCTACATGTATCATCTCGTAGCGTCCGGAAGAGCCGATGCCGTCGTTGAAGCGGCGATCAGTATTTGGGACATCGCGGCGATTACAGTTATCGTGAGGGAAGCAGGTGGAAAGGTGACGGATATACGCGGGCAGGCTATTACGAAAGAGACGGATTCACTGGTGGCAACGAATGGAGTCCTGCATAATACTGTATTAGATTACTTTAAAGATGCCTAATCACAGGCTCGGTTTGGGAGCAACCGGCATCTCTTGTTTCAAAGCCTCACGTTTTTCACTCAGACGCTCCATGCTTTCCAGCAAGTTCTCTATTTCAGTCTTGACTCTCAAATGCAGTGCCTCATTTTTTGAAGAAGATGCCAGCGAACCCAACGCAACCCACTCAGAAACGATCGCTGGGAGGTTTCCAATAAACATCAGCCTCCCAGCACTCCTATGGTCATATGATACTATTTCATTATCAGCATTTTCCGTGTCGCGGTGAAATCGCCCGCGGTGAGGGTATAGAAATAGACCCCGCTGGCGACAGGTTCACTGACATCGTTTCGCCCATCCCAATACGCCGCACGGCTTCGGTTTTGATAATCACCGGCGCGCTGATACCCTAATGCTAACATCCTCACCAATGTACCGTTCGCCGCAGAGATATGTATCGTGACATCCGCTGTTTCCGCGAGTTGATACGGTATCCATGTCTCCGGATTAAATGGGTTGGGATAGTTTGCCAACAACGCCGTTTCATCGGGAAGACGTTCAGAAAAGACGGGCGCAGCGGCAACACCTTGCGGTATCACGATATCGAGCTTCATTCCCGGGTTCTGCTTCATCAGTTTTTTCAGCGGCTGGAGGTTCTGAATCGGGTTTCCCGCAACCGATAACTGTTTGAGATGCCTCATTTTTGATAACGCTGTGATGTCACGGATTTGATTTTTACGCAGATCGAGTCTCTTGATGTTTGACAAATGCGCCAGCGGTGTGATGTTCTGAATGTGGTTTCCCGCCAGGTCTAAAAGCTGTAGATGTTTCATATTTTTCAGCACAGTGATGTTATCAATCTCATTACCTCCAAGCCATAAGGTTTCCAACTCTACCCTGTCAGCGAGTGGCGTGAGGTCGTCGATGTGATTATCCCAGAGAGATAAGACGCGGAGATTCGTCAACGCCGCCAGCGGTGTCAGATCGCGGATCTGATTCTCACCGAGGTGTAAGCGACTCAAATTTTTGAGTGCTTTTAGCGGTCGGATGTCATCAATGTGACAACTTAGGAGCATTAACTCCCCCAAATCTGTTGCTCCCGCTAACGGTGTGAGGTCTGAAATATGACCCTTGAGTTGTCTAAAAGTTTTCAGATTTTTAGCATATTCAAGTCCTGTTAAGTCCTTGATTGGCTTTTCGCTCCCCTCAAATACGCTGAGTTTTCGCATATCGAGGTGCGTGATCTTCGCCTCCGGTGGCAAGTCCAGGGCTTTTCGTAGTGCCGTGGCAAGGTTGGGATCGGGGACGGAGATGTTTTCGGCTGCCGGGAGATAAGGGGTGGCATCAATCTCAAAGTGCTGTTCTGTAAAATGACCACGCACATCCATCACCTTCACTAAGAATACCGTCCCGAATTTCCCGATGCGCACAGTTGGTTGAAATTTCACACTGCTACGTTCAGCGTTGAATTTTTGGCAACCGACCAAGTGCAAGCCATCTTCCGCTGTCACACTCAGCAACTGGATCTGATGGATGCCCTCCGAATCGCTGACCGTAAAACGGAAACGCACCGAATCCGGCGGTGATGTTTGCGGCGGAAGTACTTGAATCGTTGGGGGGAAGTTGCCTTGCTTAGGTTGTGGCAAAAAGTTCCGATGGACACTCAACCATTCAGCAGCACAGACAGACAGTTCGTCTCCGGCCGCCCCGTAAGACATCACATACGCATCATTACGAAAATCGTGGTCCAACCCAAAAGCGTGTCCAAGTTCGTGCGCAGCAATCTCGAAATCGAAACAATGTCCCGAGGCAGGGATCAGTGTCATACCACCGGTGGTATAGCCGCTGCCCTGGCCGCAGATGTCGATGTCATCCCCCGCACCACTCTCCAAAACACGTGTGCGTGTTTCTATCGCGACAAAGTTGATATTTTCAGACCCGAACGCTTCGACGACTTCTTTGTTGACTTTGTATGATGTTTGACGCTGGTAATACGCATCATTGAATTTGCCCTTGAGCCGATGCACGATCGTCTTCCCACTTCTATCGGTTTGAAGTTTGAAGGTCTTTCTGCCGTATCCATGGCGTTGCATTTCGTCGGCGTAAAACCGTTTCACCTGCTTTAGCAGCGTGTCAAGTTTGGTGTCAATGTTGGGCTGCGGGTGCCGGTTTTTTGGCAAAAAGTAAATGACGCGCACGATTGACCGCGGCGAACCTTGGGCGAAAGCGTTCTGCGAGAAAGTGAAGACCATCACACACAAGGCGGTAAATATGTAAAAGAGGCACGTTTTCATAAATGTTTTCTCTCAACCTTTGTCTTTTTTTCGATCAACCTCTATTTCTAACGCAATCGCCAGTGGAAGAAACAGAAGAGGGTCAAATGCCGATCTGATGCTCATAACGATCCACGGATCGGCATCTAAATCTGTCGGTGAGACAGACGTTTCAGACTTACCGCGTCTATAGCGAATGATGCTTTAATCTGTCCCAAGTGCTTCATCTGAGGTCTCGTTGAGGTTCCTATCATATCAGAAAGGTTGTTATTTCGCAACTAAAAAAGGTGAGGGTCAACACGATTTATTTGAATAATTCAAGAGGATGTGTTATACTACCTATTAAGCCTTAGAGGCGATATGTTTGTGGGAAGGAGAAACATAATAAATGCACCTTGATTTTCAAAACGTGCTGGATCTGTCTTATGTGGTCGATGAAAAGAGTCCATGTGAGCTACCGATCGATCCCGCCAAAATTTATGACCAAGCGACGCTGGAAAAGGATGGCTACTTTGAAAGCCGTGTCGATACATCCGGACACTACTCTACGCACATGGATGCCCCCTGCTTAATGTACCCGGGTGGCGCAACTATCGCCGAAATCCCAAAAGAGAAACTGACGGGACACGCGGTGTTGATGGACTTCTCCGCGATTAAGAAACCGAATGACGCTGTAACCGCAGCGGATGTTAAAGCGTGGATAGCCGAAAATGGTGATATTCCAGAAGGCAGCATCGTCTTTATGCGGACAGGGATGGACAGATTCGTCTATCAGGATAACTTCAACCGAGAGTGGATCGGTTTCAGTGAAGATGCCGCCGAATTCCTCGTCGAAAAGGGCATTAAGGTCATTGGGACAGATGCATGTAGTATCGACGCAGTGGCAGGACATCCACCCTTGCACGACGGTTTACCGCCAGCGCATCTCGTTTTCCTCGGTGCGGGGATCCCGCATGTTGAGGATTTGTGCAATTTAAGCCAATTGCCAACGCATTTCTATGTCGTGATTGCGCCGCTAAAGTTGGCGCGCAGTTCTGGAGCACCCACGCGAGTCTTTGCCTTCGTATAGGAACCCTATAGACACAGGTTTACGCCTTCCGAAGAAAAATGATACCTAACATTCCTGAACCGATCTTGGATCTGTTACATGAAATTGGTGAGGTAGGTGGAAAGGGAACTTATCTCGTCGGTGGATTCGTCCGAGATCTCCTGCTCAAACGACCGAGTCTTGATATCGATATCGTTGTAGAAGGAGATGCGATCCGAGTTGCGAGCACGATGTGTGAACGGTGGAACGGCACGCTGGAAACACACCCGCAATTTGGTACCGCAACCGTCACGCCTGCCGATGTTAACCTTCCTAAAGTGGATTTCGTTACCGCCCGTCGTGAAACTTATCAAGGGGCAGGGACGTTACCTACAGTATCACGAGGGACCATCACGGACGATTTACGAAGACGCGACTTTTCGATTAATGCCTTGGCAATGTGCTTAGACACACATACTTTTGGTGAGATCGTTGATAAAGCCGGTGGTTTGGATGACCTCAAGAACCGGACAATTCGCGTCCTACATAAGCACAGTTTCACGGATGATCCGACGCGCATCTTTCGCGCTTTTCGATATGCCGGACGCTACGGGTTTTCTATTCCTGAAACCGATATCGTTCTAATGCGGGAAGCACTCCCAGTCTTGGCACAACTCAGTGGTGAACGGATACGCAATGAGATTGATAGAATACTGAGTGAAAAGAACGCACCGGAGATCGTTGCACACCTTGCACGACTCGACGTATGGAAAACCATCTCTCAGGGATGGAATCTATCGGCGAGGTTTGCATGTGATTTTAAGAAGGCGGAACAAGCAACAAACTGGGTATCAACGTCCCTTAAAGGCGAAGCGTTTCAGCCGCAACGGGTGCACTGGATGGCATTTTTGGGAACCCGCACGCCGATATATCAGATTGAGGCACTCAGTTTCAGATTGGTATTGGAACATCAACTTCAACGTCTTATCAGCCGGGTCCAAGCCTCGCAACAGCAAGTTTCGCTTGAGAAGGTGACCCACGCTGCCTTTGCGAAACTCGGAATCTCATTATCGGAGGATGCCTCCGTTGACCCACAAAGTGGGAGATGGCGGATTGTCGATCCAAAGAACATGGCAACTTACGTATGTGGAGATGGAAATCTTTATCGGGTAGAAACACCGCTCACCGCTTGCAAACAGTTGGAACAAACACTTGCGCCGTTGCAAGAGACAGTGAGACCGAGCGAGATTTATCAATTGCTGAAATCTTATCCGATTGAGGCATTAGCACTCGGCTATGTGGATACGACCGTGCCGAAGTGGAAACGCGAAAAAATAAAAGACTACCTTTTTGTTCTGCGGAAGATAGAACCGTTTATCACAGGAAAAGACTTGATAGCGTTTGGCGAAAAACCGAGCCAAGCTTTTGAAACCCGACTTTGGAAATTGTTTGCGGCACAATTGGACGGAGAGATTACCAAGAAAGAGGAGGCGTATGCCCGATTGCGGACCTTTGTATAGCAAGATTTGGCTTGCAAAGCGGCGGCAAATAAACGATGCCTAATTTCGATCCTTATGAAGCAATCCTTGTGGTTACACAGTTTATTATTCTGTTAACCTTTCATGAATGGGGACACGCCAAATCAGCGAACATGTTAGGGGATCCAACGGCGCGCGACCTTGGACGGATGTCGTTGAATCCGGGCGTACACATTGACATTATCGGCACGCTGATACTTCCGTTGCTCGGCACGCTCTTTGGGGGCGGTTTCTTCGGTTGGGCAAAACCGGTGCCAGTCAACCCGTTCAACCTGAAAAATCCGAGAAGGGATATGATGCTTATCGCCGCTGCAGGGCCCTTCATGAATATTGTCATCACTTTTGGAATTTTGGGCGTGGTTCGGCTATTACTTGAATTTACCGCTTTCGATCCGATTCGCTCTCCACTGCATGATGAAATTAACAGGCAATTGATTCGGACAGCACTGATTAGTGTGTTTCTCGCGGCGTTTAACATGCTCCCACTTTTTCCGTTAGACGGTTTCAGTGTTGTGAGAGGTTTGCTCCCCGCAAGGATAGCGCGCCAATTCGAGAAACTCAGTCCCTATGGAATGCCGATTCTGATGTGCCTCATCTTTCTACCGGGTATCTTCCGTATACCGAACTACGTGTTCAGGTTCTTGAGCAAGATCAGTATTGAAACCCTAAATCTGATTGCGAAAATTGTGGGTATACGCTAAAGAAAAATTAGAAGATGGCAACTAAATGAGGAGTCGGTTAAGGGGTATTCCTTAGTTCCAAACGCGTAGCCTGCAACATCGGTGCAGGCGGATATGAGCAACGCACGTCAAAGTTCAAACGCACAGTATTCCTCCGCAAGGAAAAATTAAAATTGCTAACTGAAACAACGCCAACGCCCGCTTCTACAGCTCCAATATATGCCCTGAAGTTAGAAGGGTTCGAGGGACCGCTCGATCTGCTCCTCCATCTGATTCAGAAGGAGGAGATGGATATTTACGATATTCAGATTGCGCACATCACCGATCGGTACTTGGAATATGTGAATCTAATGGAGCAGTTAGATTTAGATGTGGCATCCGAATTTCTGGTGATGGCGGCAACACTTCTGCACATTAAATCGCAAAGTATCCTCCCACAACTCACACCGGAGGCTGAATACACCATCGGTGATCAAGAGCAACTCGTTAAGCAGCTCTTGGAGTACAAACAGTTCAAAGAGGCTGCCGAAGTTTTGGAGGTTTATGCCGAACGTCAAACATTAATCTACAGCAGACATCCTAAGATACACGAAGATTTAGAGGGGGCGCGTTCGTTTGAAATCAAGGCGACGCTGTTCGATCTCCTTACCGCTTTTAAGGGGGTGAACGATCGAGCCGCAGAGATAGCGGTCGAAGAAACTTATGAAACGGTTGAAGAGGAAACAATAACCGTTGAAGACAAAATTACCTTTATTGATAGGCAGTTGGAAAGTGAAAACCAATTGCTCTTTGATGACCTGTTTCCCGTGCCCTCGACCAAGACAGATCGAATTGTAACGTTCCTCGCTATTTTAGAACTCATTCGGATAGGAAAAATCGTCACTGTTCAAACCGACCATTTTGAGAGTATTTATATCGTTAAACAGGAGCAAGCGGCAGAGGATCGAGAGATTCCGCCACCTCCCACCGTTGAAAACACTCGTTCAGAAGAACGAAACAATTAGGAATTTGGTTTATGGATTCTGAATATGTTACCGCTGTCGATTCGATAGAGGAACCGGACGCGATACCCGCGCAAAACCCTAAATTAATTTTGGAAGCGATTCTGTTCGCCGCGAGCGAACCCATTTCGGTGGAACAGTTTCAAACCGTGCTGCCGGCGTTAGACAAACGCGCAATCCGGACGGAACTCGACGAACTGCGTCAAGACTATCAAGAGATGAGACGGAGTTTTCGGCTCGTTGAAATAGCGAATGGTTACCAAATCTGCACGGATCCAGAATACGCAGCGTGGATTCAGAAGTTTTATACGCGTCAGGTGCGGGTCAAACTGTCCCCATCAGCACTTGAAACCCTCGCAATTGTTGCTTACAAGCAACCTATCACGCGGACGGATGTCGCTGCGCTTCGCGGTGTGAACAGTGACAGTGTAATCAATTCACTGGTAGAGAAAGGACTGGTGCGTATCGCTGGGAGAAAAGATGGGCGCTCCTTGCTCTTTTCAACCACAGACGAGTTCCTCCTACAATTCGGTTTGAAAGATGCCTCTGAGTTGCCCTCACTTGAAGAAATAGATGAACTCCTGAATACATCAAACGGAAACGAACCTGCCCAAAACACCCTTCCAGCCGCTATGGAGGAGAACGCCGAGCAATGAACTACGACGCATGGTTCCAGTGCAGCGCAGGATGCGATGAGACCTATCCGCTTACAGAAGTTATCTATCGGTGCAAAAACTGTGGCGGACTGTTAGAGGTCCGGCACAATATGGACCTGTTAAAACAGCGGCGTGCTACTGAATGGAAGACCCTCTTTGAACAGCGCTACATGCGCACGCAATATCCGTATGGCAGCGGTGTCTGGGGGAAAAAGGAACTCGTCTGCCCAATCATTGATGATAATAACATCATTTCTATGTATGAGGGGGGGACCAATCTGTTCTGGGCAGAACGGCTCGGTCATCAACTCGGGGTGAGCGACCTGTGGATTAAACAGTGCGGTAACAGCCATACCGGCTCATTTAAAGACCTCGGAATGACCGTTCTCGTCTCAATGGTCAACCAGATCATGGCTGAGTCGGGAAATCTTCGCGCCGTCATGTGCGCATCAACTGGCGATACCTCCGCCGCTTTGGCAGCGTATGCATCTGCAGCCGGCATTCCAGCGGTCATTCTGTTACCGAAAGCGAAAGTTACACGTGCGCAACTCATTCAACCTATTGCGAATGGTGCCTTGACGCTTTCACTTGAGACAGATTTTGATGGGTGTATGGAGATCGTCCAAAAACTCTCTGCGCGAAAAGATTTCTACCTCGCCAATTCCATCAACTCCCTCCGGATTGAAGGGCAGAAAACGATTAGCATTGAGATTGTGCAGCAGTTCGACTGGGAAGTGCCGGATTGGGTAATCATTCCCGGGGGGAACCTCGGCAATGTTTCCGCACTCGGACTCGGCTTTTTAATGATGTTGGAACTCGGTATCATTGATAAACTTCCGCGCATTGCTTGTGCCCAAGCAGAACGCGCAAATCCGCTGTATCGAAGCTATCAAACAGGATTCACAGAGTTTCATGCTATCACCGCACAAGCCACACAAGCCACAGCGATTCAAATCGGCAATCCTGTCTCAATCCATCGGGCAATCCGTGTCCTTAAACGGTTCGATGGTATCGTCGATCAAGCGACAGAAACGGAATTGGCGGATGCCGCTGCACGCGCCGATCGAACAGGACTGTTCAATTGTCCACACACGGGGGTAGCCCTCGCTGTCCTGATAAAAATGGTCGAACGTAAACAGATCCGTCCAGATGACAGGGTTATCGTTATCTCTACTGCGAATGGACTCAAATTCCCGGATTTCAAGGTGGCATATCACGATGTCACGCCTGGGGACCCCCCGCCTCGCTATCTAAATACGCCACTGGAATTGGAAGCAGACTATGAAAATGTCCTGAAACAGATTTCCATGCACCTTGAAATCTAAGGCACTGCCTATATAAGCATCTTCCGTCTAATGCGCTACTGTAGGGTTTTATAGTGTAGACCCATCTTCGGAAGATCAGTTCTCTATCACCTCATAACACAAATCACTTTCTGGATTCGTAGGAATGGAAGTCCTCTAAAAGGACAACAATTTCTGGTTTCTATGTGGAAAAGGAGCATCTAATTGATTTTCAACACAGTTGGTCCCGCTTACCGTGTTCATACACAGCGACTGGTGATCCGGTGCTGGCAGCCTGAGGATGCCTCTCTACTCAAAGCATCAGTTGATGAGAATTTGGAGCATCTCCGCCCACAGATGCCGTGGGCAGTGAATGAACCGACAGACTTGCAGACAAAAATCGAGTCCATCCGTCAGTTCCGCGGTAAGTTTGACTTGGGACAGGATTTCACTTACGGGATTTTTAATTTGGACGAAACCCGGGTACTCGGCGGCACGGGATTGCACCCGCGAATCGGCAAAGCAGCATTAGAAATCGGTTACTGGATCCATCATACATACACGAATAAGGGATTGGCGACAGAAACGGCGGCTGCACTAACCCAGGTTGCCTTTAAGATTAATAAAGTCAATCGCGTGGAGATCCATTGCGATCCGGAGAACATAGCGAGCGTGAGAGTCGCAGAAAAGATCGGTTTCTTTCACGAAGCGACGCTATCTCGCCGCCTGCTTCGGGAAGGTCAAGCCCCACGGGATACGATGATCTGGACGATGTTCGCGGACCAGTATCCGAGTGGCACCGTCGCCACCACGAAAATCGAGGCGTATAATGTAACGGGTCAACGTATTCTGTGAAAGCGCAACTACAACTCGGATAATCGCGCCCTACCCTGTGCAGTTGCTTCCAATGGGACACGCCTTATACGGAAACACAACCGAAATCGTGCGAGAATAAAAATTTGCAACAAATCCGCCAAATATGGTATAATCTGATTGTTGGTTTATAAGCTTCGCCAAAATTACAAGTAATAGGAGTAAATGAATGTCAGAACTGTATCAGCCTAAGCCTGAGCATAAGTTTACCTTTGGGTTATGGACGGTCGGTAATCCCGGACGCGATCCATTTGGTGACGTTGTCAGGCCCCCCTTGAAACCCACATACACAGTCCAAAAATTAAGCGAACTCGGTGCCTACGGCGTTAATTTACATGATAACGACTTGGTCCCCTTTGATGCTTCAGCTGTCGAACGCGATAAAATTGTTAGCGAATTTAAGCAGGCACTCTCCGATCACGGTATGAAGGTGCCGATGGCAACAACAAATCTCTTCTACCATCCAATCTTTAAAGACGGGGCATTTACCGCTAACGATCCGAAGGTGCGGGCATTCGCAATCCAGAAAACCTTGAACGCCATTGATCTCGGTGTTGAACTCGGCGCGACCGTTTATGTATTTTGGGGTGGGCGTGAAGGCGCAGAAGTAGATGCCTCTAAAAATGGACCCGATACCGTCAAGTGGAATCGTGAGGCGATGAACTACTTCACGCACTACGTGAAAGACCAAGGTTACGACCTCCGGTTCGCACTTGAAGCGAAACCGAATGAACCCCGCGGCGACATCTACTTACCGACAACGGGACACATGCTCCACTTTATTGAGACGCTTGACCACCCAGAGATGGTCGGTGTGAACCCCGAATTTGCCCACGAAACGATGGCAGGTTTGAGTTTCATTCACGGTGTCGCACAGGCATACGAATCGGGTAAACTCTTCCATATTGATCTCAACGACCAGAAGATGAGTCGTTTCGACCAAGACCTGCGCTTCGGTTCTGAAAATATCAAGAGTGCATTCTTCCTCGTCAAATTCCTTGAAGATGTGAACTGGGACGGCTCTCGCCACTTTGATGCACACGCCTATAGGACTGAAGACGAACAAGGGGTCTGGGACTTTGCCGCAGGATGCATGCGGAGTTATCTAATTCTGAAAGAGAAAGCACGCCGTTTCAACGAAGATGCGGAAATTCAAGGGATTCTCGCTGAAATACAAGCACGCGATCCTGAACTTGAAGCGCTCATGGCACATTACAACGCCGAGAGCGTCGGAAGACTCAGAAAGATTGATTTTGAACCGGATACCCTCGCACAAAAAGGACTCGGATACGAGAAATTGGATCAACTCACATTTGAGGTGTTAATGGGGATCCGATAAAATTAAAAAATGAATACGCTTATCATTGCGATTTTAAGCTTCATCGGTTTCATCGTTGCCTATCATACCTATGGCAAATGGTTGGCGAGAAAGATTTTCGGATTAGATGCCCAAGCCACAGTGCCCAGTCAGGAGCTGCGAGATGATGTCGATTACATTCCAACGAAAAAAGAGGTCATCTTTGGGCACCATTTCACGAGTATCGCGGGTACAGGTCCGATCGTAGGACCTGCCATTGCCGTTTTCTGGGGATGGCTGCCGGCGTTGCTTTGGGTTGTCCTCGGCTCGGTTTTCATCGGTGCTGTGCATGACTTCGGTGCACTCGTTGTCTCCCTCCGTAACCGTGGGCAAAGTGTCGGCGAAGTTGCGGGGCGGATGATCGGTCCACGCGCGAAATTTCTCTTCCTTTTCGTCCTCTTTATGGGGTTGACCATTGTCCTTGCCATCTTCGGCTTGGTCATTGCCCTGATTTTCTCCTACTACCCTGAATCTGTCCTGTCCGTTTGGGTGGAAATTCCGCTCGCTGTTGCTATCGGTATCTGGATCTATCGTAGGGGTGGCAATATTCTCATTCCTTCCATTGTCGCGCTCGGTATCATGTACATTGGGATGGCAGTTGGTGCGTATCTCCTACCGATTGACCTATCGCAATGGTTCGGTATTCCCTTGCTCGGAAAAACTTACCTAAACGTCGTGGTGATCTGGACACTGGTGCTTTTCGTCTACTGTTTTATCGCCTCGGTATTACCCGTCTGGACGCTTTTGCAACCGCGTGACTTCATCAACAGCCATGAACTTGTATTAGCACTCCTCCTATTAGTGCTTGGACTTGCCGTTGCAGGCTTCACAGGCAGAGCGGATCTGACAGCCTCCGCGCCGGCTATTGCTTCGGACATCCCACCTGATGCCCCACCGATCTGGCCCTTCCTCTTTATTACGATTGCCTGCGGTGCGGTCAGCGGTTTCCACTGTATGGTGAGTTCCGGGACTTCCAGTAAGCAGGTCGCCTCCGAAGGCGACGCGCAATACGTCGGATACGGGGCGATGCTACTCGAGGGTGGACTTGCCGTTATCGTTATTCTTGCCTGCTGTGCTGGCATCGGTATGGGGATTTTCAATCGGACGGGTACCGGCGCAAACTATACCTTCCAACCGATTGTCAAAGCAGATAGCGTGACCCCTGTCACCAATCACGATGCTTGGAAAGCGCGCTACGCTATCAAAACGGAAACAAGCACTGACGGGACGACTACGGTCGTCAGCGGCTGGGCAAGCCACGGACTCAAGGCGAAAGTGAGTGCGTTTGTGGACGGGGGTGGGAATTTCCTCGCCTCTCTCGGTATTCCGCTCAAGATGGGCATTGCGATTATGGCGGTACTCGTTGCGAGTTTTGCCGCCACAACGTTAGACACAGCGACACGACTCCAACGCTATGTTATCCACGAACTGGCACAAACGGTTAACTTCAAACCTTTGACGAACCGTTATATAGCGACTGCGTTTGCATTAGTGCTCGCCGCTGCGGTTGCGCTGCTACAGGGACCGAGTGGTCCCGGCAGTGGCGGCTTGACGCTCTGGCCCCTCTTCGGTGCGACAAATCAGCTCTTAGCCGGATTAGCCTTCATGGTCATCGTTTTCTATCTCCTGCGCCGTAACAAACCGATCTGGTTTGCCCTCCTCCCGATGATCGTCATGCTCATCATGCCCGCGTGGGCAATGCTCCACCAGATGTTCAATCCTGAAACAGGATGGCTTTTCACTGGCAAATATTTACTCTTCGGATTCGGTGTTGTCGTGGAAGCGTTACAGGTCTGGATGATCGCTGAAGGGGTCTTGGCGTGGCGATACGCACGTGGCAACTACCCGGAACTTCCACCGTTGGAAAGCGTTGCTGCCGATTGAATAGGAACATAACTTTTGCAAGAAAAGAGGCGAGGCACGGAGACCTCGCCTGACAGTGAAAAACAGAAGTCCATTGGTAGAACTCTATGCTGGAAGTTTCTCAACTGCATCAAAAAAATCGACGTTTGATGCACTGAAGCCGTACTGCTGTTCCACCTCCCGAATGGAGATCTCTGTTGTGAACAGGTTATCGTAGGTATCTGGGAATTCCACACCCGTTGTGGCATCACGGAACAGGATGATATTGTAACCATACCGCGCCATAGAGCGGATACCGTAATCCCTACCCAATACACACCAATTCGTCGCAAAACCAGCAAAGAGCAGATGCAAGATACCTCGTTCCTCCATGAGTTCATGCAGCTGCTGTCCCGTCGCGATAACAAAATCTTCCGGTTTCACATCAATCGCTGGAGAAACGGAGAGTTGTGACGCGAGTTTGTTCCAATGGATATCGATGCTCGGGGGTTGACTCCGAGGACCACGATAAACGGCGTAGTCCCCCTCTCGACTTCGGAAATCGGAGGGGGGCCACGCTGAAGGCGTAGAGGGCTCGGGCGGCTTGTGCCGTTTGAGTTGTGGATATTGCGCCGCTACAGACGGAGAGGGGGCATGAACAATCGTCAAACCCGCTTTCCGCGCGGCATCTATCACAGGCACGACGCACTCCTTCGTTACCTGTGCCGCGCGTTCTATCCAGCTTTCGATGAAATGCACATTCCATAAGTCGACGAGTACCAAAGCGGTCTCCTCGACAGGCAACGGCATATCAAACTCACGCCGGATGAAAGCGGTTTCACGGCACGGCACATCTGCCGGAGTGCTATCTTGAAAGTAGCGGACGCGTAAATTTAACGTTTTCACTTTGGCTCCTGAAACAGTGAATCGTCGAGTTCTGCGTTCAACATGACGCTGTTTAAACGCGTTTCGGTAAAGAGTTCACCCTCTACATTCTGCTGAATATGATGTGGAACTTTGACACCATCCACATCGCGATAATCACCTAAAAGCGTTTCTTTATTGACGACAACGCCCTGTTCCGTCTCACGGAAGCTCATTTTCACGATATAGTGTGTCTCTTCACTGATGGAAATTTTGAGGACTTCACCTGAAGGTTGCGGAGCAAGCACAATTGCAGCGGATGTTCCCATGACATCTTCTGTCCCAGCATATTGAATTGCGTCATCATCCTTCATAAGACTCGTGAGCAGCCAAACCGGTTGTCTGAAGATATCATCTTTCATGAAAGCTGTCATTTCTGGCGGTAAAGGTTGCGTCCCCATAGGTGTCAGCGCGAACCCAGAAGTCCCACTGAAGGCGTAACTCATTTCGCCCTGGGGCATCTTGAGATCCTGCCGAAGTTTATCGGGATAGATTAGATATTCCTTTATATCCAGGTTCATCGGTCCCATCGGTGAATTGGCGGTCGCGCGTCCTTCAGCGACAATATTCTTGACGGTTTGCAGCTTCTCAAGCCCACCATAAGCATCGACTGCCGCCGCGACGATCTCTTTGGCTTTCGCCATGTCGCCTTCACTCGCTTCAGGCATCGGTTCCGCAGGGGGCGGTGCCGGTTGCTTTATCTCGATTTCGTTCACCTCACCGAATTCATCAAGCGATCGATCGAAATTGGCTTTATTCCCTACAGTGACAATCGTGAGTGCGTCGGGATGGAGATACTTTTGTGCGACTGCCTGCACATCCGCTGCCGTGACCTTCGCGATATTATCGGTATAGGTTTCAAGGAAGTCGGAGGCGTAACCGCGATACGCCAGCATCATCTGTTGGAAGGCGATTTGCGAACTGCTCTCAAACCCAAAGACAAACGAATTGATGAGTGAATCTTTGGTGCGCTGTAACTCATCTTCTGGGACAGGTGTATCTCGGAGACCCTTGACGACATTAATGATAAGCGAGATCGCCTCTGCCGTCTTTTCCGTCCGAGTCTGCGAATAGGCGAACCATTCCCCTGGATTCGTATAGTAACTCGTTTGCATGATGCTGCCGACCATATAGGCGAGACCGTGTTTCTCACGCACTTCTCTCATGAGCCGAGAGGTGAAACCGCCTTCTCCAAGAATATCGTTCATCACACGGAGCGCGAAGAAATCGGGAAAATCTGGCGTGCGCTTGATGCCGAAATGCCCGATTAACATCACCGACTGCGGGAGATCCTTGAAAATATAATTAACGGACGCTTCGGGAGTAGGATCCACGGTTGGAACATCAGGGAAAGTAATATCTGCGGATTCCCAACCTTCAAACACTTTTTCCAGTTGCGCGATCAGCGTTTCCGTATCGAAATCGCCGGTAATCGCGAGCATCAGGTTGTTGGGATGATAGTATTTCGCGTGGAGTGCTTTGAGATCGTCAACTGTGATGCTTTCTATACCCTCAATTTCGGTATACCACCCGAACGGATGGTCGGTTCCATAGAGCAGCGCGGAGAAGTTACGCCACGCCAATTGGATGGGGTTATCGTTGCGTCGGCGGATACGTTCGATCGACTGCTGCTTACGGAGTTCTAATTTATCTTCGCGAAATGCAGGATTCCGGAGCACATCGGCAAAAATTTCCAACCCTTTTTCGATGTCTTCGGCGAGCGTTGAGAGGTTAATTGTCCCGTATTCACGCGACATCCCAACTTCAACGGAGGCCGCCATAGATTCCAATTCCTCGTTCAACGCGTCCGGTTCACGCGACACCGTGCCGCCGGTTCGCATAACGGAGGCAAATATGGCAGACAAGCCTACCTTATCCGCTGGATCGTAGATGTCACCTGTTTTGATCAAACCGTTGATGTTAAACAAGGGCAACTCATGGTCCTCAATGAGGTAGAGCGTCATCCCGTTTGAGAGGATTCGCTTCTCTGGAACGGGCGGTTTAAACTCGATCGGTTCAAAGGTCAGTTCTTCGTGGGGTCTGGCATAAGTAGAGGGGATACCCCACACAATGAGACAGGCGACCAGTGTCGCGAAGACAATTCCAGTAAAGGTTCGTTTCTTCATTATTCGCTGCCCTCCGTCCCTTCACCGGCGGGTGCTGCTGCCGCTTTCTTAACGAGTGTGCCGACGGTGCGGTTGCTTTTCGTGAAATAGGTTTTTGCGACTCTCATGATGTCCTCCGGCGTAACTTTATATATGTTTTCACGCCAATCCAGGATATAACGCCAATCGCCAGCAATCCCTTCATAGAAGGTGAGTTGTCGTGCCATTCCAGCGTTCGAGCTCAGTCCTCGGATGAAACTGGCATCTACCTGTTTGAGGATGCGTTTAAATTCTTTTTCTGCGACGGGGTCGGTCTTAAGCCTTTCGAGTTCGGCGTAAATCGCTGCTTCAAGGTCGGAGGTTGTATGTGGAGACCGCGGTGCGCCATCTATAACAAAAAGATTGTTGTAACGCGCCCCCGGGTATCCATTTAATGAATCGGCAGAGACGGCGATGCCCTTCTCAACGATGTTTTTGTAGAACCGAGAGGTGCGCCCATCGGACAGGATCGCACTGATAAAATCCAACACATAGTCGTCAAAGTGTGGGAGTGTCGGTTTATGGTACCCAATCATGAGTTGCGGTTCAGCATCAAATTCGACATCTACACGACGTTCACCTTCCTGCGGCAGTTCTTGGGTTGTAACTTCCGGCGGGAGCGGTTGCGACGGGATATCACCGAAATGCTTTTCGATGAGTGTGATGGTTTCATCTATGTCTATATTCCCGATAATAGCCATGACAGAGTTATTTGGGGCATAATGGACACGGAAAAATTCTTCTGCCTTGCGTCGATTTAGCATCGCAATATCCGAGGGCCATCCGATAATCGGTATCCCGTAAGGATGTGCAGTGAAGGCGGCAGCCATAAACTGTTCATAGAGTTTACCGCCGGGTTGGGTGTCAACACGCATCCGCCGTTCCTCTTTGACAGCCTCGCGTTCAACATAAAATTCGCGTAAGACAGCGTTCTTAATCCGATCAGACTCAAGGATTGCCCATAACTCTAATTTATTAGACGGCAATTCCACCGTGTAAATCGTATAGTCAACAGAAGTGCCAGCGTTGAATCCGGTACTCCCGTGTTGCGTGTAAATTTCGCTATATTCGCCGGTAACGATCCACTCTTTAGCGAGCTCCTGTTGCGCTTTAAGTGCTTCTTCCAATTCGGCTATTTTGTCCGCATCCGCTCTGGTGCCTTTTGCACGTTCCATGTCAAGGGCATCGCCGATTCGATCGATTTCAGCGAGCACGACCTTTTCCTTTTCATAGTCTTTTGTGCCGATGGTTTCAGTGCCTTTGAATAACATGTGTTCGAGCATGTGTGCGATACCGCGTGTATCATCCGATTCATCGACTGAACCGGCTTTAAAGAGGATGTAGGGGGCGATGGTCGGGGAGGTATCGCGTTTAATCATCAACAACTTCAGACCGTTCGGAAAGATGTGCTCCACCACCCGGTCTGAGAGATCCTGTGCTGATGCTATCCCTTGCAAGGCAATGAAGCATAGAACCAGCAGACTTTTAATTATTCCTTGCGGTTCGGTCAAGTAGGTTTTCACATTGACGTTCCTTTCCGTATACCCGCCTGCGTGTTTTTGCTTGGGCATTTCTGCGTATTGTTGCAGGCTATGTTTTTGGTTATAAAATTAAGGAGTCTCAATTAGAGAATCGAGACTCCCTCAAGTTTTACGCTTTCTCAAGATCACCGAGTAACCCGACGAGGGCAAATCTAATGTGAGATGAGAGTGCCGAGTTCTCCGCGCGGAGGTCAGCACCTTCTTCGTCTGGGTACATGACATGTGCCGCGACAGCACGCTTGACCCAACGTTCTGCCCTGTCATCGTAAGGGATGTATTTTTCTTTCGGGGCTGTGCATGCAGGACACTCATCTGGTGGGCTATCCGCTTCCTTCCACAAATAGCCGCAAGCTATACAAACAAACATGGCAAAATCCTTTCTCTGTTCCTCAAGAAGATTAATATTTTTGTGAACAAAATGCCAAAATCATTAACCTTCAAGGGATCAAAATTACAGGTTTTAATATTCACAATCAACGACTGCATTTTAGCAGATTACACTTCAAGATACAAGTGTTAAATTGCTATATCTTCTTCGGAGATCGGACACGCTATACATGCTATTAAGCGGACTGTTCCGTTGAGTGCGCTTTCAGTTCAGTGATCTGGTCGCGTAAGGCTGCGGCTTCCTCATAGTCAAGGTCCAACGCCGCTTTTCGCATCCGTCGCGTTAAGTCTGTAATCATCGCGTCAATATCCTGCGGTTCAATCCTTTCTGGGAGGATCGCAGGCTTGTCAGATTTTTTCGTCTTATACGCGTCAGTCGATTCAGCGATCAGTTCCTGGATTGCCTTTTCAATTGTCGCGGGGGTGATATTGTTATCCGTGTTATATTGAAGTTGAATCTCGCGGCGGCGGTGTGTTTCCTTGATCGCTTCGTCCATGGCTTCGGTGATGTTATCCCCATATAAGAGGACTTCACCATCAACATTTCGGGCAGCGCGTCCAGCAGTTTGGACGAGAGACCTGACAGAGCGGAGGAAACCGGGACGGTCAGCGTCAAGGATTGCCACGAGAGAGACTTCAGGAAGATCGAGCCCCTCGCGAAGTAGGTTGATACCGACCAGCACATCAAAAACGCCTTCGCGAAGTTCACGTAGAATGCGGGCACGATCGAACACATCAATTTCGGAATGCATATAGTCCGCACGGATACCCGCCTCCGTCAAATACTCAGTTAAATCCTCTGCCATCCGTTTGGTAAGCGTCGTGACGAGGACGCGTTGTTTGCTCCTGACGCGTTCTTGGATCTTGCCGATGAGATGGTCTATTTGTCCTTTCACGGAGTGTATCGTAATTTCGGGATCAATGAGTCCCGTGGGTCGGATAATCTGCTCAACAACTTGCGCGCTGTTTTCCATTTCATAGGGACCCGGTGTCGCGGAGACAAAGACAACTTGGTTGACGCGCGCCTCCACTTCATCGAACCGGAGCGGACGGTTATCCAAAGCGGAGGGCAGACGGAAACCATATTCAACAAGCGTCTGCTTTCGGGAGCGGTCACCCCGATACATACCTCGCAGCTGCGGAATCGTTACGTGAGATTCATCAATAAAAAGCAGGAAGTCATCCGGAAAGTAGTGCATCAGGCAATACGGCGGATCACCGGGTTGCAATCCTGAAAGATGCCGTGAGTAATTTTCAATACCGGCGCAGTAACCCACCTCCCGTAACATCTCCAAGTCAAATCGAGTGCGCTGCTCAATGCGTTGCGCTTCCAGCAATTTCGTCTCTTTCTCAAACGTCAGAATCCGGTCTTGGAGTTCCAGTTCAATATTGATTAACGCCTGATCAAAGATTTCACCGTCGGTCATGAAATGCTTAGCGGGATAAATTTCAAGGAAATCCCGTTGTGCCAACACCTCTCCAGTCGTAGTATTAATTTCGTTAATGCGATCAATTTCGTCCCCAAAAAGTTCAATACGATACGCGTGCTCACTGTAAGCAGGAAAAACTTCAACGACATCACCACGGGCACGGAACACACCTTGCCAGAACTCAATATCGTTGCGGACATACTGAATATCGACCAACGCGCGTAGGAGTGCGTCGCGCCGAACGACATCGCCAACGGCGACTTGAACCCTCTGATTTTCAAATTCATCTGGGGAACCGAGACCGTAAAGACAGGAAACACTTGCGACCACGATAACATCGCGCCGCGATATCAAGGACGCTGTTGACGCAAGCCGCATCCGTGTAATCTCTTCGTTAATGCGGACATCCTTTTCAATAAAGGTATCCATGGATGGAATATATGCTTCGGGTTGATAGTACTCGTAATCGCTGACGAAATAGTGGACGGTGTTGTTTGGGAAAAATGTCCGAAATTCGTTGTAAAGCTGCGCGGCGAGTGTCTTATTGGGTGAGATGACGAGCGTCGGCAATTGGACGTTCTGAATCACATTCGCCATCGTATAGGTTTTGCCTGAACCTGTCACACCGAGGAGCGTCTGTGCTTTGTCTCCACGGTGGAGCCCTTCTGTAAGTTTATCAATAGCTTCGGGTTGATCGCCTTGGGGTGAAAAGTCTGAGATGAGTTCAAATCGCGGGTTATCGGGTTCGGGGATCTCATCTGCTAAATCATCGATTTTGGTCAGCAATTCCCAATTCTCTCTCATCGTGGCTTCTGGCTCCTTGTCAACTTTTTGAGCGCCTTGCAATACAGGGATGTTTTACATCAAGACTACAGAAATTTTTACGGTTTATGTTGTGTTTTGTGCCTTATATAGTATATCACACTATAGCCAGAATGTGTAGAGAGATTTTTGGATGGGCATTCAGTTTAATTTGATGCCCGATTTCGGCAGGGATTAGTATTTTACGGAAGGTAACGACTTGTACTAATTAATGGAGCGGGCAAAGTTTCTCAGGTTGCTGTCCTTTGATAAAGGGTTCTCTGCTAATGTCCTCTTCAGGACATTTACCCGCTTTTCTAAGGAACCCGCTCTTTTTATTCACCTCCCGGAAAACAATACCTTTCGGAACCGGGAACGGCTTTTCTGGACCGCGAGCGGCATCAATCATAAATTGTGCCCAGATGGGCAGTGCGGCTTTCGCGCCTTCCTGATTGTAGTTCCGGCGACTCAACCGATTCTTATCGAACCCGACCCAAACACCGACGACAAGATCGGTGGTGTAACCGACAAACCAGGCATCTACGTTGTCGTTGGTAGTGCCGGTTTTACCCGCTGCCGGTCGCGTCAGTCCCATCCGTCTTGCTCGCCTACCTGTTCCGTCCTGAATCACACTCTCCATAAACGAGGTAATCTGATATGCGACCTTTTCATTTAAAACACGGGTCCGTTCCTCTTGAGAGTGATCAGAAGTATAAATAATTCTCCCCGCTGCGTCCAACACGTACTGAATATTAACCGGTTTCGTCTGGACGCCACCGTTTGCGAAGATACCATACGCCGAGGTGAGTTCAAGGACTGTTACGCCAGACGCACCTAAAGAGAGTGCCGGCACTGGAACCAATGGGCTTTTAATGCCCATTCTTTTGCTCAAATCCACAACACGATTCAAACCTACCCATTTACCGTTTTCGGCTATCGGCGTCTCCAACATCGCTTTCGCTGTCGGCACGTTAATGGAACTCGCGATCACATCGCGCACGGTAACTTTACCCTTAAACCGCTCACTATAATTGCGCGGATACCATATCGGCTGTCCAGGGAACGGAAGTATGCCCCATGCCTCATCAACAATAATCGTTGTAGGCGTCACAATTGCGGGATCTTCTAACAATGCCGCAAAAACAATCGGCTTAAATGCGGAACCGGGTTGTCGTCTGGCACTGCCAATCGCTCGATTATAGAAATTAATCTTATCGCCTGTAATGTTGTAATTCCGACCCCCCACCATCGCCTTAATGTGTCCCGTCTTGGGTTCGTAAGCAATCAGTGCCGCCTGCAAGTAATCATCAATCGGATCGAGGCGTGGACTCCGCTTATTGGTATCGTAATCGGGGAGACGCGGACCCCCATAAGTTTTATCCATCACACGGAGGTGCTTTGCGATCTCTCTCTCCGCAACGGTTTGCATGGACATATCTATCGTGGTGTAAACTTTCAATCCACCACTATACAAATTATCTTTGAGTTCAGGCAGCCGACCGAGTGCTTCATGAACGTAGTCAAGGAAGTGTCCAGCCTCTTTCAGTGCTGTTCGTGTCCCTTTTCTGGGCAGATTTTGCGGGAGGAGTGGGGCGTCTCGGCTAGCCCGCCATTCGGATACAGCCGGGATATACCCCTGTTCAAACATCTGGTCGAGTACGATATTCCGCCGATGCAAGGCTCTTTCTGGGTTGGAAAAGGGTGAAAACGCGTAGGGACCTTTCGGAAGTGCGGCGAGCAATGCACACTCGTGATAGTTAAGCTCCGAGACCTCCTTCCCGAAATATCCGAGTGCCGCTTGCTGCACCCCGTGATACGTTTTTCCGCCATACCTTGATCTCCCTAAATCAACGTGGTTCAGGTAGCGTTCAAAAATCTCGTCTTTCGAGAAAGCCTTCTCAATTTTCACAGCGAGGAGTATCTCTCTTGCCTTCCGAATGACGCTCCTGTCGGAGCGTTGATCGAAAAGATAGATATTTCGTGCCAACTGTTGGGTCAATGTGCTGGTCCCAGCCAAGCGACTGCCGTGCAACAGGTTGTTTTTGAATGCCCCAGCGAGACGTATCAGATCGATGCCCCAATGTTCAGAAAATCGTCGATCTTCAATAGCAGTGAACGCGCCCGTGAGTTTGTCCGGCATTTGCAGGAGCGGAATCAGACGACGTGTGGAACCCTCATCGTCAGCAAACTCACCGATTTTCTCCGGTTCGAGATAGAAATTATAGCGCACAGAATTATCCGCGTTCCGGATGGCAGCAATTTTCCCGTCCGCCACTGAAATCCGAAGGTATCCCGCCTTCACATCAAGATTCGGGTACTCAAAATCCCGCAGATGGATGCGAATGGTTCCGTCCGTTGCGATCGCATACTCTCCCGGTCCACTCAACCTCGGAATGAGTTCCGGGACCTTCTTGTACTCCAAACGTTCCAATTTATCGATCAGAAACGCGATCTTATCTGTTTCTTGGACTTCACAGACCGAAGAGTAGACCTCCAGATGCTGCCGCCATGTTTGGATATCGGCATTGTATTCAAGGCGATAGAGGTCAATATCGCGGACATCTTCCCAACACGCCAGCAACATGCCACCTGCAAACCCGATGGCAGCAAACATCGCCAGAAACACGCATATACCTACAAGCCAAAATAGCGTTAGCACTGCCTGAAAAAGATGATAAAAAAATCGAAGCATTTATCTATTTGCCCCCTTTGTGAGGCGCGACGAAGAGATTCAAGGGCTATGGTGGAATTTAGGGCGTCCTATCTACATCCGTTTTCCGAACTCGCTTAATTGTACATCCAACAGCTCTTGTCTTCTTAGATGATTTTGGAATATCCTTCCCGGTGATTACTAAATCCAAAGCGTCTCGGAGATAGTGTTTCGTCGGTGCCTTCGGACTGTTATCAAACGCGCCTGCGTAACGCAGGACACGTTCCGCGTCGAGAAGAAAGACTTCTGGGGTTCTTCGCGCTCCGAAATAATCGGCAATTTTGTTCTCCGGGTCCTTTAGCACGGGAAATTCAAAACCGTGTGCCTCACTGTATTCCCGAATCTCTTTGACCTTCTCCTGTTTATTTGAATTTATTCCGACAAATTGCACGCCCTTCTCATCGTAAGCCTTGACTAACGCAACGATTCGTTCCGCATAGTCCGTTGCGATCGGACATTGCGTAGCGAGGAACAGAACGACTGTAGCGGGTTTCTCTTCACTGAGTGCATACAGTTCATGAGGGGTGCCCTCGGCATCCTTGAGCGTAAAGTCCTTAACGCGAGCATCGAGTTCAACCTTCTTTGCTTTCTCTTTCGTGAATCCTACCTCTATAGCGCTGATAACCAAAACAATTATCAAAACAACAAGGCTCTGCTTAGTAAAAAAACGGGCAAAACAATTGAGACTGTGCATTTTCCAAATTCTTCCTTTAATTAATTCTTCAATTAAGACGTTAACAACGCTATTCGGTTTCAATTCTCTAATGATCCGCCAATTTCAAACGAAAAAAATAAAAGATTAATTTTTTTCTTGCATTTTAAAACTGAATATAGGATAATATATAAATATAAACTAATGCTTACTACGGGAGACTACTCATGGCAAAGACCTTGACAGGCAGACAACGCGAAATTTTCAGCTATATTCAGTCGCGTATTAAGGAAGGCTACCCACCAACAATTCGCGAGATAGGTCGCCACTTCGGTTTTTCCGAAAAGGCGGCACATGACCATCTCAATGCCCTTGAGAAGAAGAAGTATATTAACCGGGAAGATGGTAAACCTCGCGCAATTTCGATTTTAAAAGAGGCGGATCCAAAACTCGCAACCAGCAGATGGCTGGAAGGCCAAAACGCAAATCTGGCGTTGGCGGACGTATCGCGAGATGTTATAGAGATCCCCGTCTTTGGACGTGTGGCAGCCGGCGAGCCCCTCCTGGCATCGCAGAATATTGAAGGAACGCTTCCAATGCCGACGCGCATGCTTAACGATTATGAGTGCTTCGCACTCCGCATCATGGGCTCGAGCATGATCGGTGTCGGAATTCTGAATGGTGATTTTGTTATTGTTAGAAGACAATCAAACGCAGACCCAGGTGATATTGTCGTCGCGCTGGTTGAGGACGAAGCAACCGTGAAACGCTTCTTTATTGATGGCGATCGAGTCCGGTTGCAACCGGAAAATCCAGCGATTGAACCGAACTTTTTTGATTTCAACGACGTAATGATACTCGGTAAAGTCATCGGTCTGCATCGAGAAATGTAGCAACGTCGGGTATCTCGATACCGCAATATAGTGGGCAGAACGGAGTGTCTGCCCATTCCTCTCAAAAACTTTTATTGTTCCTCCAGAAAACCGATCAATTCGTGTAGATGAGAGAGCTGAACATCTACCATAGAAATGTCTGGACACGGTTTCATCTGATCCCCAACGAGCCACGCTGTCCATAAGCCTGCGTTCTTACCGCCAACCATATCTGCAGAATAACTATCCCCAACGTAGATCGCTTGATTCGGGACAACGCCCAGTTCCGACAGAGCCTTCTCAAATATACGAGCGTCCGGCTTCGCTATCCCCAAAACCGTTGAATCTATAATCACGTCCAGCAGCGGCGATAGTCCATAGTCATCGCACCATCCGCGCGTGTTCCCGAAGTTATTACTAATTACAGCGAGTTGATAAGTGTCGTGAAGTGTTTCGAGCCATTTCCGATTCTCCGCGAGACTTTTAGCGGCTCCGGCGCAAAACCATTCAACATATTCATCTTTCATTTTCTCGCTTAACCCGAGTCGTTGGTAAATCCCCACTGCAATCGCCTCAGTCGTCTCTCGCAAATTACAGCGCGCCGCATACGCAGAGGCGACCGCACCGATCGGTAGCATGGAACCATCTTGGTAAGACCACTTAATAGAGGAATCCTGATTTTGCAAACGCGCTGCCGCGGTGCTCACAGCGTCTTGGTAAGACCACTCAATGGAGGAATCGCCGAATGCGAATTCTGTGATTGATGCTCTATCCGCCTCGTCAAACGCTTCACGTGTAATCTCAGGATGCCGTTCGTGGATAAACTGATATGCCCGCTCCAACCAGTGGACACCATTTCCATCTAAAGTTCCGCCGAAATCGAATACCAATGCGCGGATGTCCTTCATTCAGTCTCCTTTTTTATAAGTTTTATGTTTGAATAACACAATCCTTCTGATGTAATCTTGTTTCAACCGCTTTTACGACTTCATCTGTTCCGATTTTTTGCATACAGAGATGTGGTGTATCTCGTCGATGACACGTCCGTTTGTAGCACGGACGACACGAGACTGACTTCTCAACGACCGTATGTCCAACGCCATAAGGACGGTGTCGCACTGGATCTGTCGGACCGAAGAGGGCTACCGTCGGGGTGCCGACAGCCGCGGCGATGTGCATAGGACCGCTATCACAGGTTAAACACACATCGCACCTCTCTAACAGCGCACCGAGCTGCAGGATCGATGTCCTTCCGACGAGATTAATTATCGGTAACGAGGCAGGTAACGCTTCTGTCAGTCTCTGTTCAGCGTGTGAACCTGTTAGGACAACTTTCGCTTCTGGGACGAGGTGTGTAATTTGCTGGATAACCTCGGTGAAATTTACGACCTCCCAACGTTTCGTCGTCCACGTTGTGCCTAAATTAACGGCGATGAGCCGATCATCCCGTGAGACACCTTCAGCACGCAAGAGATTTTCAATGACATGTCGGTCAGCAGCTGTATGCCAGAATTCCAAATCGTCCGATGGCGTATCAATATCCAGCAGCTGCAGCACCCGTAGATACCGGTGGACTTCATGGATGCTTGCATCATCTCGACAAGACTCCGTTAGCAGCATCCCACGTCCACCGACGTTCGTTCCAACGCGAATTGGAATTCGCGCCAGAAAGGGTAGCAAAGCGTTTCGGAATGAGGTCGGATGCAACACCACAGCAAGATCAAAAGATGTATTTCGGACCTGACGGACGAATCTCGTGAGTGATCGGAGGCGTCCTTCCGTTTTTTCATCAACGATGCAAGCATCAACATAAGGGTGCGATTCCATTAAATCTGCGACGCGGGGACGCAATAGCAGCGCCAAACGGGATTCACGGAACGTCTGCTTCAGGGTGCGCAACGCCGGGGTTAGCAGCACCATATCACCGATCCAGCCACCTGTCTGGCACACCAGAATGTTTTGCATCACAGCACCCATGAAAACATCAAGATGTCTTGTCTTAGAAGAAGAACGGGTTCGACCAAGCTTTCTTACCTGTTGCGTCTGTTACTTCAACCCGGACGTATTTCACGCCTTTCGGAATGCTATACGTTGCCTCGGTCAACAGTTCGCCCGCTGGTGGCAGAATTCGGCGACCGCGACTGCACTCGGATTTGAAGACAATTGATTGCGCTTCTGAACATTTAACCGTTACTTCGTTACCCTCCAACGTCATATCCACAATTTCGGGTCCGAGTGTAGAATAGAACGCGCCTGTCCGGAGTGCTTCCATGATACTCTCAATCGTCAGTTCTTGTGCCTTCACCATAATCCAGCCGTGGAAGCAGTCGTGTTCGGTGCCGTGTGCGTCGTCCGAGGCGATGCCAAGCACGGGACCCCCTCTATCCAGCAGATCATCCCATGCCTGCTCCGAAAAACCTTTGCCGATGCCCATACAGGTATCGTTGTAGACTTCAATCGCGAAATAACCCTGCAAGGGTAGATAATCTGTAATCGTGTGTCCCGACCAATAGGGATGACACAAAACGGCTTCGCCGCCCTGCGCTTTAATTTCATCAAGCACTGCGTTCGGGTGCATCTTTGCACAATTCAGGGTCTCATGAATATTAATGGCGACAAAATGATACGTCGAGCCACCATACGGATTCGACGGATGCACTTCGCTGCCTGAGATTGCCAAAAAATCTGATGTGCTGTAAGCACTCACATCGTTGACTTTACGATGGTCTGTCAACACCAGAAAATCATAACCCGCTTCACGATAGGCACCGAACCGTTCCGACATGGGGAGCTGCCCATCGGACTCTGTGCTGTGACTATGTGTATTGCCTCGGTACCATTGCCCTGGTTGATGGAAAGGATTCGCGTTGAACATGATGACTCCTTATTCGGTAATGGTGTGTTCAAGTTTTAGGGATGATGCATACCAATAAGATGAACTTCGGACATCCATATCTATTTTAGCATGTCTGTTGTCCGTTTGTCAATTTTTTCGTTGTCACTGGGCAGGGTTTTATGAGGAGTGCGCGGTTTTTGTCAACGCTGCATTGAGGTCGTCTTTGAATTGATTCTCGTATCGCTCGTGATAGAACGATGGGACACCGATGACGCGGTATTTGCTGTTCTCCGTCAGGATTTTACTGTGGTATTCCGCACGGATCCCTTCCAAGAATTTCTCTTTCCAGCGGTCATGTTCTGCCAAATGCTCCCCTTTGGGTTCAATAAAGAGTTGGTAACTTAGGGACTCCCCATTTTTCGAGCGTAAGAACAGCACAAAGTCGGGCTGAAAGGGGCTACCATCGGAGAAGTTATAGATGGAGAAATGTCCCTCATTGCGAAGCAGATAGATATCTTCATAGGTTTTCTCTTGTTCCTGAATCCATCTATCCAGCATCTCGACGAATGCCTTTTCTTCACTCGTGCCGTAGAGGGTATCAAAGGCGAACCAGTCTCTGAGTTTGACCAGATATGCTGTGTCGCTGTCATCAGCACGCTGTGTGTTCACACTGAATTTCAGGGTTTTATCGGTAAAAACAGCGCGGACCTGCTCCTCATAAAAGTGCTTTGTGCCTTCGTACTCGGTAACCTCTTTGCGGATTTCGGATTCTATTTGACTGAGCAACGCTTCACACGCAGATAGTTTTGCGGGGCGGTTTTCTTCCAAGTGGGAGAGGTCGCCCTTGAAAGTAATTGCTAAGCCACCGAGATAGTTTTCCGAAGTGATAAATTCACGTATGGACACCAAGTGCGGGAAATACTGTCTAAGCGAGGCGAACGTGAAAAATGGATTTCGCGCAAGGGCAGCCCTGATGATATTCTGTCCGATGTCAACCATCTGGACATCTCGACTGCTTTGGTCGGCTTGTTGCACCTGTGTCTCACCGTTTTCCATGACAGTCGTCACGCCGCCGGTCCCTGTATGGATGGTATGCTCATAGTTTTTCTGCTTTACACTCAGGTTCGCGAGGTCATCAAAAGACGTGACGTATTGGTAATCTTTTGGTACCTGTCTGTTGAGCCAAACAACCCCGTGTTTGTAGAGATCGGTAGCCTTGAATTCGGCTTTCAACCTGAGTTCACGAGTCTCAAGGCGTTCGTCCATCATACCTTCGTCAATCAAGGCAGTGCGGATTTCAGAGATATAGCGCGAATCGTGGATGCTATGGTAGTGGAGTTCCTCCAGCACGCGCAATTCGTGGTCGAGATCTTCGTCAAACTTGCGGCGGAATCGGTCTGTGTGCTCTGGCGAAACGAACGGGAAATAGCGCGCACCGCGCCCGATGAGTTGTGCCTCGGAGATGGTTGTTTTTCCGATTTTGCTCTTTCCTGAGTCGCGCGCTTCGTAACACCGAACGATGTCAAACAGGTTCAACACATCCCATCCTTCATTGAGCTTCTGCACAGCGAAGATGGCACGGATCGGATTGCTCTTGTCTTCAAGGTTGTTAAGCCGGAGCTGATACGTCTCCTTCTCATTCTCGTTGTTAACGGAGAGGCAATGCTCCTCACGAAACGCCGCTTTTAGGCGTTGAACTAATGCCTCAGTCGTAATGCCTTTTTTCTTAAAGAAACGAAACGCACGTTGAAGAATTTCGAGACCCGATTCCCGAAACGCGTCAATTTCGTCGACGGTGAGTTCATCAATCAGTTTGTGAAAGTTTGCTTTGTTCTCTTGTGATTGCGCGATTGTCCGCTGTGCCTTGAACAGGATGACAGGCTTTAGGTTGATGCCATTATCCGCCGCGACCTGTTCTTTGTATTGATTGAGAAGGAGTGCTTGTAAGATGCGGGAGTGTGGGTCTAAATCGGAATGAACAAGCACGACATCTTTTGAGAATCTGTCGTTCCGAAAGTTCACGAGATCGTAACGATAGATAATCTTGTTCCGATACTTATCCACGATGTTTGGGTTTTCGTAATCGTGTGTGGCGGTGAATTCCAAGAGTAGGTTATCTGCGTTGCCGCGAAAAATGTTCTCTACCGTATTCTCCCAACTCGGCTTCTGTTTCTCCAAATCCAGTTCCAACTGCTGGGATCTGGTCTGGACGTTTATATGGTGTGCTTCATCCGCCAGAAGAACGATCTCCTTTTTCTTGAAATCTTCAAAAGTTAAGGCGTTCTCCTTTTCCACTGTCAGATCAGAATGAAGTTTCTGAATCGTTGTGAAACAGATATTGATGGATTTCTCGTTGGTCCCCTCAAAATTTTCTACTTCTGTGACCTCAATATGCTCACCTTCAATATGAACGTTCTCGCTGAAGAGGTATTTTACGGAACGCGGGTTGAGGAAGTTGTCCTTTGTTTTTTCGATGATGTTGGTGGAATTCACGAAAAAAAGGAAGTTGCGGTAGCCTTTCTCGTAGAGATATAGGATCAAACCCGCCATGATGAGGGTCTTACCGCTACCGGTCGCCATGTTGAACAGCAGGTGTAGCGGTTTTTCCTTGCCCGGGAGGTCGTTATTGAAGTAGTGAATAAAACTCGCGAATGCGTCTTCTTGGTAGGGACGGAGTTCAAAGTCAGGATTCAGATTTTGCGTGATACTCTCCGGCATATCGGGTTTGGGGATCCCAAAATTGAAGGCGATTTCGAGTTGTTCATGTAGGAATTTTTCAAGCATCGGACAGTTTCCAATTATCTTTGATAGTTTTTGATCTGCTAATTGTCTTGTGCTTGAAAGCGCGCGAGTTCTGCTCGGAGTCGTTCGATTTCTGCCTCTGCGGTCTCGGCGCGTGCCTCAGCAGTTTCTGCCGGGGTCCGGAGCCACTCTCCCGCAACGGGATCGTAAATACCTAATCCCGTATCATCCACATGGAAATCCAAATTCAGAGCAGAGGAGTGCAATCCACCCGCTACACCCATCGAAATTGGAACATACGCGCCATCCACCAACGTAAAACCCATAAGTGGTGTTGGCAAATAGAGACCTTCCGCATCATATAAGAAGTAATCTTGTATCCCTAATAAGGCGTAGAGTTCCATTTTGTCCTCTAAGTCGTTGCGATAGGTGTTTTTGCTTGAAAACTCCATCACGAAATCAGGGACCTTTCCCTCCTCCCAGACGAGATACGTCCGCCGGAGTTTCTTCCCCAAACCGAAGGAGACCAGAACATCTGGAGCAACCGATTTACGCGGGTCTCCCTCCACGTAATACATCAGTATATCACCAGAGACATAGACCTCCGGCTTTTGTGCGAAGTGTGCGTCAAGGACTTGTAAAAGCCGTGTGAGGATCTGTCTGTGAAGGTCACTGACTGCCATGGGTTCTCCATCCGTTTCGGGGTAAAATATCGACGCGTCTGTTGGGGTAGAAGGGATGCGGTTTTCTTTTGTGTAGGTTGTCATCGGTGTTTCTCCTTTTCCTTAAGATGCGCGAAAGCTGAGTGTTAAGCGTTTGAGCCGAAGTTTGTATTACAATAAGTCTACCTCTTGTTAGGGCAAAAGTCAAGTGAAAACTCAACCGTTCAACCGAGTCTTAAGCTACTCCAATCGGGCAATTCGCCATCTTCCAAAATCTTGATTATTGCCTAATAGAAATATGCGAAAATTACTTGACGTTTATTCTCCATAAAAAGCCTTGTTCAACGCCTTATCTTCCGCACTCACCCCAAAATCCGAATCCTCTATTTCCGAGAGGTTGACGTAGAGTTGATTCTTATCCAGTAGTTCAGCGAGGAGGTGTTTCTGTTTCTCTACGTCACCGATGGCGATGAAATCGTTTATGGCTTCTTCTGGGACTTCAGGGTTGACATACCAGTTCAGGAACGCGTTTTCAGCGATGTCTCGCCAGAGTTCCACCAATTCTTCGGACGAATCAGCAGCTTGGATTTTGTTCATATAGGCTTGGTTATATGGCATTAGCTCGCAGTAGATAAAATCACCGCCGCCCTGCCACTTGACAGATTCGGAAATACCGCCCTGCTCACCGGCAATCACCTTGTTTAAGCGTTCGACGGGAAGGGTTTCGGCATAGTCCATCTGCTCGATGCCGATGTATTGCCTACCCATTTTATGAGCAACGGCAGCAGTCGTGCCTGACCCCAAGTGGAAATCCAAAACAATATCCGCTGCCTTTGTTGTGTATTCAATAATGCGTTGCATCAATAGTTCATTCTTCGGATACGCGAACGCCTTTCTCCCAAAAATCTCCACGATTTCATCTGTCCCTTTTCTGTTGACCATGTTTTTCAGCAGTTCGTCCATTACGTGATTCAGAAAATCCGAAGACACGTAAGCCGTTTTACCTATATCTTCCGACCTAAAGACGCGCATAGCCGGACGTTTGATGTTGAGAAATTCGTAGTCGCCCGGGAAAACTATCTTTCCATTTTTGAGATATTCATCTACTGAATCTTTGGTAATACCCCAGCAGCGATTGGGATTTACAGGAAATCCTTCCCCATTTCTCGGGTTTACCAATGTAAAATCGGAATTAGGTCGTTCATGAATTGTCCGTTGAGTCGTAAGATCGCTGAGCCTCCACTCGTCATCAGGAAAATCGGAGGTCTTGTGATACTTCCGTGAAACGTCCCGATGGAAGAGGTTATCTTTTTTCGACGCTCCTTTTGTGTACATCAGCATCCAGTCAAAATCCTGAGACAGTTTGTAAGGGACATCGCTTTTGCCACTTCGAGTCTTTCTCGGAACCGTCGCGATAAAATTGTCTCTCCCAAATATATCGTCAGCAACAACTTTCAGATAGTGCATTTCCTGATCGTCAATGTGAATCAGGATAACCCCATCATCTTTCAGAAGTTCCTGTGCGACTTCCAACCGGTTTCTCATGAACGTCAGCCAACTGGAATGGTTAAAGGTATCGTTGTAACCGAAGCTGTCAGATCCCGTGTTATAGGGTGGATCGATGTAGATGAGTTTGACCTGTCCGCGGAACTGCTGTTTGAGGGTGTGGAGCGCGATGAGATTGTTGCCTTTGATGATGAGGTTTTCACGGATAACCCCGTTCTCGTCCCGTTGGATGTCCGTTACCGCTTGTTCACCTTCGACAGTGTAGCGTTTATAGTGCGTCAGGACTTTCGGATCGAACATCCGGTTGATTTCGTCTTGAGCAAGGATTTCATTGAAGAAGATCTCTTTGCGCTTCTCCGTTTCTTTCGTCTGTCCGCCCTCCAAGACACAATCCTTGTAGGGCCAGATGAGCGAGACTTCGCCGCGCTCACGGAGGAACTTACCGCCGATATTCAAGCCGATTTTGTTTCGGAATTGGGTGTAGGAATTGGCGAGGAAGTTTTTATCAGTGATGTAATTGATGAAGGTGTTGTGATTGAACACCCAATGCCCGTCGATCTCGTCAAAGAAGGTTGCTTTTAACGCATCATCGGTCAGCAATAATTTGATGAGATCGTGATTGAGTTGCCATGCGTGGTCTCTGACAGCGGCGGGGATGAGTTCGCCTGCATCGTCAAGGAAATGGGGATAAGTTTTGAGGAGTGCGGTCAGTTTTTCGTTGAATTTCTGTTTTGGCATGTTGAATTCTTTTGCATTGCGTATTAGCCGTAAGGTGCCTCGTCATCTTCTGGTTTCTTGGGTTGAGTCTCAGGATCTTCTTACAGTCTCTCCTTTAGCCATTCACTATTTTTGGGACCGTAGGCATTTATCCACGCAGCATAAGTTCCAGACCGAATAATGAATATTCGATCCAATGAAGATAAATCTTCAGTCAAAAAATCTCGAATTTGAGCCGGGGTTTGATCAGAAATAATAGCCCAGCAATTGTCGTGAATAGGACAATAACCGTTATGTTGTTTGAGTTTTTCTTTAAGATTGCCCTTTCTCGAAGCATCAGACACTTCAAAAGTAACAATATAAGTTGTCATCATAATCTTCCTGAATTCTTGAGTATTAAATCTCACCATCGGTCATATTCAGCATGACCTTGATTTGAAGCCTTGTAACCTCTCCGGTTAAGAGAATATGATTTAAGTGTATCATGTAAGGGACAAAAAATCAAGTGAAATGTTTGGGTTGAAAATAAAACATTGACAATATCGCGCTGTTATGATATAATTGTGCTAAAGGGCAAGCGACAAAAATTTACAGAATCAGAATATGAACCCGGATCTTCATATCCCTTTTCCGCAGGAGAAAAATTTCATGAAATCTTATAGGCAAATCGTTGAGGAAGCGAAAACGGAAATCCCGGAGTTAACCGTCGACGAAGTAAAAAGCGAACAGGACAAAGACAGCGATTTCGTGCTACTCGATGTCCGTGACGAAGACGAATATCGCGCGGGCTATATTCCGAACGCCGTGCACGTCACACGAGGGATGCTCGAATTCTCAGTTGAAAACTACATTCCCGATCGAAACCAAAAGGTTATCGTCTATTGTGCAGCAGGACTCCGTTCGCTCCTCGCTGCCAAATCCCTACGCGAAATGGGGTACACCGATACCATCTCTCTTGCGGGTGGATATCGCGATTGGATGACGGCAGGGTACCCAACCGCACAAGATAAACCGATGACCCATGAGCAACTCGATCGCTACAGTCGCCACTTTATGCTCACTGAAGTTGGGGAACAGGGGCAAGCGAAACTCCTCGATGCTAAAGTCTTAATGGTTGGAGCAGGCGGATTAGGTTCACCCGCCGGCGTGTATCTCGGTGCCGCCGGTGTTGGACACCTCGGTATCATCGATTCCGATGTTGTCGAACTCAGCAACCTCCAACGTCAGATCCTTCACCGCACAGAATCGGTCGGCACACCGAAGGTTCAATCCGCAACGACGACAATCAAGTCACTGAACCCTGATATTGACATCACACCCTATAATCTCCGCTTGACTGCAGATAACGTCGAAGAAATCTTCTCCGAATACGACCTGATTGTTGACGGATGCGATAACTTCGCGACCCGTTATCTCGTTAACGATGCCGCTGTGTTGATGAACAAGCCGGTTGTTCACGGCAGTATTTTCCAATTTGAGGGACAGGTGACGCTCTTTAAACCGAACGAGGGACCGTGCTACCGATGCATGTATCCGACACCGCCCCCGCCGGGCATGGTGCCCAGCTGAAGCGAAGCCGGTGTCCTGGGCGTGCTCCCAGGCGTAATTGGTGTTATGATGGCAACCGAAGCGATTAAATACATTATCGGTATCGGCGAACCCCTTATCGGTCGGCTCATCCTATACGACGCACTCAGCATGACTTATCGCGAAATGAAAATCAGTCGAGATGAGAACTGCCCACTTTGCGGGGATAATCCCGTCATTACGGAATTGATTGACGATTACGATGCCGCAGCGGAAAATCCTGATACCTTTGCCCCCGCTGCCGATTAACCCTTAGCACTCGATCCTGTGATCGAGACGACTCCGAGGAGAAACGTATATGCTACCTTGTCCTGATTGTAATAATCCATTGACGCAGTTTCCAATTGAAAAAGATGATGTAGATATGGTCAGTTGTGACAGTTGTTACGGTGTATGGCTTGTGTATCCGGGTGATGATCTCGATCGTGTAGATAACGTCACTTTTGATGACCTCGTTGAAGCCTACGGCACTGAATATCCGATTGATGTTGACCCCGGAACCGTCGAACTCCCTGAAGAAGTCGAAGACGCATTGATGTAGAGGGACTACGTATTTTCTTTCAGATTTTAACGGAAAAAAGTAGCACGTTTTTTTCGAATGTGCTATAATAATTTCAATCCACTCTTCTAAGGAGGTTTGTTAATGCGAACTATCATTTTGTTGGCGATGCTGAGTCTCATTGTCTCACCGGCATTCGCACAGAAATATATCAGCTGGGAAGCCGAGAACTTCAACGATTCAAACGGCACAAAATTTGAAGTCTTTGAGGTCCCGACCGATCACCCTGGGAACGCAGGTGAAGGTGTAGACGATTACACCGTCACAGAGGCATCCGGGGGTGCTTACATCGGTTCACACAATGGTGCCACAAACGATGGTGGCGACTGGGTGAAATATGAGTTCACAGTCGAGGCAGACGATTGGCACTTCTGGGGACGTGTAATTGCCCCGTCAGTCGGCGATAATTCTGCCTACTGGGTATTCGATGCCGCCGATGGTGATGTCGAATCCGCCAATAACGCCACCATGAACATCTGGGATTTCTTTGAAGTAGAGTCACTGCGAGTTAACTATACAACCGATTGGGTCTGGTTCCGATTGAACACGCGCGACGGTCCTTTTGAGGGAACTGAACTCGTCCAGCACGGTGACGATCCTGTTCCCGTGGAACTGGATGATGGCGACCACACACTGCACATCGCGCATCGCGAAGACGGGACATACATCGATAAAATTTTCGCGACAACGGATGTCGAATTCAATCCGAATGAAACCGATCCACAGACGGCTGTTGAAGCGCAAAATAAACTTACGACAACTTGGGGTGCGCTCAAAGGCGGATTCTAAGGTGAACAAACACTTAAAAGCACCCACCCATTGGGTGCTTTTATTTTTTAAATTGCTATCAACAACGCGGCTCGCTCAATGTGAAAGCAGAAACCCTTCTACTCACCTCTCTGATACTTATCTGCTGTGCTGGGATACCGTCCGCTGCTGAAACGAGACCTCGCTTCACAGACCAGACGCAGCAAGCAGGTATCCATTTCAAACACACCAACGGCGCATCTAAAGAGAAATACCTACCGGAAACAATGGGCTCCGGTGGACTCTTTTTTGATTACAATAACGATGGACATCTTGACATATATCTCGTCAACAGTGGCACACTCAGCGGAGCGTCCCAACCCCATAGGCATCCTGACCACGCAAACGTCCTCTATCGCAATACAGGTGATGGGACATTCGTTGATGCGACAGCAGAAGCGGGACTTCAACACAACTACGGTTACGGCATGGGATGTCTCGCCGCAGACTACGACAATGACGGGGATGCCGACCTGTATCTCACCAACTTCGGCAGAAATCAACTCTATCGGAACGACGGAGACGGCACTTTCACAGACGTTACGTCACACGCCGGTGTTGGAGATGGCAATTGGAGTGTGAGCGCGTCTTTCGGGGATTTTGACCTCGACGGACATCTCGACCTCTATGTAGCAAACTATTTAGATTATCAATTAGAGACCGCTCATGCATGCTTCCTACAAGGCGTTCATATCTATTGTGGTCCGCATGAATACCCGGGTGCGCGTGATACACTCTATCGAAACAACGGCGATGGCACCTTCACAGACGTTACGACCCGGACAGGAGTTCACAACACCGGTAAAGGGTTGGGAGTGCTCTTTACTGACTATAACAACGACGGGTATCCTGACATTTTCGTTGCGAACGATGCCGTTCCCGATTTCCTTTATCGGAACAACAAGGATGGCACGTTCACGGATGTCGCTGTCGCTGCAGGGGTTGCCTATAATTCAGAAGGGCGTGCGACGGCGAGTATGGGGATCGCTTCCGGTGATTACGATAACGACGGTATTCAAGATCTCTTCGTTACGAATTTCTCTCTCGAAATCAATAGCCTTTTTCGCAACGATAATGACGGTTTTTATACGATGACCACCTTTGAAGTAGGAATCGCTGATCCGAGTTTCTTAAAACTCGGTTTCGGCACCCAGTTCCTTGACGCAGATAACGACGGGACACTCGAATTGTTCGTCGCAAATGGGCACGTGTGGGACAACGTATCAGAGATTACGCCATCGCTCTCCTATAGACAACGCTGCCAGATTTTTGGGAACACAGGAACAGGCCAATTCAGAGATTTATCTGAGACGGCGGGTCGGTTTTTCAAACGTTCCATTGTCGCACGCGGGGTCGCCGTTGGTGATTATAACAACGATGGCGCGACGGATATCCTCGTCACCTGTTGTGGTGAACCCCCAATTTTGCTACGAAACGATTCCCAAGTAGACGACTGGGTGAAAATTCGACTCATCGGTACTCAAGGTAACCGCGATGGCATCGGTGCGAAGGTGTGGGTACATACGGACGAAATGACCCTTTTCAGGGAGGTAACGTGTGGTGGAAGTTACGCCTCTGGCAGTGAGCAAACCCTACTCTTCGGCGTCGGTGCGCAAAAGACGCTTCAATCCATCGAAGTCAAATGGCAAAACGGACACACGCAAACGCTGGATTTCTCGGATGCCGAGAGTCCCGTAAATCAAACCCTCTATATTACCGAGAAACTGAATGCCTCTGCGAATTAGGTTGACATTCTTAGTTTCTGCGCGTATAATAATAGGATGATTGTATCTGACGATAGAGGCACATTTGGATCGCCTCAATTTTAAGAATTCTAAGATATGTGAGGATACTCGATTGGCTCAACAGAAAGCAACCAATATTACGTGGCACGATGCGATTGTCACGGCAGAAGATAGAGAAAAATTACTGAATCAGAAAGGTTGTGTGATTTGGTTTACAGGTCTCTCCGGTTCAGGGAAATCGACGTTAGCAAACGCAGTTGAACAGGTATTACATCAACAACAGCATCACACTTACGTCTTGGATGGCGACAACGTCCGCCACGGATTGAATAAGAACTTGGGTTTCTCACCCGAAGATCGGGAGGAAAACATCCGGCGCATCGGTGAAGTGGCGAAACTTTTTGCAGATGCCGGCACCATTGTTATGACAGCCTTCATCTCGCCCTATCGCGCCGATAGGGACCAGGCGAGAGAACTAATTGCTGAAGGTAGATTCGTTGAAGTTTTCGTGGAGTGTCCACTTGAGGTCTGTGAAGAACGCGATACGAAAGGCTTATACAAAAAAGCGCGCGCTGGAGAGATTAAGGAGTTTACCGGTATCAGTGCCCCTTACGAATCGCCCGTCGATCCAGAAGTCACAGTGAATACAGCCGAGCTCTCACTTGAAGAATCCGCGCACGTCGTCGTTTCGTCTCTTGTGAAAGCCGGTTTGGTTCCCAGTGGAAATTAGACGGGAAACAGAGATGTTTACTTAGCACGAGAAATGCCACGCAGAGAGGGAAACCTGAAAATGGAAGCAGTTATCAGGAACTTCAATGAGAACGGGTTCGCCATCCTGCGCGGCGTTTTAGAACCGGTAACGCTTGAGGCTGTTAAACACGAATGCGAGGTGTTGGTCGCTGAATTGGCAACGCATCGGTATGCGGAAGGAAAACTGACAGACACCTATCCCGATGCCGCTTTTGAAATCCGCCTCATTCGGCTCTACGAAAACTATCCCGACGAAACCCCAACCATTTTTCGCTCGGAACTCCATCGGGAAGGTTTTTTCGGGATGTTCGCACATCCTGCTCTCCTTGAACTCGCTGGAATCATTCTCGGTCCAGAGATCCGATTATATCCGAATTACTCGGTCCGTCCGAAGTTGCCGGAGAACAGACGAACAGAGGTGTTATGGCATCAAGATGCCGGTTATACCTCAAAGGAAGCCGATGTCTTGCGGATGATGAACGTCTGGACGCCTTTAGTGCCAGTCAACGTTGAAAACGGGTGTATGGAATTCATTCCGGGAAGCCATAAGTGGGGGGTTGTGCCACACGAAAAGGACGAGTACTATCTGCGCATACACGATGACTATATCAAACCGGTTGAAGCGGATGCCGTCCGTATTGAGATTCTACCGGGGGATGTCGTCATTTTCAGTAATCTGATGTTCCACCGTGGGTTACCCAACCGCGCTTCACACATCCGATGGAGTTTAGATTGGCGTTATCAAGATGCCACACAACCGACACTTCGGACGACGCATGGGCATCTACTCCATTCACAAAGGGCACCGGACATGATCGTTAAAGATGCCAAGGCGTGGGCACAACTGGAATTTTCCTAACCGCAAGATAAAATTAAAAAAACCACGATTGGGATTGGGGTGTTGACGCTTCTTTTATCTTCGAGCTATAAATCCACGCGCGTAGTCCGTAACGAAGTGGAGGTGTTTTTGCTTGGGTGTTCCTCTAGGTCTACGGAGGGGATCATTAAATGTCTAACCCCACTAACCGAACCGCAAGGTAAAATTAAAAAATGAAACTCATTCAATTTCATCTACCCAATTTAGGCAAGCGGGTTGGCATTGTCACCCGCGATGAAGAAGTAATCGATGTAACCAGCGAAGAATCACCCGGCGTCTTAGAGGTGTTGGAACTCGCTGATAGGGAACAGATAAGCCTGGGGGTAATACTTGCCGACATCCAAGAAAAAGTGGCGACTCCTGCACCCATGCAACTCCGTTCACTGCCGGAATCAGGCAACGAACCGACTGAACCGGAAGGACTCACGCTCAACAAATTAGATGTCGCTCCTGACGAAAATGTGCCGCATCTCCTATCCCCAATTGATTCCCCTGAAGTTTGGGGATGCGGGGTAACCTACAAACGGAGCGCGGACATGCGTGATGACGATAGCGAACAGGACATCTACAGTCGCGTCTATTTCGCTGACCGTCCGGAAATATTCTTCAAAGCGACTCCCTCGCGATGCGTTGGACCTAACGGCTTTATCGGTATCCGGAGCGATTCCACATTGACAGCAACCGAACCAGAACTCGCTTATGTGCTTGGCAACAACGGTGAAATCATCGGTTACACGCTCTGTAACGACGTATCCGCATGGGACATTGAGCGCGATAATCCACTCTATCTCCCACAATCCAAAGTGTTCTATGGGTGCTGTGCCCTCGGTCCGATGTTCGTCACACCCTCCGAAGTGGACGATCCCTATAATCTTGAGATGCGGTGTACCGTTCTTCGGGATGGAGACGCTATCTATCAAGGTGAGGTCAACACATCTCAAATCAATTGGAAGTTTGAAGAACTTACCGAATTCCTGATGCGGGATAACCCGATTCCGTTTGGAACCGTCGTTTCGACAGGCACAGGTATCATCGTCCCGAACGATCTGCCGCTTGCCCCAGAGGATACCGTCGAGATAGCAATTGATGGGTTCGGCACGCTGTCAAATCCCGTTAAGCAACTTTAGGAGAACGGATAATGAACACCACCTCTGAACCTTTCATCGGCATGCAGAAAACGGAATTAGACACACCCGCGTTGCTGATCGATTTGGATAAAATGGAAGCCAACATACAGACAATGGCGGATTACTTCACGACAGTCAACGCCATGCTGAGACCCCACGTTAAAACGCATAAAACGCCTATCATTTCACATAAACAGATTGCCGCAGGGGCCATCGGCGTTACGTGTGCGAAACTCGGTGAGGCGGAAGCCGTGATCCACGCGGGGGTCCGAGATGTGCTGATTGCCAATCAAGTCGTCGGTTCACACAAAATTGCCCGTCTCATTAACCTCGCGAGACACTCGGAGATCATGGTCGCAGTCGACAATCCTCAGAACGTGCGAGACATCTCCGAGGCAGCAGCTGCCAAAGGCGTAACCGTCAGGATGTTAGTAGAAGTGAACGTCGGTATGAACCGATGTGGCGTTGAATCCGGCAAACCCGCATTAGAACTCGCAAAGCAGATACGCCAAAGCCCTAACCTGAAGTTTGAGGGATTGATGGGCTACGAGGGACATACCGTTGCAAAGCCGGACCTGAAGGAACGGGAGGCAAACGTGCAGGAAGCGATGCAACACCTGATTGACGCGAAACACTACCTCGAAAAACACGGTGTAGAGGTTTCAATTATGAGTGGCGGTGGCACAGGCACCTTTAACATTACCGGAGGTATCCCAGAAATGACAGAGGTGCAGGCGGGTTCCTACATCTTCATGGATGCTACCTACCGAAATGTAGAAGGTGTTGGAGAGCAGTTCGACTGTTCCCTGTCAGTTTTGGCAACCGTTGTGAGCCGTCCAGCACCAGATCGAATCATCGTGGATACAGGTTTGAAGGTGCTCGCAAAAGAGTTCGGGATTCCACAGCCGATCGGTATAACAGGTGTAGAGATGACGGGACTCTCTGAGGAGCACGGAACTTTAAAATCTGTTGGACAGGTATCCGATGCTGATGTTCCTCTCACACCCGGGGATAAAATTGAAATTTTACCAACGCACTGTTGTACGACAGTGAATCTCCACGACAGATATTACGGCATCCGTAACGGGATTGTTGAATCTGTGTGGGACATCGCAGCGAGAGGAAAATCGCAATAATGATTACGACAACGACAAACACGATTGAAGGCAGACCGGTTCGACAATATCTCGGACTTGTTACGGGTGAGGCTATTATGGGTGCGAACGTTTTGCGCGACTTTATGGCGGGACTCACAGACCTTGTCGGCGGACGTTCAGGCACTTACGAGAGCAAATTCGCGGAAGCGCGTGAAACAGCACTCCAAGAACTGGAAGAAGAGGCACAGCGTAAAGGGGCAAATGCTGTCGTCGGGATTGATATCGACTATGAAGTCCTCGGTGCCAATAACGGCATGCTAATGGTGACGGCGACCGGAACCGCTGTCAAAATCGAGTGAACTTTCGTGAGAGGGGTTTGTAACCTCGATTTCCTTTGGAATACGCTCACAATACCACAAGCGCATCCCAGAAAAACATAGGAGAAAAGCGCGATGATAACACCCTGTTCTACATTTAAAGTCTGGAAATTTGGGTGCCTCTCCAGTTTACTTGTTGCGAGTCTTCTCATGCTGACACAGGCACCCGTGGAAGGCTACATCGCAAAACGGTATACCATCAGACAAATCGTTGCGGAAAGCACCAATGTCGTCTTCGGAACCGTCTCCGAGGTTAACGTCAAGCGACGAACAGCGAAGGTTAAGGTTGAAGAAAACCTGAAAGGCACGAGTGAATTCAAGGAAATTCGGATTCGGTTGGATGTCTATAAGGGAGAAGCGGATCACAGGGACGAGATTATCCATTTTCTGAAAGCGGGCGAACCGATTATTGTGTTCTACCTGAAAGCGGGCGGACGCATTGACAGTCTCGCACATACAAGGGGCCGGTGGTTCCAAACGCAGGTCACGGCGAAGAACAAAGAACGCACGGAGTGGGGCTGGTGGCTCTTTACACACTTTGAGAAATACCTCAACAGAGACAAGGTCTCAAGGCGAGAGTCAACACCTGATTTCCAAGAAGAATTGCGTAATTTACTCAGCGGAGACGCGCTTGAACTCCTACTCCTCAAAACCGATAGATATGACGCAGAACCGCGCGCCATTGCCGAACTTGATGCCGTTGCCGATTTCGGTTTTGTGTATCACGCGACGACTGACCGTAATTTACCGGCACTCCGAGAAGCAGACATTTTATGGATCGGGTTCCGTTCACTTTCCGAAGGAAGATACCGGCTTAACAGGAAACAGGAGGATCGGATTAAGGATTTCGTGAAGAACGGTGGTATCGTCATCGCCTCTGGACAGGATAGTGATAAGGAACGTCCGTGCGGCAGCGGTTGGCTACCGGAACCACTCACCGGTGTAGAAAGTCCATCTCGGAACGATTTCCAAATCGCCTCCCATGCAGGGGATCTCTTTAAGACACCCAACCGTATCCGGTCAGGGCAACTTGCCCTCGATGACTCATGGAGAGGCTGGAATGAAAAATATGAAATCCTCGCGACAACCAATGCTGGCAAAGAGATCGTTGTTGCTAAGTTGAAACACGGCAAAGGGATGTATCTGGTCACCAACCTCTACAATCAGAATAACGCTCGGGTCTCTAAGAACCGTCGAATGCTTGAGAATTTGGTCCATTTCGCTGTCCGATTTTTGGAAGAATCCGAATAGCAGAGGAAAATCAAATGAAGAAACTGAACCGAAGACCGATAACCGCGCTGCTGAGTCTATTCTTTCTGCTCTGTGTTTCTGCAAAACCGGCACACGCGGTCATTCCGCAGCTGCTGGGACCGCTCACGGCACTGCTAAGCATCGTCCCGCAGATCCTTGCTTTTGTCGGGGTTGCCCTTATCACTGGACTCGTGTTCGCACGGGATACAACCAAAATGCTTTTCTATAGGTTCCGGGACTTTGCGACTGCGCATAAAATTACCGCCTCTATCCTAAGCGTCATTTTCCTCGTTGGATTCGGTTGGGGATCTTATACACTCGTTCGGATGACCTTAAGTCCAATGACATCATCCCCTGAAACGATGGTCCGCAGAACCGAAATAGGAAACAGAAAGGCAAACACTTCCTGGTCAACTTTCCGAGGTGGAAAAAGTCGAACTGGACATCTGGACGCTCTCTCGGGACCAACAACCGGAACACCCGCATGGGTTTTCAAAGATGAAGAGCCGATGGCGGTTGATTTCTCCTCGTCTCCAGCGGTTGTTGGGAACCGCCTCTATATCGGTTCTGCGCACGGTTCGATCTTTTCGTTAGGCGGCGCGACTTACTGTATTGATACAGAATCGCAGAAAATTCTCTGGCGGCATACGTCTCCGACCCCAATATTTTCATCGCCTGCGGTTGCGGGTGGCAGGGTCTACATCGGTGAAGGGTATCACCACGATAGCAATTGCCATCTCCGATGCCTTGATGCCCGCACAGGTGAACAGATTTGGTCATTCCCAACAACGAGTCACGTTGAATCAACGCCGTTCATCCATCAGGGGAAACTCTACTTCACAGCGGGTGCGGATGGGGTCTACTGTATTGATGCCTTAGAGGGAGAACAAATTTGGCACTATCCGGCGGTTCACGCCGACATGTCGCCTGTTCTGCATAAGGACAAAGTTTACTTCGGCACAGGGTATGGGGATTATCGGATTTACGCTGTCGATGCGCAAACAGGTGCTGAGGTATGGTCGAAACAGATGCCGTATTCTGTGTGGGGGAGTCCCAGTGCGGAGGAAAATAGAGTCTTTTTTGGGCTTGGAAGGGGCAATTTTTCGGAGAGTGCGCCGATACCCGCAGGTAAGGTTGTCGCGTTTGACACGGAAACCGGCGACATCCTATGGGAGCATGAGGCAGAAGATGCTGTCTTGACGGCAATCGCAATTCAGAACGGTTATGTCACTTTTGGTTCGCGCGATGGATACGTCTACTCTCTCCAGTCAACAGATGGAAAACTCAACTGGAAAACGGATCTTGGGGGACCGGTTGTTTCCTCACCCGCTGTAACAATGGATACTCTCTATGCGGCAACGAAAGACGGGTACATCTATGCGCTTTCCACTGATACTGGAAAAGTGCAATGGGAATTTGATACAAGAATAATTAATAGAAACATAGATCTGTATTCCTCACCCGCGGTTGCCAACGGCTTGCTTTATATCGGCTCCAGTGACCGATATATTTTCTGCTTTGGCGCGGATGAAAGTCGTGAAATGATTGGTAATCGGTGATAAGGAGAAAAAATGAACCCGCCAACAAGTTAGCCACAATCTGGGGTAACCTGAAATCTGCCCGATAAAGAGACTGCGTAAAAAAACAAGAAAAGCCGCCAACCTTGGAGGCTTTTTTATCTGCTTGATAAGTCTAATGATCGTGATGGTTGGATTTGTGGTAGTGTAACCGAAGTAGGTCCACACCGAAATCGTCCGCGATGTGCCGCCACACAGAATGGATGTGGTTCGCATTGTTCTGCGTATTGTCATACTCTACAAAGAAAAATGGACCGTGTAATCTATAGTAGTGCGGTGTCTTCGGCGTGCCACTTCCCGCCCAAGCGAAATGGATATCGCTAACGTCCCCTTCGCGTAGTTTTCGGAGTTCTATTTGGGCAACCTCATCAGGCAGTCGATCGATGTATTCATGGACGAGCGTCATCAGAAGTTCACGCTGGGATGTTTCCATAGATTCCGCCGCTAATCCTTCAACAGCCTCAAATTCAACCTTCGGGACATCGCGGGTTAAAATATCTGAGGGGGCATCCGCATTGATGATTGTCTGACGTTTCTGCGTATCATTCAGGCTCGTAAGGAGTTGACGCGCAACATCTTCCTCGGCGGAAAGGACTCTTAATCCCTTTTTCTTACCTTGGGGGACCTCTGCCGGATTCGATCCGAAGAAAAATGGATTTGGTGAAATCAGCTCACGATTAACGACGGTAAAGTTAAGCGAGACATGATGGCCTTCAGCACGCCATCCCCACGCGCCATTACCGGTCGGATCCCCGAAAACGGTGAAAAAATAGAGTCCAGGGTCGCGGACCAATCGTGCTTCCCCAGCGGCTTGTTCAATTTCGCCGAGTGTTGTCTCCAAATTAATAATTGCACGGGCTTTTTGATAACCCTTCACACTCAATCCGCTTTCCATGAGAGCGAACGCCGCTTCCTGCTGCTTTGTGTTCAGTTCATTGAGAGAAATGCCTTCCCGTTCCCACATTTCGATTGGAATGTAGTGCCACCGGAGCCGTTCATTTCCGTCAAATGGAAGTGCTGCCTTTTCACGGAGTGCGGGTGTTAATGTATCCAAAAAATTGCCTGCTGCATTTGCCATCTGCTCCGCTGTCGCCGAAGCCGGAATAAACAAAGGGGACTTGTGTTCGGGATGGGTATGTGTCTGTGCCATTTTTTAATTTTTCCTTGCGGTTCGGTCAGCTGGGTTCGGGATTTGATATGCTATTCCGTAGACCCAGCGCGCCCGTTGGTTGCGCTTACGCGCTTTGACAGAACTTTTCTTTTCACTAAAGCCTATAGACATTATCGCAAAATCTACAAAAGGAGTCAATACTTTTTTACTTTTTGAGGACTCTTGACAATTGATTACAAATTTTGTAAACTTATTTAAATCGTTTCCGTTTAAGTAAGCATTTAGCATGCTATCGTCCACCTCTTGCTTTAGGTAGGACAAAATTTCCAACTGCTAATCATAAGCCGGGAATTATGGACAAATTGATTGACGATGAAATGTTAGTTGCTCAGTTTCAATCCGGGCGCCAAAATGCTTTTGATGAGTTGATGAAACGCTATAAATCCAAGATTTTCTCGTACCTTCTGCGCTCTGTCAGAAATTATGAGGATGCTGAGGATATCACCATCGAAGTCTTTTTTAAGGCGTACCGCGCCCTTGACAATTGGCAACCGAAAGCCAAGTTTTCAACATGGCTCTACAAGATCGCATCCAATCTCGCTATTGACTATCACCGCACGAAAGTGCGGCACCCTGTCTATGCCTTGGAGGACATGGAAATCCCTGAAGCGCATCTCGTTGCCACCGATCTTCACAGCGATCCTGTCCAGCAGGTGGAAGATCAGGAACGTGGACGTATCATCCGGGAGGCGGTTGATCAGCTCTCCCCGAAACAGAAAGCCGTCTTTATGTTAAGTCGCTATGAAGGGTTACAACTGAAAGAGGTCGCTGAAACGCTGGACATGGCGGAAGGGACCGTAAAAATTCACCTTCACCGGGCAGTCAAACGTTTACAAACATTGTTACGACCGCTCTGGGAAAATAATGAAATTTAAAGAAAGGAGACGCATTTATTATGCCTAAATGTATAAAATCTGGAGGGCAAGCGATTGATTATGCTGCTAAACTTCTGTCGCCAGAAGAGGAAGAGCCCTTTGAAGAACACCTTAAGAACTGTCTCGACTGTACCGAAGCAGTTCAATCTTTTCGAACTGTCTTACAGTTGACAGACCAAGCACAAGCAGAATTGCGGGTGCCTGAACTCGCGTTACAAGACATTGAAATGAACGTCTACAAGCGTCTCGCCGCTGCGCACGAGCAAACTCTACTTTCGCGGGTGCGTGCATCCATTGCTAACTTCGGATCTCTTTTCCGGGGACCAAGAATCGCTATCGCGAGTGCCATTGCTATCGCCTTAATTACGGTCGCCCTTCTCATGGGAAATCTGTTTCGATCGGAATCGGTGCCGCCGTTACCTGAAACGTACTCCGCTGTCGCCCGGATCGAACAATATCGTCAACAAGATATCCAACGAAACTTAGAGGAGGCACTCATCACGCATCATCTCCGAAACGATGCATGGGATACAGAAAGTCGGCTCTACCGCATGAAAGAACAGGCAGATGGGACCAATTGGATGGCGGTTGCGGATGCCCATCTTCAGAACCTTCAATCTGGAACCTTGGATACACCATAGCGGAATAGCAAGCGTATTTCTAAATGACGAACACCTCGGCACCGCTTCTTTTTGAGGATGCCTAAAGGGGTGAATCAGGCAATGTGTCTAATAAGGATCTGCGATTAAGGATTGTTTGCACCGTTGCGACGGTGGCTATAATCATGAAGACCCTCTTAAGAAAGCGCGTTTGGGTTGTGCATATTAAAAACAGAAAACCGAGCCCGTAAGCGTGGCGGAGGGCGACTCGAACATGAATATCCTCAAATTACAAACCACCGATACTTATCCGCAAGGTAAAATTAAAAAACTGCTCTCACACGTGCTGCTGATGTTTCTCCTCTGCGCGTTTGCTTATGCTCGCTTTGAAGAGGTGCACGTCTTAATTGAGGCAGGACACTACACCGAAGCCAATAATAAACTGGAAGCACTTGCGGAATCTACCAAAGATATTGCTATAAAAAGTTGGTGCTACTACCAGATTGGCGAGATTCACTATAATTATACACACCAGTACACCAGAGCGATTGAGGCTTACGATAAAATTCTAAATCTTGAGGAAAACGGGCTTGCTGCCGAGGAACTCTTCCTCGCCATCATCAAAAAAGGCGATGTCCATAGCCGTATGGGCAATTACCAGGATGCTATCCAAACTTACGATAGGTTGATTAAACTCGCACCTGCCACGCATTTCGTGCATAAAACGGGCTTGCAGAAGATACGGGATATTAACAACGCACTCGCTGACTTACGTGAACAGCAGCGTATTGCGATCCAGTATAAAGGGACACCCCTCGCTGCCATCGCTCAATTTCAGATCGCTGAACTCTATCGAAATCACTCCCAACTTAACCAGCCTGAAAAGGCAATAGAAAAGTATAGCGCACTTCTTGAAGCACACCCGGATGCGATAATGGCACCCGAAGCGAGATGGCGCATCGCGCATTTAAGGCATACCGTGCTGAACCAATCGGCTTTAGCAATGGCGACTTACAGGAAAGTCATTGAAGATTACCCGACGAGTAATTTCGCTGCCGAGGCACTCTTCCAAATGGCAAATATTCATCGCACAGCCGAGAAGTATTCCTTAGCAATCCCCATCTTTGAAAAACTGAAACAGAGATATCCGAGCTTTTGGAATATGCATGCCGTTCTTTATTGGACAGGCGTTTGTTATGAGAACAGTTTAAACTATCCGAAGGCGATAGAGGCTTTTGAAACGTTCGTTCATGCCTATCTACCGCAACTCAACCCCGGATATTTAGGACAGATCTCAATGCACGACAAAAGTGTGTCTGAGGTGAAGACACAGATTGATAAAAAAATAGAGGAACTCGCAGCGCAGATGTCGCAAACGGAATTAGACCGCTTGAACACAGCGCGGGCAGATCGAGATTTTTCTGCAGCTTTAAGTATTGCGCAACACCTCATCGCCACGGCACCCCATACGCCCCAAGCAGAACAGGCAGCGGAACGACTGCCGACACTTCAGCAACTCGCAGCCATCGAAACCCTGCGCGAGAAACTCCAAAACCAAAACTTGGCACCTATAGAGGCAGCACGTGCCCGGTTGCAAATCGGGACCCTTTACGAGCGGAAGCCTTTAGAGGACTATGCGAAGGCGATTGCGGCATATCAAGAGGTATTGAAACACCACGCCGAGTTGACACATGCCGCCGAAGCACTCTACCGCACTGGACGCATTTACGCTGAGAGACTCTCTACACCTAACGAAGCGATTCAAACCTACAAAAAAGTGATTGAAACGCATCCGAATACCTTGCAAGCGATGATGGCAAATTTTCAGCTCGGTGAGCTTTACAGAGGACTTCGCCGTTACAACGAGGCACTGCAAGCCTACGAAACCACGATCGGGTACCCAGAGCGGGATCGCTACATCGCAGGAGGCTATAAGGACAGTTACGCCGATAGAGCACAGTTTCGAATCGGACGTGTCCATTACGAAGACAGACGCTACAATGAGGCGCGTTTCGCTTTTGAGGAGTTCATTCAAAACCGATCGCAGTCCCCACGGCTCGCTGCTGCTTACGTCTACCTCGCGGCCATCTGTGAAGATCGCAACGAAAACGCCCAAGCCGATTACTACTACGAAAGGGCGGAAAATCTACTCACAGACAACCCTGTGCAAATGACAACGCTCATAGAAGAAGCGAGCGCGCTCGGAACCCTACAGGGTTCTACGGATTTGGATACGGTTATACGGTTCATTAAAGAAAACCGGAAGCGTCTTGGAGTAGAAAAAGCGGAATCCAATCAATAGCAGGCAACTGTTTTCTGTCTTTTGTAACCTCCAAAAACATAGCCTGCAACAATACGTAGAAATAGGCAGAAATACGCAGAAACATCCAAGCAAAGACCCCTATCAAAAACACGCAGGCGGATATCCCCGAACCCAATTCAAATTCCCAGACCCGCGGATCACTCCGCAAGGAAAGTTAAAAAAATAGGTTCCTTAACGTCGGATGTAATTCCACAAGATACGGTTCTGCTTCTCTAAAACCTTTATGGGAATCCGGTAATCTTTCGAGTGCTGCGGCCGTTCGTGCCTGAATGTCGTGGAGATTCGGAAAAGCATATACCAACGCCCCATCTTGGATAATTGGAACGAGGAGCGCCTGTCCCTCGGAGATCGGTTCATCCCAAAGTGTCACACAATCCTTGACATAACCCCCATCGCCATCAGCAACACGATAGACTTGCTTTTTACCCGGGATCGTGGCTTTCGCAGGTTCATCTTGAGAGCGTTTCCCAACAGGCTTGCCATCACTCTCGACCAATTTGTAGACACCACCAAGGGCAGAGGTGCCTCCCTCCCCGGTGAGCGAATTGAAGTTTGCCCCCGTCGCGAGTCGTGTGCCGACGCCGAAGCTATCAATCGGTGCCCCATTTTTGAGCAATAGGTCTATCTGGAATTCATCAAGTTCATGACTGGCGATAATCTGGACATAATTGAGTCCTTCGGCATCAAGCATGTGACGGACCGCTTTACTGAGTGCTAAGAGGGCACCACTGTCCAATCGGACGGCGCGTAATTGTGCCCCGCGCGCTGCCATCTCCTTTGCGACAATACAAGCGTTTCGTGCCCCTTGAAGTGTATCATAGGTATCAATCAATAGGGTCGTGCTGTTCGGAAAGGCGGTCGCGTAATCCCGGAAAGCTTCTAACTCGGTAGGGCGCTCGGAGATGAACTTATGCGCCATCGTGCCAACATAGGGAATATCGAAATAGCGTCCTGCGAGTACCAACGATGTTCCACTCGCACCACCGATGAAAGCGGCACGCGCGGCAAGAATCCCAGCATCCCTGCCGTGCGCTCGCCGCGCCCCGAAGTCGAATACAGGTCTGCCTTTCGCAGATTCTACCATTCGAGAGGCTTTCGTGGCGATCAGCGTCTGAAAGTTCATCACACACAGCAGATAGGTCTCAAAAAGTTGGACGTCTCTGGAGCGACCTGTGACGTTGATAATCGGTTCGTTGGGAAAAACAGGCGTACCTTCGGGAACAGCGAAAACGGAACCGTCAAAATGGAAATCTCTAAGCGAAGCAAGGTAGTCAGCACGCAAGTCCCCACGTTCCGCCAACCAATCAAGCGTAGCATCCGTAAAACGCAAATTTAAGATGTAGTGGATGACCTGCTCCAGTCCTGCGGCAATAAGATATTGTCCCTGTGGGATTTCGCGGACGTAGTAGTTCGCAGTGATAACCGTATCGTTCTGGACATTGAAATCTGCCTGCCCCATCGTGAGTTGATAATAGTCAACAAAAAGTGCCATATTATCTTCCGTGAGTAGCGCAGATTTAGGTGAATTCGACATTTTAAGTTATTGAATCTGGGCACCGTTTCACGGTGGTTTTCGGTTAAGTCCAAACCTCTCTGAATTATGAGAGTTTTTTTAACAATTGGAATTTGAAACCATTGAATTCTTTAGAAAAAGCACTGAAGCCCAACCAACGGGCAGGGCTGGATATACGGAAAGGAACGTTCTTTGCGAAACTCGCCTGAACGAACCGCAAGGAAAATTAAAAAGATTCGGTGATAACGAGTCTCTGGTTGACGGATAGGTTCCGATGGGTATCCACCTGACCGGAGGGCCAGACAATTTCAACGGTATCCACCTTCGGATGTGTCCCAAGACCGATTTCAAGGGGCAAACTGTTGGTCGAGCCGAATCCACAGCCCCCGCTGACTTCTCGGTAAATTACGTCATCACCAATATGTAGGGTGACTTTAGCCCCGATGCCATCCCGATTACTTTTGACCCCGACGAGTGTGAGCGTAAGCCAATTGTTCCCAGTGCCATTGTTGCGATAGAAAAGATTGTGCCACTGGTCGCCGATAAACGCTCCGCCGACGGGGACGTAGATATCAACATCGCCATCCGTATCGATATCACCGAAGGTCACACCGTGTCCTTTTCCGATGTTTCCTAAACCCAGAGCGGTCGTCGCATCCGTAAAAGTGCCGTCGCCGTTATTACGAAAGAGGGCGTCTCGTTCGAGGCGTCCCATCTGTGGCGCGCCGGTCGCAAGATAGATGTCGAGGTACCCGTCGCTATTGATGTCCCCGAAGTTGGCACCCATCGCGCCATACGCATGATAGAGTCCCGATTCACGGGTGACATCGGTAAAGGTGCCGTCGCCATTGTTGCGATACAGCACTTGCCGATCAGTGTCATGTGTGGCAGTGCCTGTGATTTGACCTGCGATGAAGGCTTGAAAGGAACCTGAATTTGAGATGAAGATGTCCAGATCCGCATCGTTGTCCACATCGAGAAAGAAAGTAACGAAGGCATCTGTAACAGGGAGATTCATACCGGTCGTCGGGGTCACATCGGTGAAGGTGCCATCGCCGTTATTGCGGTAAAGCACATTGGATTGTCCATAGTTGACGACATGCAGGTCGATATGTCCATCCTTATCGTAATCCCCCCAAGCGGTGCCGAGCGAGTTCCCAGTATCTGCGACACCTGCAGCAGCTGCGGTATTCGTGAAGGTGCCATCGCCATTATTGCGATATAAGACATTCGCAGCACCATCACCGATAACACCGTCAGCAATATAGAGGTCGATGTAGCCATCGTTGTCGTAATCCGCCCACGCCGCACAGAAACTACTCTGTGGGTCTGCGACACCAGCAGCGTGTGTAACATCGGTGAAGGTGCCATCGCCGTTGTTATGATACAGCGTATTTTCTGCCGCGCCCGACCAACCCCCACGTGTGATGTAGAGATCCACACCGCCATCGTTATCATAATCGGCGAAAAGTGAACCCCAACCGCCTCTCGGATCGGCAATGCCTGCCGCGTCTGCGACATTTGTGAAGGTGCCATCGCCATTATTGCGGAAAAGGGCATGGGGTTGATACGTGCCGACAGCAACGATGTCTAAATCTCCATCGTTATCATAATCCCCCCAGGCACTGCCGCGTCCACCATCAACCTTGTCCATTCTTAAGTCCGGTGCGACATCTATAAATGGAGAATTTTGTCCTACAGAATTCGGCGTTACGAACCGCTCCCACGGTTGAATTTTGAATGCCTCTGGCAAATCTTCTGGATAGCCACCGAGTTTGCTGTATGCTGTCCACAAGTTCCACAAGGTTTCGGGGTCGCGCGGTTTCAGACGAAGCGATTCTTTGAAATTCTCAACGGCTTTTTCAGGGGCGCCGTGCCGGAGGTGATAGATCCCCAGATAGTAGTACGCCCCAGAATGACGCCGATAATTTTGGATAATATTTTCAAACCGTTCAGCGGCTTTGTCTGCCTCTCCGAGCCGGAATTCAGCTAAACCGAGTTGGAGCATCGCCTCCAGGTTGTTCGGTTGGAGTTCCAACACCTTTTCAAACTGACGCTTGGAGGCTGAAAGATCCGGGACGAGCATCTGTTGCGGCGCCCCTAAGAAATAGCCGAGTCTGATGCGTGCCTCGGTATCGTCAGGGTTTACCTCCAGTGCATTCGTGAGCGCAGCAGTAGAATCAGAAAAGCGTTGTTGATAACTGAAAACCTGTGCCAACGTTAGATACGCCTTTGAAAGTTGGTCCTTGTGGGAGGGGTTTTTTACCCCGATATCCTTAAGCAGCCCTATCAACTTCTGCAACGTCTCTTCAGCAAGTCCCCATTTTTGCTGTCTAACATAGGTGCGTGCAAGCAACATGCGTGCATCGTGAGCATTGGCATCAATCTGCAGGCACGCCTGGAACGCCGCTTCTGCTTCAGCGAAGTTGTTCCTATCTAATGCGTCCATGCCTTTCTGATAGTGCGCCGTGAGTTGCGGATTTACATCACGCTGCGATGTATCTGTATTGCATCCGATACCGATAAAGAAAATAAGGAAAATAGAAAAAATCGCTCGCATATCTGTTTTTTGTTTTCTGAATTAGGGTTTACAGGGTGGTTAGGGAGGGCACGGCTACAAATCTGCCAGCCTTGCCTTCAGCGCCTGTATTTGGATGGGTTTTGTCAAATCCATGAGATAGATCCGCATGTGATCAGAACGATCGGAACTAAATACGAGCGTTTTTCCGTCCTTTGAGAGGCTCGGTTCAAAATGGGCACCGATGTGGTTTGTGAGTTGCGTTTTGTGTGTGCCGTCTGCCTTCATCGTCCAGAGCGTATAACGGTTATGCGCGTTCGAGACATAGAGAATCCGTTTGCCATCTGGACTGAAGGTCGGGTGGTAATGGCTCGCGTTCTCAAAAGTTAACTGCTTTACCGTGCCACCTCCGGCATTGACACTGAAAAGTTGGTAGATGTCGTCCACCATTCCGGTAAAAGCGATCTGCTTTCCATTGGGCGCCCACGTTGGATGCCCATCGTCCACATCGTTATGCGTTAGTTGCTTCTTGTGAGTGCCATCGATATGAATGACGTAGATTTCTAACGTGGCGTTGTTCTCGGTGCTCCCAGGTCCACTTGCGGTTTCCTGCGTCGGTGCTTTGGATTCAAAGGCGATTTTTTGCCCATCCGGTGAAAAGACAGGGGCGCGTTGCGCGCCCTCTATATCAATGAGTGGACGTTGGTTTCTTCCATCGACATCCATGAGGTAGATCGTCGCAGTCCTCGGATCGGAACCACTCGCCTGGACAGATGGGAGCATCATCCCGCCACGGGTGCGCTCAGAAACGAAGGCGATGGATTTACCATCGGGTGAAAAAGCAGGCATGTATTCATCGAGTTCATCGGTATGCGTGAGCTGCTGTAGCGTGCGAGTCGTGAGATCCATGAGATACAACTCAGCGTTCTCGAGACGATTTGAAGCGAAAGCAAGCCATTTTCCATCGGGTGAAATTGCGGGACTATAATCGTCGGTATACTTTGCAGTAAACGTCATCATATTCCCTTTTTCAGTAAAGGTCTGCTCATAGTCGTCGCTGCCTTCAGTGCGAATCCGCTGGACGTGGTAGGCATCCCCTGTGAGACCTGCGATCTGAAGGAGGATTTCCTTTTTTGGGGAGCCGCTCAGCAGCCTCTGAAATTCGGTGAGGGCAACGGAACGGTTACCGCTGTGCCAGTAGACGCGCCCGAGGGCGAGTGTTATTTCTGCACGTTTCGGTGCCAATCTTGTTGCATTTCTGAATGCATTGACGGCTTGCGTAGCATCTCCTAAGCCTTCATACGCCAAACCGAGTTGATAATAAGCCTCGGCGTTGGAAGGATCCTGCTGCAGTGCTGCCTGAAACTGCTGAATGGCAGACGTAGTGTCGCCTGTTTGAAGAAAGGCTTTGCCGCGCTCAATCGTGGAATCCCCTCCGCACGCAAGCAGGATTAAGAGTATAGGAATGAATAGATAGCAACGGATGTTCATTTGGCATCCTTCGTTATTGACTTTCAGAAGTTGCAAAGTCTGTAAAGTGTTTCTAAAGTCTGTAAAGTAGCAAGAAGTCTATTTTCAACTTTAGTACACTTCAGTACACTTGCGAACTTTCTCTTATGCTTTCGGGTGGCTGACGGCTATTCTTGTGTTATACGGATTCGCTGGTTTGCTGGGACGTTATGAAGTTTCTGCGTTTCTCCGTTCTGCCATGTAACTTGTAAGGTCTCAATCTGTGTCGCATCTCCCACGCCGAATTCGGCGACGAAACTGTTAGCGGACATGTAACTCTCACCGGCATAAATCTCTCGGACCTGCGTCTGATCCGCCGTTTTCACCTGAATTTTCGCGCCGATGGCATCTCGATTCGCACTCGCTCCCACAAGTTTGACATACACCCAATTGCTACGATTTCCCCCCTCATTCCGCAACAGTGTCGGTGGAGCATGGTTGTTGACGATAAAAATATCGACATCGCCATCATTATCATAGTCTCCAAACGCTGCACCGCGACCGACTCGGATAGGGAGCGCCGCGATGCCTGCCTCTTGACTCACATTGGTGAACGTCTCGTCTCCATTGTTTCGGAACAACATATCAGGCTGCGGGATAAGCACCTCTGGACGTTTTAGTTCCTGGAAAGTGCTGCCGTTGGTCACAAAAATATCCAAATCCCCATCGTTGTCGTAGTCGAAAAGGGTCGTGCCCCACCCGATCTGTTTAATGCTCTCTTCAGCAAGCAGGGAAGTATACGATTCATCTACGAATCTGATCTGTCCAGTGGCACCATCCTCTGCGAATAAATTCCTATAGAGGGCGTTTTCTTCGTCCACCCAATGGCTCATAAAGAGATCGATATCCCCATCGGCATCGTAATCCCCAGCCGTGAGTCCCATAGAACCGCGGAAATCCGCTGCCCACGACTCAGTGCTGACATCCGTAAAGTTTCCACTGCCATCGTTGCGATAGATATGGTTCGTGGTGGTATCATTAGCGACGTAAAGGTCCAGATCGTTATCGTTATCAAAGTCGCTAAAGAGGGCTTGCATGCTTCTACCGCCTTCTCCCGCGATGCCCGTTTCAGCGGTTGCATCCGTAAAAGTGCCGTCCCCGTCGTTACGATAGAAGACGTTATCTTGTGGTTCAAAAACATGCGGGTTCAAGGCACTGGGTACAGGTTTCCCTGATTGTAGGGACTCCTCCTTCATCTGTTCCAACTCTTCTAAGTTGTATGTGACATAGTTGCAAACGTAGAGGTCCAAATCAGTGTCGCCGTCTACATCCGCAAAGGCGGCACCAGTGCTCCACAGTTCGCATCCAACACCAGCAGCGTCCGTCACATCGGTAAAGGTGGCATTTCCATTGTTCCGATAAAGGATATTCTCACCATAGTTAGTTAGGTAAAGATCAAGGTCGGCATCACCGTCGTAATCTGCGAAAACGCACCCCATGCCAAATCCTTGATGTCCAACACCTGCAGCACGCGTAATGTCCGTAAATGTGCCGTCGCCGTTGTTAAGATAGAGGGCATTGGCGTTCCCTTTATGACTGTTTCCATCCTGTGTAAAGGGACCGGGGATATTGACGATGTAGAGGTCGATATCTCCATCGTTGTCTATATCGGCGAAGCCCGCACCCGAACCCATATCTTCTGGGAGCAGACTGGAACGGGTTCCGCTTGAATGCTGAAAACGGATACCGGCTTCGTTCGTGACATCGACAAATGTAACCGCCTGTAACGTCGTAGATGTTAATACAACTATCGCAAGCGTGAGGAAGAAAAAACGCATATCAGTTTTTAATTTTTAGTTTTCAGTCTGGGGTTTCAGAAAAGGAGGCAAGCCTGCAACAACGGAGCAGGCGATTCTTAAGCCAAAACCGTTATTAAACACATCGCATGCTTTAACGCCTCGCGAACATTTAAAAATTATGTTTCTAAGAAATTCGTAAAAATGGTTCCGCTAAGAAAGCGTTCATCGTTAAGGATATTCTGGAAGAGCGGAATCGTGGTCTTAATACCTTCAATTTTGAACTCAGACAAGGCGCGTTTCAACCGCGCAATCGCCTCTTCTCGATCCCTACCCATTGCGATGAGTTTCGCCACGAGTGAATCGTAGTGCGATGGAACAGTGTACCCGGTGTAGAGGTACCCATCAACCCGGATGCCGATGCCGCCCGGAGGATCGTAAGCTGTGACAAGACCCGGTGAAGGCATGAACTGATTTGCTGGATCTTCGGCGTTAATTCTGCATTCAATCGCGTGTCCTTGGATTTGAATATCAGATTGGTTATATCCGAGTTGCTCTCCCATCGCGAGTCGAATCTGTTCTTTGATGAGGTCAATGCCCGTGATACTCTCAGTGACAGTATGCTCGACTTGGATGCGTGTGTTCATTTCCAAGAAATAGAAATTATCGTCTTTATCCACAACAAACTCAATGGTGCCAGCGTTCGTGTAGCCGATCGCTTTTGCGGCTTTTGCGGCGGCTTTACAGATATCGTTGCGAAGTTTCGGTGGAATTGAGGCAGCGGGGGCTTCTTCCAAGAGTTTCTGTTGTTTACGCTGGATAGAGCACTCCCGTTCACCGAAGTGGACAACGTTGCCGTGGGTGTCGCCGAGAATTTGGACTTCAATATGTCGTGCTTCCTCGATCCATTTTTCAATGTAAACGTCCCCATTCCCAAAAGCCGCTTCACCCTCTGCTTTCGCAGTGTGAAAAAGGTTAAGGAGACTCGGCTGATTTTCGGCGATTCGGATGCCTCGACCGCCTCCACCTGCCACGGCTTTGATCCCGACAGGGTATCCGATTTTCTCGGCGAGCTGCGCGGCCTCCTCGGCGGTGTCAACTGTTCCTTTTTTGTTGTTTTTCCGCCTACCCCGCTGACTCCCGGGTATCAGTTTAAGTCCGGCTTTTGCGACAGTTTCACGTGCCTTCACTTTATCACCCATCGTAGTGATGTCTGCGATGGAGGGGCCAATAAACTGTATCTGATGCGCCTCACAAATTTCCGCAAATTGCGCGTCCTCAGCGAGGAAACCCACGCCAGGGTGGATTGCGTTGACATTCGCATAGTCCGCAACAGTGATAATATTCGAGTATTTGAGATAACTCTCAGTTGAGGGGGGTGGACCGATACAGATGGCTTCGTCTGCGTATTTAACGTGTAGTGCGTTTTCATCGGCGGTTGAGTATATCGCTACTGTTTTAATCCCCATGTCTTTGCAAGCACGGATGATGCGGACAGCAATCTCACCGCGATTTGCTATCAGTATTTTTTTTATCATGTTTTTTATGGTTTTCGGTTCGGATTTTTTCTACAGAAAAAATCCTTTCGGTAGTCGGTTTTCGGGTAAGAGGGTATCGTTTAACAAAAACCTCTTGGCCGATAACCTTAACCATCAAGTCGTGCTTTAACACTTATAACGGGGGCGAGTTGATAGTTAAAACTGATAACCGATAACTATTCCTATGTCTGCTTCACTCGGAACAGCGGTTGTGCATATTCAACTGCCTCACCATCTTCAGCGAGAATCTCTAAAATCTCACAGTTAAATGGAGCTTCCACGGGATTGTAAGTTTTCATGACTTCAAGGACGGCAACGGGTTCACCCGTTGCAACTATATCCCCAACTTTTACAAAGGCCGGTTCGTCAGGTGCAGGGGAGCGGTAGAAGCGCGAAGGCATAGGCGCACTAATGAAGGCGTTATGTGCCTGCGCAGCACCTTCAGCATCAGGGGTCTCTACAGGAACCTGAGGTGCACCTACTGCCCCGTTCGTCTCTGCAGGGCGTGGTGAGGATTGTTCATATACGCCGGGATTCCCGCGATGTCTGGAAACCTCTATCTCAAACTCGTTGTCCCGGAGGACGCGGACTCCCGAAAGGTCAGTGCGGACAAGAATTTCTGCCAACTGTTCAACAATTTCTAAGAGATCATCGTTGTTTTGTTCAGCAGATTCGGATTTATCATTGGATCTGTTTTGACGCATTTCTTTTTTTAATAGGGGTCGGTGCGGGTTGTGTAGCAACAAGCACCGACAACTACTATATCCTTTCTACGTATTTGCCGGTGCGCGTGTCAACTTTGATACGCGTTTCGTTCTGAACGAACAAAGGAACATTCACAACACCGCCCGTCTCCAGCGTGGCACGCTTTGAACCGCCACTGACAGTATCGCCTCGTAATCCTGGGTCGGTCTCAACGATCTGAAGTTCAACAAAGTTCGGAAGTTCAACGGCAAGGGGGACTACCCCTTCCATTTTAACCGTGACCGTTTCACCCTCTCTTAGAAACTTCAAATCATCTCCTATGAGCTCTACAGGGAGTGTGTGTTGTTCAAATGTCTCGTTATCCATAAACCACAATGCCTCTCCATCTCGGTACATATACTGCATCTGGTGATCCATGAGTCTGACGGTTTCGACATTTTCATTCGAACGAAACGTCCTGTCCAAGACGGCGCCGTCGGAAACGCGTTTGATTTTGGTGCGCGCGAAGGCACCACCTTTCCCCGGCTTGACATGCTCACAGTTGACTATGGTATAAATGGTATCATTGAGTCGGATAACCAACCCGTTGCGTAAATCGTTAAGTGCTGCCATCAAATTCTTCAGGCTGAGAACGCCATGCTTCAACATGGTGCCGAAAGCCTGCCTTCTTGTAAAATAATGTGAATTGTAAAGATATATATTCCTATTGTATCTTTTCAGATACATGATATCTAAAGTTAAGTCTGCGGAATATCTTACGATTTGATACTTTCGCAGATCGTGATTTCCACTCTTTTAATAATACTCAAAGCAAGGCGATTGCTTGTTCCAACGCCTTGGCTCTGTGACTAATCCGGTTTTTTATTTCTTCTCCTAATTCTGCGAAAGTCTGATGATAACCATCAGGTACAAACACGGGATCATAGCCGAAACCGCTCTCTCCCACAGGATCATGCCTGATGTGTCCCTCGCAAACACCGAGAACCACTTCGGGGTTGGAATTCGGATGGACCACCGCAATCGCAGCGATGAACCGCGCCCGCCGATTGGGAGCACCTTCAAGGGCCTCAAGGAGTTTCGCGATCCGGGTCTCATCCGTTGCGTTTTCACCCGCCCAGCGTTTCGAGTTAATGCCTGGCGCGCCCTCGAGCGCATCTACCTCCAGTCCCGCATCGTCAGCGAGGGTGAGATGGGATGTATACGCAGCGATAACAGATGCCTTCTTAACGGCATTCTCCGCATACGTCTTGCCATCCTCAATCACCTCTGGGGCATCTGGATAATTTTCCAAAGAGATAACTTCGATCTGTTGTGTGGAACTCGCTTCACCGTAAAGCATGTTTGTGAGTTCTCGGACTTTACCTTGATTACGCGTCGCCAATATGAGCTTCATCTAAATTCTCCAACATAATCCGATTCTGGAGTCGGACAAGTTGTTGTATACCGCCAACGGCGAGATCCAGCATTTGGTCATACTCGGTACGCGAAAAGGGTTTTTCCTCTGCGGTGCCTTGTATCTCTATAAATTTTCCGCTCCCTGTCATCACAATGTTCATATCAACATCTGCTGTTGAGTCTTCCGTATAGCAGAGGTCTAACATCGGTTGACCATCGATCAGTCCGACGCTTGTCGCGGCAATGTTGTCGATAATCGGAAAATTTTTGATTCTTTTCCTTTTAATAAGTCCTTGACAGGCATCCCAGAGCGCAATGAAGGCACCCGTAATGGCAGCAGTGCGTGTTCCACCATCCGCCTGAATAACATCACAATCCACCCAAACTGTCCGCTCTTCCAAGGCGCGCAAATCTACAGCAGCACGTAAGGAACGACCGATAAGACGTTGGATCTCTTGTGTTCTCCCACCGACACCCCGGCTCGTCTCACGTTGCATCCGTTCGGAAGTGGAGCGGGGTAACATGGAATATTCTGCTGTCACCCATCCCTTTTTTCTGATACGCTGATCACGCATAAAACGCGGCTGTTGGTCAATCACAGAGGCAGTGCATATAACACGGGTGTCTCCGGTTGCCACGAGAACAGAACCTTCGGCATGTTTGATATAGTGCCGTTTGATTGTGACAGGACGCAGCTCATCGGGGGTGCGTCCATCCTCTCTTACCATATTTTTCTTTCCTATTTATGACAGGACTTACGCAAAATGACCAAATTTCACCTATTTTCACGGGATTCGGTGCGGTTAGAAACCGCACCTACCGGGAGAGTGCGTAAGTCCTATATGAGTTATTCTAAGGTTTCCAGAAATGCTAATGCTTTTGTGTAACTCTTCCGCTCCAGATAGTGCAGAAGCATCTTGGGGGCTGTCGGTGCGAGCTCTTGAGAGAGTGCGTTAATCTGATCTAACTGTTCCATTATATCTTCGCCTCCCTCAATCCGCTGCATCATCGTTTCCAACGCGTGCCTAAGGTCGGAAAAACGTTCAATTTCAACTTGCATCTAATGACTCCAGTTCATCAACGGCTTTGCAGGTTCGCAAGTGGACATTTTCCGGTGGGTCATCATAGCCTTTCCATGCGTAGGGATCGACACCAGAGACCGGAATGACACATCTTCGATCCGCACTTGCGGGACGTTCTCCGTCTTGAATCGACCAAGGTAACAGTGACCATGAATTGCAATAATGGTTCACCAAAACCCTGCGATATGTCTCTCCACGATTTTTACGAGAGCGATGGAGTAGATACCCGTTAAAAAACACCAATGTCCCGGTTGTAACTTCAACGGGCACCTCAGCTGCATCATCAAACCCGTAACTCTCCCAGGCAAAATCGAACTCATCTGGGTTCTCATGGTATCTCTGCGGATAGAGATACCCTCGACGGTGTGAGCCGGGAAGTACCCATAAACATCCATTTTCTATGGTGGCATCGTCCATTGCCGTCCACGCACCGATCAAGGAGCGATCGCGGGTCGGGATATAAAATTCGTCCTGATGCCATGCTTGTCCTTGAAAATGGGGCGGTTTTACAAAGAGCATCGACTGCATACACTTGACGCTGCCGTCCCAGTGGGGTAGATGTGCAGCCGTTATCTGACTCAGGATGCCACAGATCTTCGGGTGCTTGACGTACTTCTCAATAATTGGACTGACAAAATGGGGTTGATGAATGCAAAGGATACGTCCAATCGCCTCGTCATCGCTCAAATCTTTAGGAAGCGGTTGGAGGGTTTCACACGGGTATCCCCCTTTGGCAAGCGTAACAGTATCCTGCCGCAATTCCTCTACCTCATCCAGAGAAAGCAGATCTGGGACAATTAGATACCCGTTATTGATAAAAAACTGGATCTGCTCCTCAGATATAATTTGTGGCACTTCAATCGGTGCACTTGGTTCAAAGTTCATTTTTTATTCATTGCTCCTGTAGTTCTAACGCCCATCATTTCACCGCAAGGTAAATCAGAATCGGGATAGTATCAAGAACCGTAGCCCGTAATGAAATTAGGTTTCCTTAAATGGCATAATTTGTCTTTGCTTTACATTTGGGGGCGGATTTAAGAGGCGCATCTGATAGTTCTAACGCCCGTTATTTCACCGCAAGGTAAAATTAAAAGCGGTTGGCGAGGAACATCTCTGTTATTGCTAAAGCAAAGACTGCAAACATGAGATAGATCCATACGTTTTGATTCCTCTCTACATCCTCGTTATATTGTGCCACCAGTTCTGCCGTCGGTTTATCTTCAACGAGTTCGGCAGCCGTGCCTTTCAACATACTTGCGAGTTCCTCAACATCGCGTGCCGCAAGATCGGACTCCGTGGTATCAACGTTGACGACAAAGTAGTCTGTAACTTCTGTGCCCGACCTATGAACTGAATAGATACCGGGTAGTGCAGTGTCTGTATATAAAACACTGCTTTGTGGCGTGTTCTGTGCTGTAGGCGTCTCATCTTTGTTCCGTCCCAAACGCGTCTCAACGCTGTTCGGATTGAAGATAGCGATCGCTCCCTTCCTTGTTATACTCTCATTCTCAGTTTCTGAAACCTTTAGTTCTATAGTATCACCTACACGGTAATCCGGTAGCGTTTCTGCGTCTTTCAGTGCGAGATACTTAATAGCTTCATGCAGGAAAGGTAAATAAACCGCGCGAATCGGTAAATCGTTCCATTCCCGGTCTAGGGTCGAGGTAAAACAGAGCACACGTCCGAGGGTTCCGTAAGGCTTCTCAAAGAGTGCTGGGCTGCCATCATCATAAGAGGCAATGACGGTAGCATTTTCCGTGGGTACCGCCTGAAAAATTCTATAAAACCGCGCCTTACCGAAATCGCCATGGTTCGGTTCTTTGAACGGCGCGAAAATCGGGTGTTCGTACTTCACCGTCGCGAGGACACGGAATTGCTGACGATCCAGAGCGTCGCCAACGGGTCGAACAAAGTTACAGGGCATCAAACCTATCTCACCCCCAAGCCGTTGTTCATAGACAGCAGCGTCTATGTTATTGCCTACTGTCACAATCAATCCACCGCCTGCAGCAACGTAAGTCGCGACACGTCCGGCTCCGTCGGAAGAGATCTGTGCGACATTGGCAAGCACCAGAACATCAGTGCGATCGAGTGTCGCAGTGCTTGGCACTGAACTCGATTCGGTAAAATCAATAGGCACCGCATCACGTCCTGCGGTAAACGCCATTTTCATGAAAAATGTTTCCGTTGTCTGATGCAGGCTTTGCGTCCGCGGTTTGTCCCTAACCGCGTGAACTCTGATGGACCGCAGACTTTGTAACGTGAAATAGCGTTTATTGTCAACCTGAAGTGCGTCTTCCGGCAATTCCACCCAACCTGTGTGCGTCGCCTCGTCTCGCCTTCTATCAAAACTGGCGATCCTGAAAACAGCATCTGCGAGGTCGTCCGGTTCAATGTCAAGCTGCACGGTATGCATCATATTTCCATCTACGAACAGACGAATCGGTAGATTTTCAACTGCCGCATCGCTGAAATTACGGACGCGTGCCACCAAGTAGGAGGCTTGCTGTTCCTTCAGGATAACAGGTGGAACATTGAGAGCTGTTATCGCGAAATTGCGGGGTTGTTCAGGATGGACATCGATAAACTGGATTTGGACATCCGGGTTAAGTTTGTCCGTTTCGATGAAGTTTTCCCATCCTCGCTTTTGCATGTCCGCGATTACATAAATCTGCTTTTCACCGATAGGAATAGATGCAAGTATTTCGTCAGCCGTTTGCAGTGCGTCTAAATAATCTGTAGGTTTATAAGTGGCTTCTGCCTTGTTCAAAGCCGTTCTAATGTGTGAAAACTCTGAGCCGAGTGGGGCGATAACACGCGCCCGGTCCGAAGAAAGAATCAGACCCGCGGCATCGGTTGCATCAAGCCCATCAAGAATTGCGATACCCTCCCTTTTGGCGTTCTCAAATACCTGCTCATATTGCATACTATAGGAGGTATCCAGAATAACAATTGCGTTTCGTTTACCACCCGTTTTCTGCGAAATGATTGGCACTTCGGCGAAAAACGGTCGCGCAAACGCAAAACCGAGCAGTGCCAATATCAAAATACGCATGAGCAGCAGCAATAACCGTTTCAACTTATGCCGTCTCACGTTTGTCTGATGCGACATCTGGATGAAACGGATGGTACCGAACACCAACCGTCTTGCACGTTCCCGGTTCAACAGATGCAAAATGAGTGGAATTGAGGCACCGACAACACCTGCTACCGCGAATAAAGGGGCTAAAATTCCTAATCCAAACACTTTTTAATGTTCCTTGCGGTTCGGTCAAGTCAGTTGCCGGTCAACTGACTAACTATAGTATTAGAGGACACCTTGCCGCTTCGCGAGATAGGATGCCAGTGCTAAATCAATCGGTGTTGCTGTTGTTATCATGTTGTAATCAATATCCGATTGCCGTAGGGCGAGCCTATAAGTATCAAGAAATTCGTTGAAATTATTCAAATAACTCTCCTGAATCGCTTGTGGCGTTGTGATAATTTCAGCATCATTTTCGGAATCGATAAAACGGATGAGTGCCTCTGCACGCCTTCCTGCTTCGAAGTCAGCAAATGCCAGTTCCTGATGTGCGAGAACATGAAAAACGATGACTTCGTGCCCCTCATATCTGAGATGCTCTAAACCCTCAACAACCTCCGTCTGATCTTCATCGTAGAGGTCGGAAACGAAGAGGACTAAACCGCGTTTGGTCAGACGTTCTGCGATTTGATGCAGGGGCCTCCCCATCCGCGTGCTTTTTGCGGTCTGGAGCGTCTCCAATGTGAGCAAAATCGAATGCAAGTGCGATGTGCTACTTCGAGCGGGAAGATATTGACGCAGTGTATCATCAAAGTACGCAAACCCAACAGCGTCCCGCTGCTTCGCCATAAAATAGGCGAGTGACGCGATGAGGAAACTCGCGTATCGCAACTTTGTTAGTTTTTGCCCTGTGCCACTCTCCTCTATAGTCGGATCATCCACTTGTCCCTCATCTATCGGATGCAACATGGACTCGCTTGCATCCAAGAGCAGGTAGCAATTGAGATTGGTTTCCTCCTCAAATTGTTTGATATAGTAACGGTCAGTGCGGGCGTAGGCTTTCCAATCTATATGTTTGGGATCGTCTCCGGGCATATATTGTCGGTACTGTGAGAATTCGACACTGAATCCGTGATATGGACTTTTGTGGAGGCCAGAAATAAAACCTTCAACCACAAATTTTGCAATCAATTCAAGATTCCCGATTCGGGCGAGGATTGCTGGATCTAAAAATGAGCGTCCTGCCGGACTTTGTTGCATATTTTTTAATTTCCCTTGCGGTGAGGTCTCTTGTAACAATCTTCGCCACTTTGGAATATTCCCACAGGGGGTAAATTGTTACCCAATGCCTCTTGTAACTGACAACCGATAACTGAAAGGGGTGCGTAGCAACCCGCACCGATAACCCTTCTTACTGTTTCCTCAAAATAAGGAGGGTCAGGTCATCAAATTGATCGGCTTCCCCTTGGAACCCCACAACTGCGTCGTGAAGATATTTCAGGATACCCTCAGCATCAGAATCCTTGCACGCTTTGGAATCTTCTACGAGTCGATCCTCCTCGTAATACTCGTCGTCAACATTCTCGGTTTCTGTTACACCGTCTGTATAATATATAACGACATCACCGCTTGTGAGTTGAACATGCTCTGCTTCATACTCAGCGATGTTTGAAACCATATCGTTCGGGAACATCCCAAGTGGAATACCCCCGATCTCTTCACCCAACCACTTATAGGTGCCATCCTTTTTAATGAGCAGTGGCGGATTATGCCCCGCATTGAGCGTTGTCAAGACATCCGTTTCTGGGTTAAGATGGCTGTAGAAAAAAGTAGCGTATTTCTCTGCTGTGCCACTGGCGTAAAGGAGCGAGTTAAGCGTCAAAGCCATTTTGATAAGTTCAGCATATAGGGTGGACACACTTCGGTCATTGGGTGTTCCTGAATCTTCCGCTGCGGCACCATTTCCGCGTGACAATTCAGAGATAAGCCCGGCACGGAGGGTTGCCATGAGAAGTGCTGCTTGCATTCCTTTTCCAGAAACATCTGCGATTGCGAGTCCCCAATGTCCCGTCGACAAAGGGATACAATCATAGTAGTCGCCGCCAACGGGACCACGCGGCTCATAATGCCCGGCAATTTCGTATCCCGGAATGTCAGGGAGGGTCTCCGGAATGAGGTTCTCTTGTATCTTTCGGGCTTCCTCCATTTCCGCCTGCAACTGGCGTGCCTCGAGGGCTTCTTGATGTAGGTGGGCGTTTTCAATAGCGACGCCTGCCTGTTTCGCAAAAGAATCCAGTAGGATAACATCTTCATCGGTAAAGGGCGCGATGCTACCGCCACGTTCCTCTTTATCACCGACAACGAGGATCCCGAGAATGTCCCCATCGCGTCCGGGAATAGGAACAGCCATCAAATTCTTTCCGCCGAAAAGCGTATCCGATTTTGGCGGGCAGTGTCCCGGTAATCCTTCCGTGACGACAGACTTCAGCATGTCTACAGACGTTGTCTCCAAGGATGTGGGTGCCGCTTCACCATAAGGAAGAACGAGCCCGTTAGGATCGGCATCGGGTGTGGAACTTTCAACCAATGTTTCCGGAAAAGTGTAGTGCATCTCAAGTTCTTGACGTTCCGCGTGCGTGAGCATGAGTGCCCCCGCATTCGCGTCTAAGAGGGAGACAGCCTGATGAACGACCTGTTCTGCAGCGGCTTCAGGTTGTAGGAGTTGACAGATTTGCGGCGCACTTTCAGCGAGCATGAACAATCGGAATTTTTCGCTTTGAACCCCCTCCACCATTTGCGAATAAGCGATGGCGATCGAGATCTGGTGGGCAAGGGTTGTTAACAATTCCATCTCCCATGTTTCCAACGCCTCTCTGCCCAGAAAACTTCCCAAACCGATCATTCCGAGAAGTTCATCGTGAATCTTCAGAGGCACCCAAAGACGTATGTCAATAGTTTCGATGAACTTTGCAGTCCGGGCGAAGAAGGGTTCAAGAGATTCTGGGAGGTTCGCACTCTCGATGAATGGATGTTGCAGCAATTCCTCGATTTCATTGGGTTCAACCGTGATAGGGGCAAATACTTGATCTGGGGATGAGGCAACAACTTCAAGATTCTGTCTCGTCTGGTGGTGACGGAGTATCGCGCCGCGCGTCACTTGCAGCGTTCCAAGCGTGATACGGAGATAGGTTTTACTTGAATGATTAAAGTTGCTGTGTCCAGAGATCAACGTTTGCCCCAAGTGTTCTAACTCGGACAGGCTGAAGATAAGCCGCTCCATCGTCTGTTCGGCGGTACTTTGGGTCTTATGGACTTGCAAACTGTCTCCTGATATAAGCTGGCTTGGATCTTTCATAGTGTTGCATCCGAATACGGGAGTCAATAGTTTAACTTGTGAAGTGGACGGTTGGTATACGCTTCGCACAGGTTTCCCCCGAATTCATTCGGAGGGTATTGACTTTTATATCAAAATTTATGCTAAAAAGTTACAGGTTGGCAATAGCAGATTCCTCGTCTGGAAAGATACCTGCGTATTTAGCAATTGCCATCATACGGAATGTGCGCTCCTGGGTGGCAGACAATCCACAGAAATTCAGGGTGCCTTCACGTTCAGTGAGTGCTTCTATAATCTCAATAAGTATAGATATACCGATGCTGTTAATAAGTGTTGTTTTTTCAAGGTTGATTACAAGTTGCGTACAACCATCCTGAATGAGTGCCTGTGCTTTCTCGGCAAGTTGTTCGCCGAGGGCATCATTCAGGTATCCTGTTGTTTCAATGACCGCATGCTCTTTAGCCTCGCGAATTTGAATATCAAGTTTGTCCAACAAATCGCTTACCTCCTTAAGTGCTTACATGGACTTGTGAACGGTTTCCCCAAAACAGAAACGTGATATATTAGAAAAACGTGTCGTTTTAACAGCACATTTAACACAATTTCGTGAATTATCCGCAATGGGTTCAAAATTGCTCTGTTGGTATATTCTCTCACAGGTTTCCTCTATAGGCTCGCGCAAAAACGGCACAGCAATCTATGGGGGCGTCTTCTTTTTCGTGAAACTAACAGTCGTCCCGTTAGGACTGCTTTCTATGACCACTTCATCCATTAAAGCCCTAATAATTTGTAAGCCTCTTCCGCGCTTACGTAAATCGGTGTGTACAGTGGGTCTACCAAGTAGGCGGGTGCCGTCCAGTGTATCTGCAGTTATACCGACGCCTCGATCCGTAATTTTGACTTCCAACCGATCGTCTGTAACTAAAAACTGAATATGTACTTCTTTATCCTCGCTTTGGCTGTGTTCAGAAGCGTTGATGCAAGTTTCAATGATAGCGAGTTGGATCTCCTCAACCGCTTCTTCGTTGAAGTCCTTCAATTCAGCGAGGACAGAACCGGTTTTCGCCGCGGCAAGTTCCATATCAGGATACATCGGTATAGTGAGGAGTACTTTGTGTTCATTTGACACGCTACTTTTACCTCCTTGCTATGGCTTGTGTTTATATTAAGAAGCCGATAAAATTTGTGCACCTAAGTTGGCACTTTCCGGAAATTAAAGGTTCATGAAAAACTTGATTTAACATGATACTATATTTTTTGAAATTATGTCAAGGATTTTATGGCACAAGCGACTTTGTTTCATCAACAATCCAGCGAGCGTCTGCTATCCGGGCAGATGCCTCTGTTAATTCTGGTTGATAGGTTGCAAATTTTACCATATCACAGCTGGCGAGTAATTGTCGCGTCCGTTCAACATGCGGAGCCGCTATTTCAGCGCGTAGCATCGCCTGCCGCAATCCGGTCGTTGTCAACGCCAACGCTGGAATTTGATAACGAGCATTGATATATTGGCGGAGAACATAAGCAATTTGGGTATGATACGTCTCCAGGTCGCCACGTGTTAGCCAATCCGATGCCTCAATCGCTGACAGTTTTTCGTATGCTACCTCATGTGCCAACGGGGTCTCAGTCTCATCCGTTACAGCGGTAGACAGGGGGTGCCGACGTTTTTGAAGAGTGTGCCATAGCAGGGCAGCTACAAAACCGAGTATCACTGTGCCACTGATGAAATAGGGCAGTAGAGGCTGCGGCATTTCTAAGGGCGGTTTGATATCGCGTAGGTTTTGACCTCCTACAGGACCCTGCATAAGTATTTGTATAAGTACAGACATATTTCTTTCGGGAAGGGACGACGAACAACCGGATAGAGTCGAAACCAATATGTGACATCTTATTCAACGAGAAGTTCAATAACGATCGACTTTGGTGAAGTTGGACAGGCGTATTGACATACACCGCATCCCGTGCATCCGGCATCAATCACCTCTACAACGCCATCTGACCTCAAATGAATGGCATCCTCACCCATCGGACAGGTATCGACACAGTAAGTACACTCTACATCTTTCGTCCGAAGACAGGTTTCAGCACTGAAAACTGCCAATCCCATTTTAATATCTTCGGCATAAACGGTTTGCAAAGCACCGCTCGGACAGACATACATGCACGCCAATGAATCGCAAATGACACATGGCTGTTCCTCGGGATCGATATAAGGTGTATTCGCGAGGTCGGATTGGGGGGTCTGTAAAGGGAAAATAGCACTTGCCGGACAGTTCTTGACGCAATTGCCACACCGATGACACGTTTCTAAGAATTCCGCTTCAGGCAATGCACCGGGCGGGCGGAAAAGTGGACGGTTACTCGGTTGCTCGGCGGGCAAATGCTCGCTTACCTTGTCATCCAGAAATTCTGCGACAGGTTGTATGAGTTGGTTCAAGGCTTCCTTGAAGAAGCCGCGTCTCCCCGTTTCATCAGGCATCTTTAGGTTCCATCCGTGAGAGGCGTGTTCCGCGTTCGCGCAGCAGTTTACTCTTCGCTGGCTTTAGAAATCCGGTAACAACATTTATGGCTGCCTTGCATAAGATGTTCCACTCGGACGACTCTTGCCCCCAAAGATTGTCGAAAAAGTGCCGTTTCAATCTCGCAGACGTGTGGGTATTCTTGCGCGATCAAGGCTATAGGGCAATTATGTTCGGTTAAGACGTAAGCGTTCTCATCTTCGTCAAACCGTGCCATGTACCCCTCTTCATCACGGATATGGGCAAGTTCCTTGACGCGTTCAGACAGCGCCTTCCCTTGAAGTCGTTGTTGATATGTCTCCAACTGCGATTTCATCCGGCCTCGGAAGATTTTGTTGATAAAATCGGGTCCGTTGAATTTGGCAACCTCATGCATCAGCCCAACAGCAAAGTTGGCGTAAGTCGTAGGGAAGAGACTGTTTGCCGCATCGGTCAATTGGTAGATATGAGGCGGACGGCCACGTCCCTGCTTCTCTCGGTAATGCTTGACCAACCCCTCTGCTTCAAGTATAGTGAGGTGTTGTCGGATTCCCATCTGACTGATGTGGAGTGCCTCTTTCAGCTGACCGATTGTCATGCCGGCACGCATTTTCAGCAGTTGCAAGATTCGCATTCGGGTTTCACTCATTTCACAATTCATAGGTTCCCTCGCAGGATAAACTCGCAAACATTACTTTATTTCATTATTTTTTAAAATTATATCACAATTGGATGTTTCAATTCAAGAGTTAACCCACTATTTTTCTTTTGTCTATTTATCGCGTATGTGATACAATTTGATGAAGCAACCTGATCGCAGGTCGAGCGTAAAAAGATTGAAAGGAGAAGACAAAAGTGCAGAACGAACTCACCGAATCACAAATTAATTTTTATCAGGAGAACGGATTTCTTGCCATTGAGAACTTTCTGGACGCTGCGGAATTGGCGGAATGGCGCCGGTGCACCGATGAATCTGTTGAGGAACGCCTCGGAAACTCAGTGGAATTTATGACAAACCAGATGGATGCCAAGCAGTTTTACGCACGCGTTTTTACACAGTGCCTCCGCTTGTCAGACACACACGCTGGGATGCGGAAACTCGTGCACGATCCGAGACTCGGTAAGATGGCTGCGCAGTTAGCCGGTGTTGATGGCATGCGAATTTGGCACGATCAGGCACTGATTAAACCACCCCACGGGAATCCCACCGCATGGCACCTGGATGTCCCTTACTGGTCCTTTGATTCACGCGATGCCGTCTCGTTCTGGGTCGCGCTGGACGATGCCACACTCGCAAACGGATGTATGTGGTATCTCCCCGGCACGCATAAAACAGCCCGCTTTGATAACGTTGGTATTGGAATAAACATCGGTGAACTGTTTAACGTCTACCCGGAATGGAAACAGATTGAACCGCAGTGTGCACCCTGTCCCGCAGGTTCTATTGTCTGGCATAACGGTCTCGTTGCCCACGGTGCTGGCGCGAACATGACAATCCATCACCGCAGAGCGATGACATGTGGTTTCATGCCCGATGGATGCACTTTCAACGGGAAAAAGAATATCTTGCCTGAGGACTATTTTGCGTCTCTTGAAATCGGAGATGTCCTTAACAACGACAAACAGAATACGCTCATTTGGCATAGAGACCGAGACGCTTAAAGGTAAATCTGTGAGATTTCCACCATAGGACTTACGCACACCCCTGGTAGGTGCGGTTTCTAACCGCACCGAATCCTACAAAAATATATGGAATTTGGTCATTTTGCGTAAGTCCTGCACCAAAAAACCAAACCCGAAACGAAGTGGCGGAGCGGCTCCCGAGATGCGCGCGAGGAAGTCCAAACCACATCGTTTAACCGCAAGGAACATTTAAAAAATGGCAAAACAGCCAAATATTGTATTATTGGGAGTTGACTCACTGCTCGCGACACACATGAGTTGTTACGGGTATGATCGACTGACAACACCGCACATCGACCGATTCGCGGAGGATGGCACCCTCTTTGAGAAAACGTATAGCCCGCACATCCCAACAACGAGTGCGTATGCATCAATGCTAACCGGTTTGGATACGTTCAGCACGCAGGTCGTCGCATTGCGGCACCAAGGCCCGCTCCGTGAAGAGGTTAAAACGCTGGCAGAAATCCTGCGAGATGAAGGCTACGATACCACCTGTGTCGGATTCGGCGGTCCCAGTGCCCGTGGGTTTGATACCTATCTTGAATATTCGGGATGGGGACCCGATGAGAGCGGACGGAGTCCGAAGGCGGAGAATCTCAACAAAACGACCCTCCCTGAACTGAATCGGCTGATCGATCAGAGCGACGAAAAACCGTTTTTTCTGTTCCTGCGCCACATGGACCCACACTCCCCCTACCTACCGCCCGCGCCTTATGAACGGATGTTCTACCACGGAGACGAATGCGATCCAAGCAATACCTCTATGGAACCCGTGATGACGTTTAAACCGTTTTGTGATTATTTCGCCTCATGGATGCCCCCCGGAATTACCGATAAAGATTACGTCATCGCCCAATACGACGGCGCGATCGCCTATATGGACGCCTGTATTCAGACGCTCTTTAACGCTCTTGAAACGCGGGGTGTGTTGGACGAGACAATCGTGGTTATTAATGGAGATCACGGTGAAACCCTTTACGACCATGAATGCTGGTTCGATCATCACGGACTTTACGATGTCACTTTGCACGTGCCGCTGATCATCCGGTATCCTGGGCGGGTGCCGACCGGAAAACGGGTTGCCGGCTACAATCAACATAAAGACCTCGTGCCGACACTCCTTGAATTGGCGGATATCGAAACGGACATCGCATTCGACGGAGAGAGTCTTACCGCCTTAATGAACGGTGAGATTACCTCCTACGACAGTGAATTCTATATCACAGAATGCACGTGGATGCGGAAGCACGGTTGGCGCACCCCTGAATGGAAACTCATCGTTGCGCTTGAACCCGACTTCCATTTCAAGCCACCCGTTGAACTCTACAATCTCATCCAAGACCCCGATGAGAACAACAATCTCGTTGATGAACATCCGGACATTGTCAATGTGCTTGAAACGCGGATGAAAAGCTGGATCCTTCAGCGAGAAGGGGAGACAGGCTTGACGAACCCGATTATGACACAAGGGGATTGGCACGGACACAAAGGTGTCGGTCCGTTCAAAACCTCCGAACAGGCATACAACACGATGCACATCGGGGACGCAGGAGCCGCAGCACGTTTACAGGCGAAATCCAGAGATGAATAGTTATGAGTTATCAGTTGTCAGTGAAGATATCTCTGATTATAGGACGTAGGTTGGGTTGAGCGGTAAAGCCACAAGTGCATTTTCGCTATACATAGCTTCCCGTTCTTCAATGAACCTTTTGGGGAGATGGCGTAGCGAAACCCAACATCCCAAACGGTGTCGGTATCATAGTGCGTTGGGTTTCACTCGGTTTTTAGTGATTTCAGGTTTCTCTGTTCCATTGAAAACGCTGTGTTGTGTGCGATTTTTAGTAGGTTTCCGTTCAACCCAACCTACAAGACTGACCGAACCGCAAGGAAAATTAGGAATGTGTTATCTTCGCAGCACCAAAAACATAGCCTGTAATGTAATGGAAGGCGGGTCTACGGAGAAAGACTTTCAAGATTCAACCCACCTGACCGAACCGCAAGGAACAATTAAAATATGCCAGATTATAGACGAGATGAAGTTTTAGGACGATTGAGAACGGAGTTAGATCGCGGCAAACATCTGCTCGCCGTGGGTGCGGGCACAGGGATCACCGCAAAATTTGCTGAGCAAGGGGGCGCCGACCTCATAGTGATTTACAATTCCGGTCGCTATCGGATGTCAGGGTTCGGCTCCTGTGCAGGACTCTTAGCTTACGGGGACGCGAACGCCATCGTCATGGAGATGGGTGAGCGTGAAGTCCTACCCGTTGTCAAAGAGACCCCTGTTATCGCTGGCGTGAACGGCACCGATCCGACGCGCCGGATGAGCAACTTCCTCAAACAGGTCAAAGATGTCGGCTTCGACGGGGTTAATAACTTCCCGACCGTTGGCGTGATTGATGGAACTTTTCGCGTAACACTTGAAGAGACCGGGATGGGTTTCTACAAAGAGGTCGAGACAATCGGTATCGCCCACGAGATGGATCTTTTCACGATTGTCTATGTCTTCAACCCCGAAGAATCCGAGAACATGGCGAAAGTCGGTGCGGACGTTATCATCGCGCACATGGGGACAACGATCGGCGGCACGATCGGTGCGGAAACGGCTTTCACGCTCCAAGATGCGGCTGTGCGGGTCCAAGAGATTTGTGACGCGGCGAGAGCCGTGAACCCAGATGTCTTATGCTTAGCACACGGCGGTCCCATCTCAAAGGCACCAGAAGCAGCATTTATCAACGAGAAAACAGATACCGTTGGCTTCGTAGGTGCCTCCAGCATCGAACGGTTCGCCTGTGAAGAGAGTATCCCGCGCGTTACGGCTTCGTTTAAGGAATAGATACGAGACTTCCGCGAGTTTCAAGCAGTTGCGAATTCTCCAGAGCAAAATTAGCCAAACCCGTAGCCTGCAACAACGGCGCAGGCGGATATTTAGGAAGGCGTGTTAAAGCCCAAACCCCGTTGTTCTCCCGCAAGGTAAAATTAAAATGGTCAAAGAAATAGAGATTTTAACTGCCGATGATGCCGAGTTGATGCGTATCAGTCGAGAAGGAATGCTGTCCTTAAGTCTGAACGAGATGCAAACGATTCAGGCGCATTTTGGAACCCTCGAACGCAATCCCACCGATGTAGAAATAGAGACCATCGCCCAGACGTGGTCTGAACATTGCGTTCACAAAACATTCAAAAGCACCATCCTCTATTCCGAAGAAGGCAAAGCACCAGAACAAATTGACGGTTTATTTTCAACCTTCATCCAACGTGCGACTGAGGAGATAGCGAAACCGTGGTGTGTCTCCGTCTTTTCAGACAACGCCGGCATCATCGAGTTTGACGAACAATTCAATCTCGTTTTCAAGGTAGAAACGCACAACCATCCCTCAGCAATTGAACCCTATGGGGGTGCTGGTACCGGGATAGGCGGTGTCATTCGAGATTCATTGGGGACAGGGCTTGGGGCAAAACCGATTCTGAATACGGATGTCTTCTGTTTCGGGATGCCCGATACACCCTACACGCAACTACCGAAAGGCACACTTCACCCAAAGCGTGTATTTAAAGGGGTTGTCGCTGGCGTGCGCGATTACGGCAACCGAATGGGTATCCCTACCGCGAACGGTGCTATTCTTTTTGACGCCCGTTATACCGCAAACCCACTCGTCTTTTGTGGAAATGTCGGTTTAATACCGAGAAACAGGTGCGAGAAATCCGTTGAACCCGGTGATCTGGTCGTTGCGATCGGCGGACAAACCGGGCGCGATGGAATTCACGGCGCGACCTTCTCTTCCGCAGAATTGGACGATACTTCTGAAAGCCTCGGCAGTGTAGTGCAGATCGGCAACCCGATTATGGAAAAGAAGATTGTGGATGCCCTGTTGCAGGCGCGAGATCGGAATCTGTATCGCTCCATCACCGATTGTGGGGCTGGTGGGTTCTCGTCCGCTGTCGGAGAGATGGGGGAAGAGATAGGGGCAGAAGTGCACCTCGAACGTGTTTCTTTGAAATACGAAGGACTCGCCCCATGGGAAATCTGGCTCTCCGAGGCACAAGAGCGCATGGTCATCGCTGTCCCACCTGAGAATTTGGATGAACTCATGGAAATATGTGCGGCAGAAGTCGTTGAAGCCACAGTCTTCGGGACTTTCACAGATACACAGAGACTGCAGGTTTTCTATGAAGGCACTATAGTTGGCGACTTGGAGATGGAGTTTTTGCACCATGGACTCCCGATGCCGGTGAAGGAGGCGGTTTGGGAGCCGCCGAAGCATCCCGATATGGCATCCCGAGATAGAGGCATCGGGGTTGAAAACCTCTCCTACACGAAGGATCTCGAACAACTCCTCGCAAGCCCAAACATCGCGAGCAAGGAATCCGTTATCCGGCAATACGATCACGGTGTCCAAGGGGGTATGGTTATCAATCCGCTTGTCGGTGTGGAAAACGACGGACCGAGCGATGCCTGCGTAACGACTCCCGTCTTAGGCAGTCGAAAAGGGGTCATCGTTGCGAACGGTATCAATCCGAAATATAGCGACGTGGATCCATATCTCAGCGCAGCTGCGGCAATTGATGAGGCGTTACGGAACGTTGTTGCTGTCGGGGGAACCTTAGAAAAGACCGCATTACTGGACAATTTCTGTTGGGGAAATCCAGACAAACCCGACCGACTCGGTGAACTCGTCCGTGCGGCGAGAGCGTGTTATGATATCGCAACCGCTTACGGCACACCCTTTATTTCTGGGAAAGACAGTCTCTACAACGAATACAGGGATACCACAACCGGTGAACAACGTGCTATTCCTTCGACCCTCCTTATATCTGCTATCTGTGTTATGCCTGACATTCAAAACGCCGTCACGATGGATGTGAAAACGCCGGGCAATTTCATTTATGTTGTAGGGAATACTTACGCTGAATTGGGCGGTTCACACTACTTCAACATTCACGGGTTTGTCGGAAACACTGCCCCCGCCATTCGTCCAGGTGAAGGTAAGTTGACGATGGAACGTCTCAGTGCTGCGATCAACAGGGGATGGGTACGCTCGTGTCATGACTGTTCTGAAGGCGGGATCGGTGTAGCGGCTGCGGAAATGGCATTTGCGGGTGGCTACGGGATGTCGCTGCGCCTTGATGGGATCCCTACAGGCGAAGATATTGATGCTGACGACTTCCTCCTGTTTTCAGAATCAAATAGTCGTTTTCTCGTAGAGATAGAGCCCCAGCACCAACAGACCTATCAAAACCACATGGCGGGAATACCGTTTGGCTGCCTTGGCACGGTTTCAGACACCTCCGAATTCGTTATCAAAGGAAAGAGTGGACGCTTGATCGTTGAAACGTCCATCCATACGCTCAAATCTGCCTGGCAAGATTTTTAATTATTCGCAAGACGTTAAAAATGGAACCCAAACCGTAGCACGTAACGAAGTGGAGTGCGGATATACGGAAAAACGATAAAAACCTCCAATCCCCCTGACCGAACCGCAAGGAAAATTAAAAAATGGCACCAAAGGCACTTATTTTACGGACTGCAGGCACGAACTGCGATGCCGAAACGGATATGGCATTCCAACTCGCTGGGGCAGAGACAGCGTTAGTCCATATCCAACACCTCATATCAGACAAAGTTAACCTTGCCGACTACCAAATTCTCGCGATCCCCGGTGGATTCTCCTACGGCGATGACATTGCGGCAGGTATCCTGTTAGCCGTCGAGATGAAACACAAACTGACAGACGCGTTGCATCGATTTGTCGAAGATGGCAAGTTAATAATCGGCATCTGCAACGGATTTCAAGTGCTTGTGCGAACAGGCTTACTGCCCGGCAACGGGGCATCAGAGATGGCGCAGCGCGCCACATTAGCGATGAATACCTCAGCGAAATTCGAGTGTCGGTGGGTGGACCTGGAAACACAAGAGAGTCCGTGTGTCTTTACAACGGGGGTCAAAGCGCGTGTGTATCTCCCCGTTGCGCACGCTGAAGGTAGATTTACTGCCCCCGCGAAGGTGCTCTCAGAATTAGAAGCGAACAATCAGGTCGTGTTTCGGTATGCCGAGAATGGATACCCTAACAATCCGAACGGTTCCGATAGCGATATTGCGGGTATCTGTGATGCAACGGGCAAAATTTTCGGGTTAATGCCCCATCCAGAACGGTTCCTGACGAAATGGAATCATCCGCGTTGGACACGGAACCCTACGAACACCCAAGAGAACAGTTCCGAAGAAGGCGACGGATTGGTTATCTTCAAAAACGCCGTTCACTACGCTGAATCGAATTTGCTATAGGCGCGAATCCGTACTCTCGATTTGATCCAAAAATGTAAGCCCGTAACAGTGTCCTGCAAGCCTCTATAGGCTTGTACAAGGAGGGCGGATATACGGCGAGTAACACGGTGTATCCAATTATACTCACCGAACCGCAAGGAAAAATTAAAAGAAGTCTACTTCCATTCTATATGAAATTGCCTGTCTTCTGGGCGTTTATAATTCTGTCGGTGTTAGGACAACTGCTTTGGGCGTTTATCGTTTCACAGGACGTGCGAATTGATCTCCGATGGTCAAGTTTCGGCTACGGTCTCGGAATCGGTTTAGGTTTCATGCAGGGGAAGTGGACATCTCGTCTGTGGGATCAATCGTATCTACAGGTTTTAAGGCGGCAGATAACCTTCTGGGAAGCCAAAGGTGCGAAACTTCTGACCTTTTACACCTGCGCTGCGCTCGGACTGCCAATCTTAGGCACAATCCTCATCCGGTCGCTTGACACGTTGGTAGGCATCCAATCCTATGTTTTCGGCTTTATCGGCGCGACGAATGTGGCACTGCTGCTATGGGTGCGGCGCATGCCAAAGTGAATTTACAGTAAATAGTCATTTTAAACATTGACAAGTAATTGAAAAATCGTTCCAGATGTGGTAAACTCTATGTAAGAATGAACAGATTCAGAACGATTACTGGAGAATTCAACATGCGTCCGTTGACAATTTCCCTACCAGATTACCTGTATAAAAAACTGGCACAACAAGCTAAAGTGTCTGAAACCTCCCTTGAAGAACTTGTGTTGTTTCAACTCAAGCGCGACGAGGCAAAAGGTGCTGCCCTAACCTTCTTACAAAAGCGAGCGGGTAGATGTTTGACGGTAAGAGAACCTATTCTTAAACAATCAACACCCCCTACTTGGGTAGTTCCCATTTTCACCAACGTCGCGCCTCCTGTCGAAGTTGGGGAGATATTCGTTGATGCTAACACTGGCGAAGTTTTAAGCGTAGAGATGGACGTGACTGAAATGATTAAGAGGGGACACGTGAGTTTTGGGTTTAAGTCTCTCGCTGTTGAAAAACAGGAACGTTTGGCAAAACTCCTTGCCTTGAACAATGAAAAAGTGTTAGAATCGGAATCAAAAAAAGAGATGGAAGCACTCCTCGCTGAAGAGCAAGCTCTCCAAATTCAAAATCTCGAAACACTGGAGAGCCGGCTTTTATCATAAGCAAGGCGTGATATATGCGTATAGGTAATCCATTGCGCACTCCTGTAGCAAGCCGCGCAAATGAGCGGTGTGAGTATTGTCAATATCCAGAACAATTTTCTCCCTCCTCCTTTCAAGTCGAGCATATTGTGCCAAGATCAAGAGGCGGTCTGACAGAACCTACCAATCTGGCACTTGCCTGTTCTTGAAAAACCTCCGGTATCCCTGGAGGTTTTCGCACTTAATTCGGTAAAAATATGAGACTCGATAGAAACCAAGAAAAAGCCGTGAATCACGTCACAGGTCCTGCTATCGTCATCGCGGGACCCGGTAGCGGTAAAACGACAGTTGTAACGGCACGGATCCTGAACCTGATCCAGACGCATAACATCCCTCCCTCGCAAATTCTCGCGATCGCCTTTAATAGAAAAGCTGTTGAAGAGATGGAGACGCGCATTTTGAGAGAGTTGGTGTCGTCGCAATTTGCTGAGAATACTGAAACAGATAAAAAACCCGAAATTCGGACGCTGCATGCATTCGGTAAAGACCTTATCACTGAAAACTATGAACGCGCAGGATTTAATCAAATCCCTGAGATCTGGACGGGACAGATAGACGAGATCATCGCACAAGAACGGACGCAGATTGAACGGGAAGCCGCCAACGTTTCGGTTGCTATCTATAAAATAGAGAGCAAAAGCACTGGTAAGTGTTATATCGGACAAACGACACATCCAGAACGGCGGCGGCGGGAACACTTCGACCACTCATCAAACGACAGACTTCGACAAGCGATCCGATCTGAAGGTAAAACACACTTCATTTTTGAGGTGCTTGAACGAGTGCCAGGACGGGAGGCTAACCATCGCGAGGCACACTGGATTGACTTCTACAAAAACCAGACAAGTGTGTTTAATCGTGCAGATCCGTTGCGGGTGCAGTATAGCAACCAACTTATTCTCGAAATGTTCTGTCAGCATTTTGATATTCCGTATAAAGAACATCTCGACAGAGATCCTGATTTTGAGAATCTCCGCGATCGCTTCAATGAGGTAAAAGAAACCGTTATGCGAGCGAAACGGCAAGTCACTGCTGGGGTGTTCGACCCAACGACTGTCAACGATCGCGTCGCGCAAGCGTTCGCTGTCAAATATGAAACACTCAAAACCGAGGCAAACGCTATCGATTTCGAGGATATGGTTATCCGCGCCGCGAACCTGCTTGAAACGTGTCCCGATCTTCGGCAAACTTACCGTGCCAAATACCCGTATCTGCTCGTTGACGAATTCCAAGACATTTCACCTGCCGATTTCCGGCTGATTTCACTGTTATCGGAGAACCTTTTTGCTGTCGGCGACGACGACCAAGCGATCTACGGGTTTCGTGGCGGCGATTCCGAAATTATGCAGGAATTCACGGATCGACGGGATGTCGCGAAATACGAAATCACGCGGAACTATCGCTCTACATCGACGATCGTTGAACACGCAAGAGCCTTGATCGAGCGAAACACGCAACGCATCAGTAAAGACCTGCGCGCATACAATCCGACCCAGCAGGACATCAAAATCGTTGCGGCAACGCCTGAAACTGTCGAAACCCTCTTACGCCGTGAATTGATGTCCGCTCAGGAAACCGCTGTTTTGGCACGCACGAACTACGAAATCGACCATCTTCAAGAGATACTCGCCAGGTGTGTGACCCCTGTTGAAGTGACGACCATCCATAAAGCCAAGGGCAGGGAATGGGAAAAGGTAATTCTCGTCCATAACACATTAGGGCGGCGTTTCCCGCGGCGTGATAATGACCTTGCGGAGGAGCGGCGTGTCTTCTATGTTGCGATGACGCGTGCGAAAATGGAGTTAGTGGTGATTGGTGGAACGTGTCCGTTCGTGCCAGAGTTTGTGAAGGTCCGCAAAAACATCGGTTACTATCTCCGACAGTTTGCGTATTGGCGTGCCAGAATGAGACTAAAGAAAGCAAGTGACAGAAAATAGGGATTGTGGTATAATTTTATTAAAAGCGAACTTAAATTGGCAGAATCGCTAAAAAACAGAAGGAGCACAGAAATGACAAACGAAGAACTCTACCAATTAATGAAAGACGGCTTTGATCAAGTCAATCAGCGTTTTAATGAAGTCAATCAACGTTTAGATAGAGTGGATACCCGCTTAGATGGGATGGACACCCGTCTCCGCACGGTTGAAAACGGTATATCGGAACTCAAGGGGAAGCAAAGTGCGATTGCCGGAGTGCGGAGTTGGATAACGGTTGCATGTGCCATCGGTGCCATAATTATCTCCATCGCCGTCGCCATTTTCAAATAACCCTCAAACGCCCTGCCGTAAAAAATCGCTCCATCACAAATACCAAGTTCCAGTCTCTGTATGGCAAACGCAACACAAAAAAATCAAAATCCCCATCCCGGCGTAACGGTTCGCGCCATCATACTCGGTTTGCTACTGATTCCGGTGAATACCTACTTCATCATGGCAAACCACCTCAAATTCTGGAGTACTCTCCCGACGACGATGTCCCTCATCTATAACGTGATTATCACGTTGATGGTGCTCATCCCGTTTAACCTTCTGCTAAATCGGTTTCTCCCACGGTTTGCGCTGAGACAGGGTGAACTCCTGACGGTCTTTGTGATGCTGTCGCTCTCTTCGGCGATCGCAGGGCACGATATGATGCAAACCGTTATCCCGACAATAACCGATGCTTTCTGGTTCGCAACCCCTGAAAACGAATGGAAACAGCTGTTTTGGCGGTATCTCCCTGCGTGGCTGACCTCTAACGATATGGCAAGCCTGCCGGCGTTCTATGACGGAGAGAGCACTATCTACAGGATGGGGCATCTGCGGGGGTGGCTACGTCCGATTTTCTGGTGGACACTCTTCCTGACCGTCCTCATCTGGGTTATGATCTGCTTGGACGTTTTTCTTCGAAGGCAGTGGATCGAGCATGAACGATTGACGTACCCGATTGTGCAATTACCCTTGGAAATGACACGGCTCGACGGACGGCTTTTCCGATCCCCGATGATGTGGCTTGGGTTTTCGATCGCAGGGGGTATCAACCTCATCAACGGGCTCCATGTGCTGTTCCCAGAGATTCCCGAAGTCCCCGTGCGGCATGCTGAACTGGGGCAATACTTCACACAGAAACCGTGGAGTTCAATGGGATGGACCCCGGTTTATATTCGCTCGTTCGCCGTCGGACTCGCGTATCTGATGCCATTGGAAATGTCATTTTCAATTTGGTTTTTCTACTGGTTCTGGAAAGCACAACGGATACTGGGCAGCGCGATCGGTCTTGATGTTATGCCGGGGTTCCCCTATGACTGGCAACAGGTCATGGGGGGCTATCTTGTGCTGGCGTGCCTCGCACTGTGGGGCGGACGCCGCTACTTTCTTAGGATTCTCAAGTATATCTTTCGATGGCGTAAGGCACCCGGCGCCATTGACGACAGTAGAGAACCCATGCGCTATCGCTGGGCCGCGATCGGGTTGGTGTGCGGCTTGTTTTTCCTATTCGCTTTCTCACGACAAGGTGGCATGGAATTTTGGACAATCGGGCTTTACTTTTTAATTTATTACCTGTTAGCGATGAGTCTGACGCGCATCCGTGCTGAAGTCGGACCCCCGACAATACGGACGTATGCAACGCCTCACGATATCCTCACAGATATTTTCGGCACACGATTGATTTCGCACGGTAGTTTAACGATGATGCGTCTCTATCTCACCTTCAATCGTGGGTCGCGCGCCCATCCGATGCCACATACACTGGAAGGCTTCAAACTCGCAGAGGAAACAGGCATGCGCTCCGGTAGACTCATTGTGGCGATGATGTTCGCCTCGGTAATCGGGATTCTGGCATCCTTTTGGGCGTATCTTGTTGTCGGATACAACATCGGTGTTGTGAGTGACCTCGGTACCGGTGGTTACAACCTTTTGCAAAGTTGGATCTATCACCCGGTCGATACCGATATTCCTGCCGTGATTTTTATCGGCATCGGCGCGCTTTTTACCGGCTTCTTCTGGTGGCTACGCACAATATTTCCGTTCTGGCCCTTTCATCCTGCCGGGTATATGGTCGCTGGTGAAAAATCAACGATCGGTCGGTTGTGGTTTTCGATACTGATCAGTTGGGGTGTCAAAACAATATTGCTGAAGGTGGGCGGGATTCGCCTCTATCGCAAAGCGTATCCACTCTTTTTAGGACTGATACTTGGCGAATTCATGGTAGGGGGTGTATGGGTGCTGATTCGACTCATCACAGGGATGCCGATGTATTCATTTTATAGATGAAAAATGGAATAGCACGTGAAACTTCTAACTTCCCTTATCGAACCGCAAGGAAAAATTAAAGATAGATTTAGCGAAGTCGTAGCCTGCAACAACGGAGCAGGGTTTTTGCTTGGGTATTTCTGCAGATCTACGGAATGGCACGTGAAGTCTCTAACTTCCCTTACCGAACCGCAAGGAAAAATTAAAATATGAAACTGGTTGTTCTTTCCTATAGTCACCACGGACGCAGTATGGCACGCACGGCGCATGGACTCGGACACGAGATTGTAGGGGTCATGGATGCCGAAGCAGAACCGCGACAGCAGTTGTCAGACGATTTTGAATGTCCCGGATATGAGACAGCAGCGTGCCTTGATGTGAGCAAGCCGGACGCAGCGCTCGTCGCAGGGAAACACATTGAGATGCCCGACCATGTACAGGCGTGCGTGGACCGGCGTATCCCGTATCTTTTAGACAAGCCGTTCGCGGATTGTGCGGATCGGCTGCGTCCAGCCGCTGAAGCCTCTGAAAAGCACGGCGTCTTCAGCGCGCTGGTGCTACCGAATCGTGCGAGTCGAATCGTGGGAGTCGTCAAAGAGATGATCGCTGATGGAAGTTTAGGGGACCTCGTCCTCTATAGCAGCAGACTGAACAACGGACCCCCATCCCGTTACGATCCGACCCCTTCGGCTTGGCATAGCACGCCGAGTATATCGGGCGGTGGGTGTTGGGCAGTTGAAGCGGCGCATGGTATCGATACATTCCTTCAATTTGTTGGTGATCGGGAAATTACAGTTGTCGGTGGGGTCATGTCCAATGCCATGCACAGCCGCGTTATAGAGGACAGTGGTGTCGGTGTCCTACGAACAGCAGACGGTATCACGGGCATTATTGAATCGGGGTATAACTACCCCTCAGGGACGCGCGGTGGCGATCACTTCTTTAGATTCATTGGAACGAAGGCATCCGTCTTTGAACAGTATGGTCGCAACGGTGAACCTTTGATTGAAGTGCACACAACCGAAGGCGTGGAGTTCAGCGAGGACATCTCACATGGTGCAAGGATTCAAGGTGTGATGGGGGGTGCCTTTGATGCCATCCGCGAGGGTGGTAGTTTTGAACCGACAGTTGTTGATGCGGTGCGTATCCTTGAAATCCAAGATGCCGTCTACGCGCACGCCCGACAGAACGTGATAACCCACGGTCCGCATCCGATGGGTTGACGGCGTTCAGAATGTGTGATAGAATTTTGCCATTCAAAAATGGAATCGGAAGGAGTCGAATATGCCGAATCTAAATATGTCACAAACGCTTGCATGTGCCGTTGCTGCGGGTTTCGCGTTAGCACCTGCCTTGATTGGAAACGCTGCCAGCCACAATACCATCTTTGCCCCGGATGCCGAGCTTAAAGAACTCTTCAACGAAGCACATTTTACGGAAGGGGTCTCCGTCGCTCCGGACGGGACAGTCTATTTCAGCGACATTACCTTCACCGATCAGACGAATATGCAAGCTGGGAACATCTGGAAACACAATCCAGAGACTGGGGAAACAACCGTTTTCCGTTCTCCGAGTGGCATGTCGAACGGGACGAAGTTTGACGCACAGGGTCGCTTGGTTGTCGCAGAGGGCGCGGATTTCGGGGGACGTAGGATTACTCGGACAGACCTGACGACAGGTAAGTGCGAAATTATTGCCGGTCTCTATAACGGAAAACCCTTTAACTCACCCAACGATCTGTCGATTGATGAGCAGGGACGCATCTATTTTACGGATCCTCGGTATGCCGGGCATGAACCCGTTGAACAGCCCATCTTTGGTGTCTATCGCATCGATCCAGATGGCTCTGTGCATCTCATCGTTACGGATGCTGGCAAACCCAACGGTGTGGCGGTCTCTCCGGATCAACAAACGCTTTATGTCATCAGCCATGACAACGGTGCGATGGATAGTTTTCCTGAGGATGTGCCCCTGCTGAATGGACGTATGGCACTCCTCGCCTACGACCTCTCATCGGAAGGCACAGCGACTTTCCGAAAAGTGCTGGTTGATTACGCCCCACAAGACGGTCCAGACGGTATGGTGGTTGATGCTGAGGGAAATCTCTTCGTAGCGGTGCGAGATGAAACCCATCCGGGAGTCCGCGTCTATACACCTGAAGGGGAGGAGTTGGCATATGTTAAGACCCCCGATAAACCCACGAACGTCGCCTTCGGACGCGGCAAAACGAGCAAGACGCTCTATATCACGGCAGAAAATTGCCTCTACAGCATCCAAACGCTGAAAGAGGGGTATCACCTGCCGCAAAAGTAGGAACTGGAGAACCCAACCCCTACTTAAACATCGGGATGGAGATTGTGCCACGGCGTAGCACTTTCGTAAGCGTGTCCGACCTGACACAACAACGGCTCTGACAAGTGTTTTCCGACAAACTGAATGCTCAACGGTAGCCCTTCGCTGTTCATGCCACACGGCACAGATAGCGTCGGTGCCCCGTTGTAGTCAAACGGCACGGTGAACCGTTGGAATTTCGGGTCCCGGGCATCATACCGTCCATACAATATCTTTGGCGTGATGCGGTGTGGTGGTGCTGACATTGACGGACACACCAGCACATCGATCCCCTCAAACACCCGCCTGAGATGTCCTGTGCAGGCGGCTCTCAAATTGTTCGCCTTTGCGTATTCGGCACCTGTCACCTGTGCTCCCATATCCAGCCAACCTCGAAACCAAGGACCGTAATCCTCCCGTCGGGACGGATACGTGGCGGCGTGTGCTAATACTGCCTCTGTTGAACACAGCGTGGGCCATGCGGAGACGTATTCATCGACATCTGGTACTTGCACTTCAACGATGTCAGCACCTTGATCCCCCAAGACTTCCACGCCAGCGTGCACTGCTTCGGCGAGTTCAGGGTCAATATCGTTCGTGGCATAGTTCTCGTCAAATCCAATGCGAATGCCCTGAAGGTCCTGCCCAATTCGCGCAAGCATATTCGGCACAGGCGTCGGCAGAGAAGTCGGATCGTTTTCGTCAAACCCAGCAATGGCTTCAAGTATAATGCCGGCATCCGCGACACTCCGCGTCATTGGACCGACATGGTCCATCGACTCGGCGAGCGCGAGTACCCCGTAGCGACTGACTCTCCCCCACGTCGGTTTTATACCGACAATACCGCATGCCGCTGAAGGGAATCGGATGGAACCGCCTGTGTCGCTGCCGAGTGAACCGAAACACAATCCTGCGGCTGTTGCCACACCGGAACCGCTCGACGATGAGCCTGTCCACCGGTCAGGATTCCACGGATTTTTCGGAATATCGAATTCAGGATTATAGCCGCCCATCGCGCCTTCCGTCAGGTTGAGTTTCCCAAGCAGCACTGCACCCGCTGATTTAAGCTTTGCGATAACAGTGCCATCAAACGATGGAACGTGATCCGCGAGAACTTTCGCCGCTCCCATCGTGCGGACACCTTTTGTAAAGCAGAGATCCTTTACCGCAATCGGCACACCGTGCAACGGACCGCGGGACATTCCTGCGTCAATCTCCTGCTCCGTCTTCTGCGCTGCAGCCATCGCGGAGTCCGCCATCACCGTGGCGTAGCTCTTCAATTGACCGTCAAGTGCGTCGATACGCTGCAACATCGCAGTCGTAATCTCTACAGGCGATACCTGTTTTGTAGCAATCGCTGCCGAGATCTCGGTAATCGTTCTGAAATGAAGTGGTGTTTCAGCCATGTTTTTCCTCGTTTCCAGACGCCTTAATTCAACTCACTCACACGCGGGCGTCCTAAAAGGCTCATCAAACGATCGTCTGCATTTTCCAGTGCGTCTTTAGGGACAGGCACGCCGTTGCAGAGACTAAACCGCCAATATGCCCAATATGCCGCATACTGCGATTGCAAAATATAACGCGTCTTACCCGAAAGGTTCGGGGCACCCCGATGCCAACACTGCGGATCCTGTAGGTAGATGTCGCCCGCCTTACATAAGATAGAAACAGGTTTATTTCCTTCAAATTCGGGGTTTTCCTGATCGTTAGGATGTCTGCCGGAGTAATGGCTGCCACGGACGTATTGCGTCGGTCCCTCTTCAATCGTATCAATATCGTTCAACGCCATCTGGACGGTGAACCACATCACAGGCATCCGGAGACGGGGATCGTGGCGCGGCATTTTCTCGGTTACTGGGAAGTGAACCGAGCCGTCAACATGCCACCGGTCAATCGATAGCCCAGGGAGGTTCCGTAGGACGTTCTGCCCACAAAACTTGCAGTTCTCACCGACGATCGCCTCTGCCAAGCTCAGAATCGGTTCACGGAGCAGCATATCCCGGAAAATCGGATCGAGTTCGATCGTGTTCCGTAAAATGAAGGGTAGCGTTTCCTGGGATTCGGCATGTGCACCCATCTGGATGTATCTGACATCTGCGAGTTCAGGATTCGTTATCTCGGCAAGTTTCGGATCCGCGAAAAACGCATCAGATTTTTCCCGTAATGCGGTGACCTCTCCCTCAGTCAACACCCCCGGAATGTAAACAAAGCCATCACGGAAGAATTGCTCGGCAATCTGTGCTGTTTTCTCTTCGCTAAAAGGCTCACCTTTGAGAATTGGACTGTTCGCCATGTTGTCTCTCCTATTGAGTTTCTGACCTGCCTTCCACTTTCAATCCAAATAATCCATTTCTGGTAGCAGATTCCAGCGGTATTGGTCTGCAGGTTGTATGTTCCGTCCCCACCTGCCGAGAAGTTGCGTGTCGGCTTGTTTCGCAGCCATCTGCTCGGCAATCGCATCCGGGTCCCACCCCTCCAATACTTTTTGTGTCATACGTGCTAAAATGTCTTGGCATGCGGGATCGTCTACCCGGTCCTGCGATTCGTTTGGGTCGTCTTCCAAGTTGAACAATTGCGGGGGGTGTCCGTGATAATAATTCAGCTTCCACTCACCCTCTCGGACCATCCGATGATAGCACCCGTCATCGGTACAATATTCAGAGAAGGCGATATCCTCCCAGTGTGTATCCTCACCGCGGAGAAGGGGTAAGGTGCTCCGCCCGCGGGAATGCGGTAAAGATGGTGCCCCCAGTGCATCCAACATCGTGGCATTCAAATCGAGCGAACTGACAACCCGATCGCACCGCACGCCTTCCGGTAAAGCACCACGCCACGATAAAATTGTCGGGACCTTCACGGAATGTTCATAAAACGTCTGTTTCCACCAGAGTCCGTGTTCGCCGACCTGTTCACCGTGATCTGAACTATACAGGATGAGGGTATCCTCATCTAACCCGTTTTCTCGGAGTGCCGTTAAGATCTGTCCAATCATCACGTCCATTCGGGTTACCAATGCCCAATACGCCGTGCGTGCACGTAATATCTCAGCATCCGAGACCTCAACAATACCACATTTTTCACGCCACCACTGAAAGTAGGGATGTAACGCCTCCGTAAAGGGTTCAGGATTTTGGGGCATCGTCATCTGCCCTTCATACAGTCGATAATCCTCCTGACGGGCGACGAAGGGTTGATGCGGGAGCATAAACCCAACGGAAATGGAGAAGGGTGCGTCTAAAAGTCCTGCCCGTTTCTGGACACCGAGTCGATTGAGGTAATCCACTGTCGCAGCCGTCACATCCTCATCGTGCACCTGATAAGCGCTCTGCCCTGCCCCTGATTTTTCGAGACTCACACGTGCCGGTCCTGCTGTGCCAGAAAGTTCACCGTGATCGACACCACCCCCACCGTGATAGTTCGGACCGTGGTCCCCGACGAGGCGTTCGGCATACCCGTGCAGCTGATCAGGTCCCAAGGCATGCATCCTTCCAATGAGCACAGGTTGATACCCCGCTGCACCCATCGCATGTGCGAAAGTCGGAATCCCAGAATCGAGGATGTGGCTGTTCGTCCAGACGGCGTTCTCATGCGGGTAGCGTCCACTCAACATTGACATCCGGGATGGCACGCAGATCGGAGATGGACAATAGACGTTTTCAAACACTACTCCCTCGGCGGCGAGGCTATCGAGATGAGGGGTTTGCACCAACGGGTCGCCGTAGCAACCCGTCACATACGGGTTATGCTGGTCGGAATGGATATAGAGCAGATTGGGACCTTGAGGACGCATCTAAAATCCCTCGTGAACTTGTATTGGATTTCCTTCATTATATGCACACGCGAGTTTTTGTCAAGTGTAGTGGACGGTCATCTATTGACATTTGAATAGTTTTTATTGTAAAATAGAGCCTAATTCCAATACGTCTTTGGCAGATTGAACGCACCTCACGAAAAAGGAGCAACCACAATGGCATTTTTGAGACATATCGCACTACGGACGAAGGATATGGAAGCCTCGCGTCGTTTTTACGAAACCATCGGTTTTGCGTTTGTCGGGTATCGCGGGCGCGGGGGATTAGACCTCTCGGACGGCACCCTGAACATGACAATCCTCCAATACAACGGGACGGAACGTCCACCGTTTGCGGAAGGCACGGAGTTCATCCATTTCGGTATCATTGTTGAGGATTTAGCAAGCATCTACAACACCCTCCGCGATGGCGGTTTTGAATTGATTATGGATAATGTAAAAAAAGGGGATGAGATTGATGACGACAAGCCACCGGATCGCTCCTTCAAAGTTGCCGATCCCGACGGAAATGTCGTTGATATTACCTGCGCGCAGGATGAATGGCGCGGCGTGACAGTCTAAGAAGGCACATAGTTTAAAAAATGGCATTTCAATTTGAAGATTCTATGGTCAACGAATACCTCTCGGAAGGCTATCTCATCTTTCGAGGGATCGTACCCCCATCGTTGCTCAGCGATTTGCGCCGCGAGGCGGAAAAGGCACGCGATCTGGCACATGAACGCAACGGACCGCAAACGCAACGGATTCAACCGCTATCCAATTACGGCGACGAATTGGATCTGAAACCGTTTTACGACTACACGGAGTTACCGGAACTCCGTGACGCTATCGAGAAATTGCTCGGTCCTGACTATACGCACGGTCATGTTGACATCATGGGACTCCTCGTTGAGCCGCTTGAGCATCCGTGGCATATCGGTTGGCACCGAGACGGTGTTGTGGAGGTCCCTCCCGAAGCGCGTGATGAGATTGTCAAAGCGAAGTTAGCGGAAGTCTGGTATGATCTGCGTCATTTCAATCAGGTCAACTGCGCGATTTATGCCGACGCCTGCACTTGGTTCGTCCCCGGCAGCCATCTACGCCAGTGGGATCTGCCCGGTGAAGAGCAATCAACGAACGACCCGAGGCTGCGGAAACCCGCTGAAGGACAGTCCAACGCGGAAGCCGAGCGATTCTGTTTAGAGCATTGTCGGCAGTTTCCTGGAGCAGTTCAAGTGCATCTGGGACCGGGAGATTTCATGGTGTACCGGAACCTCGCGTGGCACACAGGGAACTACATTACCTACCAACCGCGCGCAACGATTCACGATGTCGTCCGTTATGAGGGAAAGAAAGACTGGACCGACTGGCAACAGACGAAATTGGATGCCGTCAAACGGATGAAGGAAAACCAGTCGGAACTATAACCGATCAACTGTATAAGCATCTAACAACGCTTCGTCAAGTTCTACGCCGAAACCGGGCGCATCGTTGAGGGTGAAAAATCCATCATGAGGCATGGGGCGCAGGCGGCGATACAACTCGTTTTCAACGCCATCGCGAGAAGGACCGAAGGTCTCTGCCATACACGGCATCGGCAGACAGGCAGTGAGATGCAAGCCCCACGGTGTCCCCGCTTGATGGAGCCATGTCGGAATATCCAGTTCAGTGGCTTCACGTGCGATGCGTAAGCATTCCGTGAAACCACCCGCCCAACTGATATCAGGTTGAATCATATCCGCAGCCTCCCAACGCAGTAACTCCCGAAACCCGTATCGTGTGAACTCATGCTCACCGGAGACAATCCAAGCCGGTTGAACTTCACGCACCAATTGCGCCATGCCCGCATAGTCGTCAAGCGGGATAGGTTCTTCGATCCATTTGAGATTCACATCAGCAGCTGCCTCGGCGAAACGGAGCGTGTAATCTACATCCCAACGGAGGTAGATGTCCGTCATCAATTCTGTTTCCGTTCCGACAGCGTCTCGTGCCGCGTGTATCAATTCGACGTTTTCCGCAAACCCATCTTCACCCTCCGCAAGACCGTTACGGAGCGGCAGTTTGCAAGCAACGAAGCCGTTCTCCGCGTAATAACCGACATCGGCACCCGTCGCATAAGCAGGGATCTCAAGGCGTGGCGTATCCGTAATAAGACTATAGACAGGCACGTCTACGATCTTTCCACACAGGTCAACAAGCGCGAGTTCTATGCCACTCAAGACGTAAATCACCAAGCCGCGTCGCCCATAAATGGAGGTGATATGATACAGGTGCTCCCAAATCTCCTCAACCTCAAGTGGATCGCGTCCGATGATGAAGTTCTGGAGGTGTTTCTCAATGATGAGCGCGCCAGCAAGTCCGCCACCTCCAAGTCCGTATCCTTTTAAGCCTTTATCGGTGGTAATTTCAACGACTAATGCCCCGGCTTGTGCGGCGAAGGGACCCCGCCAATCGACATGTACCGTTTGAGTCGTGGGTTGCTGCCACTGTCCCTTGGCGAACCCTAAGCTCGGCATAGCGCGAGGGTTCAGGTTAACGTGCCACGTCCGAATCCCAACAACAGTATGTCGGGTTTTCGCACGTGTTTTCCATGTGGTTGTGAATTTATTTTCATTGGCGTGCATAATGTAATTCCTTGAAAGGTATATGTAGGTTGGGTTGAACGGTAAAAGCACAAGGCTCTCTTGCTAAAAATAAAGATTCTATTTTCCGATGTTGATTGAATATAGAAGGATCACAGTGAAACCCAACATCGCTTTCAAGTTATGACGGCAACGCAAAATAGCCAATTCCTGTAAAGAAACCAACTATCATCCAGAGTCCCACCATCACGTATTCACCGAAAATCAAGCCGAACGCAACAGGTCGAATCTTCCGATACGTCGAGGCACCGCCAAACTTGAGGGCCATATACTTAATGAACCATCCAATCAGAATGGACGACCAAAGATGAAAGGGTGGATAGGTTGCCCCCAACAGATAACCGATCGGATGGAGGGACCACCAGACAAAATTCTGCCGCATCCAGAGCATGAAGCCTGTAAACCCGGCACCCGCAATCATGCTGTAGACCTCGTCCCACTTCGTCTCAATCGGGAATTGGATAAGACTGCTCATCCGTTGGAAATAGTTCCGCGGCGCGACCACGAAAGACCAACTCTGTAAAAATAGTGCACCTTTGTCGTAAATGAGCGTCAATGAAGCGTAAACGGACACAAGGAGTGCTACGACAATTGAGACCCACAAAATCGGCATGACACGACGGCGGGCGAGTTTCACCTCATCTGCCGCCTTGAAGCTATGCAGAAAGTTCGGCATCATAAATTCGCCCCAATCGCGTAGAAAAGTGCGTTGGAAACTCAGGATCGCAAGACTCTTATGTCCTAATGCGTTGGAACCCAAAGTAATATCAATGTATTCCGAAGGGAAAAAGGGAGCCTGCACCAGCAACAATCCCCCGTTAACCACCATCCAGGTCAAAACGATTGATGTGATAAAAATAGAGAGCAGCGTCACGACCGCAACCCACGTTGTTACCCCCGCAACGACCAAAAACACGACAAGAACAATAAATCCCACGAGAAATCCAAGCAGTGCCACACGATACGAGACGGGTTCGTTTGAATCGTCTATCGGTTGACCTCCTATGGTGTCGTAACTCGTCCGTGCGTGTCCGAGACCGAACGTCTTCCTAAAAACTGCCATGATGTGTTCACGTCCTATCCAGAAAACCGCAGGAACAAAAACGAGATAACCGCCCATCACTTGACGGCTGCAACTAATCCACGGACCGATGCTGAGTCCGATCGCATTCATGATGATATACTGGAGTTTGAAAAAGAGATAGAAGAACCAGAGGCTAAACGAAACCTCGAGCGTGAGTAACGAGGCGATCCCGATGACCGAAAAATAGATGACGAACCGCATCGCGGGCCACCATCCGAGGGTATGCCACGGTTTTTCGGTGAAGACGGTATAGATATTGTAAATCAGTGGGATCTCTGGTACCCTCGGGAAGTGGGCGTGCAATCCGTTGATAAGGTGCAACACCACCGGCAGGATCATCCCTGCCCAAAGTAGCCTGTTTTTGAAAAAGGTATTAAGCAGTGCGCCGCGCGCCGGTTCAGCAGCGAGTTGTATCGGAATCTGGATTAAGGGGAACGAAAACCTTTCGCGTTCTACCCACTGCTTTCGGAGAATTGTGGAAAGGCAGAGCGTCGTAAAATAGAAGACCAGCACGAAAAGACCCCAGATGAGCAAAGGCTTGAGCCATAGCATCCAGGGAACGCTTTCACCCGGAGCAATCCCTTCATAGAAGTCTGTTACGGCGTGGGGTTCCGTGACGACAAGCCATTCGGGAACGTGCGGATGGAGCGTCTCTGACCAATCATTTTCCATCGTCGCAAAGTACTGAAGCGCAACAAGGGAGGGCAGCAGAAACTGCAATAATCCCATTGATGGAATGCCGACTGCGACGATCAGCATCATCCAGACAACGGTTAATTCCAGCGCAGAGAAAGCGAAACGCCCATTCCGCATCAACTTACGCAACGGCACATTGACGAGGAACACCAGAATGAGAACCCCGAAGATGGAACCAACAGGGAGATGATTGCCTGCGATCTTCGTGTTTTGTAGGAAATAATTGTTGTAGGGTGTGATTGCACACATCGCCCCTATCAAAAGCAATCCTACAAGAATGGCAGGGAACCGGATTTTTTGGTTTTTGTAAGGGCTGGGTTCCCCAGCCCCTACCGAATTCACTCCGATTTTTTCATTGTCCAGATCGGGTTTTTGACGCGTATTTAGCAACATCTTTATCAGTTGTCAGTTGTCAGTTGTCAGTTGTCGGTTAAGAAGGGTATCGTCTAAGGAAATCCTCTTGTTACTGATAACTGAAAACCGATAACCGAAAACTATTCTGATGATTGTTAATTCCAAACCTTGTTCTTAAAGCACTATGAGCCTTCTTCTCTCACTGAAGGACGATAGAGACAGGTTTCCGCATCGACGACACGCCCATCAGGGAGTGTGTACTGGTTCGGGGTGCCTTTACCCCACGGCTCTTTGAAATCTCGGCTTCGCTCTCTATCTACATCTATCTGTTCCCTAACAGATTCCCATGAGAATCCGTCCATGAGTTGTTCATGGAGAGATGCTTCCAATTCCTGGGACGCTGCTTGACCTGCGAGATTCTCAAATTCATGTGGGTCTGTTTCCAAATCAAAGAGAATGGATTCATCTTCAGGGAAGGCAACATATTTATAGCGAGGCGTTCGGAGCATACGCATCGGTCCCGTGGTCTGGTTCGCCCAGTATTCAGTGATCGCAGTGTTACGCCACCCTTCAGTGTCCCCCGACATAAGATTCGTCAGGTCCGCGCCATCTAAATCTTCGGGGGTGGGGATACCCGCTCTGGCGCATAGCGTCGGGAAGAGGTCGTTTAACTCGACAGGGGTGGTCACGCGTTCTCCGTATGGATGCGGTAGATGTCTGTCCGATATGATTAAAGGCACGCGTGCGGCTGCCTCATAGTAACTGGATTTCCACCACTGCCCGTGTTCTCCTGCCATTTCACCGTGATCAGTCGTATAAACGATGATGGTGTTATCCAGTAAACCGTCCCGTTCTAAAAGTGTGAGGAGATCTCCGATGGTCTCGTCAAGGAATTCGCAACAAGCGTAGTAAGCCGCTCGCGCTTTACGCGCTTCTTCGGGTGGGATTTCATCCGTTTTGAAGTTATCCCGCAAACCCTTCGCGTAACGGTGCGTCTGTTCCAAGTGTCCGTCCGGCACATTGGGCATATCCACATTATCGGGAAAATACTTATCAAAAAGTCGTTTGGGGGCTGTGAGCGGGAAATGCGGGCGACTGTAACTTGCCAATAGGAACCACGGTTGTTCCGATGGCTGGGACCTTAAGTATTCGAGCGTTTCCGCATTGATAACCCGTTCTTGTAGCATACTGGTCGGAATCTCGGTAATTCCAGCGAGCCGTGTGCGCTGTCGCGTCCCAGATGGGGTCTTTAGCGGATCTGTTTGATGTCCGGCATGCCCACGCAAGTCGCCGTAAGGTCGAGACTGGAAACCGTTGTTCTGCTCTTTGCCGCCGAAGTGCATCTTTCCAACGAGGGCAGTCGCATAACCGTGTTGTGCAAAATGCGCTGGCATCGTGAGATGTTCAGGAAACAAAATAGACCTATTATTCCACGCTGAACACCGATGCGCGTGTTTTCCAGTGAGCATACACATCCGGGAGGGTGTGCAGAGCGGGACTTGGCAGTAGGCACTCTCAAAATAGGTGCCAGAGGCTGCGAGCCGATCAAGATTCGGTGTTTGGACAATAGAATTACCCTCATACCCCATAGCGTGCGGACTATGTTCATCGCTCATCAAAAATAGAATATTCGGTTTTTGCGCCATTAATCAAAAAATCTCCTTTAATTTTCGGTAGCGGAGCACCTTCCACAATCTGTATTTGGAAAACTAAGCACGCGGCAGCGCATCCGTATGAAAATCCACACCGAAAGGCAGCGCGATGCCTGAGTCCTTCTGAGCGAAATGCTCAGAAAAATCAATAAGCGTGAAACCCACCAGTTGTTTCGTCTCCGGATGGAAGCGCAGAATGACATCTTCGGTGTATTCAACATAGTCGGTGTGCTCGGGGGTGCCTTTTGTTACATAGAGCACATCTGCTTCCCGGTCATAGACAATTTTAAGTCTGTCTTCATTGAGATTCATGGAATCTCCTTTTTCTTATAGGGTACGCGGTAATAATGAAATTGTTCCGAATCAGTTTAACAATAACAACAACGCGGGTGTAATTGTGAGGTAAGCCGTCAAAATCCTTGTAATAAGTATATTTGTGGGGATCTATGGGGGACTGCTTTCTTCTACCTGTCTGGACTGTTTCAAGGATCGTATCAAGGTGTTCTCTTAATTCCCAATGATTTTGAAGGATATGCTGCCATCTCTCATCAGTTAATTCAATAAGATTACCCCACCTATCAGTAACCTGCCACATAAATACGCCTCTGCCACATCGCGTTCTTTACCTGTACCCTCAGAAATCATGTTCACAAAGGGTTCTTACCTTCAATTTAGTTTACACGATTTATGAATGATATGCAAGTAGAATCTGGTGTTTGAACAGTGTTTTTCAATGCCCGGAGCGGTTAGAAACCGCTCCTACCGAGTCCTGGTCCTTCCATACCCTAAGTGTGGAGAAGCAATCATCAAGATGTTTAGCGATCCTACTATAAAAACGAAAGCGAATATACTTGTCAATACGGAGGGGCAGCCTTGCGTTTTCCGACCCCTGCTCTGAGTGCTGGTAACACAGTCTCAGAAATATCAAGAGAATAGTCAAAAATCGTCCACCCCGAAGCCCCTAAGTTCCGTGCGAGATAAATCTGTGCAACGACGCCATCTGGCGTTAGTAGCGAATTAGTGGCAGTCGCACCAATACCGGGATAAATGGCTACCCCTTTAGGCATCAAGGCGAGTTGGTTGGCTAACAACCCTGTGAAATAGTTCGCATCTTCTGTATAGTTCATTGGGCAGACGAAATCGACGTAACCCGCCTTTGCCCACGCGATCCAGTCCTGTCCGATAGAAGTGACACATGCTGGGTAACCACCAAAGACGGCTGCAGAAAGTTTGATGTTAGGGGTCGCCTCTCGCAGCCGCTTGTGTAGCAAACGCACCAAACGGGTGATTTGCTGCGACCGCCACTGAATATACTGGTCACTATAAACTCCCGTTTCAGGCAATACTGCCTTGGGCCATTCGTCTATCTGCTGTCGCGTCGCAAGCGTGAATCTTTTACGGCACGCCTCACAGTAACAGGCGTGGCTTCCCGGATAACGAATATAATCCAGGTGGATGCCATCTATATCGTAATTCATCGCAATTTCCAAGATGCTCTCTAATTCCAACTGGACGTTTTTCGGGTGTGATGGACAGAGCCAATTCAATGGCTTTCCGGTCCCGGAGACTTGGGTTCGCCGCTCTTTCCGCATTTTCTCAATGAATTCTTTCGGGGCCCCCTCCAAATTCCACGTAATCTTCCACACGTGCACTTCTAAACCGTATGGGCGTGCCGCCGCGACGCATTGTGATAACTGATCTCCATATTGCGTAAAGGTTTTGCTGTGGGGTAAGATCTTACTGGCATAATGCGCCACCCCTGCCCATGCCATGTTTGGGAGAATCATGTTCACGCCTGCCGCTGCCAATTCTTTGGCCGATCTCTCCCAATCTCCGGGATAGGCGCCAAGTCCAGAATGATTCCACACGGCGCGTCCCTCAGTTTCAAGGCTACGCTGCGACAAGAAATAGGCTCCTGAAAATGCTTCTCGGCTTGCCCGTGCTGTCGTTATCGCGGCAGTGTAAGCCTGACTGTTATACGCAGCGTGCGCCTTCTCCATCAAACGTTTTCCTGTTTCCAAAGCGTCTGCTGCGCTTGACACACCGCTCTTTCGGACAAACGTCGCTAACGCCTCAAGCCCGTCTGTATGCCCCACGGTGGTCATCGTTTCTATCGCCTGCTTGGTGAGTGAACCCCGAAATTCTGGAACGAGATGTCCTAAGAGTGCTGCAAGCATTCGCGTCTTGGTTAGAATGTCGTCTGGGAGGAAAATGTGGCTGAAAAATACACCCGATTTGCCCGCAAAAAGGGCAGGCAAACGTGTCGATTCTCCTGCCGTATTGTGCCAATACCCGATAACTTTCGTTTGCGGCGTTGTCGGTGTTGCGACTGTAATGTTCCACGATGCCTGTCTAATAGATGTCGGCATATCAGGTATTTCGGGCGCACGCAACGCAATTGAAGCAAACTGTCCAGGCGATTCCGCTTTGCGCCAATCCGTTTGTCGTAAACCCAATAGCGGTGCCACCGTATCCGCCAAGCTATAGGTTACGAAAAGTTTACCGCCACCCGCAACGAAATTTTTCAATAGGCGCGTCGTCTGTGTTGATACCACGGGGTTCAATGGCAGAACAATCAACTTAAGGGATTTGAGTTGGTCCTTAGAGAGCGATGGGTCTTCAAGGATGTCGGCAGTGAACCCGATCATGCTGAGCATTCGACTGAACCGCTTAGCGACAGAACGCGCATATTGAACATCTCCCTCGGATACCCCAGAAGTGGCTGTCGGTAAGACAATCGCAATCTGTGCTTGCTGTGAAACCGCAGGATTGTGTTCACCCACACACCAGAAAAGCAGACAGACGAGCAAGATTCTTAGGAGACAGCACACTTTATGTGTAGTTTGCGTCAAAAACATTACCTGTTCCTCTCAATCTGTGTAGTGGCAAGCGGTGGGTTCCCACTTTTGGCAAGAGGCGGTTTCTCGGTTTTCCCTAAGAATGTCTCGATGCCTTGTGCGATAGCAGTGGCGATTTTATGTTGATACGCCGGTGTTGTGAGTTTATGTCCTTCTGTTGGATTCGATACAAATCCGGCCTCAATGAGGATAGCGGGGACGTTTGTCCCGATCAAAACGACAAATCGTGCGTGTTTGACACCACGGTCAATCGCACCTGTGGCTTGCACCAACGCTTGTTGGACGTGCCTTGCCAATTGCTTACTATCTTCGCTTTTGCTTTTCTGTATGATCCCTTTCAGGAGTGCTTCCAGTTCTTGGATGCTATAGCCGGAGTCTGCATTTTCCCGCGCCGCAAGTGCTTCTGAGGCGCTGTCCATACTGGTGACACTCAGATAGTAGGTTTCGATACCTTTGGCTTTACGGTTTTCACTGCCGTTGGCATGAATGCTCAAAAAGAGGTCTGCTTTGTGTTGTGTTGCGAATGCAGTGCGTTGCTTGAGCGGAATGTAACGATTGGTATCCCGTGTCATTAGGACAGTGTAGCCTCTTCGCGTTAGCACTTCACGCAGTTTTTTCGAGATGCCCAGCACAATGGCTTTCTCTTGTAAGGTGCCGCTACCCAACGCCCCCGGGTCTTTACCGCCATGGCCAGGGTCAATAACAATCGTTTTCGCGGTTAATCCAAATTCACGCGTCAGTGAGTCTGGAACCGAAGGTTTCTTCGTATCAAGAAGTGGGGACGGAGGTTTCGACTGAGGTTCGGATTGCTTTTGTGCTTGAATTGTCCGTTCGCGGGATGATCCTATCGGTTTTTGTTGTATTTTGAAGGGTTGCGTTTTGAGAGGACGGAGTTCTTCGGTGGCAGCAACAACAATTCCCTGATCTCTTGAAGATTCGATAAGCGTCGCATAAAGCACCTCGGCGCGTGTGATGTAACCTTGTCTGACATATACACGTGCCAATTCTAATTGGGAGGCACCAGCGATTTTGGAACCCGCATAACGACTCTCGACGATCTGGTATTGCGTGATGGATCGGTAATCCTCACCGATATGTGCATAGCAACGTCCCGACCAGTAATGTGCGTGTGGGACATACCCCGAATGCGGGTAGTTGCGAATCAGTTTTTGGAAGGCTCCAATCGCCTGCTTCGGTGCTTCAGTGTCCCCGGCTTTGATACGCCAGACCCAACTGGAAGCGAGCGCATATTGGGCATCATCAGCGGAGGGGCCTTGCGGGTCTGTATCGATCACTTGCTGAAATTCTGAAATAAGCGCGCCCCAGTCAGCGGCAGTCGCCTGTTTTTTGCCGGTCACATACGCACGATGGCGTTGGGAAGCCGCTTTATAACCGGACAGAGTTCCGCATCCGGATAATACCACGCCCAAAAGAAACAGCAGGCAAGCACACCATATTTTCATTATTTTTCTCCTGTTTTTATCTCGAATCCTATAAAACAAAACGAAATATTCTCATCTTTCGTTACCAAATTACGCTATCAAGGCGTAATTATCCCGCTTCCTGAGAAAACTCTGTCCCCTTATTTCTCTGTTGACTTCCTTATCAATTCGCGTTAAACTAACATCATATAATTGACTTTAAAAGAGCGAGGTAAGGAAAACCGATGGAACTGAGTCCCCAAGAAATCCAACTATTTCGCCACAACGGTTTTATTAGATTCCCGACGCAACTGTCTAAAGACCATGTAGAGGCACTTAAAGCCGCCGCACTCAAAGACATGGAGGAAGGCGTGGAACCTGTTGCCCGACAGGACGGTCGAATTATCCGAATCTCTGCTGTTTGGGAACGGGGTGGCATCTTCCAAGAAACGATTACTTGCGACGAAATTCTCAATCCGTTGGAATCATTGCTGGGCCCGAATATAGAATTTGTGCTGAATCGCCACAATCACGTCTATCTCCGAGACGCAGGTTCAACGCATTCGCTTGAATTGCATCGCGATGTCCGTCATTGGTCTCGGACGATTGCGACTGTTCTGATCTATCTCGAGGACACAAACTTAGAGAACGGCTGCACACGGGTTGTCCCCGGCTCACATCATTTGCCTGCGTTCGCGAGTCTCAACGACGATGCAATCCAGCACATCGCGGCGAGTCAAGCGATACCCTTACCGATGCCAGCCGGAGGGTTGCTCGCTATAGATAGCATGATAATTCACGCAGCAGGGATTAATCGCACGGATAGCACGCGGATGAGTATGACCCTGGGGTACCACGGTGTTGATGAACTCGCGTTGGAAGATAATCCAAGGAAGGTGCTTGTGCGTGGCGAACGACCTTATCGTGGAAACGACAAGCCTCGTGAATAATTTCGCCGGAATTGGGTTACAGTAAATGAGGACGCATTCGCAAAGATCCTCTGAAAATCTGCTTTTTTGAAAAAAGTGATGCTTTTTCATTTTTTTCTTGACAAACAGTGAACTCTGTGGTATACTTAATAATGCTATTGGGAGATAATGAAGAAATTCTGGGCGGGTAGCTCAGGTGGCTAGAGCGACAGCCTTACAAGCTGTAGGCCACAGGTTCAAGTCCTGTCCCGCCTACCTACCGTAACTGCCTAAAAATCAGAAGTCTCTCGATGCAAGATTGAAAAATATGGGCTCGTGGCGCAGTTTGGTTTAGCGCGCCTGCCTGTCACGCAGGAGGTCGCGGGTTCAAGTCCCGTCGGGCCCGCTTTGATTACGCTGAATTAGCCACACGTTGTGTCTTACAATGTTGTGGCTTTTTCGTTAGTTAAAAGACAATCTACCCTATAACAATAATTTACTATCTCACTTCTGATAATAGAGGAGCGGCACTGCCGTGATTGATCTTAAGTTTATTCGTGAAAATACCGAAGATGTCCGTCAGATGTTAGCAGATCGCCGGACGGAAGCTGAATTGGATAGGTTGGTAGAATTAGATGCATGTTGGCGCGAGAATTTGACACATACACAATCTCTCAAAGCGCACCAGAACCAGGTTTCACAACAAATTGCCGAGCGTAAAAAGGCGAAACAGGATGCCACAGAAACTATCGCTGAGATGCGGAAGCTCTCCCAAGAAATAAAGGAACTCACCGCCGAAGCCAACGCTACGAAAGCGGAGATAGATGCCATTCTGTTGACGATCCCGAATATGCCGGAGGCAAGCACACCTGTCGGTATGGGTGAAGATGACAACATCGAAATTAAAACGTGGGGTGAATTGCCGAGTTTCGATTTTGAATTAAAACCGCATTGGGAAATCGCTGAACAATTGGACATCGTTGACTTTCAACGCGGTGCGAAGGTCGCGGGGAGCAACTTTGTGCTTTTTAAAGGCGTAGGGGCGCGGTTGGAGCGTGCGTTGATTCAGTTTATGCTGGATTTACACACGACGCAGCACGGCTACACCGAAATCTCGCCGCCATTCCTTGCCAACCGTCCGACAATGACAGGGACAGGGCAAATTCCTAAACTTGAGTCTGATATGTATCGGTGTGACAGGGATGAAGAAAACCCCGATAGCGATCTGTTTCTCATTCCGACTGCCGAGGTTCCCGTGACGAATATGTTCTCAGGTGAGATACTTGCTGGCGATGAACTGCCTATCTACTACACCGCCTACACCCCCTGTTTCCGACGCGAGGCGGGGGCTTACGGTAAGGACACACGCGGTTTACAACGTATCCACCAATTTGATAAGGTGGAGATGGTGAAGTTTACCACCCCTGAAACCTCTTATGCTGAACACGAAACGCTATTGGCGAACGCTGAGAGCGTGCTACAGGCACTCGGTTTGCCTTACCGGGTCGTGCAACATTGCACAGTGGAACTCTCTTTTGCCGCGGCGAAATGCTACGATATTGAGGTGTGGGCACCCGCACGGCAGCGATTCTTAGAGGTCTCCTCCTGTAGCAACTTTGAGGATTTTCAGGCACGTCGCGCGAGTATTCGCTTCCGCCGTGAAGCCGGGGCGAGACCGGAGTTCGTTCACACGCTGAACGCATCCGGCACCGCATTGCCACGCGTTGTTATTGCACTCCTTGAAACATATCAGAACCCTGATGGCACCGTGCGTATCCCCGCCGTGCTGCAACCTTACATGGGCGGTATCAAGCAAATTGGTTAGGGTTGAGGTATTCAACTTGGGATAGGAAAATTCTGAATTCTGGGTTAAAATAAGCCCTTAATAAGGACAACGAGTATGGCAAGGACCAACGTTGAGAAAGTCAATACCGTCTTAACACAAAATACTTTTTGGTTTCAGACTAAAACGTTTGAGGAAAAAAGCGAAGCAGATATTACTGCTCTAAAAGGAACTTTACTTGTCGTGAGAAACAAAGTTCAAAACGAAGGTCTCACCAAAAAGTTGATTGAAGACCTTATTTTGGAAAAGCAGAACGGTTTCAAGGCTTTGTTGGCACTGACAGGATTTTCTAACGAAACCTTTAAACGGTTAATCACCTTTATCCGAATTGCTGATGACAAAGAACTTTCAAAACTTACATGTAAAGATCATTGGCAGGAAGAGTCAGACTCAGAAGAATCTGACATAAAGGAATGGTCCGATTCAAAGATAGAAAAGAAAATCGGGGAGTGTGCCAACTTTAGAAAGGGTATTGTTAATCTTTTTTTTGAGGGTTGCACCGTTCCCGTGCTTTCCGAGACACTCCCGCTTTTTGAACTAAAAAAATTAGGCGTTTCTAAACTCAGTTTTGAGACTGAGGCGATGATAGATACATTAATTCGCTATAAAGAGAAAGGTTCTTACTCAGGAAAAGAACGAAATAACGCTGAAGTCGTTATACAAAACTTGTTAGATGATATGGAAATCAGTTTTGAAAAAAGTTTAGACTTGGATAAGTTGAAACAGCATGCTCCGAATCAAAAGCGCACAATGGATTTTATCATCCCTAACAGAGAAAATCCACAAATTGTTATTGAGGCTTCGTATTTAACAACAACCTCCTCGGGTCAAGGAGATAAAGCGAAGACAGAAATCGCCATTAGAGAACTCATTGAAGAACATTACCCTGGTGTGCATTTTTGGGGATTTGTTGATGGTATTGGATGGTATGTCCGTAAAAGGGATTTGGAAAGAATGGTTGGTGCATTTGAAGATGTCTTCACTTTGGAAGAATCGGAACTTAAACGTTTCAGCGAATTATTACTTACCGTTTTGGGGTAACATTGTATTAACAAATCCCGGGATCACTTGAGGCGCATTATGGAAAAGTATATCAACAAAATCATTCACGGCGATTGTATAGAGGTCATGTCGGACATACCTTCAGACAGCATTGACGTTACGTTTGCCGATCCTCCGTTCAATCTGAAAAAGAAGTATGGCACTTACAAAGACGAAAAAGACACAGACGACTATCTCCTGTGGTGCAGGCAGTGGATTCTGGAGATGGTGAGAATCACAAAACCGAGCGGATCTATTTTTGTCCACAATATTCCAAAATGGCTCCTCTATTATGCGGGTTTTCTAAATGAAGTCGCGGACTTCCGTCACTGGATCGCTTGGGATGCTCCAACATCTCCTATGGGTAAAACCTTGCAACCGTCCCACTATGGCATCTTATTTTATGCGAAAAGCCAAAAAGAAAACAAATTTTATGAAATCCGCTACCCGCATAAGCGGTGCCGGAAATGCGGATATTTGTTGAAAGACTATGGTGGGAAAAAGAAGATTTTGCATCCCTTTGGACCGCTTGTTTCTGATAACTGGTCGGATATTCATCGCATCCGTCATAATAAACATAGGGACCCGCACCCCTGTCAACTCCCAATTCATCTTTTAGAACGTCTCATCTTGATGAGCACGGACGAGGGGGATATAGTTTTAGACCCATTTATGGGAACCGGTACAACAGCTGTCGCTGCTGCAAGATTGGGAAGAAAAGTTATCGGTATAGATTTAGATCCCCAATATGTAGAAATTACACAACACAAATTGGCACAAGAATCACCAAATTCTAAAATTGGGGATATTTGGGTAAGTTTCTATCGCGATGAAATCATCACAATTGCCGACAAAGACTGGGATCTATTGCAGTCCTATTTTGTGATTCCACAAGACGTGAGGCGTATTGATTTTGAGAAGATCAAAACCGGGGGCGGCGTAGTCCCAACAACACCTCAAACACCCCAACAATACATGAACATTCATGAAGAAAAACGCTGCGCCTGCTGTTAAGATTCCATGCGCGGACGAAGGACTTTCAACTCCTTGAGAAGCACGTCCCTTTTTTCGGTTTCTCTCCGCTTGAGGTGTTCTACATCATCACCGTTTGTCTGTATCGTAAACCCGGCATCTCTGATCATCTGGAGTGTGCGGGATGCCGTCGAACCTTCCGCATTCAGGTAGCCATCAATAAACATGGAATTGGCTGGATAGAGTGCCATCACCTCCATACTCCGAAAATGGTGTTCCCTGCCTGCAGCGACCCGTATCTCAGCCCGCGGATTCAGGAATCGGTAGAGACATAACACGCGTAAACAATAATCTGGCGTTAGCGTAGGCATTTCCGCCAGTCGCGTGCCGGAGATTGGTAAGAAGAAGTTTACGGGGAGCGAGGCGACCTCAAGGTGCCGGAGTTCTTTCGCCACCCGAATTAAGTCCACCGTCTCTTCACCCATCCCAACGATCACACCGGAACAACAGGCGAGTCCAACCCGCTGCGCGGCTTGCAATGTATCCATCCTATCCTGATAACTATGTGTGCTACATATCTTTGGGTAATGGGCTTCGGAAGTATTCAGATTATGGTTCAGTCTGTCCAATCCCGCTTCTTTCAAGATACCCGCAGCGTCTACATCAATCAATCCGGCAGAGAGGCATACTTCGATCGGGTAGCGCGCTTTGACAGTGCGGATGAGCTTCGCAAGGTGAGAAACGCGTTTTGGTGAGGGCCCACGTCCGCTCATTACAATACAGTAGCGATACGCGCCGGATTGGTATGCACGTTCAGCTTCTGCGAGAATCTCGGCATCAGGTTTTAAAGGGTAGGCTTCGATGTCTGTTGTGGCGGAACTCGCCTGCGCGCAATAGTGACAATCCTCTGGGCAGTAGCCGTTCTGGGCGTTGTTGAGGATATGTAGTTGGACCTCGTTCTGAAAGTAGGTTTTGCGAACCTGATAGGCTGCATTTAGGAGCGGGAGTAATTCTATTTCTGATGCGGTTAGAAGTTTCTCACAAGTCGCATCGGAAAGGAGCTCGCCGCTGAGGCTAATCGTTGTTAATTCTTGATAAAATGTTGTTTCCATATTTTTAATTATACCTTGCGGGGGAATGAGGGGCGTCTAAACTATCAAGTGCGTTCCTGAAACCCGCCTGCGCCGTTGTTGCAGGCTACGGTTTCTTTAGAACTGCGGTAACTAACAGTTTATGCTATCAAGAACTCCTATTGTTACATCTTGCGTCCAACTAAGAAATATCCCACGCGATGTCGGTGGCATTAAAGACGGGACCTTCGGTACAAACACGTTGGTATTCAAAGCGATCCGTGTCTATTCGGACAGGACAAACACAGCCGAGACACACCCCCATCGCACACCCCATTCGATTCTCCATAGCAATTTGCGTAGGCACTTGAAAATCTGTCGCTATTTTCGTAACAGCAGCGAGCATCCCATGCGGTCCACACGCATAAATCGTCGGACGGTGCCATTGGGTTTCGCGCAGCAAATCCGTGAGGATCTCAGTTACATATCCGTGATGTCCGATGCTCCCATCGTCTGTAGCAATATGCACGGCGATGCCGATAGATTCCAAATCTGACACACTCAAAAGTCGGGCGCGATGCTGGGCACCGACCAATCCAAGCGTTTGTATATCTTTTTCACGTAACGCAACAGCCAGTAACATGAGCGAAGCAATACCGGCACCCCCACCAACAAGTATCGCTGGTTCCGGGTTTGTCGTCAGATTAAACGTATTACCGAGCGGTCCCAAAACGTGTAGGGAGGCGCCCTTCGGCATCTCCGACAATTGTTTCGTTCCCTCGCCGATAATTTGATAGAGCATCGTTATCTCGTCCCCTTCCACCGTATAGATCGTGAAGGGACGACGGAGCAACATGCCTGGACCTTGCGAAATCATGACATGGATGAACTGCCCCGGACGCGCATGCTGCGCGATCTCAGCACATTCACAACGCAACAAATAATGCGCTTCCGCTACCTCTTCGTTAGAGAGTATAGTTGTCCGAGTGTCGTATGTGTTTAAGGAACAGTTACTTGGCATAGCGTATATATTACCACGTCAAGATGGAGATAGCAAGGTTATTATAGCAGGATTTCCAGTTTGTGCATTGGCGAAAAGCATATATATGGAATCTTTTAACTATCTTTTTCAGGATAGATGTCTCTATAGAAGAGAGTGTGGTATTCTGTTCATAATGCCAAATGGAATAATTCTTACATAAAGAATTCGCTTGCAATTTTTGCGAATTATGTTATGATTAAAGGCGAAGGAGAACAATAGATAGTGAAAAATACATTGAAGTTCCGCAGCGGTCGTCCTTTCAAAATCGTGCAATTTACGGATATTCATTGGGAGAATGGTGAAGAACCCGATCAGCAATCAGCCGACCTGATGGTCCGAATCGCGAAAGCTGAGGCTCCGGATTTAATTGTACTGACAGGCGATATTTTATCGGGCGGTGGGTGCGACAATGCCGCCGACGCTCTCCGAGAAGTTGTTAAAATCGTAGAAGGATGCGGCGCACCGTGGGCAGCCGTTTTCGGAAATCACGACGATGAAGGGACCGCTAATCGCGACGAGTTGATGGCAGTCCTGCAAGAAGGCACATTCTCTCTTGCAGAGCCAGGACCCACAGAGATACCCGGTGTCGGAAATTACGTTTTACCCATCCAAAACGCTGAGGAGAATGTATCCGCAGCCCTCCTCTATTTTATCGATTCCGGCAGCTACTCCCAAACACGTATTGATGGCTATGATTGGATTAAACGGGAACAAATTGTGTGGTACCTGCAAGAATCCGAAAAATTCACTGCTGACGCGGGGCATCCACTTCCGGCACTCGCCTTTTTTCACATCCCAATCCCTGAATATGATGAGGTATGGGACTTTCACACCTGCTACGGGGTGAAATATGAGAACGTTTGCGCGCCTCGATTGAATACTGGGTTCTTCGCTGCGATGCATGAAGCCGGCGATGTCATGGGAACGTTTGTTGGACACGAACATATTAACGATTTCTGGGGGGATTTGCACGGAATTCGCTTGTGTTATGGGCGCGCTTCTGGCTACAATACTTACGGCAGAGACGGATTTCCCCGCGGCGCACGCGTTATAACTTTACAGGAAGGCGAGCGTCAATTTGAAACGTGGCTTCATCTGGATGATGGGACAATCGTCCAAAAACAACCAGAACATGTGCCCCTTCAGCGAACTTTTACCGAAGATTAACGGACCGCACTGCAACTAATAATCGGGTTAACGAATTCAGGATTGATCTTACAGGAGGAAATTGTGAGGGCAAATTCTCAAATCTCTATTCGACACGAAGGAAAGATTGCAATATTTGACATTACCGGCTATCTCACCGATGCTTCGGAAGCTATGTTGAGTGAGGCTTACGCCAACACTGAAGTTCAGGGCGCTGAAAAGGTTTTGCTCAATTTTGAACGCCGGAGTTTCATCACAAGTAGTGGCTTCGGTGAGATCATCAGACTGCTTTGGAAAATGCGAGAGAAAGGACAAATGCTACGCGTCGCGCATCCGTCTACACAGGTCCGGAATATCTTCAATACTATTGGACTGACACAGAGTATAGGGGTCTTTGAATCCGAAGCAGACGCATTAGAGGATTTCTGATACGTTGTGCGTCGTTTGAGAACAGTGGATGCAGCACACAAATTATCCCTTCATGGGAAAAGTGTGTACATGTTCATATTTAACACGACACCTATCAAACTCCAAAGGCTCCCCGCGAGAAACTGACCGAAGACGAAACCCAAAAATAGCGGCAATGCCCTGCGATAGGCTCGGACCCCACCCCCTGTGAAAAGTAACTGCTTGAAGAGCCACCCCAGAAATATTGAGAACCACATCCAACCGATCGCCCAACCGTTACCGACTGCATAACCTACGGGATACAGGGGCCACCATAAAAATTGACGTTTCAGAAACGTGAGCGCACCCGTGAATAGGAAGCCGGACACGATATGCTGGATAGCCGGTAGATTCGGGGACCGTGGCGCGATAATCCAACTTTGCAAGCGGTTAAACTCACCAACACCCCACTGTGCAAATCGGTATTCGTAATAGAGTGCTACATGTCCAACAATCGAAATGATTGTCCCCACAATTGATGCCACAATCAGCGCAATAACCAACCGATTCTCACTCAAACGGAAGTGCCTACCGATTTTGAACGCCTCTAACTGATGCGGCATCGGATGGCATCGGTAACCATACGCAAGCCATGAGAGGAGGGTCGTGTTGGTTAGGTTTTGCGCGCCCAAGGGTCGACTCCCAGCAAACAGCAACATAATCCTGTCGGGATGCACATTGTGCAGTTCATGGGTCGGGGGTCCGAGTTCGGCACGCATGCGTGTCATCCCAAGGCATAACACCAGATAGATACTGAAATAGCCGAGCACAACCCACGGTGACAATCCGGCGAAATACCAGAACCCCAACACAAACGCCATACCGAATATCAATCCAAAAACAGCAAGACGGTATAAACCGTCTTTGGATCTAAAGGAAAACACGCCGCTGAGGACTCCCAGAATCTGTCGGCGACTTGTAATGAGTGCGAGTGTCCCAATGCCAAGCCATGCCCCGGCGCGTTGCTCTGTTTGTAAACCGATGGCGGTCGTCCATCCCGTTGCGCTGAAAAAGACGCGCTGCGCACCCCAAAATAGGTAGAAAAACCAAAACGACAACGACAATTCCAACGGCATGAGATACCCAAACCCGATCGCAAATGGATAGACATAGACCGGCAAACGTCCTACTGCGTTCCACGGACGTTCAGAAAAGTAGAGTTGATACTTGATTTTGAGGGAGGGTATCACAGGAAAAAGGTAGTTCAAGCCTGCCAGAATCTCCAGACCAAATGCGATGCCGAAACCGAGCCAAAACAACTGATTGCGAAAAAGCGTAGACGTATTACCGAGTAATTCGACAGGTAGCGTCGTCAAAGGATAACTCAACTTCTCGTGGTCGATCCACTGTCTCCTGATGATAATGTTGACACACAGCATCATAAACAGGATGACAATCACTAACCCGCTCCACGCCACAATCGGCCACATCCACGCATTTAGATAGTGTTCCTGCCAAAACGTATCATCCCCCTCAAAGTAGCCCTGTAGAATCCCGCGATCCGTAATCGTTAGCCACGTGGGCATGAATCGGAAGAAAAGATCTGACCATTCATTTTCTGGGGTTGCGAACCAGCCTGCATTGGCAATCATCGGCACTAACTGCCGAACGATGTCGTGTCCCGCGAGCGCAGTTGCCACGGATACCATCGTATACGTCAATGCCAGTTCACGGGCTGTAGGTGTGAACCCTCTGAAAACCTTTTTAAGGAGCGGGGTGATGAGGGCGAGAAGAAAAAAGGTGAAAAGCACCGTCGGAAAGATAGAAAAATCGGTCAGTTCCCACACCACCCGGTTTTCTGCGGAGATGATCCAATAACAGGTGAGGACGATAAGGATTGAACCGAAGACGAGCGTCCCGAAAAGAAAACGGAGTGCTGACGGTTTCTGATTGATCTCAGTTGTAGGGGGTACTCTGTGCCGCATAGTCATAGTATATCATACTTTCTGATGTCAATACAGATGATACGTCCCTGTTAAACGCCGTATGCTGGGATTTGCCATTTCCCTTGCTTCGTGTTATAATAAAGAACACTTTAACTTCACACACAGGGAAAAGTTATGCTACCCCGCGGTTTGGACACTAATGCGCCACTTCCTAACATCGATAAGATACTCGTCATCCGCGTTGACGGGATCGGAGATTTGTTGAACTCGACCCCGGCGATCTCGTTGTTGCGAGAAAACTATCCGTCAGCGGAGATCACAGTATTAGCACGACCCTTTAATGCCCCTGTGCTCATCGGCAACCTCGATGTGGACAGAATTCTCCTCTTTGATCCAGACGGAAAAGATCAAGGGCTATTTGCAAAGTTCCAATTCTACCGAGAGTTACGCCGTGAGAAATATCAACTCGTTGTTGCCATGCAGACAGCAATGTGGTCCCATCTGGTTGCTTTTCTGTCGGGGGCGCCCTACCGTTTAGGACGTTATCAGAAACGCTTCAGATCCACCCTCACACACGCGTGGCGCGGTAAATATCCAAAAGGCGAAACCCACGAAGTTGACAGAAATCTACAACTCGTCCGATTAATCTGTAACGGAGAAGGCGAACGGAAACTCACATTCCGTTTGTTGCCTAATGAGATTGGCATCGCCAAAAAACGGATTGCCGCGTGGGATATCGGAGACGATGCATTTCTCATCGGTATCCATCCTGGTGGGAGTTCCTTAGATAAACGATGGCCCGAAAAGCAGTATGCCGAACTCGCAGACAGACTGGCACACCACTACAATGCTACGATACTCCTTTTACACGGTCCCGGAGAGGAGGCATTGACGCGCAATGTTCAGAAAGCGATGAAGTTCCCTGCTATTACACATGCCCCAGAAACTATTCGCAGGTTGGGGGCACTGCTATCGTGTTGCGATTTGGTCGTCTGCAACGATTCTGGTCCGATGCACCTCGCCGCCGCATTGGATGTACCAACGGTAGCAATCTTCGGTCCGACGGATCATGTGGCGTGGCATCCATTGAGTGAAAACGCCGCTATCGTGCGGCGGGATATGCCGTGCTGGCCCTGTAGCGCACATAAGTGTAAAATCGGATGGGAGTGCACGAAAAAACTTCCGATTGAACCGGTTTGGAATGCGGCGATAGCAACCGTAGAGGCAAAACGCAAATGAAGATTGTTGTGGTTGGGTGGGGCTCAACGGGAGATGTCTACCCCGTTTTGGCACTGTCGGAACGTTTGCTCGAAAGAGGGCATCAGGTTCGGGTCTGTGTGCCAGGATTCTATAGGGATAAGGTCCTTGAGATCGGCGCGGAGTTTTATGAGATAGGGGTCCTTTTCGATCTGTCAGAATTTCACACGGCGATGGATGCGATTATTCCGAAGCGCGATCCGACTGCGATGCTACGGCTCATCGTAGAAGAAGGAATTGTGCGCCGTGGCGGACAGTGGTATCAGGATTGTTTGACCGCAATGCAAGGGTGTGATATAGTCATCTGCCATTCAGTGGACATCCCCGCCCAAGAGGCAGCGATTCGCACGGGGGTCCCGTGGTTGACTGTAACGTATTGTCCGGGTTTCATAAAGTCCCCTGACTTCGCCCCGTATCCATTTCCAAGTTGGGGACGCATATTCAACGCGATTGTGTGGAAATTGGCGCAGGTTCGGCTTGCTTCAAGTGTGGACGTGCTTTTCAATCAATTTATCGCCTCTGTCGGTGGAGAGCCACGAGGGTCAGTGGCGTTAGAAGAGATGTATTCACCATATCTGAACCTCATCGCCGCGTCTCCGACGCTTTGTCCACCAAGTGAGTTTCCATCGAATCACAAGTTCACGGGTGTATGGCATCTTGCGTCGCCTGCGTATACCCCACCCTCTGAACTCGTCAATTTTTTAGCGGAGGGTCCACCACCCGTTATTATTTCGTTCGGCTCCATGGGGGGTTCCAACGGACGTGAGACAACAGAAATCTTGGTCGATGCTGTGAAAAAAATAAAACAACGTGCGATCATCCAAGCCGGATGGGGACAACTCGGCACAGAGGATCCCCTCCCTGATATCTTCTGCACGGAATATGTCCCCCACCAATGGCTGTTTCCGAAGGGGTGTTGCGTTGTGCACCACGGGGGAGCCGGAACAACGGCATCTGTGTGTCGTGCTAAAGTCCCTTCTGTTGTTGTAGCACACCACGCCGACCAACCCTATTGGGGAAAACGCCTGTCGGATTTAGGAGTTGCCCCCAAACATCTACACCGTCGAAACCTGACTGCCAAACGTTTGGCAAAACGGATTCAGCAGGTCTTGGAAACGCCTGCGGTGACTGCGCGTGCTCAGGTGTTGGGAGAACGGATAGAATCAGAAGAGGGCTTGACGACAGCCGTTGATCTCATTGAATCTTATGAAGAAAATTCTCGTCTTTAGTTTCTCTTTTATCGGTGATGCGGTCCTGTCTACTTCTGTTATCCAACCCTTGCGAAGACACTTCCGAGATGCCCATATTACCTTCCTCGTCGGACCGCGAGCGTTTGACCTCCTTGCGACGGATCCCAACATCGATGCCACGCTTGTTTATGACAATCGAGGCGAACACGCCGGTTGGAAAGGGAGACTGCGTCTCATCAGAACCTTACGGCTTGAGAAATTCGACCTCGTTGTCAACCTACGGGACAGCCTCATGGCGCGATGTATCGAGGCAGAACATTGGGGGATAGCACGCGGTGAGGGAAATCGCCATGCTGTCACTCGATATTTGGAAGTGCTTCAGAGACAAGGCGTTGACACAACCAATGCACATCCACTCGTAGCATTGACGGAAGCGGAACGGACTGCTGCACATAATTTTCTTGTCGAGGTGGGTCTTAAGTCAGAACGATTGCGAATCGGGATCCATCCCGGTGGGAACTGGGAATATAAGTTGTGGGACGGAAAGAACTATGCGGATGTCGCAAGTATTTTAGCAGAGAAGTTAGACGCAACGATTTTACTCTTTGCGGGTCCGAATGAGCGCGCACTCCAAGCACAGGTCACCGAAATGATGGATGTCCCACCCATTCTCGTCAAAACAGACGGTCTTCGACACCTCGCGGCATTAATCTCCATGTGTGATGTGTATATTGGAAATGACACGGGACCGATGCATATCGCAGCTGCTGTGGGAACACCTGTCGTCGCGCTTTTCGGTTCAACGAACCACATTCGGAGCGGTCCCTACGGGGATTCACATACAGTTTTGCAGAGTGGGATAAATCTGGGGTGTAATCCTTGTCATCCGGGGCGGCGTCCGGGAGGATGCGGCGCTGGTAGTTGCGAAGTGATTGCGAGGATTACGGTGGAACAGGTATTGGAAGCGATGGAGAGTTATTACGCTCCACCACCGATTAGCAATAGATAAATCCCATAGGACTGACGCAGTTTTCCCATAAAACGCTACAGATTGCGCTATTGGCGAGGTTCGGAAACCTCGCCAGCAAGGGAGCTGCGTAAGTCCTGTCAGGTTTAGGATATGAGAGTAGTGGCAAGTTTAAGCAGATCGTAAAGGAAATTCCCGAAAATCGCTATTATTAGACTGCCTAAGATCAATCTATGTTTGCGCGCAGTACCCATTGTGCTTTTGTATTCAACAAGCGGAAAGACCCATCTGGCATAGTCAAATAGTATTTTGAATAAGTTTAGCATCAAGAAGCACAGACAAACATAGACCCCATTTTGAACGAATACGGAAAATTCGCCAAATATTCGGTTTATTAATCCTGATGACTTGTATGCTATCCAAAATGTGAGTGGGATGCCTAGAAAAAGCATCAGCAAATTATAAACGCTATGTCTATGGAAAAATCCGCGACGCGTTCTTTTTTCCTTGATAAAATTCGTAACCTCGCTATAGACACCACTCACCCAGGTAGAATCTAATCCGGAAACATGGATATTGCTCGCGTTTGGCGTAGATATGGAGGATAATAATGATAAATTGAAAAGCTCCGGCTTGGTAAAATCTAAGAATAATGCAAAGCGATTCCTCGGATACCAATTGTATAAATTTCTTAGATCCGATTCACTGTTGATATAAAGTGTTTTAACCTGATTCGGAAAACGAGGAGAGTTAAACACATCTGGAATCGTTCCATAAATCCGTTCATCATCCACGCCTTGTACAGTCACCTTCAATTCAAAACCAGACTTCAGTGCTGTAATATCTGCACCAAATTGTTCTGGCGTTCGATTGAGCGGCCTGTAATGTTTTATCTCTTCATCTGATGCTTTAGAGCACCACTCTTGCAGTATTTCACAAAGATTTTTCAAATCATCCTTAGAAAAAACACAAGCTGCAATTGGCTGGGACAACTCTCTCGTCAATATCGCTTGGTTTTGTTGTTCCATCTTCATTCCTTATCCAGTATCGAGAAAAGGTTGTCTAACCTACCATGGCGAATGATTTTTCCAGATTTCTGTGAAAATTACTTTGAAGTTCGCGAGCGAATTAGTCTCTAAACACTGGGTGAATAACCTTCTTCAGTATCACAACAATTGTGCCTGTACAGTGGAAATGATAACCGCCGAGGAGGGCATCTCTGGACTCTACCAACAGATAGAGAGATAGCTGTTAACGTTCAAGTTTGAGTTGGTGTCGATCATATTCAACAAGTCTAATCACACCAGGTTCATTGTCGTACACTACACCAATGGATGCAATCGTTTCTCCGACCCCTGAAGGATTCTCAAATTCAGCAATATCGCGGATTTGCCCAGGGATCCCGTCTACGATGATCCTATCGCCAACTTTCCAGTCCTTCACGCGTTGGAAGGGGATATACTCTATTGCCTGCGCCATTGTTTGCATCTCCTTTATCAAAAATGGGTTTATCAAGTGAATATGCGATTAATTTTCTATACACAAATTGTCATTGCGTTCCACCATTGCCAGTGACCAACAAGTAAATTCCACTTCCCAATAACACGGCAAAAGAAAGAAAAAAGATAGCCGGTACAAAAGTTTCAACGACAGATAGTTTCCAATAGGTTTTTCGCTCTTTGCCCTCGCCTAGCGATTCCCATTCGCGTCTAAAAAATGGGTACGCAAGTTTTTCCTCTAATTCATGCAATGCGTTAAATTTGCCAGAATTCAGTTGACGGTAAGAACGGATGACAATATACCACGCTGAGGCTAAAAGCATACCGAACAGTCCGAAACCTACCATAAGCCATTCGAGGGGTACTCCGTTTTTGCGTTGTAGGAAGGCAGAAAAAAGCACTGCTAACCCTGATAAAACCAGCATATAAAAACGGTTTGCGGTTCCCCGTTGCCTGCTGACGCTATCGGCGAGTTCTGCGTGTAGTTTGTAGATTTCTAACAATTCCTGTTTTTCGTCCATATTCGCTAGTTCCTGGATGGTAGAGACGATGCTTTCTGTGTTCCAGTGGGCCATTTTCTCCACTGCAGCCGCAGGCTGTTTAGCACGACAGAAATACTGCTAAACGCCATTGCGAACGCTGCAAGCATCGGATGTAACTCCCGAAACATCATCGGCATAAAAGAGAGCGGATACAGTGCACCCGCTGCGACAGGAATGAGAAGCACATTGTAGAAAAACGCCCAGAAAAGGTTCTGTTTAATCGTGCGCATCGTCGAACGGCTGAGCCGAATCGCATCGGGGAGTCCACGCAAATCGCTATGCATGAGCGTTACGTGTGCTGTCTCTCGGGCAATATCGGTGCCTGTGCCGAGGGAGATTCCGATATCGGCTTGTGCCAATGCAGGGGTATCGTTGATGCCGTCACCTACCATCGCGACGAGTCCGCCATTTTCCGCCTGTAACTTCTGAACAGCGGCTGCTTTACCTTCGGGTTTGAGTTCTGCCATGACATCGCCAATCCGCGCAGCCTTGGCGATCACATCAGCCGTGACGCGGTTGTCCCCAGTCATCATTACCACAGTACATCCAAGTTCGTAGAGTTCTGAGACTGCAGCCTGCGCTTCCGATTTCAAGGTGTCCGCCACCGCCAGAAGTCCCGCAACCCGTTCATCAATGGCGACCCATAGGACGGTTTTCGCCTCGGTCTGCAGACGCGCTGCGTCTTCTTCAAATCTCCTTGTTGGAATGTTGTGCTGTTGAATTAAGGATAAATTGCCGATAATGACGCTGTTTTCACCGACCCGTGCGGTAATACCGTGCCCAGTGACGGCTTCAAACTGGCTCGGTGTCGCGAGGTCCAGTCCACGTTCCTGAGCCGCTTGGACGACTGCCCTTCCGATGGGATGTTCACTGCCGCGTTCCGCAGCGGCACAGAGTTGTAGGAGTTCCGATGCGTCTGTATCCGTGAGAATATCGGTAAGCGTGAGTTTCCCCTCTGTCAAGGTGCCTGTTTTGTCGAGGACAATTGTGGTTAAGTCTCCAGCGCGTTCGAGTGCTTCGCCGTTTCGGAAGAGGATGCCGCGCTGTGCCCCGATACCCGTCCCCATCATAACGGCGGTTGGGGTGGCGAGTCCCAACGCACACGGGCAGGCTGTGACAAGGATCGCAACTAAACGGAGCATTGCCGGGGTGAAACCTTCTCCGAGAAGAAACCACCACACAAGAAACGTCACAATGGCGACCCCAGAGACAATAGGCACAAACACGTTTGTGACCGCATCGGCGGCGCGTTGGATGGGCGGTTTGCTCTGTTGTGTTGTTTGGACCAATTGGACAAGACGCGCAAGTGCCGTTTCTGCTCCGATATGTGTGGCTTCCATTGTGAGCATTCCGCTCTGATTCATTGTCGCTGCGGTCACAGGGTCGCCGGGTCCCTTATCGACGGGCAGACTTTCTCCGGTGAAGACGCTTTCATCAATGGCACTTTTGCCGCTGCGCACCACACCATCAACAGGAATACTTTCGCCGGGACGCACGAGAAGGACATCTCCTATGCCGACCTGTTCAATAGGGATGTGTTGTTCTTCTCCGTTTTCTAAGCGACACGCGATTTGGGGGGAAAGCTGGGGGAGTTTTTTAAGGGCTGCGTTTATCTTACCTTTGGCGCGGGCTTCGATCAGTTTCCCTAACTTAATCAACGTAATGATAACCGCGGCTGTCTCAAAATAGACATGGGTTCCAAAGCGCGTCCCTGCATCCATCCCCAATGCAATCGTTACAACGAGGCTATAGAGGAACGCTACGGATGAACCCATAGCGACGAGGACATCCATATTGGCGGATCCGTGGCGCAAGGCTTTAATACCGCCAATGTAATAGTCCCAAGCGACGTAACCCTGCACCGGTAATGCTAAGCCAAACATGAACCAGTTAACCCAGCCTGCTGATGCCCACGCACCTAACAGATTCATATCTCTACCCATGCTGAGGAGAAAGAGTGGGAGCGTGAAGATGATCCCGACAGTGAATTGCCTCTTTTGCCGTTGGAATTCCGCAGCGCGTGCAACGTCTTCTTCACCTTCATCGACAACGTCAAAACCGAGATCTCGGATCTTATCGACGATGGTTTCTTCACTGATCGCGGACGCATCAAAGGTAACCGCCGCATATTCAGTGGCGAGGCTAACTTCTGCGGCAAGGACACCATCCATCTTTTTCAGATGTCGTGTGATAGTGCTTGTACAGTTTTCGCAGTGCATCCCAGTGATGGGAAGGTTAAGTTGGTGTTCCATTTTTTAGAATTGTCAGTTCGGATGAATCAACGGTATGAAGCCCTTATGAGCTTCCCCGTCTGCGAAAATCCTTTCGGTTGTCAGTTATCAGTTAAGAGGTTTCGTTTAACAACTTCTCTTCCCGGACAACCGATAACCCTCTTCTCGGTTCCCTTGACGAACGCCGCAAGCATCATCTTTTAACTTTATCCTTCAATTTCAATTCAGATTTGAGGATTAATCCACCTTTTTCGTCCTTTATGAAGTCCCCGTTTTCGTCAGTTAAATAGTCTTGCTGTTTCTGTTGTTCGATGTTTTCAAGTAATGCTTTCGAGTTATAGTTGAACTTCGCAGCCCATTCCTCTCGAATTCGATGAATTTCATCAACAAACGGGTCTTTCCACATTTTAAAATTCCTCCATTAGCAGTTGTTGGGGTGTGCAAAGGATCGGTGGTTGATAACCTATTTTTCGACACACCTGCTGTATCAAGGGAATTTTGTTAATATTGGCAATATGCTTAAAATTCCATGTTGCCAAATACTCTACACTGTTTATCGCAGCAATCGCTATATGAAACGAGTCAATCCGTGCTTTCAGGGGCAAAGCTCCTGCATTTATCAAATCATCGCTAAGAGAATCCAGTATCTCTCTTGGCGTGTCCAATAAAGTCAGTTTCTCCAAAACCTTGAGACGTTTTTGAGAAGCTTCCGTATTGCCTAAACTGACTTCCTGCTGGACAATCGGTGAGGAAACAAGTTCAAATTGTTGTTCGGCAAAATTTTCCCACCAATAGCGAGTGAAATATTGACAACCACGAATTCCTTCGTTACTGCTGGGTCTGGAAGTCAGATAACTGATAACTGAAGTCTCAATATAAACGCGCGGTTTAGATCGCATATATTTCTCTAATTATATCAGGTAAAGTTTGGAGGGGCAAGCAAATAAGCACATTGTAGAAGAACGCCAGAAAAGGTTCTGTTTAATCGTGCGCATCGGCGAGCAGCTGAGCCGAATTGCATCGCGGAGGGACCACAAATCGCTGGACATGCGTGTCACATGGACTATCTCCCTGGCAATTGCTGTGAAAAAAATAACGCTATCTCACCTGCCCTTCCAATTATCCTAAGTGGACAGGTAGACCCGTTTCAAGAGATTCGTTGGCAGCAATTGACAAAACAGCGGTTTTGGCGGCATCCGAATAGGGGGATCGGATCGCGCTGCCATCGCCTGTGCGGACTGCTTGAATAAAAGTGCTATCCATATCAATTGTGCAATTGTTTTTCGGATTCCACGTAGTTGTCTCATCAGCAGTAGAGAGCACAAGCGCGCTACGGAGATGGTATTCGAGCGAACCGTCCTCACAGAAGATGTCTAACCCGGACCGTCGCATCCCGTTCGTTGTAAAGCAGGCAGAAAACATAACACCGAAGACACCACTCTCGAAGTGTAGTGAGACAGCAGATGCTTCCTCGATATCGTAATCGGTATTCGGGATCAGATCGTTGCGTGCGACGGCATAGACGGTTTTGACTTCACCGAAGAGGTATCTCGCCATATCAAATTCATGTGTCGTCTGTTCCATGAGTTGTCCGCCGGATTTTGCCTTCTCGCGCCACCATCCACCGGGCATACCTCCCATCCAATAGCCCATGAAGAACCCTACACGTCGAGAAGCGAGGAGTTCCTGTGCCTTATCGATAATATCAAGATAACGTTCCTGATACCCAGTCGCGGTGATAATTCCCTTTTCTTCGACTTCAGCTGCGATCTCTTTCGCTTCGCTGGTATCCATGTGCACCGGTTTCTCTACAAACATCGGCAGTCCAGCGGCAATGACAGCACGCTCAGGGGCACCATGGGCAAACGGCGGAATTGAAATATAAACGGCATCCAATTCCTCGCTCGCGAGCATTTGATTATAGTCTCCGTAGGCTTTACCACCGTATTGGGTAACAGCCTGCTCCGCTTTGTCGATGACAATATCACAGAAGGCGACGAATTTTGTGCCGCCAATCTCGGTTAATTCACGTAGGTGACGGTTCATGTTGCCACCTGTGCCGATAAAACCTAACCTAACGTCTGACATAACGTCCTCTTTTCCATTTGCCTTAAGACTTATGCAAAATCCCTTGTTTTCTTATTAAGACAAGGGAAAAACAGAAGTGTGGAAGACCGAAGAATCAACCTTCTATTCTTCCACACTTTAATTTAAGGTTCCAGCTTGTGGTGGAGTCAGGGTTACAAACCCCTCCCACTGCTACATATTCTTCTGACTGCTGATTGCCGACTGCTGACAGCTACTAAAAGACTGAATTCTGTGCTGGCGTGAGCATGAGCGATGGCAGAATGCCTATGAGTAATACACCAATCGCCGCGAGGACCAATCCCACAACAAGGGTGCTTGGGTATGCGGTAAAGTTGAGTTCCTCTTCGGGTTCACGCATATACATCGTCACAACGACTCGGAGATAGTAGAACGCCGATATTGCTGTATTGATGGCACCCACAATAACAAGCCAGATATGCCCTGCTTGGACTGCGGATTTGAAAACATAGAATTTCCCGACGAACCCGGCAGTCGGTGGAAAACCGGCGAGTGACAAAAGCATGATCGTCATAAACATAGCCAGTAACGGTTTTCGGAGACCGAGTCCGGCGTAATCGGAAATCATGAGACTCTCGCCGTCCTCCGTTTTCGCCAAGATGACCGCACCGAACGCACCGATGTTCATCACACAATAAACGAGCAGATAAAGCATCGCACTCGAAATGCCGTCGTTATTTGCAGCCGCCAAACCTATGAGCACGTAACCCGCATGGGCGATACTTGAATAAGCGAGCATCCGCTTGATGCTCGTCTGCGCAATGGCAATGACATTTCCGACAGTCATCGTTAACATCGCCAACACAATCACAACGCTACTCCATTCGACTTGCAGGCTTGGGAGGGCTTCCATGAAAATTCTGAGGAACGCTGCGAACCCCGCCGCCTTTGGTCCGGCAGAGATAAACGCGGCTATCGTTGTGGGCGCGCCTTCGTAAACATCGGGTGCCCATTGATGGAACGGAACAATAGCGACCTTAAACCCGAAGCCAACAATGAGAAGGAACATACCCGCTAACAACAGTGGCGATTTATTCGGGGCAGTAATTGCCTCAGCGATCGCGGGGACATTCGTTGTGCCTGCACCCCCGTAAATCAAAGCGATCCCATAAAGGAAAAATGCACTGGCAAACGCGCCGAGCAACAGGTATTTCATGCCTGCCTCGCTTGATGCAGGGTTATCTCGAAAATAGCCTGCCAACACATACAACGATAATGACATCAGTTCCAATCCGAGGAAGACAATAATCAACTCATTGCCCGCAGCCATCAACATCATACCGAGGGTCGCCAGCAGGATCAGTAGGTAGTAAGGTCCCTGTTTTCTATCGTCCCTGCTCAAATAACTCATCGAAATCAAAGCGACCAAAATCGTTGAAACAAGGAAAATGATGTTGAAGAAGAGGGAGAAATTATCCACCTTAAACATGTCGTTGAACTGGGTGCCCACAGTGCCTGCTTGGTGCATCTGGATAGAGACCCATAGTGCAATCCCAGCGCCAACGATCGTCATCCAGCCGAGAATCGCTTTTGAAATGGAGTCGAACAGGTCAAAAACGAGGACGATGAGCAGTGTTAAAACGATAACCAGCTCCGGCATCAGTAATTGCCAGTTAATCTCTATTGGCATTCGAAATCTCCATAAAATGGTTGTCAGTTATCAGTTGTCAGTTGTCAGTTAAGAGGGGTTCCCGTAACAATTGATGTCATCCTGATTGACTTCAGATGGAAGTAGCGTGTTACAGTCTACCTTTTAAGAGATATATGATAACGTGTAACTGAAGACTATTCAATAAAGTGTATTAGCGTAGGAACACAAACGTTACAATCACAAAGAGCGGGACTAAAATTACTACTGACCAGAGCATATATCCAAAGAAACTCGGCATACGGATACCGCTTTGTTCCGCGATTGCCTTCACCATGAAATTCGGAGCATTGCCGATATAGGTATTTGCCCCCATAAACACCGCTCCAACAGATATAGCCGTTAGCAATTTGACGAACTCTAAGTGTTCGGGACCTGCCAATTGCCCAGACAAAATTTCTGGTATCATGGCTTCAGTGAGATGCAATTTCCCGAGTGCTGTGTTGAAAAATGTCAAATACGTCGGGGCATTATCTAAGAAACTCGACAGAATTCCAGTTATCCAGAAATAGTGCATCGGTTCTTTTATCGCCCCAATTAACCCACTTAACGCCCCGTTTTCACCCGCCTTTAGGATCGCTAACGCCGGAATAATGGTCATAAAGATACCGGCGAATACTTTGGCGACCTCTTCAATCGGCTCCCACGAAAACTCGTTCTCCTGACGCAACTTACCACTAAAGGGTGTGAACCTGAGAGATAACAGCCCCATGACGACAATCAATACATCGCGGGTAATATTCTGCCAGTATACATGGACACCAAAGATATTGACTTCTCCCCACTTGAAACTACCACTCATTAAAACAGCAGCGACGATGCCCAGGAGGAAGACGAGGTTGAAAAGTCCGTCTACACGAATTGGTTCGTTGGTTCCATCGTCTGGCACGACCCCGCCTTCCCGTTTAAACATGAATGTGTCCAACACAAAGAAAAGCACAATTAAGATCACACTGATAAACAGCATGTGCGGAAAGAGAGCCGTCGTTGTCCAGAAGAAAGGGACGTTGTGCAAGAATCCCAAAAACAGCGGCGGGTCCCCCAAGGGTGTTAAAGAACCCCCGATGTTACTTACGAGAAAAATAAAGAAAATGACCAGATGGACCTTGCTCTGCCGATACGCGTTTGCTCGAATCAGTGGGCGGATGAGAAGCATCGACGCGCCTGTTGTGCCGACCCATGAGGCGATAGCAGTACCAATAAGCAGTAAGAGTGTGTTAACCAACGGCGTGCCCCGTAATGTCCCACGCACGAGAATTCCGCCCGCGACCGTGAACAATCCCCACAACAGAATAATAAACGGGATATAGTCTATCAGGTAGATATGCAGAATGTCGTAAAATGCTTCTCCTTGAAACGCTATGAGATACGGAATAGCGAAGGCTAACGCCCAAACCAATGACATTTTTCCGCCGTGGTGGACTAGGAAATGGGAATCCAACACGAGTGGAAAAATCGCAATAGAGAGGAGTATGCCAACAAACGGGATAATACTCCAGATAGGCAATTTCGCGCCGTCTACGCCATGCCCGTGGTGTGCATCACCGCCATGTGCGTCGTCTGCTCCGAAGGAAACCCCCACTGAAACTAACAGCGCAATCCCTAAAATTACACAAAAAATAAGACCGGATGTGAGTTTAAACTTCATTTATGATCGAGAGTCGCGATTCGAAGATCGCTCCTACTGCTGTGCCTCCTTTTCAATCTTTTCACGTTGGACGCGCTGTGTTCCGTGTAGAGCGAGTTCAGTGTCTTGTTGTATCCGTTCCCCCGCGCGTCCGATAGCAGATTCAGTTTGCACCTGCGTCACGACAAGGCCTACGGATTTCTCCATCTTATTCAAGAAAGGTTTCGGGTAAACGCCGATCCAGACGATGAACAGTAATATGGGGAGCATCACAACGATTTCACGTGCGTTCAGGTCAGGTAAGGCTTCATTTGTCTTATCCAGTGTCCCGAACATCACCCGTTGGAACATCCACAACATATACACGGCTGCGAGAATTACACCCGCTGTTGCCAAAACTACATATATTTTCGAGAAGGCTCCCTGAACAAAACTACCGAGCAGTATCATATATTCGCCAACGAATCCGTTCAAACCCGGTAGCCCAATTGAGGATAGCGTCACCACCATAAAAATTGTAGCAAAGATAGGCATACGCTTCGCCAAGCCTCCGAAATCCACAATCATCCTGCTGTGTCGGCGTTCATAAATCATTCCGACCAAAAGGAACAACGCACCCGTGCTCAAGCCGTGATTAATCATCTGTAAGACACTGCCTTGAATACCGGCGGGATTTTTAGAAAACAACCCCAACACCACAAATCCAAGGTGACTTACACTGGAATAGGCGACCAGTTTTTTCAGATCTGGTTGGACCATCGCCACCAATGCACCGTAAATGATACCTATAACAGCGAGCGGGACAATCAATGGCGTGAATTCAGCCGCGGCATCGGGAAAAAGGGGTAGGCAAAATCGGATGATGCCATAGGTCCCCATCTTCAGCAGCACCCCGGCAAGGATTACACTTCCCGCCGTGGGGGCTTCAACGTGGGCGTCTGGTAGCCACGTATGGAAGGGAAAAAGCGGAACCTTAATGGCAAATGCAATGAAAAATGCCAAGAACAATAGGTGTGAATGTTCAAACGGACCGCTGAGCGTCGTGAGGTCGAAACTGTTGTCGTTTTGGAAGTAGAGCGCCAAGATACCAACCAACATGAGCGCACTGCCTGCCATTGTATAAAGCACGAACTTCACAGTGGCATAAATTCGACGTTCTCCACCCCAAATACCGATGAGGAAGTACATCGGAATCAACATCGACTCCCAAAATACGAAAAAGAGGAACAGATCCAAGGCGCAGAAGACACCCAACATCCCGGTCTCAAGAGCAAGGAGCGACATCATGAAGCCACTCAACCCTTTCTCGATCGAATTCCATGCGGCAAGGATACATAGCGGTGTCAGGAAAGTTGTAAGCAACACTAACCATAGCGATATACCATCGATGCCGATGTGGTAGCTTGTCCCTAAACCGGGAATCCACGCTTGCTGTGTGACGTTTTGAAACGTGGCAGTCGTTGCGTCAAACCCGGTGTAAAGCCCCAACGAGACAATAAACGTCAGGAGCCCAATGACAAGTGCAATGCCTTTGACAGCGGATGCACCGAGACCTCTGAGCAACGCGATCGCTATCACGCCGAGTAATGGTAAAAAGATGACTGTTGAGAGTAGCAAAAAAATCTCCTTTTTAATGGTTATCGGCTAAAGGGAAACCGCATAGGGGTGACAGGTCTATACAAAAAACAGATAGTATGCAAGGAATAACACTATGCCGAGAACCATTGATACGATATAGGCTTGGACAATGCCTGTCTGGAAGCGGCGCAATGTTCCACCAATAAATCGGATAATAGCGCCTACACCGTTGACAATCCCATCGATAATGCCGTTGTCTACAATCCGCCAGAGTAAGTAATGAGAACCGTTTTTAATCGGTTGCACAATGAGTGCGTTGTATACCTCATCGACATAGTACTTGTTCGCAAGAAGCTTGTGTAGGGCATTCGTGGGTTCATCGGATGGGGTCCTGTCGCGATAACGCGACCATGCGAACGCAATGCCTGCCAAACCGACTACAGATGAAATCACCATGAACAAGATCATATTACCCGATGCGTCATGGTGCGCCTCTGGGAACACACTCTTTGTGAAGTGGTGGAGCCAACTGTCATGTCCACCCCAGCCTAAAAGTAAGCCGATTAAGGCAGAAGGAATCGCCAGGATTGCCAGCGGTACCCACATGACGGGTGGCGATTCGTGGAGATGCGAATCAACTTCAGGTTCAACACGGGATTCACCGTAAAACGTCACAAAGATCAAGCGGAACATATAAAACGCCGTCAAAAACGCGGTGACTAAACCGATGACGTAAATAATGGGTGAACTTCCCCACGCACTGTGCAGGATTTCATCTTTGCTCCAGAAACCGCTCAGAAATGGAAACCCTGCAATAGCAAGCGCACCCACTAAAAAGGTCCAGTGCGTTATCGGCATCTTTGCTTTTAAGCCGCCCATCTTCCGCATATCCAATTCATTCGCCATCGCGTGCATTACACTGCCAGCGGTAAGGAACATCAATCCTTTAAAGAAAGCATGCGTTACTAAATGGAAGATGCCAGAAGCGTAAGCCCCAACACCGACACCCAGGAACATATAGCCGAGTTGGCTTACAGTGGAATAGGCGAGGATACGTTTTATATCGTTCTGGGTAAGTGCTATTGTTGCGGCGAAGAAGGCAGTCAAAACCCCAATCCATGCGACCACTTCGCCGGTATGTGCTATATTATAAAGCACAGCCGAGCGAGCTATCATATATACACCCGCTGTCACCATTGTAGCGGCGTGAATCAATGCACTGACAGGTGTGGGACCTTCCATTGCGTCTGGAAGCCATACATAGAGCGGAATCTGCGCCGATTTACCTATCGCGCCAACGAAGAGTAGCAACGTCGCAATTACGAGGGTACTGGCACCAAAGACTTTCTGAAAATTATCTGCCTCAGCGGCATCGAATATCGACGCGAAATCAAGGGTTCCGAACGCAGCAAACAGGGTAAACATACCCAGCAAGAACCCGAAGTCGCCGATTCGGTTCACGATGAAAGCCTTTTTTCCAGCATCTGTCGCCGTTTGCTTCTCATACCAGAATCCTATGAGGAGGTATGAACAGAGTCCAACGCCTTCCCATCCGACGAACATCATCAGATAGTTGTTTCCGAGAACCAAGATCAGCATTGCAAAGACGAATAGGTTCAGATAGGCAAAATAGCGTGTATATCCTGCATCGCCATGCATGTAGCCAATCGAATAGACGTGGATGAGAAACCCGACACCCGTAATCACTAACAACATCACTGACGTTAGTGCGTCCACGCGGAACCCGATATTGAAAGCGAACGACTCGCCTGTAATCCATTCATACAGGGTTTCATCGAACGGGGCGGCACCGCCGTGCAAACTGGCAAAAGCGATAATCGAACAGACTAAAGAGATAAGCACTGCAAGCGAACCTATCCACCCGCTCAGTTGCTCGTTCCCTTTCAGCCATTTTCCTAATAACCCGTTAATCAGAAACCCAACAAGTGGGGCAGCTAACAGGACAACAATTAATTCTATTGTCATTTTTTATCCTTCTATGGGTTCGAGGTATTCAGTCAGAGATTTGTGACGCACATCAGAATCTTCTTTAACTGATAGCCAATTTTGCTTAGCCCTTCAACGAATTAACTTCATCCACATTAATCGTCTGTCGATGTTTGAAGACGCTCACGATAATTGCGAGTCCAATCGCGACCTCAGCAGCGGCGACAGTCATTACAAAGAAAACGAACACCTGTCCCGTTGCCTCACCGAGACTCCGACTGATGGCTACAAAGGCGAGGTTCGCCGCATTCAGCATCAGTTCGATACACATAAAGATGATAATTGCGTTCCTGCGGATGAGGACCCCGATGACTCCCGTTGTAAACAGGAGTGCACTCAATACGAGATAATACTCTAATGACATACTTTTAACTTTCCTTGCGGTTAAACGGCATGAGTTTGGACTTTAACGTGCCTTTCTCAAATCCGCCCTCCACTACGTTATGGGCTATGTTTTTGAAGTTAGGAAGATAACACTCACCTACTGGTTACCGATTTTGGTTTTCTTCTTGACTATCGCGTTTGACCAAGACGATAACGCCGATCAATGCCGCTAACAAGATAAGCGAGGTAACTTCAAAAGGTAAGAGGTACTTGCTGAACAAGAGCTCACCAATGTCATAAGTGGTTGTCGTTATCGCTGCAGGTTCTGCCGATGCCACTGCGGTGTCATTCAGGGCATTCATTGCGATGTAAATGCCTTCGGCGGCAAGAAGGATGCCTAAAATAATAGCGAATCCCTTCAGTTTCGTTCCAATAGCCCCTTTCACCGAGAGTGTCCCCAAGTTCAAGAGCATAATCACAAAGAGGAATAGGACCATAATCGCGCCGGCGTAGACGATGACTTGGACAGCCGCGACGAAATGTGCACCCAACAGGACGAAAAGCCCCGCTTGTGCAAAGAACGTTACAATAAGCGAAAGCGCGCTATAAATCGGATGTCGAAACGAGATGACAGCAATCGCGCCAATCAGCGAGACCGCTCCAAAGAGAATAAATAGAATCTGTTCTGCATTCATAAGCATGCCTCCTATTCTATTGCGTCGAGAGCGGACGGTGTGAGCCGATTGTCGCTATCTTGGATTGCCGGTTTAGGCGTCTTCATTACAAGGAGACTTGCGACAATGGATACAACAATAAACGCGGAGACGACATTACCAATACCCACAATGAGGCGAGAGTTGGTCGTTATCCATAAAATGCCGGTTACGACAATTGAAGTCAAAGCGACAGGCAACAGGAATTTCCAACCGAAGTTCATGAGTTGGTCGTAGCGGAACCGCGGGAGCGTCCAACGCACCCAGATAAACACGAACAGGAAAATCGCTGTTTTGACAAAAAAGATACCGAACGAGATCAGTCCGCTCCATACAGGACCGCCCATATTTTCTAAACCGAAGAAATGCCATCCTCCTAAGAAGAGCGTCACTGTCACGGCAGACCCAACAATCATGTTCATATATTCAGCCATAAAAAACATTGCGAATTTCATGCTACTGTATTCGGTGTGATAGCCTGCGACAAGCTCCTGTTCCGCTTCAGCGAGGTCAAAGGGCAATCGGTTGGTTTCTGCGAACATCGCTGTTGTAAACGCCAGAAATGCCGGAAAGTGAATCAGGAAATTCCACTGCCACGGATAGGCACCTTGTTCTACTGCGATTGTCCGAAGACTGAGAGAACTCGTTAGCATCAGTATTCCGATAATACCCAATCCGAGCGTTAGCTCGTAACTAATCATCTGCGCAGAAGAACGTAGACCCCCCAGAAGGGAATACTTGTTGTTAGATGCCCATGCCCCCAGCACAACACCATAGACCCCAAGGGACGTTATCGCCAATATATATAGGATACCGATGTTGATATCTGCAATCTGGAGCGGTATTTCATGCCCAAATACCGTAATAGCGCTCCCAAATGGCACGACTGCGACCGCCACAAGTGCTGGGACTAACAACATCGCGGGTGCCATCACATACAGCGGCTTATCCACGTGATCTGGGATGAGGTCTTCTTTAAACAGAAACTTAAGCCCATCTGCAACAGGTTGGAGGAGTCCTTGGGGACCAACCCGGTTGGGTCCCAACCGATCCTGCATCCATCCGCTCACCCGCCGTTCCGCCCAGATCATTATCATCACGCCAATCAGCAGCAGATGCACAATGATGAGAATCTTGACGATTGAACTGATGATTAAAACGAGAGGGAAATTTTCCATATTTTAAATATTCCTTGCGGAGAAAGAACGTAGGTGCTGACTCTAACGCGCCTTCCCTATATCCGCCTGCACCGTTGTTGCAGGCTACAATTTGGTTTTAACGTTTCCAAAATCCACTCTTTTTACTGAGTGCTGTCTGCTAACTTAATCCCCGCATCTCCAATTTTTTGATGTGTTGCATCAGCATAGCCCGGTACATTCTCAGCAATTTCCAATGCGATTTCACCCGCAAAGTGATAGTTCATCTCGCCGCCCAACTGCTTAGCAAGCTGCTGCGTAATTTCCCAATCCACACGTGCTTCGCCCGGCGGATCAATCGTCTTACGAATCCGCTGCACCCACCCTGTAGAGTTGGTGAAGGTGCCATCTTTCTCTGCGAAGGTTGTTCCGGGTAGGACGACATCAGCGAACTGGGTTACTTCTGAAGGCAAAACATCTTGCACAATAAGGAAATCGACACTCTCCAATGCAGCTTTTTCAGCATCTTCAAGAGGACGTTCCGGTGCACCACTCACGAGGTAGACGACTTTGGCACTTGATACCTTTTCCCAAAGCGCATCACCCTCTAAAACGGTGTTGCCATTCGTGGAACCGAGTATCGTTCGTGCCCCTGCCGTGTTTGGATTCTTGTCGGCTTCAATTGTAAATTGTGGGAACTTGTGTGCTTCACCGGGCAGATGTCCAAAGAGTCCCAACTGTGTTGTTTTCAGGACATCATGCGCGAACTGCTGTAAGACGTAGTTGTCTTCATTGGTGCCCTGTGCAGAGCCGATAACAACAATATCTTCAGTTTCTATTTCCGACAATTTTTCTGTAATCGTCGCTAAGGCATCTGCCCAATGTGTTGGCGTGAGAGCGTCGTCAACCCGTTTAAGGGGAAGTTGGAGCCGGTCATCGCTGTTAACATAGTGGTAACCGAGGCGACCGTCGTCGCACATCCAATGTTGGTTGATGTCTTCGTGGAAGCGCGGCTTGAGTCTGTAAACACCGTCGGCTTTATATTCTACGGTGATATTGCAACCGACACTACATCCTGAACAGACGCTATTCGCTTTCTCCAAGAACCATGGACGCGACTTGAACAGGAAGTCTTTGCTAATCAATGCCCCAACGGGACAGATATCAACAACATTTCCTGCCAATTTGTTATCCAGTACCTGCAGGGGAACACCCTCGTGGCTGCGTGGGATATCAATTTCATCGTGGGAGCCGCGGTGAACTAAGCCCAATTCCCCCGTTCCAGAAACCTCGTCAGCAAATCGGATACACCGGGTGCAGACAACGCAGCGTGTCGCGTAGAGCAATACATCAGGCCCCAAGTCTTTCTTAGGTGGAACGTTTTTGACCTCAAGATAGCGACTCTTATCATGTCCATGTCGATGTGAGTAGTCTTGCAAATCGCATTCACCAGCCTGATCACAGACGGGGCAATCAAGTGGGTGATGCACAAGCAGAAATTCCAATATGTCCGCGCGTGCCTTTTTGACGCGCTCGCTATCTGTGCGGACAATAAAGTCGTATTTCCCATCAAGTTTTCTATCGGGCGGTGCCGTTCTCAACACCGTGGTACACCCGGTTGCGAGTTGTCGATCCGGGACGATTGCGCCAGCAGGTGGGAAGAAGACATGCGGTTCAACGAGACACATTCTGCAATTCGCTGGACGGCTCAACCCTTGGTGATAACAGTAGTGAGGGACTTCAATACCGTGTTGCCTTGCTGCCTCGACTACATTCGTTCCATCTTCAACCTCTATCTCAAGGTCATTCAGTTTAACAAATGCCATTTTTAAATTTTTTCCTTATAGGTCAGCGAACTCCTTCGGAATAAACCGCTGTTGATACGCGTAATTTTCTTCCGGTGGGACAGTCGCCTCAGCAACAGGTAGCGTGACAAGTTTCCCTTCTCGGATAGCGGCTTCAAATTCGGGTCGGAACTTGCGCAGATAACTCACAGCAGGCCAGGAAACTGCGATGCCAAAGACACAAATCGTATTCCACGTCATTGTATCCACATTCGCAATGTTATTGGCGACACTTTCCAGCAAATCTAAGTCCTCGTAGATCTCTTCTGTCTCACCGGTATCACCCCATCTACCATTTTCAGCGACACCGAATTTAGGACGTGTCATCGTGCTTTTTCGCCCATCTCCATCGGCGATCCGTTGCACAATATCTCGCACCCACGGGGTTCCCCAACGGCACGGCGTACACTGTCCACACGATTCATGGGCATAGAACTTCATGATATTGAGCAGGCAATCGACGATGTTCCGGGTCTCGTTCATGACAATGATGCCCCCGGAGCCGAGCATTGACTTAGCAAGCGTGAGCGAGGTAAAGTCCAGTCGCGTGTCCAACTCGTAGTGTGTTAAAATCGGTGCGGAACTCCCACCAGGGATAACTGCTTTCACCTCTTCGCCGCGCAGTCCACCTGCGACCTCAATGAGTTCTGAACAGGTCAAACCGAGATCGAGCTCATAAACACCGGGTTCGTTAACATCGCCACTGATGCAATAAAGCTTCGTGCCTGTGTTGGGGTCGGGTGTCGGTGGATTCGCGCGCGTATCGGCATACGTCGGTCCCATCTGGGTATACCATTCAACGCCGTTGCCAACGATGAAAGGCAGGTTACACAACGTCTCGACATTCTGAACGACGGTGGGTTTTCCAAATACGCCTTCAACAGCAGGGAACGGAGGCTTGTTCCGCGGTTGCCCACGTTTGCCCTCAAGCGATTCAATGAGTCCCGTCTCCTCGCCACAGATATAGGCACCGGCACCTGGGTGTGTATAGATGTCGATGTTGAGACCCGTGCCACGGATGTCTTTGCCGAGGTATCCCTTCTCGTAAGCTTCTTTGATAGCGGCATCCAGCATCTTTTTCCCGAGTGTGAATTCACCGCGAATGTAGACATACGTCGTCTCAATGCCCATTGCATAGCAGCAAATCAGGATACCCTCAATCAATAGGTGTGGATTCTTTTCCAAAACGTAGCGATTACTAAACGTCCCTGGTTCACTTTCGTCGGCATTGCAACAGAGATAACACGGTTTTATGTCTCTTGGAACGAAACTCCATTTCAAGCCTGTCGAAAATCCGGCACCGCCTCTACCCTTCAACCCGGAATCCATCACCATTTTTGCGATATCGTCTGGTTGATATTCCGTGATTGCCTTTTCAAAGCGGGTGTAACCGTCGTATTGCCGAAAGACATCGAACGTGTTAATATCAGGCACATCCAGATGCTCGTAGAGAATTCGTCTTTCTTCTACCATACTATCTCCTCTACAGATTATCTATGATTTCATCAATTTTTTCCGGGGTTAAATTCTTATGCAAATCGTCATTCACCATGATAACAGGAGCGACATCACATGAGGCAAGGCATTCCACTTTCATGAGCGTGAACTTCCCATCAGGGGTTGTGCCTTTGGCGAGATTGGTTTCAGCAGCAACATCCGTGTCCAACTTCGTCTTAAGATGGTCCAAAACGCCTTTACAATCTCGCAACGCACAAGGCAACGTATGGCATACCCGAATCACGTACTCACCGACCGGTTCCTCAAAGAACATCGGATAGAAAGTAACGACATCCTTGACCTTCATCACAGAGACTTCAAGTTGCTCTGCGACATACTTCATGACGGCAGGGGTGATGTACCCTGCTTGCCTTTGCGCAAGATGAAGGGTTGGGAGCATCGCCGCTTCTTTAACGGGGTACCGTCCTATCAACGCGTCGAATTCGCGTTGATTTTCTTCATTAAACGCGAAAGGCGTTTCGATTTGAATGAGTTCATCTGACATCTATGTTTTCCTTAAAATTCTCCAAAAATGTTACACTTGTGTAACATTTTCCTTGCAGAGGTTAGGCATATAAAACCCAGGGACCGTAAGGGTTCAAGGTCATTTTTTCTGATCTCCCGCGGTGAAAAAAAATAATAATTTGGCGAAAAGTGTAACATTTTGCTGATATTAATCTGCTGCTACAAATGCCTCCTGTACTTTGCGAGGCAGTTCAACAAAAATGAAATAAGATTCAGGATACAGATAGTCTTCCTGAGATTCATCAACAACTCGCAGATATCCCTCGCGAGCCGCTTCTACGTCAGGCAAAAGTTGGTAGAATTTCCGCTTCTCTATGTCCTCACAGTCTCTATTTTCGATGCAAAGCACGAATTGGGTTTCTAATAGTTTTTTTTTCATAATTTTAGTCCAGAAATCGTTTGATTTTCATCTTCTTTTTACCAATTCCATGAGCTTCATACCAATGAATCTCTGCTCTCCGAATACTACCTTTCGTCAGGCGAATATAGGCAATACCTTTAAGCTTCCGCCATCTTCCAGAACCATATTGTTTACGAAGCCTTTGAATTTCACGGATTCGTCCACCCACGGCAATCGTTTCAATGTTTTCGATTGTGCCAATGATTTCAAAGTACATTGGTTATAAATTGAATGGATCTGAATCAGTCAGGTTGATATTTTATTGCTGATCCGTAATAAGTTAAACTGGTTAAGTTAATCGTTATATGCTCAACATAGTCAAACTTTTCCGCAGCCTCGTCCAATAGTGCAGCACTTCTTTTTAAATCCGGGTTAACAATTCTGACATAATCAGGACGATCTAATCTTCTAAACGTAATGAAAGCACCTCCAACAATTTTTTCTACTTCGTGATCATCACGAGATGTCCAAAAATATTTATCGCCCTTCTTGATTATGACGCAATCAAGTTTCTTTGCCCGCTCATGCGATAACTTTAGAAGTTTTGCATCTTCCGTTCCACTGAAAGCCGTACCTGTTTTGGGAAGTCCTATGAATACAGTTTTCACCGTTGCAGTAGGTGTTATTGGTAGTTGTGCTTGAGAAAACACTATACCAGAGCCCAAAAGAATCATCAGAGCGACCAAACCCTGAATCCATACACTTTTAAACATCTGTAGTAGTCCTTTGCCTCCGCGAGTAAATCTTCTCAAAAAGAGAATGAAGTATTTCTAACGAGGTCCGCCGAAACACTAACTGTAAATACTGCGGATTAGAAGTGAAGTAACAGGTGCCAGCAAGATCTTTCACTTCTTCTTCTGTTGTATCCTCTCCTGTTATATCGAAATTAGTATTTCCCGTAAAACTGAATACGGTTGCCTTCTGGATCGCGGATATCGAAAATGGCATGCCCCTCGTCGTTCTCAAGTTTCCGTAATCGCTTCCCTTTCGATTTTATGTGCTGATGAATGGCACTCACGCTTTCAACGTGAAACATGAGTTTCTGTCTGCCTTCGTTGGGTTTGCTCGCGCTATGGAGGCACAAGGTGCAATCACCCGCGTTAAAGCGAAAAAAGCGGTGTTCTGGGAACGGTTGATCTTCGTCAGGCGTCAATCCGATGACATCCCTGTAAAACGCTATGACAGTTTTCATGTCTTTGACGAAAAGCATAATGCCGCTGAGATTCAATTCATTCTCTTTCATTTCATTCTCTCTATTTTAGCGATCCAACTCTCCGGCAATAACATTCAAACTTCCCAAGACGGCCACGGTATCGGAAACCATTCCGCCCTCTAACATGTGGGGGAGTGCTTGGAAGTGCAAAAGACTCGGTGGACGGATGCGGATGCGATAAGCCGTGCCGCTGCCATCACTGAGAATATAAAATCCGAGTTCGCCGTTCGGGGACTCGGTTGCACAATAATGCTCACCCTTTGGCGTTTCGACACCGTGTCCATCCATGACAACCTTAAAGTGATGGATTAAACCCTCAATATGCCCGTAAGCATCCGATTTATTCGGCATCGTGATCTTATTATTCTCAACGTTGACCGGTCCGTCAGGCATGTTATCCAAGACTTGGCTAACGATACCGCAACTCTGGATCATCTCCTCCATCCGGACAAGGTAGCGATCGTAGGCATCACCATTCGTTCCAACTGGCACATCAAAGGTGACCTCATCGTAACTGGAATACGGTTCAGCCTTGCGTATATCATGCGCTACACCGGCGGCTCGAAGGCAGGGACCTGTTAATCCGTAGTCGATGGCATCATCAGCTGAAATGGGTCCGACACCTTTCGTCCGATCCATCCAGATACGGTTTCGTGTGAGGAGCGTATGCGTCTCCTTCAACGCCTTCGGGAAGTTATTGACGAATTCGCGCACATCTTCTTCACACCCAGCATAGAGATCGCGAAGCACACCGCCAATACGCGTGTAACTGGTCGTCAACCGTGCGCCGGTCGTCTTTTCAAAAATGCTATACAACTTCTCGCGTTCTCGGAAACTATAGAGGAATACAGAGAATGCCCCTAAGTCCAAGGCGGCAGTTCCCAACCATAAGAGGTGATCTGCGAGTCGTGAGAGTTCCGCCATCAATATACGGATGTATTGACACCGCTTTGGAACCTCAATGTCGAGCAACTGCTCGACAGCAAGCACATAGCCGAAATTGTTAGACAACGGCGACAGATAGTTCATCCGATCGGTTACAACGATGTACTGGTTGTAATCCAAGTGTTCACCGAGTTTCTCAAATCCGGTATGCAGGTAGCCGGCATGTGGTGTCGCTTTCAGAACGGATTCGCCATCAAGTTCTAACACAATGCGAAGGGTGCCATGCGTTGCCGGATGTTGCGGACCGAAGCTGAGGACCATCTTCTCACCTGTGGCGCGTTCCAGCCCACCTTGCATAAAATACTCCTTTTTTGGCTTTCAGTTAAAATCTGAACTATGATTGATGTGCCAGCGATATAAGAGGGGAGATTTACCATAATTATCGGAGTTCTCATCATTCTATCATGGTAAATCACAAAAATTACAAAAATCCTGGGCAGTTTTAGACATTCTGTTTATCAAAATTAAAGCGTTCGCGCTCGCCACGTCCGCGGAGTGGATAATCCTTACGGAGCGGGTGTCCCTCAAAATCGTCCGGCATCAAGATCCGACGCAGATCGGGGTGTCCCTCAAAATTGATACCAAACATGTCGTAAGTCTCACGCTCCAGCCAGTTCGCACCTTTCCACAATGCAGTCACGGATGGAATGCTTAAGTCACTTTCATGGACAGGGACCTTTACTCGGAGGCGACACTGCCCCTGATAGGAATAGAGCTGATAGACGACCATGAACCGCGCATAGTCAAACTGCATCAACTCGGATTCCATCTGAGAATTGTCGACAGCGGTAACATCAACGAGAAAGGTATAGGCGAGTTCAGCATCCGTTTTCAGATACTCCAAAACGGCGTAAGCCTGTTCTTTACGAACAACAACGACGACAGTGCCACGCATTTCGTCCTGTGCCAAGAGAGCATCTGCGTGATGTTCCTCTAATTTTTCAAGGACGAGCGGTTTCGACTGTTCTTCAACTTCTTTCTCTTCATTCATACGACTGCCTCTACTCCCTTAGGTGAAGCACCACTGGTGATTTTCTGCTGCACCTGCATCACGGCATCAATGAGGTCTTCGGGGCGTGGCGGGCATCCGGGTATGTAAACATCCACGGGGAGGAACTGATCAACGCCTTGGATGAGGGTATAGGTGTCAAACACGCCGCCGCAGGAAGCGCATGCCCCCATCGAAATCACCCACTTCGGATCCGGCATTTGGTCATAAATCCGTTTTAGCACCGGCATCATCTTGATGGAAATCCTGCCGGAAACGATGAGCAGATCCGATTGGCGGGGTGAAAAGCGGATCGCTTCAGAACCGAATCGAGAGAGGTCGTATTTGGAAGCCAAGGTCGCCATCATCTCAATGGCACAACACGCTGTTCCGAACGGCATGGGCCACAACGAGTTCTTACGTCCCCAGTTGACAACCTTCTCTATACTCGTTGTGATGATATTTCCATCCGTCTCTCCGACCCCGCGTCCAACAAAATCTAATCCCATGTTAAGCCTCCTTTCTTCCAAGCATAGATATAGCCGAGAAGAAGAATACCGATAAACACCAGCATTTCAATTAAAATAAATAAACCACTCGTTTCAGAGAATTTCTTGAAGACCACTGCCCACGGATAAAGGAATACCACCTCAATATCGAAGATGATAAAGAGCATCGCGACGAGGTCAAACCGAATTGTAAAGCGTTGTCTCGCGTCGCCGACGGGGCGGACACCCGATTCGTAAACGGAGAGTTTAACGCGGGTCGGGCGTTTGGGTCCAAGAATATGGGTTAGGGCGAGATTAATACCCGCAAAGAGGACTGCGAAGAGTCCCAACAACAAGATTGGAAGATAATCTATTAACATTGTTTCTAATCTATTTTGCCCTCACACATCTTAATATTGGCTCGTGAACTTTGCCAAAGTTAAAAGTTAATGCCGATTCAGAAACACAATTCCCTAATATGCTTAATAGTTTCTCATATTTCAAAAACATTGTCAAGTTTTTTTTAGAAAAAATATTTTTGAATTAAGACTACCATAACTCTATATTCACATTGGAAAAGATAGCCTCTTGTTTCTATGTCTAAAACTTCTTCAACTGTCCCCACACCGTCGCGAGTTTTCCTTGGGGTGTTACGGCAAGCCGTCCCTTATTCGGAATAGTATCACCGGTAATGATGATGTTATCAAAGCGCGCCGTATAGTTCGCTATCCCAAAACCGACACCCCCTATCAGAAAATTAGCTTCCTGATCTCTTGCTTCCAATATCTGTTTACCATTAATCCAGAAGGTAAAGGTTGGGCCATGAACGCTCAATTTCAGATGTGACCATGTTTCCAATGTTAACAACGGAGCGGCTTCGCTGTTGAGAACCACATATCTATTCCCGTGGAAGTCACCGCTGAAGCAGATAGCCTTTGATTCTGGATCTGGAAATTCTATGTCACCGATCATACATGTCATGATTGCGGTCTTTTTCTTCCGGGCCGCAATTGCTATGCTTCCTGGACCATGTTTTTTCATAGGTTTGACATCAAATTCGACGATGTAATCTTTCCATGCCTTATCCCCAACTGTAAGTAAACTCACCAAGGTGGTATGGCTCATCCCCTGAAGTTCGCCATCAAGTACCTCCCAAGTAGCTTGAGCAGCATCGAGATTCACCATGGTAAGATCCTGCCAATCTTGTAAATCTTTGGCGTCAAATGTTTCCACAAACGTCCCCGCCGAAGCAGAGAAAGGCAGAAAAAACAGCAGAATTATGATACGTCTAAATTTCATCCGCGGTCTCCTTAATTTCATATGATTTTCCTTGTTATGCGGTGTGAGTCGCGACCGGGAGGTCGCTCCTACAGCAGATACATTCACACGCGCTTTCGCAAAGGTGTATATCTGTCAATTTCCCTATTTCAAACGTCCCCATGAGGTCGTCCTCATTGAAGGTTTCGATAAACGTACCTGTCCATCCAGGGAAAGAGAAAAGAAAAAGTGTTCCTGCAAGGCATACCAATTTCATTGAATTCATTGGGAGTCTCCTCCAGTTTTCGATCTATTCTACGAGCGGTTAAACTGTAATACGAGTCTGCAAGAAAAATTAAGTGATTTCCGAGATTTCTTTGATTCATCTAACAAAATATTAAATTTATGGCGATAGGCGTTTCATCTCCCATGTCCCATCGGGTTGTAGCGTATAACAGAGTCGATCATGGAGACGGTTCGGACACCCCTGCCAAAATTCAAACAGATTCGGCACGAGTCGGTATCCACCCCACTGTGGTGGACGTGGAATGGTATCCTGGGCATACGTCTGTTCCGCTCGTTGATATCCTTCTGTGAGATGTTCTCGTCCTGAAATCAAAAGGCTCTGACGTTCTGCCCACACGGCGAGTTGACTGCTCACTGGACGACTGGCGAAGTAAGCATCTGATTCCTCGGCTGTCATTTTTTCGACAGTGCCAGTGCTGCGGACCTGCCGATCGAGTTCACGCCAATAGAATACCAACGCCGCGTTCGGATTCTCAGCCAGTTCCTGTCCCTTTTGGCTTCCATAATCCGTGTAGAAACAGAAACCTCTCGCATTGAAACCTCTGAGGACCACCATTCGAGCAGACGGTATACCTTGCGGCGTTGCCGTTGCCAACGTCATCGCATCCGGTAGGTCGAGTTTGGCGGCGATCGCATCCGAGAACCACCTTTCAAATTGTTCAAACGGATCGGACGAAACATTCTCTTCAAGTAGGTGTCCATCATGGACTCTATATTCTCTGCGTAGTTTATCGGTGTTCATTTTTTTTATGATTGGGTTTTCGATCTGCGCTTCGCTTCGCTTACGCGCAGGTTTTTGCGTATTCTGAACATACTTCTTAAGATCGAACCGCAAGTCCGTAATGTAATGGAGGACGACTCGAAATCAAAAACTTTCAAAATACAGACTATGACGCTTATCCGCAAGGTAAAATTAAAATCATCGTTTCCAGAAATTTGGTGAAAAGAGGATAAGCACGGTATAAAGTTCTAAACGTCCCAGTAACATACAGAAAGACAGAATATATTTTCCAGCCGTGTGAATATGGGCGTAGTTATCCGTGGGTCCTACGCTACCGAGACCGGGACCGATGTTTCCGAGTGTAGCGATTGTCGCACCAGCGGCACTCACAAGGTCAAGCCCCAAAGTTGCCATAATGCACGTTACAATCGCAAAAATCCCGATGAAAAAGAAAAAGAAACCCAGAACATTCGTCATCACTTCGGGGGGAACGACTCGATCGTTAACGCGAATAGGAAGTACAGCATGCGGGAAAAGGAGGCGTTTAATTTCGGCGCGACTCTGTTTAATAAGGAGTAGGAATCGAACCTGCTTCATACCGCCTCCCGTGGAGCCAGCGCACCCCCCGTAGAACATAAGTGTCACTAAAATGAATTGGGAGAGGGCGGGCCACTGTTCGAAGTCAGCCGTCCCGTAGCCAGTGGTCGTGATGATAGACGTCACCTGAAACGTAGCATAGCGTAGCGATGTCCACATTGAATCATAAGGGATATCCCCATCGACCTGAAACCTGATGGTATTCCATGAAATTAGGGTAATACTCACTGCGATAACAATACAGTAGAATTTGAATTCTGTATCTTGGAAATAGGCTTTGACATCGCCTCGAAGCGCACGGTAATGCAGCGCGAAATTAGTTCCGGCGAGAAACATGAAGAAACTTATAACCATGTCAACATAAACACTGTTGTAGTGCCCGATGCTCTGGTTCTTCGTTGAAAACCCTCCAGTTGCCATCGTGCCAAAGGTGTGGCAGAGCGCGTCAAAGAGTGACATGCCGCCGAGCATCAGGAGGGCTGTTTCTAAAAAAGAGAGCAAGAGATAAACGCCCCAGAGAAGTTTAGCCGTTTGTGCGATACGCGGGGTGAGTCGATCGGTCTGCGGTCCGGGAGCCTCGGCGCGAAAAAGCTGCATACCCCCGATGCCGAGCATCGGAAGAATGGCGACAGCAAGCACAACAATTCCCATGCCACCCAGCCAGTGGGAAAGGCTCCGCCAGAAGAGCACAGCGTGTGAAAGATGCTCAATTTCGGTGAGGACAGTGGCACCCGTCGTCGAGAACCCCGCCATAGATTCAAAATAACAGAAGGAAAATTCTACCCACGGGGAGCGACCTTCACTGCGAAACACGTCTGCAAATATGTAGGGGAGCGATCCAAAAAGGGCAACCGTTACCCATCCCAAAGCGACAACCGCAAAGCCTTCGCGGATGCCGAGTTCTTCCTGTCGTGCGCGAATACTAAAACGGAGAACCAAGCCGACAACTAAGGTGAGTATCGCTGAGATGACAAAAGCCGACAAATTGCTCTCGGCTTCACCGGCTCTCGTCTGATAATAGATAGCCACTCCCAAGGGCAGTAGCATCGTTCCGGCGAGACAGATAAGTAAATTACCAAGCGTATAAGCGATTAATTTAAGGCTCATTTTAATAGGTAATTGACAACCTTTAGTCTCTCCGCTCCGCGAACAGGTCTTCGACAATTGGAATCGCGTCGGGCATACTAAAGACGATCACGCGATCTGCAGGTTGGATAACAGACTGACCGGTTGGAATCATGAGTTTTTCCCGTCGAAGGACGGCACCGATAAAGGCGTTTTCTGGGAATTTTGTTTTGAAAGAGATGAGTTCCTTGTGGACAATCTTCGCGTTGACACCAGCGACAATCTCAATCACTTCCGCATCTATTCCGTGAAGCGATGCAACAGAAATGATATTTCCGCGACGGATGAGCCGCAGGATATTGCTAACAACCGTGAGATGTCTACTCACCGCACCATCAAGTCTCGGAATACGCGCCAACAAGGGGAGATAACGAGGCCGCTGAACGAGCGCGAGGACACGCTGGGCACCGTTCTCTTTAGCGGTCATGCATGCCATAATGTCGTTTTCATCGTCCCCTGTGACGGAGACGAATCCATTAACACCCTCTACACCTGCTTCTTCAAGGAGTCTGTATTGAAGATAATCGCCTTGTAAAACGGTGGTCCGCTTGAGGCGTTGGGATGCCAGTCGCGCTTGGGTTTGATCGGCTTCAATGAGTTTGACATCGGTGTCATTTTCTTCAAGCACACGGGCGAGTCCAATGCCAATGGGGCTTGCCCCCACGATGATAACACGATCGAGTTGCTGGTTAAATGTGATACCACTAATACGTAACAATTGCTCAACTGCCAGCGAACTGCCGATGACAAATGCTTCATCCCCTTGTTGCAGTGCATCTGCCCCTCTCGGAATGATAATGTGCCTGTTGCCGTTACTGATCGGGTTGCCGTTATTAGGATTGCCACGACGACTGATGGCAGCAAAGCGGATATCGGCGAGCAGCCCACTTGCGTCCAACTCGGCGAGCGATTTTCCTATTAAGGGGTTTGACTGTCTGGCACGAAACGAGACAAGTTGGACTTTTCCGTCTTCAAAGTCGACAATTTCTCGTGCCTCAGGTATCTGCAAGAGCCGGACAAATTCAGCAATGCAGCGTTGCTCTGGACTCACCAGTAGATCGATACCGAAGTCTTTCGGAGTCAGTCCGCTCTCTGTGGAGAAGTAGTCAGGATTTGAGACCCGTGCGATTTTTGTGCTGACGCTGTACCTGCCGGCTATCTGACAAGCGAGCATATTAATCTCATCACTATTCGTAACGGCAATGAGGAGATCCGCTTCGTCAATGCCAGCGGTCTTGAGAAGGCGCGGGGATGCTCCGGAACCCTGCAGCGTTTGCAAGTCCAATTGTTCATTAACCCGATCGCAAGCAGCATCGGATTCATCAATGAGAACAACATCGTTAGCCTGGACAGTGAGAAGTTTGGCAATATGGAATCCAACCTCTCCTGCCCCTATAATTATCGCTTTCATCTTTTAATTTTACCTTGCGGTTAAATAACGTGCGTTAGAACTATCAAATACGTTTCTTATATCCGCCCTCCATTACATTACGGGCTACGGGTTTTGTTTTATATAGGATAGGACTTACGCATTTTTTCAGCGTATAAGTCCGATACTGGTTTAGTTTGCGTAAATTCTAATATTCATCAAGTGGTGGGCAGGCACACATCAAATTCCTGTCGCCATAAACCTCGTTGATACGTGCGACTGCGGGCCAAAATTTAGCCTCACGAACCCACGGTTTCGGAAACGCGGCGCTTTCACGGGTATAGGAATGCTCCCACTCAGAGTGTGTAACCATTTCTACGGTGTGGGGCGCGTTTTTCAATACATTGTCTGCCCGATCAGCGGCACCCGCCTCAATCTCTGCTATCTCTTCACGAATTGAGATGAGGGCATCACAGAACCGTTCTAATTCCGCTGTCGATTCGCTTTCCGTCGGTTCAATCATCATCGTGCCCAAGACGGGCCAAGAGACAGTCGGTGCGTGGAATCCATAATCCATCAATCGCTTTGCGACATCCGTCACATCTATGTCGGCACTCTTCTTAAAAGCACGCAAATCAATGATACATTCGTGTGCCACTAAACCATTTTTTCCGGTATAAAGGACAGGATAATGCGGAGCAAGCCGTTTGGCAATATAATTGGCGTTCAGGATCGCGACTTCTGTCGCTGCTGTAAGTCCTTGCGGTCCCATCATCGCCACATAAGCCCATGAGATAGGCAGGATGCCTGGACTTCCCCACGGCGCAGCGGATACCGCACCAATGCCAGCATCACCCCCGACAGGGACAAGTGGATGTGTTGGCAAGAAATCTGTGAGATGTGCCTTGACTCCAATAGGTCCCATCCCCGGACCCCCGCCTCCGTGTGGGATACAGAAAGTTTTGTGGAGGTTCAAATGGCAGACATCCGCGCCAATATCCGCAGGCTGCCCGATGCCAACAAGCGCATTCAGATTCGCACCGTCCATGTAGACCTGTCCACCGGATTGATGAACAATATCGCAAATTTCTCGAATTTTCTCCTCAAAGACCCCGTGTGTTGAAGGGTACGTAATCATGGCAGCTGCGAGATTTTCACGATGCGCATCAGCTTTTAATTGAAGATCTGCGAGATCAATATTCCCATCCGTATCGCACGCCACGACGACCACTTGCATTCCCGCCATCACAGCACTCGCAGGATTCGTGCCGTGTGCAGATGTTGGTATTAGGCAGACATTACGATGCGACTCCCCGCGACTCTGGTGATATTTTCGTATGACTAACAGTCCGGCATATTCACCTTGCGAACCCGCATTCGGCTGCAACGATATACCACTATAACCCGTTATTTCAGCTAACCACGTCTCCAATTGTGAAAATAGATGTTGATACCCCTTTGCTTGTTCCAGCGGTGCGAAGGGGTGCAATCCGCCAAATTCGTTCCATGTTACCGGGACCATCTCCGCCGTAGCGTTGAGTTTCATGGTGCAAGAACCGAGCGGTATCATGGCATTCACAAGGGAGAGGTCTTTGGTTTGAAGTTTGTGGATATAGCGAAGCATCTCGGTTTCAGAATGGTAACTATTGAACACCGGATGTGTTAGGTAGGCACTCTTGCGTTGCAAATCCATAGGGATTGCGAGTTGGAGCTCGCTCCTACCGGGAACGTTTTCCAAACGTGTCTGTGCCCCAAATATTTGCAAGATTCCTTCAATATCAACAGGTGTTGTTGTTTCGTCTAAAGAGATGCCGATATGCGTTGAATCAATTGCCCGAAAATTGATTTCCCGCGCACGTGCAGAAGCGAGCAATTCTGCTGTTGCTTCCGCTGGGATCGTAACAGAAAGCGTATCAAAACAGGGAGCTGTGCCTGTTGTAAATCCCAGTTCTTCAAGTCCCGTCCGTAATGTGCAAGTGAGGGAGTGGACGCGTTCAGCGATATGCTTAAGTCCGGTAGGTCCATGATAAACCGCGTACATCCCCGCCATTACAGCGAGGAGGACCTGTGCGGTGCATATATTGCTCGTGGCTTTTTCGCGTCGGATGTGTTGTTCCCGCGTTTGAAGTGCCAGACGGATCGCAGGTTTGCCGGTCGCATCTTGAGAAACCCCCGCAATCCGTCCCGGAATACTACGTTTAAGTTCTTCATGTGTGGAAAGAAAAGCTGCGTGGGGACCCCCGTATCCGAGCGGCACCCCAAATCGCTGAGCGCTACCGATAGTGATGTCAGCGCCGAATTCCCCAGGAGGACGTAAAAGTGTTAGTGCCAACAGATCCGTTGCAGTAACGAATAAACCGCCAGCGGCATGCACTTGTTTAGCGAACTCACTGTAATCGTAAATCGCCCCATCTGTAGCCGGATATTGCACGATGGCACCTAAGATCGGTGTGTCAAAATTGACCTCGCGATGATCACCGATTTGTAATTCAATACCGAGGGGTTCAGCGCGTGTTTGTAGGACAGCGATTGTTTGTGGATGACAGGTTTCTGACACAAAAAAGTTTCGACTGATCTTTTGTGGTACGTTTGCAACACACATTCCCATCGCCTCAGCGGCGGCGGTTGCCTCATCTAAGAGGGAGGCATTCGCGACGGGTAAACCGGTTAAATCAATTACCATTGTTTGGAAGTTAAGCAGTGCCTCCAAACGTCCCTGTGAAATCTCGGCTTGGTAGGGGGTGTATTGGGTATACCAACCGGGGTTTTCCAGGATATTCCGCTGGATGACTGGCGGAACAAAGCAATTATAGTACCCCATTCCAATAAAGGAACGGAAAACCTCATTTTCGGAAGCGAGTTTCTTTAGTGCAGCAAGCACCTCTAACTCTGATTTTGCAATATGGGCTTGCAAGCTACGCCCTGAGCCAGTCGCATCACCATTTAAACGCAAAGGAACGGATAAACGAATGTCCGCTGGCACAACATCTTCAATGAAATCAGCCATTGAAGAATAGCCGAGCGTTGACAACATCAGTTCAATATCTTCTGAGCGGGGCCCGATGTGCCGATCTGCGAAGGATCTTCCGTTTTTCTGTTTTTTATCCATGTTCCGCCTCAATATGTGCCTGATAACTCTCGGCATCCAGAAGCGCGTCAAGTTCGCTGTCGTCAGTTATCCTAATTTTTAGAAACCACCCCTCATCGTAAGGGGATTCATTAACCTGTTCTGGGGCATCAAGGAGGGATTCGTTCACCGCAATAACCTCCCCACTGACAGGGGCATAGAGGTCAAATGCGGCTTTGACGGATTCTATCACACCGAACTCTGTTTTCTGTGTGAGTTCAGTACCGACTTCGGGCAATTCGACGTAGACGATATCTTGGATTTCGGATTGCGCGTAATCGCTGATACCGATAGTAACAATGTCGCCTTCTTGCTTTGCCCATTCATGGCTTTCCATGTATTTTAAATTTTGTGGAATCATCTTTTTAACTATTTAATCTGGTCAGCACAGACGATGTCGGTGCTGGTTTTCGGTTGAATCAATACCGAGACTGGGCAGTCTACGTATATTATATCTGTGTGAAAAAAATTACGTTCCTGTTGAAAGAAAAGGTACCTTCACAATTTTTGCGGGGTGCATCTTACCACGAATTTCTATATCAATTTTTTCAGTTTCAGGCACCGCTTGTGATTCAATCGAAGCGAACCCGATACTACATTTGAGAGTCGGTGACGGGGCACCACTGGTCACGTCGCCTATATGTTTACCCTGCTGATAGACGGCATAACCCGGGCGTGCTACAGCGCGGTCAAGCATCTGAAATCCGATCATCTGTTTCGTGATGCCCTTCTTTTTTTCTGATAAGAGTGCCTTCTTACCGATAAATTGCCGATTCTTAAGTTTGACGAATCGACCCAACCCAACCTCAAACGGGTTCGTATCGTCGTTCATATCCATGCCGTAGAGGCGGAGTCCGGCTTCAAGGCGTAACGTGTCGCGTGCGCCGAGCCCTATGGGGTGTCCTTCTGCTGCAATTACAGCAGGATAGAGCACTTTCCATAAGTCTTCTGCCGCGCTCGCGCTAACATATAACTCAAAACCGGTTTCACCGGTATACCCTGTTCGTGAAATTATAGTGGGTATCCGCGCAACTTTGTCGACTACGAACCGAAAAAACGAAATTTGAGAAACATCCCGTTCAGGGACAAAAAGGTTCAGAATATCTATTGATTTTGGACCTTGTAGGGCAATGAGAGCTGTATCTTGGGATATGTCTTTGACTACTGCGCCTGTGTCGTTACAGGTCTCCACCCACGCCAGGTCTTTTTCAATATTAGCGGCGTTGACCACCAGCATATAGTGGTTATCAGCATGCCGATAAATGAGTAAGTCGTCAACAATTCCGCCTGTTTCATTGCAGAATAGCGTATACAACACACGCCCATCGCTTAAACGACTTGTATCGTTCGTACTGAGTTTCTGCACCAATTCGTTTGCCCCCTGTTCAGAAACTTCAATCTCTCCCATGTGGGACAGATCAAACAAACCGACAATACTCCGGACAGATAGATGTTCCTTAACGATGCTGCTATACTGAAGGGGCATCTCCCAACCGCCGAATTCAGTGAATTTCGCATTGAGGTTTTTGTGAACCTCATAAAGGGGCGTTCGTTTCATTTTTTAAAGTCCATAGATACGAGCGAGATTTCCACCGAAAATCTGTGCTTCGGCATCATCGCCGAGTTCCAAACGCTTCAGAGCGTTGATAACCTGAATGGGACGGTATTCAGGTAAATTAGAACCGAAGACTATCTGTTCAGGTCCAAGCGCGTCAACGGCGGTTTTTACGTCCGTTGGCACAACCGTATCTGGATCCGTTCCCCAACGCCGATGGAAGCGTAAGATAGTCGTCCCCAACGAGATATTTTTATGCGCTTTTGCCACAGTGATAGCCGACTCTAAATCGTCAGGAAATCCCATATGATCCATGATAACCGGGGTTTCTGGTACCCAACCTGCCACAGTGCCAATCCGATTCGGGTGGCAATTGTTCGGTCCGGAATGAATTGAAACAATGAGTCCATAATCACGGGCAGCTTCAACGACCGGACGCACGATTTCATCATCCACGTTGTAGTTGTGAACAGCAGGCATCAGTTTGATGCCGCGCATGCCCCACGCCTCGGCTGCCAACCGAACCTGCGCAACGGGTTCTGGTTCCGTTGGATGCACGAGAGCACACCCCAAGGCACGCGAATTACCGCGAATTGCATCGGCAAGCTCACTATTTTGGGGAAGGGGTTGGGTATTCGGCATAATAACCGCAACATCCATGTCGGCTTCATCCTCTAATGCCAACAAGCGTGCTAAATCAAGGTTTCCATTTTCATCACGGAATGAATCATTGAGATAGGCTTCAAAATCTCCGCGCATGACGAGCTCCTATTATTAATTTCCTTTATGGGGTCAAAGGTTCGTTCACAAGGATCGGTCCAGTTGTGCCAACTTCAAGGGGCAAAGCCGCCTCCATCACGGAATCTCGGTACAGGGTGTAGGCAGATGCCGCCGCAGCCGCATCGGGAAAACGAATGATAAAAACGATCTGTGCCTCCATCCAATTTTTTAAATCTGGGTTATCCCGATAGCGAGCAGATACGCCGATTGCTGTATCACTCAATTCTGGAACATTGACGGGCAACGTGCTGTAAATCTGACGCAATGCCCAATTCGATCGGAATAACTTGACGCTGCCACTCATCTTATTGCTTGGCAGTAACGTAAGCATCGGTGATTCTGAAGCAGGTTCTTTAATCTGTGCGGCGATATTTTTTGCGAGCAGCACCATGGCTTCACGAATACCGGTTGCGAATTCATAGCCTTCAATCTGAATAAAATATTTCCCTTTTGAAAATCGGAGATACCCACCCGAAAGGATCGCTTTGCTGCCCACCCACTCAAATTTGACTTGCGGATAGATGTGAAAGTTATAAATCCCAAATGCATTTTCAGGGGTGCCCATATCGAAAATCTCGAGCAAAATCAAAGGCTTTGAACCGAATCGCGGGGTCTGGTATTCCACCTCCGCCTGTCGCTGGAAACCGTAGGCATAGAACAGATCTGGTGCCTCGGCTCTGTCCCGATAGAGGGTCTTACCCTCATAGGTCGATGGTCGACGCGACTGAACCCAATCCAATATTTCGCCATCGCCCGGTAAGAGAAGTTCAGGCGAAATGTTTGTTTGTCCGATGTCTTGCGCCGTTGCCAATGCCGGCGACGCGCTTGTAATGTTCTCATAGACCTCCTGCATCACCAATTCTACTCTCTTCAGTGTATTGCTGTGCCAGACCCCGTAAATATATGTGCCCTCCTGTTGAACAGCCGTCCAATTTCCGTGTTCTTCACCGCACGAAATCAGCAGCAAACCGCAAAACAGGATCATACCGAGTTGAAAAGAACATCTGGTCTTACATTTCATTCGAGCGCTGGCTCCCACACTGTGTTCTGCTACCACTGTTCAGCAAGCTGGTTATAGAGGTCCTCTATCAATTCTTCTACAATGAGCCTTCTGGCTTCCTCACCCGTTTCCATCGGTTCAGCCCGATTTGGGACGATATAGAAGTCATGAACCTGTAGGTAGTTATCACTTTCCTCAATAATTTGGTTGCGGACCCTATCTATAAATTGGTACTCTATCTGAAGGGTCATCCGCACGAGTTCAACCTCACCATTGGGTCCGAATCCGTGTTCTTTTACATGGTAATCCTGTATGGTCATCGTAAATTCGGCATCGTTTCCGTCTCGCCATTTCCGGTTGAAGCGTTGGGTAAGTTTCTCATGGATGACTTCATCGTTGGGACGCTGGGAGGCGTTATCATAAGCAAAATCTGCATCCAGGATTTCAATAGGTGTGATACGAATGGTTGAGATGTGCTCTAAATACTCTGATTTGGAAACATAACCGCATCCAGAGATTAAACTTAACCAAATTGGTAAACTTACCAAGGTAAACAGTCTTTTAGACATTTTTCTCTCCCGAATTTTGTCGGAAAATGGTACCCGACTGGTATCCTAAAGTGAGTTTGGTGCTGCCGAAGTTTTGCCTGTTCGATTTAAAATATTAAACTATCCATGAGTGCAGGTCGCTGAAAATTGACTGGCGCCGCTTTCGGTCGTGGTGCTGTCTGTTTTCCGCCATAAAACACAGATTTAACAGTGTCAACAACGTATCGTTTATAGGTGGGTGACAATAGCACAACAAAGACGAGAACAAGGAGTATGAGAACAATGGCTAAAAGATAGGTGAGCCATCTCTGATCGAGCAAATCGCCTTTATCAAAGGCATGTTTCGTTAGGTTCCGTCGTGATTTCATCGGTCTGCCCTCATTCAGTTGCGTATTTTACTGCGTCCATACGGGCGGCTGTATCGTCCTGGTCAAAGACCGGATTACTTCATCGTGTTCATATTATAGCACAAACACAGCGAACGTGCAAAATATTTAATTCACTGTGACTGCAAGGTCAATTATTGGAAGTCGGTGATATTGGGGGTTGAACATAGAAATAGGGTGAAGGAACCGCCCTTCACCCTACTTCGTGTTCTATGGAATGGTTTTTACGACGTGTCCCGCATTAGCGAGAACGCCCTTTAGGAATGCGTGGTGAGCGTTGATTCCGGAAGTCGCGAGAGTTATCTCGTTGGTCATAGCGATTCCCGCGTCGTTCACGATTGTCATTAGAACGCCTATCACGGTAGTCCCGAGAATCACGATTATCGCGGTAGTTAGAGCGTCCAGAGTCGCGGTCGCGGGAGTCTCTGGGTGCATTCCAATCGGATCCGAACTCACGATTATCATCTGATCCGATATTCAGTTCTTCAACAGGGACACCACCTGCGGCGACAAGTGTCAGATCTACGCGATCCTGTTCGTCAATCGTAAGAATACGGACGGTAACCTCGTCCCCGACCTGCATAACATCCTCAGCGCGACGGACATACCCGTCCCCCATCTGTGAAATATGAACAAGTCCATCCTTACCGGGCAGGATTTCGACAAACGCGCCAAACGGTGCTGTTCGGACCACCTTACCGGTGTATTCCTTGCCAATCTCAGGCATAGCCGTGATTGCCCGAATTTTCTCTTCTGCACGCCTGACATCCTCTGCACTTGTTGCGGCAATTTCGACCGTCCCATCATCTTCAATATTGATGGTCGTGCTTGTTTCTTCCTGGATGCCCTGCACAGTTTTGCCACGTGGACCGATGAGGTCTTTGATCTTCTGCTGCGCAATTTGGAGAGAATAAATTCGAGGGGCGTAGGGCGACAATTCCGCACGCGGTTCGGCTATGACAGCGTTCATCTGTTCGATGACTGCAAGGCGCGCCTCTCTTGCCTGATGAATTGCCCGACGCATCAACTCAGGCGTGACACCCTCAATCTTGATGTCCATCTGTATAGCGGTGACACCTTCACTGGTACCAGCGACTTTGAAGTCCATATCACCGAGAAAATCTTCAGTTCCGAGCATATCCGTAAGGATGGCTTCCTGTTCACCTTCCTTGATAAGACCGACACCGATCCCCGCGACTGCTCTTTTAAGGGGGACACCTGCATCTAACAGGGCGAGTGTCGCACCGCAGACTGTTGCCATTGAAGATGAGGCATTAGATTCCAAAATCTCGGAGACGACTCGAATGGTATAATGAAAGTCCTCTTTATTCGGGATGACCGGTTCCAGCGCTTTTTGTGCGAGGGCGCCGTGCCCGATTTCCCTGCGTCCGGGTCCCATCATGCGTTTGACTTCACCCGTACTGAATGGCGGGAAGTTATAATGCAAAAAGAAGGAGCGTCTTGCTTCGCCATCGAGTCCACGTTGGACGTCTTCATCTCCCGATGTGCCGAGTGTTGTTACACAGAGTGCCTGTGTTTGTCCTCTGCTAAACAGAGAAGAACCGTGGGTGTGCGGGAGTAATGCCACTTCTCCTGAAATCGGACGAATGTCGGTTACACCGCGACCATCAACACGTTTCCCCTGCGTGAGAATTGCCTCACGCATCTCTTCTTTCTCGATGTCACTTAAGATAGAGATGGTATCTTTGGTTGCATTTGAATCGGCTTCTTCCGGTGTATCCTCAAGAATTTCTGAGATCACCTCTGCCTGCACCTGTTCGAGATAATCCTCACGTAACTTTTTGTCTGCCATGCCGATGGATTCTCGAATGCGGGACGTAGCGAGATCGCGGACACGACTGCTGAGGTTAGACTCGACACTTTTAGCGGCATAGTCGCGTTTTGCGGTGCTACAGCCGGCAGCCAACCCTTCTTGAAGTTTGATGATCTCTTGTATCTGCGTGTGAGCGGTGCTAATTGTGTCAATGACTTCATCTTCAGGAATTTCATGTCCACCGCCTTCAACAGACATAACAGCATCCGACTTGCCACTGACGAACAGTTCCATACTTGAAGCATGCAGTTCTTCGTAAGTGGGATTGATGATTAACCTGTCTTCAATTTTTCCGACGGTGACAGCGGCAACGGGTCCATTAAAAGGTATATCGGAGATCGACAATGCTGCAGAGGTTCCGATAAGGGCAGGCACATCTGCGGGATGAATGCCATCCGATGAAAACACGTTACATAAAATTTGCACTTCAGCTTTAAAGTCTTTTGGAAAGAGCGGACGAATACAGTGGTCAATTAAACGAGCGACCAACTGTTCTGATGTCCCGGGACGTGGCTCGCGCCGTCCGTAAACTGTTGGTATCCTTCCAGTGGCGTATGCCCTTTCGCGATAATCTACGGTTAAAGGAAAGAAATCGAGGTCATGTTCAGCATCATCGGCTACCACCGTGACTAAAACAACTGTTCCACCGTATTGCACCCAAACGGCACCATCTGCCTGTTTCGCAACTTTTCCGGTTTCAATTGATAACTTTTCGCTCCCAAGTTGCATTTCAACTTTCATTCTATATACTACTCCTGTATTTCCTATTTATTTCGTCGTGTCACCAAGTATAAACGGTAAAAAATCGGTACCGGTAAAAATCTAACTCCTCCTCGATCCGATAGTGTCACGAATTCCGAGCTCATTAATTAAACGGTAATAGCGTGTTGCGTCTTTCTTATAAAGATAGCGTAACAAGCGGCGCTGTTTGCCAACTAATCGGAAAAGCCCATGGCGCGAATGATAGTCTTTTCGGTGCGTCTGAAAATGCGTAGTCAACTGTTTTATACGCGCATTCAAAATTGCCACTTGCGTCTCTGGGGAACCAGTGTCTTGTTGATGGGTCTGGTACTGTTGGATTAATTCCTTCTTCTCTGCTGCATCAATTGCCAATTGTGTTCACCTCCTTTTGGTCGAACAACTAACTTTTATAATAGCAAGTTTACGACACTTGCTAAGTCCAAGAAAAATTATCTCGTAAAGGTAATACGACGAGACATCTGTGCTTTGTAAAACATTAAATATGAATAAATACAAAGGCGGATTCGGGAGATCGCTCCCCTCTCTACCTATATTTGCATACATATATAATATCACAAATCAACGCAAAATTCAAATTAAACTCACAATCCCTTGATGCCACCTAAGTTTAAACGGCATTACCTACAGGGAAGTAGGCGATGCGAGAATTTCTGCCGCTGCTGCGATATCGCGCTGTATCTGTTGAATCAGAAATTCTATATTTGGGAATTTCCTTTCACTCCTAATCTTCTTCACCAAGAATATTTCCACGAGTTTGCCGTAGATGATTTCATCAAAATTGAAGAAGTGTCCCTCCACCTGAATATTTACACCGTTAAACGTAGGACGCATTCCGATATTCAATACGCCGTCTAACCACCGTTCCTCTAACTTCGCCCGGATAGCATAAACGCCATTAGGGGGATAGACTTGCTGCTGGGTCTCTATATTCGCGGTGGGAAACCCAATTTCTCTGCCACGCCCATCACCGTGGACGACCGTGCCGATCAAGGAATACGGGCGTCCCAATAACTGTGCGCTTTGCCGAAGATCGCCTTGTGCGAGCGCTTCTCGGATCCGAGTGCTATGGACCGGGGCACCATCGATTTCTGTCGGTGGCACGACAGAAACATCAAATGCATATCCCTTGCTAAGTTCCACCAGGCGTTCTGCATTGCCTGCTCGATTTTTTCCAAATTGGCAGGCATACCCAACAACGACGTGCTTCGCTCGACATTTCTCTAAGAGCACTCGCTCTACAAAGGCTTCAGGAGACATCGAGGCGATCTGTGCGTCAAAACTGAGCATAACAATTTCATCAACGCCAAATTGTTGCAGTATTTCGACGCGCTTCGGGAGAGGAGTCAGGAGTGGTGGGCACCGTTCTGGAGCCAGGAAGGCAAGTGGATGTGGGTAAAAACCGACCAATACACTCGCCAAGTTATCATGCGCAGCGTGTTTAAGAAGTGTGTTAATAACGGCTTGGTGTCCAAGATGGATACCGTCAAACACTCCAAAAGTGACAGCAGTCTCTCTACCAAATTCAACGATATCGTTCAGACTATAAGGTGTGATTGCGACCTGTGAATCGCTCTCACGACAGGCATTTTCCACGGTGCTCAATCCTTCTGGCAATCACCATATCTGAAATGATCTGGATCGATGTAGCGTTGTGAAGCTTGAACAAGCGCGGCTATGGCTAATGGATAGGGCATGGCAATCCGACATCCTGCGGCGCGGGCGTGTCCGCCACCTTGAAACTCTGCAGCAAGTTGACTCACATCAACGTATTCTTGACTGCGTAGGCTCACTTTTGTACTTCGATCCGTCATCTCAGACACACAGAGTGCCACCTCAACCCCCGCAATGGCTTGGATCTGGTTCACAACGCCCTCTACTGCATCAGCTGTCGTTCCGGTTTTGCGAAACATCGCTTGTGTCGCATACACCGAGGCTATCTTGCCATCATCTGTGATTTCTAACGTCCTGAGAACCTCACTCAACAGGTGCATCTTCGCAACAGGGACCTGTTCATAGACGTTCCGATAGACTTCATCCGGAGTGAAGTCGCCAATCCCAATTAATTCTGCGGCAATTTGATGGGTCTCGGCTGTGGTATTACTATGTCGAAAACAGCCGGTATCAAACATCAATCCTGTATAGAGACAAAGCGCACACGCTTTGCATATCGGGGATTCGTGGTGTTTAATGAGTTTGTAAACAATCTCTGAGGTGGAAGAAGCGGTAGGTATAATGAGGTTAAGGTCACCGAATGCCTCTGCGGTGGCGTGATGGTCAATGTTAACGAGGCTGTGTATCGGAAGCAAGGTTTTGGAAAGCCCTTTTCCAATGCGTTCCAGCGTACTCGCATCTAACACAATCAACACTTCAGGACGATATGTTCCAACGGAGTGTGCCCCCTCAATACCCTCCCAAAGCGGGAGAAATCGATAGTTAGGTGGGACGACATCCGTGTTAAATATTTTTACGGATTTACCCAGTCTCGTCAGAAAAAAGTAAAGCCCCAATTCGGAACCGATTGCATCACCATCGGGATGAATGTGCGTTGAAAGCGCGAAGGTGTGGTATTGGTCAAATAAGGTAAGGAGCGCGTCGTAGTCCGGTGTATTAGCCATCTGTAGGGTGTTCATGAAGCATCGCTGCGTGTCTTATGTCGTTTCGTCTTCGGTCGTTACAGATTTGAGGAGCCCATCTATTTTAAAGAGATAGTCAGCGGATTCATCTATAGCGAACCGAAGTTCCGGTGAATGGCGAAGCGTCAGACGGTTTCCGATCTCACGCCGAAGGAACCCCGCTGCACTCTTTAAACCCGCGAGCGTCTTGCTTTTCTGCTCCTCATCGCCGATGACGCTCACCTTCACATCCACATACTTCAGATCCGGGGACACGGATGCCTGTGTGACAGTGCAAAACGCGACGCGCGGGTCCTTGACAGAACGTTGGATAATTTCGCTTAATTCTCGCTGAATGAGGGCACCTACCCGATCTTGTCGTCTATTCTCTATCATATCCATTCTACCTCTTGCAGCACGTTTTGGTTTGCAAACTTTATCAAAAGAAAAACTCCGTTTCGTAATCTACTAATTCAGCCTCTACATTCGTCTCAACAAAAGTGATGAGATGTGAGATGACCTTATTCAGATGGACAGCATCGTTGGAAACTGAAACGGCAGCTAATATGGCGAACTGATGTGCCTCCAAGGCTTCAACTTCAGCGATGGCGATGTTGAAGCGGTTCTTAAGTCTCGCAATGAGGCTTTTGACAACCCGACGTTTCGCTTTCAGCGAGTGACTTTCCGGGATTCGGAGACGAATTTTACAAACACCGATATGCATGAATGTGTCAGTCAATTGTGGGTGCGATTCACAACCGCACCCCTTATAAAAATACGTAACTATCGGAAGAGAATCCATTTAGGAAAGCGAGCGTGCCACTTGTTCGTAAACGTAGCATTCAAGGACATCCCCGACTTTCAAATCATCGAACGTTTCAATCCCTATTCCACATTCGTAGTTCGCTTGCACCTCATTGACATTATCTTTGAACCGGCGAAGCGAATTAACTTTACCTTCGTGAATCAATCGATTATCGCGAAGTATACGCAGGGGTTGATTAAAGGAAATGCGTCCCCAATTGACGTAACTACCGGCAACCAAACCCAGGCGTGGGACTTTGAATAATTCACGGACCTCCGCCCGTCCGATAACGACTTCTCGGACCTCAGGATCAAGCAGGCCTTCCATGGCTGAACGAATATAGGAGATGAGATTATAAATGATGTTGTAGGTCCGGACATCAATCCCCTCCGTCTCTTTCGCCTGGACCGCCTCCGTCGTAGGATGAACGTTGAAGCCGACGACAATGGCATCAGAAGCGGAGGCAAGCAAAATGTCGGTTTCAGTGATCCCGCCGACCGCCTCATGAATGATGTTAATCTTAACCTCATCGGTACTCAACTCGAGTAGTGATGAGGCAACGGCTTGCACGGAACCTTGCACATCGCCTTTAAGAACGACGTTCAATTCTTTAATCTCGCCTTCCTGAATTTGTTGGAAGAGATTATCCAAACTGACGTGGCTATTTGCCCCGAGTTTTTCATTGCGGTATTGGTCCTGACGGGCTTCACTGATAGTACGTGCGTCCTTATCGGACTCAACGACATAGAATCGGTCACCTGCTTCTGGGACACCCGTAAAACCGAGCACTTCAACGGGACATGACGGGCCAGCCTCTTTCATCCGCTTCCCGAAATCGTCCATCATTGCCCTAACTTTTCCGGAATACCTACCTGAAACAAAAACATCACCAACCCTCAATGTACCCGACTGGACGAGAACGGTTGCGATGGCACCGCGCCCTTTGTCAACCTGTGCTTCAATCACAACACCCCGTGCTGGCTTACTCGGGTTCGCTTTGAGCTCCAACAGTGCTGCTTCCAATAGGAGCATCTCAAGCAAAAAGTCAATGCCTGTTCCATCTATAGCGGAAGTCTCAACACAAATTGTTTGTCCACCCCAGTCCTCTGTTAGGAGATCCTGTTCTGCCAATTGTTGCTTGACGTAGTCTGAACGTGCCCCGGGGACATCTATTTTGTTAATTGCGACGACAATGGGAACCTTTGCGGCTTTCGCGTGACTGATCGCTTCAATTGTCTGAGGCATGACGCCGTCGTCAGCTGCGACAATGAGAACGACAATATCGGTCACTTGCGCCCCGCGCGCTCGCATTGCAGTAAAAGCGGCGTGCCCGGGTGTATCCAAGAAAACGATACTCCCCCCTTTTAATGTTACGTGATACGCTCCAATATGTTGTGTTATGTTACCCGCTTCAGATTCACTGATATTTGATTGACGAATAGAGTCTAAAAGAGAGGTTTTACCGTGGTCGACATGTCCCATGATTGTGACAACCGGGGCTCGAGGTTGTAAAGATTCCGGGTCATCCGGTATCTCAGTCAGCAGTTCTTCTTCGAGCGTCTTCGCCCTAACTGCTTCAAAACCCAGATGTTCCGATAGCATCACAAGTGTATCGTAATCAAGCCGCTGATTGATATTAGCCATTACTTTTAACTTCATGAGACGCATAATCAACACTGAAGGTTGCAACGCTAACACGGCTGCGAGGTCAGCAACAGTCGTGCCTTCCACAACCTGCAAACTATCGGTTGTCGCAGCGGCTTCCGGCGCTGCGGCGTTTTCAACAGCGTCTTCGGACGCAGAGACGGGGGCTTTGACCGGTTCGGCAGCCAATTCTGATTCAAGAAGAGAGACGGTGTCCGGATCAAGAACACTCATTCTGTTTTTAACGCGAACGCCATGTTCCTCAAGTAGCGCAATAAGTTCCTTGTTTGTTAGGTTGTATTCTTTTGCCAATTCATAAACACGCGTACCGGGGACTTGGTTTTCCTCTTGACTCCGTTTGGCGGGATTTCCCCGCCGGCGTTGGGCTTTGCCCATAGTAATATCTCCTTTTCTTCCTTATGTACCCATAGACTTTTGGATTTCTTGAAGAAGCATCTGTTCAAACTGCACTATATTCTCACTTGCCAGTTGCACACGTAATACAGAATTAATCCGTTTGGGAGACTTGAAAGCCTTCTGAATACAGTCTTGCGAAAGACAAACATAAGCCCCACGCCCACCTAACTTCTTTTGCCTATCGATTCGCAATTGTCCATCTGCTTGACAGAGGAACCGAATCAATACTTTCTGCGGCAATTTTCCACGGCATCCGATGCAAGTGCGGATAACATCCCTCAATGACTTCACCTACTTTTGAGACTCACTCAGTATCAAAACCATCGTCCTCAGTATCAAAGCCATCATCCTCAGTATCAAAACCATCGTCCTCAGAAGCGGTAGATGTGTCCTTCTCTATCTCCTCGGCGTTAGGTGCTGCCGCCTCGATTTCAAAAGCATCCGCGTCTGGGTCTATCTCAACGTCCTCTGTTGAATCCGGCACATCGGCAGTTACCTGACTGTCTGGGGCTTGCTCAGGTGTTTCATCAGAACCTTCCGGTTTAAAGAGTTCATTAATCGAAACCGTATCTTCAGATTCACCCTTTATGTCAACCTTCCAACCCGTCAATTTCGCGGCGAGTCGCGCATTCTGTCCGCGTTGCCCAATCGCTAAAGACAACTGATTGTCCGGGACAATCACAAGAGCACTCTGATCTTCATTATTCAACTCAACCCTACGCACACCAACTCGAGCCCCCAGCGCATTCGCAATAAAGACACTGGGATCTTCACTCCATTCCAGTAAATCTATTTTCTCATCATCAAGTTCACCGACGATCGTCTGGACCCGTATCCCTTTGACACCCACACACGTGCCTACGGCATCAATACCTTCTTCTGTTGCCCTGACGGCTACTTTCGCTCGATTCCCAGGATCCCGTGCGACCGCCATAATCTGAACCTGACCTTCATAAATTTCAGGAACCTCCTGCTCAAATAACATCGATACCAAATCCCGATGCGTCCGAGATACGATAATCGGAGGTCCCCGCATCTCATTCTTCACAGATAGAATTAGACATTGTAAGCGTTTACCACGCTCATAGGTGTGAGAACGCGGCGTCTCGCGAGGGGGTAAAAATGCCTCCGTCTGCTCAAGATCCAAAATAACGCCACCCCGCTCAAAACGTTGAACGTATCCCGTAACAATTTCGCCTTCGCGTTCCGCGAACTCTTGATAAATCTTTTCTCGCTCCGCTTGCTTGATTTTTTGGAGAAGGATTTGCCGCCCTAACTGCGCCTGAATCCGTCCAAACTCGCTTGGGGGAATTTGGACATCCAGTATCTCCCCGACTTCAACGTCCGCTTGAAGTTGCGCCGCCTGCTCAATCGGAATCTCTGTCGAGTAATCGCGCATAATATTAACGACTTTTTTCGGGACATAACAGCGTATATCGCTTTTCTCCAAATTAATTTCAAAAGAAACGTTGGCATCAGCCCCGTAAACGCGGCGCGCGGCGGCATACAACGCCTCCTCTATCGCTTCAACGATCACCTCTTCAGGTAAATCTGTTTGGGCAGTATATTGACGTATAGCGTTTTGGAGGTTCTCTAACATAATAATTGATGTCCGCGGTCTCTTTTTACTATACAGGGTGGCAAGCGTCGTCCTGTATCAACAGTCCGCGTGCTCCTTTCCATCTTTTTATAGTGGCAGTGTGTCTCTGGCGCTTGTTCTCTACCATTTCAGGTGTATACGGGCATTGAGAATGTGCGAAATTTTAACGGAGATGTCCTTCCCATCCGCCTGTGTTAAGACGACTTCTTCAGGGTGTACCTCTACAACAGTGCCTTGTATCTGACGCGTGTGGCCATTTTGGGCGATGATTTCTATCTGAACGGTCCGCCCACAATTTCGCTGAAAATCCTTAGCAGTTCGTAAGGGTCGGTCTATGCCGAGAGAAGCCACTTCCAACTGAGCATAGTTCGCTAAATGCGCATGAACCTCTAAAATCGGACGGACGACCTGGTTCACCATTTGACAATCCGCCACCGAAAGCCCATCCCTTTTGTAAATGAGGAGGCGCAGCGTTTTGGAATGTGTTTCAACATCCACAAGTTCGATACCATCAATGTCAAGCATCGGGGCTAACATCTCGATAATGGAGTTTTTCTCGGCTGCTGTCATACCAACATATAATATAAAAAATAAAAAAACGCGATACTCCCACTCATAGAGGTCTTCGCGGTTTCTGTGATGTCGTAGTACACAGTTGACAGGAATAGATAAATCGAGGACGAAGACCTCACCTGAATTCCAAGGACTGCGTTTTACGACCCTACCGATGCCGAAGCAACGGGGTATCAATTCTCTCCCATCCACCTCTATTGTTACATAATACCCGTTTTCCTTTTTTTCGTCAAGCCAATTGGGAAATCTAAAGGCTTTCGCATAGATTATGACATAATTGTATCATATTCTGCGCTGAAAGTCAAATTAAATCCAAGTGCTCTCCGCCTATGGATAGGGTAAAAAGTAATTTTTATTCGGGTGATAAATATGCTATACTATTTGCCATGAGCATGTTCCGCGAACACTGGATCGGTGGATTAGTCGCTTATAGTGCTTTTTTCACCCTCTCACTTATTACCACCTTCGCCGTTCCAATCCTTTATGATACTGTGCCACAGGAGTGGAATCCAACAATTCCGCCGGTGAGAGATATTGTGAAAATTATCGGCTGTTTTGTTGTGGCAGTCCTGTTTGGATTGTGGCCAGATGTCGATATTAAGAGCAAGAGTCAAAAAATATTTTATACCGTCCTCTTTGCGCTGAACGTAGTCTTGATCGTTTTTTTTCAAAAGTATCTGGAATCGGCGCTGCTGGGCTTATTCGCGATGCTCCCAATTATGAGCAAACATCGGGGGTGGACACATGCCAAAGTTACGATGATTTTGCTACCCGGTGTGTTTCTGTTAATACCGATTTATGCCGCATATTCAGAGTGGGAGACAAATGGGACGCTCATAGACGCACTCACTGCCTTGCGAGAGTGGGAAGGACTTATGGGGGCGATCCGCAGCGGTTTTCCGTTCTATGTAGCAAGTTTTATCGGGTACGCAACGCATCTTCATCTGGATGGGATCTTGTTTCGTTCGCGAAAAGCACAACGCCGGAAGGCACGAGTTAACCAATGAACACAACTACCCAATCCTTCCAAAAATTCTTTGATGACCCGATCCTGCGGGCACTCACAACTTTCGCAAAAGAGCGAGGTGTGCAGCTTTATCTCGTCGGAGGTAGTGTGCGGGATTTGTTGCTCGGACGGCAGACGACAGATATTGATTTTACGTTGGCTTCTAATGCAATCCAGTTCGCGAAAGCGTTCGCAGCCACTATCGGAGCAATCGCTATCGCTTTGGAAGAAAATCCGCCCACAGCCCGCGTGATTGTTAAGCCGGGCAGCTCTTCACAATCTCCGCAGCTCAGTATGGATTTCGCACAGTTCCGAGCCGCATCACTCACTGACGATTTACGTCTGCGGGACCTGACAATTAATGCTATGGCAATTGCGCTTGAAAGTGTGGAAACTTTTACAATTATGGCACGCGAACAAATCCTCTGTCGGGTAATCGACCCATGCGGTGGTATGAAAGACCTAAAGACAGGCATGCTCCGATTTCCGAGCGAGCAGGTGGTGATAGCGGATCCGGTGCGGCTCCTACGGATTTATAGATTCGCAGCACAGTTAGATTTTGATATCTCCCAAGAGGCAATCGATCTCGTAACAGCCCATAGGTCGATGCTGTCTGATGTAGCGGGGGAACGATGTCGAGACGAACTGATGAAAATTTTTCACGTTAAGAAGGCACACCCATATTTACAACAAATGGAAGCGTCCGGACTCCTCGCACAGGTCGTTCCGAACATCGAGGAGACGCCTCGGACGTTGACCGCCCTTGAGACCTTCGAGGAGAATCCAATTCCTCCGTTCCTGCAATCTTACCGCAAGGAAATTGAACGCTATCTTCGAGAGAAAGTCAGCGTAGAAACCGATAGGCACTCGCTCATCAAATTGAGTCTACTCTTGGGAGACAATGTGGGGGATATCGGTAAACGCCTCCGATTCAGTCGAAAGGCGGGGCAGTTTATGGAATGCCTCATCTCAGGGAGCGCGACACTAAAAAACATAATCCCTCAATTGACACGGAAACAGATAAACCACTTCCTGAGAAATCATGCCTCCGATTGGTGGGGAATTCTTCTATATTCAGCGGCAGTGTATCCGATGGATTCGGCAATTCTAAAACAGATTGCTGATACTTACTATGAACACATTCTACCTATCTGCAAACAGGGGAGACTCATTACAGGGGACGATCTGATTCAGGAATTCCATTTGAAAGAAGGAACGCAAATTGGAGTGCTGCTGAAGGAGATTGAGGACCGTCAATTTGATGGCGAAATCCGAACCCGGGCAGAGGCGTTGGCTGCGGTGGCGGTGTTAATTCAGAAGTGTCCGTAACGTAACTCTTCCGTCGGTTTCTCTGCGTTACAATTTCGTTTGATATTTTCGTAGGAGTTTCGGAATCAAAGATAGCAAGAGCAGCAGCACGCCAGCGATTCCAAGATAGAGGAGCGTCTTCCAAATATTGCCCTCACCCCTCACAAATGCCCCACCGAGTTGGACAAACACTGCCGTCCCCGGCAACATAAAGATAGCGGAGACGAGTACATAAGTGGGGAACCGAATACTGGTTAACCCGTAGGCATAGTTTTGGAGATTGAATGGGAAAATCGGGACCACGCGTGTAAACATCACGATACGCCAGCCCTGTTCTTCAACCTGTTCATCTATTTTCCGGAATTGTGCATTGTCTTTGACCCAACCTTCAACGAGGTCGCGGGCAACATAGCGGGCAATTAGAAAAGCAACGGAGACAGAGATAATCGAAGCCACGGACGCGTAAAAGATGCCCCACAGGGGTCCGAAGACGAAACCTGCCAAGATAGTTACGGGGGCACCGGGGAGGAAAAAGACAGTGGATACCAGATAAAGCCCGATGTAGACGAAGGGCGCGATTCTTCCAAAACCTTCTACCCATGTTTTGATTTTCGGGACGTTTTCTAAACGAATGTCGTCTGTTACGCCGTAGGCTCTCAACACGAGATAAACAGTCGCAACGACCCCAACCGTAATGAGAATTTTAATGACGCTCTTTTTCATTTTTTGTCGAAATTGCCTCTAAGTAAGATTTAATCTGTGTCTGATATCGGACAGGAATACGGTTATTTTCTACGGCTGCAGCATACGCACGTGACGCGTTGAGGACGACATCGGCAAAGGGTAGATAGGCAGGCGCGTCGTCGGTTACCGCACCCGTGAAGACACGAGAGACACCTTCCGCAGTGCCAGATGCACCCGTCGTCAGGGTCAACTCTTCTCCGTTAACCTGAAAGGTGGGGGTTTCCGCACCTGTCAGGGGTGTGGTAGCATCTGGTTGGTCCGTTTCACTCGTCATGCCGCCTGATTCGGCTGTTTGTGATGCTGAGGATGAATCGGAATTTGACGAACCTTCACGAGTTCCCTCAACCTCGCGGTTCCCCGCATCTTGTCCAGGTCCGCCATCGCTATTCGCAATTCCACCGCCTGCGGATTGCGTTTCAAGCGTCGCCAATGCCAGTTCCTTTTGGTTTGCCGTGAGGTGTGCCTCCAATTCCGCAAGATCGGACGACTTTTCCATCTGCTCAAGGGCAGCAATGATGTCTCGCAATGTCTCCGGTGTGACGGCTTGTCCCTGAATCTGGTTCAGTGAATCATTGAGCGCTCCCTCTGGTAGATCTTCAGCCAAACGTTCGAAGAGTTCCATAAGTTCCGCTTGGAGTTCCGATGGTATCGCAGCCTGTTCAGTGAGGTTTTCCAGTGCTGCAGCGAGTTGATCGGCATCCATACCGCGAAAGCTTTGACTCGCTTCTACTGCTTCAGCAATGGCAGTTTGTTCTGATCGCTGCGTGCAGATCTCTTTTTTTAAGTCGCTGAGATGTTTTTGTGCTGTGTTGAGATTCGATGCCGCTTTCAACGCTTTCATCGTATCGGTCACCTGACGCTTTAAGTCCAAATTCTCAACGTGTTCTCCTTCAAGATTTTGAATGATTCTATCTAACGCCTGTTGCTGCGAATGCGTCAGGGGTTGCGGCACCTCATAGAAAGGGGGAATAGTGAAGGATAGCCCAATCAACAGCAGCGGAATCGGAAAGAATTTCACGAACTTTGGGAGACAATATGGACTTACTTTTACAACATCTAAGGTTGTCGCAGTCGCTGCGGCATCTCGAATTTGGAGTTGTGCGAATTCACTTTGGGGATCGGTTCGCATCGATCCAAACGCCGTCCCGAGACGCTCGCTGAGTCCCATTTTTTCGTCAACAGCCCGCGCGACGGTGTCTAAATCCTGACGATGTTTGACACTGAGACATACACCGACAGCCACCGCGACAAAACTGATAACCCCACTCACACTTAGCAGTCGGATCGGTAGGGGAATCACTCGGTTCAGAAAGAACAACACCACAAGCAGCACCAGCCCACAGAGGAGCGTGGACGTGATCGTCTGCAGGAGTGCCTGCCGATACATTCTACCCCGAATGTCGGTCAGACAATTTTGGATGTGTTGTGCGTCTAATGCTTCGACTGAAGTGCGTTCAGAATTCACCATTTGAGTTCCTCGACTGCTGCCATAACCGTATCTGGGGTAATCGCCTCAAGATTTTCGTGTGCGCGATCGGGATATGCGTCCCATTCTCTGGACGACAGTGTTTTCATAAACGAACACCCTTTGCGCGCGACCACGGCGTGTCTGTCCCACGGCGGTGCCCACTGGATGAGGTTAGAGGCACCGAACAGGGCAATCGTCGGCGTTTTCACAGCGGTACTGAGGTGCATCGGTCCCGTATCGTTGCTGATGTAGAGATTACACCGTCGCAAAAGTGCCGCAAGTTGCATCGGGGTCGCCTGATTGACAATAATGGGTGAATGTGACATCGCGTCCGCCACCTGATCCGATAATTCACCTTCGCGCGGTCCAGTCGTGATAATAATATGTGCGTCGTATGTTTCATGTAATCGATCCGCAAGGGTCGCAAAGTTTGATGCATGCCATCGGCGATAGACTGTCGCAGCACCCGGATTGAGACCGATAATGGGGCTGCCGTCATTCAGTTCTCGATCTTCAAGAAAATTGTTCACCCACGCCTTGCCTGCCCTATCCACAAATACTTCCGGTTCAGTGTTCACGGCTTCAATACCCAAGGCACGAACCACATCGAGATACCGCTCCGTTTCATGCTGCGCTGTATTATTCGGAACTGCGAGATTCAGCAATTTCTTTCCACCAGCGTTCGTTTTGAAGCCAACACGGAACGGGATTCTCGCAAGAAATGTGTGAAGAACGAGACGGAACGTCGGCTGCAGCACAACCGCCATTTGGAATTTTCGTCGAGCCATCTGGTAGATGAGTTTCGGCACGGAGGTTTGATACGTAAGAACCTCGTTCAGATGTGGATTTGCGGACACTAACGCCTCTCGTGTCGGGGCTACCATATAAGCGATATAGGCATCTCGAAAGTGTTGGCGTAAGGCACGAATGACGGGTGTTGTGAGAACGGTTTCTCCGAGTGGCGCAAGTCTTATGATTAGAATGCGATGAATCTGATGAGGGGCAAACATCCTGTTCCTTCGCTGGCTATTGCAAATTTGTGCTGTTCGCGATATAATACCCCAAAACAGACTGGATGTCAAGTATGTATTCCCATTTCCAAAACTTAAAAGAGAAATATCTACGCGGTTGGGAACAACAGGCGGCTGTTATTCTACTTGCTTCTGGGCTCCTGCTAACGTTGCACAGGTATTACAGCCGACGGAGTTTTTTCAGGCAACACTTCGCAGAATACTTTATCGACCTCCCATTGATAGAGAGCCATTCCTACTATTACTGGTTTCTGACGACGGCACTCACCTTACTGCTCGCGCCTGTGCTTGTTGCGCAATTTGGAACAAAAGCGCGGTTGAAGGACTATGGATTCCAACTCGGGCATCAGAAACTTGGATGGGGTGTGACAGGAATCGCGTGGTTCCTGATGATACCTGTGGTGATTCTCGCCGTTATCGTGTATCCGCCTTTCGTAGCAAAGTATCCACTTTGTAAGGCGATCGCAAGCAGTTGGCAGGCGTTCCTCCCGTATCAACTCGCGTATGGTGTTTACATGTTTTCGTGGGAATTCTTCTTCCGTGGGTTTATGCTTTTCGGATTGGAACGGAAATTCGGGAACTACACTCTCTTAATTCAGACGATTCCTTTTGCGGTGATGCATTACGCAAAACCCTTACCGGAGGCAATCGGTTCTGTGATTGCGGGTGTATTGCTCGGTGTGCTGGCACTGGAAACGCGTTCGTTCATCTACGGCGCAGTAATTCACTGGCTCGTCGCGATGACGATGGATATAGTCGCTGTATCTTTTCCACGTTTCTGAGGATAAGCATTTTGTTGCGAATACTCGGCAGCTGTGCTATAATTCGTAAAGTGTAGAAAATCTATTCTGAAGTGTATGGAGAACCTGCTAATGAAAATGTTAGGACCGTTTCTGGTCATCCTGGGGTTTTTGTGCTTCAGCCCTTCTGTGTTTGGTGAATTAAGTGTTGAGGATTTAGAGAAAATTCGCCAGATTGTCAATGAAGTTGAGGTCCGGCTGGGGAAGCGTATAGATGAAGTTGAGGTCCGGTTGGAGAAACGCATTACGTCTGAAAGTGAAGGGCAAGGAAAACGTATTACGGGTTTAGGAGACCGTATTACGGATTTACGGGAGCGTATAAACTTCCAAGGCCATTTAATTATTGCGCTCATCGTTGCTATTATCACCTTCGTTGCGGTGCCAATGGGGATTATTGTTTATCAATACAACCGGAATCGCGACCAACAAGCAGCAGAAATTAAAGCACTCCGCGACCAACAAGAAGAAATCGAGACACTCCGACGGAGAATAGAAGAACTTGAGAGACAGCGGCTTATCCAAGCTTAACCAACAGAGAAAACTATGGCACAACCTGACATCGTTCAAACAATACTCGGAGACAGCAATTACCGCCTTGACCTGTTCAACACATCTGAAATTCAGGGCTTATGTCAAAGGATAGAAGGGAAAAAAAGACCCATCACCTACTGTCCCATTCGAGGAAAAGCAGTCCAACTAAAGCCTGAAGAACTTATCCGTCAACTGTATGTAGAACGCCTCCTGAATCGGTATCATTATCCGCGTGAGCGTTTGCGGTTTGAACACCTTGTCAACTTCGGTAGAGAAAAGAAACGCGCCGACATTGTTATCCTCGACAAAGACAGAGTCGATACCCCCTATATTATCGTTGAAGTCAAAAAGCCGAAACTCCAAGACGGTAAGGCACAACTCCGTTCTTACTGCAACGCCACTGGCGCGCCCATTGCTGTGTGGACAAACGGACAACAGATTTCGCACTACCACCGAAGAGATCCAAACTACTTTGAAGACATTACCGATATCCCGAACGCCGATCAGACTTTAGCGGATATCCTCAACGAACGTTTTACCCTCAAAGATCTCATCCTTAAGGATAAACTCGCCACAGAGCATAAATCCTTTAGGACTTACGCAATATTGATAGAAATAGCAGGTTTTTGAAGTTGTTGTCGGATGTAATCATCAAGTAAACTTTCTTTGAGTTGATAAATCGTTTGACCGGCTGCCCGGGCGGCTCGCGTCAAACTCACCCAGACCCA